>NZ_JBIWJO010000014.1:0-194784 GCF_044765245.1 Micromonospora sp. NPDC093277
TTGAGGGTGAGGTCACCGCCGTCGGCGACCCGGAAGAGCCGGAACGCGTCCCGCGAGTCCCGCCTGATGGTGGCGCCGTTGCCCCAGATGGTGATCTCCTGCCGGATCGTCGGCAGGGCCGTGCCGGACTTCTCGTCGAACCTGCTCAGGTCGTAGACGCAGTCGCGAGTCAGCTTCAAGGCGCCGCCGAACTCCCGGTTGGCCCGGTCGACGGCCTCGACCAGTTCGTCGTTCCGGCAAGGCACCTCCCGCACCCGCCCTTGCTCGTCCTTGACATCGCGGTCCTTGCCGTCCTTGCCCTGCTTGTCTTCCTGGTTCTGTTCGTCCTGGCCATCGCGCTTCTCGTCGCTGTTTCCGACGTCGCTCGCGTTCTGCGGCGCGGCCGCGTGGTTCTCGGCGACGCGCTGCGCGTCGTTGGGCTTGTCGTTCCGAGCGGCGAGGCCACCCAGCGCCGCCAGACCGACAACGCCGGTCAGCCCGGCCACGCCGGTGGCGACCCAGAGCGCCCGCCGCCTGCTCGTCGGAGGGGTCATCGGGGCCCCGCCGTCGGAATTGGTTACGTCGTTGGACATCAGAGCCTTCCGCCCTTTCGGTTACACAAAGGGGTCGCACCGCCCCTGGCGGGGCGACCAGCTACAAACCGGTTGTAGCCTCTGATCCAGACGTTATGAGAAGGATCCTCATGAGGCGGACGTATCTGAAAAAACCACACATTCGCCTCACACGAGGCGGGTGACGACCATCAGCCGCGTGGGGTGACGACGGGTGCCGAGCGCGCACAAACAGCGGCGGGCCCCACCACCGGCGGCACAACGACGGAAACGTCGCAGGCAGCCGGGCGGTGAGGCCCGCCGTCAGAAATCGTAGGGTCGACGATCAGCCGGGCAGGCGCGGACCGGCCTCGCGCTGCTCGGCCAGCCACGTCTCCACCTCGTCGGAGCGACGCGGCAGTCCGGCCGAGAGGTTCACCGCGCCGTCGGCGGTGACCAGGATGTCGTCCTCGATCCGGACGCCGATGCCGCGCAGCTCCTCCGGAACCAGCTCGTCCTCCGGCTGGAAGTACAGCCCCGGCTCGACGGTGAGCACGTAGCCCTCGCCGAGTGGCCCGTCCCGGTAGGCCTCCTTGCGGGCGTTGGCGCAGTCGTGCACGTCGATGCCGAGCATGTGGCTGGTGCCGTGCAGGGTCCAACGGCGGTAGACGGTCGAGGAAGGGTCCATCGCCTCATCGACGCTGACCGGCAGCAGGTCGAGGTCCTTCAACGCCTGGGCGAGGACCCGCATGGCGGTCAGGTGCACCTCTCGGAACGCCACGCCCGGCTTGATCACGTCGATGCCGGCCTGCTGGGCGGCGTAGACGGCGTCGTACACCTGGCGCTGCAGCGGGGTGAAGCGTCCGTTGACGGGCAGCACCCGGGTGACGTCCGCGGTGTAGAGGTTGCGGTTCTCCACGCCCATGTCCATCAGCAGCAGCTCACCGGGGCGGGTGGCACCGTGGTTGTGCACCCAGTGCAGGATCGTGGCGTGCTCGCCGGCGCCGACGATCGAGCCGTACCCGACGTCGTTGCCGTCGTGCCGGGCGCGCAGCGCGAAGACCCCCTCCAGCAGGCGCTCCGAGACGCCGCGATCGGCCGGCAGCGCCCGGGCCACGTCCTCGAAGCCGCGGACGGTGGCGTCGCACGCCTCCTGGAGCTGCGCGATCTCCCACTCGTCCTTGACCAGCTTCAACTCCGAGACGGCGATCGCCAGCTCCCGGTCCCGCCCCGGCTGCCCGTCGAGGCGGGCGCCGTCGTACGGCCGCACCGCCGCGTCCACCCGGGCGTCGAAGCCGCGCAGCACCCGGGTACGCCCCGGCGCCAGGTCGGCCAGGGCCGCGTTCAGCTCGGTCAGATCGGCGGTGGGCAGCCCCAGCTCGGTCGACCTCTCGCGCAGCGTGGGCCGGCGACCCACCCACAGCTCGCCGTTGCGGCTGCGGAAGAAGTCGTCGTTCTCCCTGGACGACCGGGGCCGCATGTAGAGCATGGCGTCGCCGTTGGGGCGCAGCACCAGCACGCTGTCCGGTTCGAGGTCGCCGGTCAGGTACGCGAAGTCGCTGCCCGCCCGGAACGGGTGGTCGGTGTCGTTGGCGCGTACCTTCTCGTTGCCGGTCGGGATGACCAGCGTCTCCCCGGGGAAGGCCGCGGATACAGCGGCGCGTCGCTTGGCGTAGTTGGGCACCTCCGGGCGGGGACCCACCGGCAGTTCGGTGTCCCGCCAGCCCTGCCGCATGAACGCCAGGAACGCCTCCGGAAAGTCCGGGTCGTGCGATTCGGTGCCGTCCGCCGGCTTGCCCGGCTGGGTCCGCTCCTCGGCCATGATCCGCCCTCCCTGAGCCTCGTCGCTGGTCCAGACCGTACCGCGCGCACGGGAGCAGGGAGAGCATGCGGTGCCGCGACGGCCGCTCCAGCCGCGTGGAAAGATGGCCATCATGTGCGGACTCCTTGCTTTCTTCAGCGCGCGCGGTGACGCCGCCGCCCACCGCGACCACATCGCAAGCGCACTGGAGTGCCTGCACCACCGCGGCCCGGACGAGACCGGGGTCGAGGTGGTCGGCGACGCGACCGGGCAGTACGCGGACGGGGTGTTCGCGCACAAGCGGCTGGCGATCATCGACGTGGCGCTCAGCCACGAGCCGCTGCCCTATGCGAACGGCCGCTACCTGCTCACCTTCAACGGCGAGATCTACAACTACATCGAGCTGCGGGACGAGCTGATCCGGGACTACGGCGCCCAGTTCGCCACGAACGGCGACGGCGAGGTGATCGTCGCCGGCTTCCACTACTGGGGTGAGCAGGTGCTCACCAGGCTGCGCGGGATGTTCGCCTTCGTGATCTGGGACCGGCAGGAGCGGCGTGCCTTCGGCGCCCGCGACTACTTCGGCATCAAGCCGATGCACTACCTCGAGACGCAGGACGGCCTCTACCTCGCCTCCGAGAAGAAGGCGCTGCTGCCGTTCGCGCAGTCGGCGTACCAGGGCGACGCCGGGATCGACACCGCCAACCTGAGCCACTACCTGACCCTGCAGTACGTCCCGGAGCCGGGCACCCTGCACAAGGGCATCAGCCGGATCGGGTCGGGGGAGTACCTGACCTGGACCCCGGGCGGCCGGATCGAGGTGCGCCGCTGGTACCGGCCGGTGTTCCACCCGGCCCCGGTGGCCGACGAGCAGCGGCTCTACCACGACATCCGGGAGACGCTGCGGGAGAGCGTCCGGATGCACATGCGCTCGGACGTGCCGGTCGGCTCGTTCCTCTCCAGCGGCATCGACTCCACCGCGGTGGTCGCGCTGGCCCGGGAGTTCAACCCGAACATCCTCACCTTCACCGTCGGGTACGACGTGCCCGGCTACTCCGAGATCGACGTCGCCCAGGACTCGGCCCGGCACCTCGACGTGACCACCATCCCGACGAAGATCGGGCCGCAGGACATGATCGAGGCGCTGCCGAAGATCGTCTGGCACCTGGACGACCCGGTCGCCGACCCGGCCCTGGTCCCGCTCTACTTCGTCGCGAAGAAGGCCGCCGAGCACGTCACCGTGGTGCTCTCCGGCGAGGGCGCCGACGAGTTCTTCGGTGGCTACACGATCTACCGGGAGCCGCTCTCGCTGGCCGGCGTCAACGGTCTGCCGGGCGGCGTGCAGAAGGGCCTGCGGGCGGTCTCGAAGGCCATCCCGCAGGGCGTGAAGGGCAAGAGCTTCCTGGAACGCGGCACCACCCCGATCGAGCACCGCTACTACGGCAACGCCCGGATGTTCACCGAGGAGGAGAAGCAGCACCTGCTGCGCCGCTACGACCCCTCGGTGCGCTACACCGACGTCACCGCGCCGATCTACGCCGAGTGCATGGAGCTGGACGACGTCACCAAGATGCAGTACGTCGACCTCTACACCTGGCTGCGCGGCGACATCCTGGTCAAGGCCGACCGGATCTCGATGGCGCACTCGCTGGAGGTGCGGGTGCCGTTCCTGGACCGGGAGGTGTTCAACGTGGCGGCGGGCATTCCGGTCGACCTGAAGCTGCCGCCCCGCTCGGAGGCCACCAAGTACGCCATGCGGCAGGCGCTGCAGGGCGTCGTGCCGCCGGCCATCGTCAACCGCAAGAAGCTCGGCTTCCCCACCCCGACCCGGGTGTGGCTGCGCGGCGAGATGTACGAGTGGGCCCGGCACGTGCTGGCCACCTCCGGCGCGGGCGACCTGATCGACCTGTCGTACGCGATGCGGCTGCTGGACGAGCACAAGCGGGAGGAGGCGGACCACTCCCGCAAGGTGTGGACCGTGCTGATCTTCTGCATCTGGCACGCCATCTTCGTGGCCAAGACCCTCGACCCGGGCATCCAGCGCAACCAGTCGGCCCTGCTGACCAAGCCCGTCGTCGGCAGCATGGTCCGCTGACGCGGGAGTGAACGAGGGCCCCCGGAATTACCGGGGGCCCTCTTCATTCAGGTGCGGGTGCGCGTCAGGTCACCGGCCGGTGCAGGTGACCGTCGGCACGCTGCTGCTGCCCGAGGTGCTGGCCAGGAAGCCGAACGTGGTGGTGCCGTTCGGCGCGATGGTGCCGTTGAACGAGGCGTTGGTGACTGTCACCGACGACCCACTCGTGGTCAGGTTGCCGTTCCACAGCTGGCTGATGCTCTGCCCGCTGGGCAGGGTCCAGTTCGCCGTCCAGCCGCCGTACGTCTGGGAGCTGTGGTTCATGATCGTGACCTCGGCCTGGAAGCCACCCTGCCAAGAGTTGGTCACCGCGTAGACCGCCATGCAGCTGCCACCGGCCGGCGGCGGCGTGGTCGCCGGGGCGGTGGTCGGCGGGGCCGTCGTCGGCGGCGCAGTCGTGCGGGTGGGGGTGGGAGCCGCCGTGGTGGGCGGCGGGTTGCTGCCGCCCGAGCCGATCCCGGTCACCTCGCCGTTACCACCGTCGAAGGTCACGTCGGAGCAGCCGAAGAAGTTCTCCTGGCTGTCCGAGCGGACCCAGCGGGAGTAGATGATGTGCCGGCCACTCTTGTTCGACGGCAGGGTGCCGTTGAAGTAGTAGTGCCCGTCGTTGGTGCCGACCGCGCCGCTCTGCGGCGGGTTGGTCACCGTCAGGAACGGCTGGTCCTCGAGGTCGCTCCAGGCCAGCGCCCTGGTCGGGCTCCAGGTGTTCTTGGTGACGTAGAAGTAGAAGGTGCCCGGGTGGTGGGCCCAGTTGCTGTAGTTGAACTCCATGGTCCGCCCGGCCGTCAGGTGGGTGATCGGCCAGTCGTTGCGGGCCAGGTCGTAGCCGCTGAAGCCCGTGTTGCCGCCGCTGCACAGCTGGCCGTCGGGGATGAAGCCGACGGTCCGGCCGCCCGCGTCGGAGCGCAGCACGCTGAACCAGTTGTACAGCGAGTTCGTTCCGCTCTGCGCGACCGCTGCCGCGCAGGCGGGGTTGTTGGGCCGGATGTCACCCTGCGGGCTGAGACCGTCCTTCCAACACAGGTAGGTCCGGGCGCCCGGCTTCATCGCCGCGCCGTGCGCGGCTGCCGGGCTGGAGGTGGTGACCAGGGCGAAGACGCCCGCGGCCAGGGTGGTGGCGGCCGCGGTGAGCAACGCGGCCATACGGGATCGGTGCACGACTTCTCCTGACTCGCGGGGCGTGACCGCACCGGTCCGCCCCGCCGGATGAGCGGATGCGACGATCGCGGTGCATGCCCGGCGCTGGCCGGGGCCGGCTGGGCATACACCATCGGCGGTCCGTGTCACGGACCGGTGTGCCCTCGCGTCGGCTGACCCGGCGGCCGGGCGGCGCGGCAGCCCCCCGCACCACTCCGGCAAGGGCCATCCCATCACGTCGCCGCGCCGCGCGCAATAGTTGTACGTCGATGACTCTGGTCCCGTCGTGCGGCGTCCGGTCGTCCCCGCGCGCCATGCCCCGCAATGCGTCAGGATCGGAGGTACCACGAACGGAGGGAGTCAGGATGGGGTACGCGGTGGTGCTCGGCGAGGCGCTGGTCGACCTGCTCGACGCCGAGTACGACGGGCAGCCCGTCTATCGACAGGCGATCGGCGGGGGACCGCTCAACGTGGCCGTGGCGGTGGCCCGGCTCGGCGGCGACGTGCAGTTCGTCGGGTCGCTGGGCGACGACGCGCTCGCGGAGCGGATCCGGGCGTTCCTCGCCGAGGCGGGCGTCGGGCTGGCCGGGGTGGTCACCGTACCGGCCCCGACCGCGTTGGCGGTGGCCACCTTCGCCGGCCCCGAACCGGATTTCCGCTTCTACGGCGAACCCCGGTCGTACGCCCTGCTCACCGCCGAGGACCTGAGCGTGCCCCTGATCGAGGGCGCACAGGTGCTCTACTGTGGCTCGATCGTGCTGCTCGACCCGCCGGTGCTGGCCGCCGCCCGGCGGGCCTGGTCGATCGCCGGGGCGCTGCGGGTGTTCGACCCGAACGTGCGCACCCGGCTGATGGACGGGCCCGGCGCCGTGGCCGCGCTGCGCGAGGTGGTCGCGGAGTTCGCCGCCAGCGCCCACCTGGTGAAGCTGAGCGCCGCCGACGCGGCCGTGCTCTATCCCGGCGAGCCGGAGGAGGGGGTCGCCGCGTACCTGCGGGAGTTGGGCGCGGGCACCGTGGTGGTCACCCTCGGCGCGGCCGGCGCCCTGGTGGCGGCCGCCGACGACGTGGTACGCGTGCCCGCACCGAAGGTCGGTGCGGTGGACGCGACCGGCGCCGGGGACTCGGTGATGGGCGCGCTCATCGCCGAGCTGCTCGCGGCCGGCGAGCCGGTGGACCCGATCGGCTGGCGGGACCGGGTCGCCTTCGCCCTGCGCGTCGGTGGCCTGGTCTGCGAGGCCCCCGGCGGCGCCACCTCGATGCCCACCCGTGCCGCCGTCACCGCCCGCTTCCCCGCCTGACCCACCCGGCGCGGGGTCAGGCGGTGCCGTCGAGTTCCGCGTAGCCGCGGCGGGCGGCGATCAGGCCGGGCCGGGCGCCGAACGGCGACTCGGCGGCCACCCGCTCCGGCGGTGCGTTGCCGGTGTGGCCGGCCCGGATCAGCCAGGCCTGCTGGGCCAGCTGGGCGTGCTGGGCCCGGACGAAGTCCACGTCGACCGGTGCGCCGTGCCCCGGCACCACCACCGTGTCGGGCGTGGTGAGGCGGAGCAGGTCGGCCAGCGCGTCCGGCCACTGGATCGGGTACGACTCCTCGAACGCCGGTGGCCCGCTCTGCTCCACCAGGTCGCCGGCGACCAGCACGTCCGCGTCCGGCACGTGCACCACGAGGTCGGCGTCGGTGTGCCCGTGACCGGGATGACGCAGCACCACCCGCCGGCCGCCGATGTCGAGCACGGTCTCGACGCGCACCGCGTGCGTCGGAGCCAGCAGCTCGGTCCGGGCCAGCTCGGCGGCGAGCTCCGGCTGCTCGTCACGCATCTCCTCGTACGCCGCCCGGCGCAGCTCGTCGGGGCGGTCGCGCAACGCGGTGGCGGTCAGCTCGTGCGCGTACACCGGGCGGGGCGGGTCGGCGGCCAGGGTGGCATTGCCGAAGCAGTGGTCGAAGTGGTGGTGGGTGTTGACGATCGTCCACGGGTGCGGGGTGACCGTCCGGGCGGCCCCGGCCAACTCCCGGGCCTGCCCGGCGGTGGAGAGGGTGTCCACCAGCAGCGCCGCGCCGTCGCCCACCACCAGGGTCGCGTTGACGTGCAGCAGCGGCTCGCGCAGCACGTGGACGCGGTCGGCGACCTCGACGAACCGGGCGGTCATGAGGCGCGGGAGGCGCGCTCGACGAAGCGTCGCCGGTCGACCAGCACGCGCTCGACCCGGCCCTCGGCGACGACCTCGTCGCCGTCTGTGACGGTCACCTCGAACAGCAGCCGCCGGCCGTCGACCTTCGCGAGCCGGGCCCCGGCGGTCACCGTCCGCCCGACCGGCGTGGCCGCGCGGTGCTCCAGCTCGACCCGGACGCCGACGGTCGTCGAGTCGGGTGGCATCCGGATCGCGGTGGCCGCCACGGTCGCCGCCTCGGCCAGGGCGAGGACCCGGGGTGTGCCGAGCACCGGCACGTCACCGGAGCCCACCGCCTGCGCGGTGTCGGCGTCGGTGACGGTCAGCTCGATCCGGGCGGTCAGGCCCGGCGCGAAGGGCGACTCCGGCTGCTCCTGCATACGTTCGAGCCTAGACGAGCCGAGGCCGGGCCGCCCGGCCCGGCGGGCCGCGGGCCACCGACGGGTGGTCGGCGTCCGTCGATGCGTAGCGCGCCGTTAACCTTGACTCCGATGGCCGTCCTGACAGACCCCAAGCTCCCCGCCCGGACCGATGCCCCCGCCTCACCCCCCGGTGGACGCCGTCGGGTGGTGGCGATGACGATCTGGGGGGTCGCCTTCGTGGCCGCCTGGCTCGGCATCGGCCTGCCGACCGACCCCGCGTACGCCTTCGTCTGGATCTGGGCGGGCACCATCGCCTGGCACTCCGCCCGGCCGTGGCGCAGCCACCTGCGCTTCGCCCGGGACTGGATTCCGGTGGTGGTGCTGCTGGTCGGGTACAACCTCTCCCGCGGGTTCGCCGACGACGGCGCGACGCCGCACGCCATGGAGCTGATCGTCGCCGACCGGTTCCTGATGGGCTGGGCCACCGGCGGCGAGGTGCCCACGATCTGGCTCCAGCAGCACCTCTACCAAGCCGAGGTGCGCTGGTGGGACGTGCTGGTCAGCTGGGTCTACTTCTCGCACTTCGTGGCGACGCTGGCCGCCGCGGCGGTGCTCTGGTTGCACGACCACTCGCGCTGGGCGGCGTACATGCGGCGCTGGGGCTTCCTCTGCGCCGCCGGGTTGGCCACCTACTTCCTCTACCCGGCCGCCCCGCCGTGGTGGGCCGCCCAGAACGGGCTGCTCACCGACGTCGCGCGCATCTCCACCCGGGGCTGGAAGGAGATGGGCATGCACGGCGCGGGCAACCTGCTCAACGCCGGGCAGATCGCCTCCAACCCGGTCGCCGCGATGCCCTCGCTGCACACCGCGTTCGCCCTGTTCGTGGTGCTCTTCTTCCTGCGCTCGCTGCGGAAGCGCTGGTGGCCGCTGCTGCTGGCGTACCCGCTGGCGATGACCTTCACCCTGATCTACAGCGGCGAGCACTACCTGATCGACGTGCTGGTCGGCTGGGCGTACGTCGGGCTGACCTTCCTGGTCGTCGGCCTGGCCGAGCGCTGGTGGTCGGCCCGGCGGACCCGGCACGCGGCGTCACCGCCCGCCGAGGAGCCGCCGTCCCCCGCTGCCCCGTCCCCCGCCGCCCCGGCCCCCGCCGAACGCTGACCCCGCTCGTCCCCCCATCGCCCGCCCAAGATCCACCCTCGTTCACGGAAAGAGTGGCCATCCCTCGCGGAGTGGCCACTCTTTCCGTGAACCAGCACGGCGGATGGCTCAGCGGCGTCGGGTTCGATCGGCCCGGCGTGCCGCCTCCGCTCGGGCGGTCAGCTCGGCCGCCAGGTCCCATGCCTCGGCGAGGTCACGGTCGGCCGCGGCCGCGCCCGACCCGCCGGCGGTGTCCGCGTGCACCGTGGCCAGCCGCAGCCACCGCTGTACCGGGCCCTGGGTGACCCGCACGCTCTGGATCCGGGCGTACGGCACCAGCGTCATCCGGCGGGTCAGCAGCCCGGACCGGGCGACGAAGACCTGCCCGTCCAGGCCGGCGCCGATCGCCGTACGGGTCAGCGGGCGCAGCCAGCGCGCCCGCGGGGGCGGCGGAGTGGTGGGCAGCGCATCCAGCCGTACGCCGGGCAGCACCTCCGCGACGATCAGCTCGCCGGTGTGCGCGTCGCCGACCGGCAGCAGCCGGTCCGGCCGGTTCCGGTCGTCCGGCTCGGCGGCCGAGTAGCCGGCCACCTCCAGCCGCAGCCGCAGCCAGCCCTTCATCCGCCAGAGCAGCGGCCAGGCGGCGCCGACGGTCTGCACCCGGTGCAGCGGCACGGTCTGCACCCGGGTCTCCAGCAGGCCGTTGCGGACCCGCAGCGTGTCGGCGTCCCGGTCGAGCCGGAAGCTCCAGTCGTCGAGGACCCGGCGGACCGGTTGCAGCAGCACGCCGGCCATCGCGGTCAACGTGCTGGCGACCGCGATGAACGACCAGGACCCCTCGGAGAGGAACTGCGCCACCACGAAGGCCACGCCGAACGGGAGCAGGAACGCCTGCGGGGTGAGCAGCTGGCTGACCAGCAGGTCCGCGTTGCGTACGGTGTGCAGCCGGCGTTCGGCCGGGGCGGGTGCCGGCGGCTCGCCGGCGGCGGGCGGAGCGGCCTCGTGGGCGTGGCCGGCCACCGCGAGCAACCGCTGGCGCAGCGCGGTGGCCTCGGCCACGCTCAGGTACGCCAGCGGCGCTTCGGTCTTGCCCCCGCCGACCACCTCCAGCCGCAGCTCGGCCAGCCCGGTGAGCTGCGCCAACAGCGGCCGGACCACCTCCACCGCCTGCAACCGCTCCAGCGGGATCGCCCGGGTACGCCGCCAGATCAGCCCCTCGTGCACCCGCAGCTCCCGGCCCACCAGGTGGTAGCCGGTGTTCCACCAGCTGACCACGGCCAGCACGGTGGCGGCGAGCGCGAAGACGGTGACCAGCGCGGCGAACCAGCCGAACCCGACCCGGGACAGGGTCGACCAGGAGAGGCCGGCGATCACCACGACCAGCGACTTGGCGCCGTGCAGCGCCGGGCTGAGCGGGTGCAGCCGCTGCCGCGGCTCCTCCCCGCCGGGCGCCGGCGAGGCCGGGTACGCCGGCCAGCCGGGCCCCGGCCAAGGGCCCGGCCCGAACTGCCCGGGACCGGGTGGAACCGGGCCAAGCTGTCCGGGGCCGGGTGGGAACGGTCCGGGCTGTCCGGGGCCGGGTGGGAACGGTCCGGGCTGTCCGGGGCCGGGTGGGAACGGTCCGGGCTGTCCGTTCGCCGTAGGGGCAGGACCGGCGTGTCCCGGTGCCGGCGGCCATGACGGCGGCGAGCGCCGGTCGTCGTCGCCCGGGTACGGCGGTGGAGTGCCAGGTCCCGGGTCGGCCGGGCCGTGGCTCATAGTCCCTCCGCCCGGTCCTCGCCCAGCGCGGTCAACCGGTCCCGCAGCCGGGAGGCCTCGGCGGGGCGTAGTCCCGGCACCCGGGCGTCGCTCGCCGCCGCAGCCGTGTGCAGCTGGACGGTGGCCAGGTCGAACGCGCGCTCCAGCGGCCCGGCGGTGACGTCGACGAACTGCATCCGCGAGTACGGCACGATGGAGAGCCGCCGCACCAGCAGCCCGTGCCGGACCAGCAGGTCGTCCGCGCGTTCGGCGTACCCCCAGGCGTGCACGGCGCGGACGATGGTGACGGTGCGCCAGGCCGCCAGCAGCAGGACCAGGCCGAGGGCGGCGCCGAGCAGCCAGTGACCGGTGACCGCCCAGGCCACGGCGAGCACCATCAGCACCGCGGCGACCAGGATGCCGAGCCGGATCAGCTCCACCCAGATCAGGTCGCGGGAGATCGGCTGCCATCGGACGGTGGCCGGCCAGGGCTCCAGGGGGCCGGGCGGGGCCGGCGGGTGGCCGGCGAGGTCGTCACCGTTCACCGGGATGGTCCCTGCGCTCGCTCCGCTCGCTCACGGTTCGAGCGTAGGCGATTGCGGCACCGCCACCACCTCGCGCAGGAAGCCGCGCGCGTCGAGGAAGGCGCCGAGCGATTCACGATGGTCGGCGCAGGCCAGCCAGGTTTTGCGCCGCTCGGCGTCGTGCAGGCGGGGATTGTTCCAGCGCAGCGCCCAGACGGCGGGGGCGCCGCACCCCCGCGCCGAACAGATCAGCACCTCGTCGGCGGGGGTGGGAGTGGTCACCGGGGTGATTCTAGAGCTTGCACCCCGGGAGATTTAGCGCCGGGCGGCCACGGGGGGAGCCGCCCGGCGACGGGTGAATCGTACACACGCCGGACCCGTGGTTGTCCACCCGTGTTCAGCGTTTTCCGTGGAGCGGGACGGCGCGGCGGAAATCGTCCCTCTCCCACCCTCGGCTCTCAGCCGGGCATGACAGTCTTGGTACGCACACGCCGCGACGACCAAGCTGTGGAGGACCGGTGGCCCAGCCGACCACGCCCGACGCCCCGATTCCGACCGAGGCCGCGCCGGGCGCGCCACCGAGCACCACCCCGGCTCAGGACGCCACCCTGTTGGAACGGGCGCTGTTCGAGATCAAGCGGGTGATCGTCGGCCAGGACCGGATGGTCGAGCGGATGTTCGTCGCCCTGCTCGCCCGGGGGCACTGCCTGCTGGAGGGGGTGCCCGGCGTGGCCAAGACGCTCGCGGTGGAGACCCTGGCGAAGGTGGTCGGCGGTTCGTTCGCCCGGGTGCAGTTCACCCCGGACCTGGTGCCGGCCGACATCATGGGCACCCGGATCTACCGGCAGTCCAGCGAGAAGTTCGACGTCGAGCTGGGCCCGGTCTTCGTGAACTTCCTGCTCGCCGACGAGATCAACCGGGCGCCGGCGAAGGTGCAGTCGGCGCTGCTGGAGGTGATGAGCGAGCGCCAGGTGTCGATCGGCGGGGAGTCCCACCGGGTGCCGGACCCGTTCCTGGTGATGGCGACCCAGAACCCGATCGAGCAGGAGGGTGTCTACCCGCTGCCGGAGGCGCAGCGGGACCGCTTCCTGATGAAGATCGTGGTGGGCTACCCGACCGACGCGGAGGAGCGGGAGATCGTCTACCGGATGGGTGTGACGCCGCCCGAGCCGTCCCGGGTCTTCGACACCCCGGACCTGATCGCGCTGCAGCACAAGGCCGACCAGGTCTTCGTGCACAACGCCCTGGTCGACTACGCGGTCCGGCTGGTCCTCGCCACCCGCGCCCCCGCCGAGCACGGCATGCCGGACGTGGCGCAGCTCATCCAGTACGGTGCCAGCCCACGTGCCTCGCTCGGCCTGGTCCGGGCCAGCCGGGCGCTGGCGCTGCTGCGCGGCCGGGACTACGCGCTGCCGCAGGACGTGCAGGACATCGCCCCGGACATCCTGCGTCACCGGCTGGTGCTCAGCTACGACGCGCTCGCCGACGACGTACCGGCCGACCACATCGTGCACCGGGTGATGTCGACCATCCCGTTGCCGGCGGTGGCGCCCCGGCAGCAGGCGACGCCGTCACCGGCCGTCCCGCAGGGGAACGGCTGGCCCGGGCAGCGCCCGTGACCCCACCCACCCGGCTGCCGGCAGGCGGCGACCGCTCCGGCGCCGCCCTCGACCGGTTGCAGCTGATGGTCACCCGCAAGCTCGACGGTCTGCTCCAGGGCGACTACGCCGGGCTGCTGCCCGGGCCGGGCAGCGAGGCGGGGGAGTCCCGCGAGTACCGCCCCGGCGACGACGTACGCCGGATGGACTGGCCGGTGACCGCGCGGACGACGCTGCCGCACGTCCGGCGGACCGTGGCCGACCGGGAGCTGGAGACCTGGCTGGCGGTGGACCTGTCGGCCAGCCTGGACTTCGGTACCGGGCGGTGGCTGAAGCGGGACGTGGTGGTCGCCGCCGCGGCCGCCCTGGCCCACCTGACCGTCCGCGGCGGCAACCGGATCGGCGCGGTGATCGGCACCGGCGTCGCCGCGAGCGCGGGGAGTTCCGCCCGGCAGTCGCGGACCGGCCGGTGGCGGGGCGCTCCGCCGGAGGCGGGCACCGGTACGCTGCTGCGGTTGCCCGCCCGGGGCGGCCGCAAGGAGACGCAGGGGCTGCTCCGGGCGATCGCCGGCACCGAGATCCGTCCCGGGCGCAGCGACCTCGGGGCGCTGGTCGACATGCTCAACCGGCCGCCGCGCCGGCGCGGCCTGGTGGTGGTCATCTCCGACTTCCTCGCACCGCCGCAGCAGTGGGGCCGGCCGATCCGTAAGCTGCGGGTCCGGCACGACGTGCTGGCGGTCGAGGTGGTCGACCCGCGTGAGCTGGAGCTGCCCGACGTGGGGGTGCTGCCGGTGGTGGATCCCGAGTCGGGGGAGCTGCACGAGGTGCAGACCGCCGATCCGGGCCTGCGTCGCCGGTACGCCGAGGCGGCGACCGCCCAGCGCGCGGCCATCGCCACCGAACTGCGCGCCGCCGGCGCGGCCCACCTGCGGCTGCGCACCGATCGAGACTGGCTGCTGGACATGGTGCGGTTCGTCGCCGCGCAGCGGCACGCCCGGACCCGAGGGACGACCCGATGATCCGTTTTCTGCAACCGTGGTGGCTGCTGGCCGTGCTGCCGGTGCTCGCCCTGGCCGCCGCGTACGTCTGGCGGCAGCTGCACCGCCGGTCGTACGCGATGCGGTTCACCAACGTCGACCTGCTGCGTACTCTCGCGCCCAAGGGCCTGGGCTGGCGGCGGCACGCGGCGGCCACCGCGTTCCTGCTCTGCCTGCTGGTGCTGGCCACCGCGCTGGCCCGGCCGGCGGTGGACACCAGGGAGCCCCTGGAACGGGCGACCGTGATGCTCGCCATCGACGTGTCGCTGTCGATGCAGGCCGACGACGTCGCGCCGAACCGGCTGGAGGCCGCTCAGGAGGCGGCGAAGCAGTTCGTCGGGGAGTTGCCGCAGACCTACAACCTCGGCCTGGTCTCCTTCGCGAAGTCGGCGAACGTGTTGGTCGCGCCGACCAAGGACCGGGCCGCGGTGACCACCGCCATCGACGGGCTCGTGCTGGCCGAGGCGACGGCCACCGGCGAGGCGGTCTTCACCTGCCTGGAGGCGATCCGCACGGTGCCCGCGGACGGTGCGGCGGGCATCCCGCCGGCCCGGATCGTGCTGCTCTCCGACGGCTACCGCACTTCGGGGCGGTCGGTGGAGGAGGCGGCGGCCGCCGCGCAGGCGGCGAACGTGCCGGTCTCCACCATCGCGTTCGGCACCGACTCGGGTCAGGTGGACATCGGCGGCCAGCTGCAGCGGGTGCCGGTGGACCGCACTGCGCTGTCGCAGCTGGCGGAGACCACCCGGGGCTACTTCTACGAGGCGGCCTCGGTGACCGAGCTGAAGCGGGTCTACCAGGACATGGGCAGCTCGATCGGGTTCCGGACCGAGCCGCGCGAGGTCACCCAGTGGTACGCGGGGATCGCGCTGCTCTTCGCCCTCTGCGCCGGTGGGCTGAGCCTGCTCTGGTCGTCGCGCCTGATCTGAGGCGGGACGGCCGGGGCCGGCCGATCGGCGATCTCGGGTAGCTGCCGGTCGGGTACGCCCCGACCGGCGCGGTCAGCGGGCGCCGGTCAGGAAGAAGAGGACAGCCACCCAGACGGCGGCGAGGGTGAAGCCCAGTGGGGCGACGTAACGGCTCATGGGAGTGCTCCGTGGCGACGGCGGTCCGGGCTCGACGGCCGGGCCGCAGGGTGGATCGGGGCGTACGCACACGAGAGTCGTGACCGGGGTGCTCCTCCACGGGCGGCCCGTCGGGTCGCGAAGCACGATCACCCCCGGCCGTTCGGTCAGGGAGACGGGCGGTGCGGAGGCGCGGGAAGCTGGGTCAGCTCGGCGACTGAGTCGTGGCTCAGCGGGGCTGACATTGGGCCCGGCCACGACTGGAAGGATCGCTATCTCGCACAGCGATCACCTCCTGCGGTCGGCGGGGCTCCGGAAGGCGGGTGAACTGCAACCCGCGAACGGGATCAGCGTACACCCGCCGTACCGCCGCCCGACACTCGGGCGACCGGGTGCCGGCGGCCCGGGCCGGAGTGGCCACCCGACGGCCCGCGTCGCGGTGCCAGCAGCGCGGCCAGGACCAGGGCGAACAGTGGCAGCCAGCAGATCCGGACGGCCACCCAGCCGAGGCCCGTCGGCGCGGTGTGCAGTCCCGGCAGCGGGCGGCCGAGGCGCGCGGTGAGCGCGGTCACCGCGAGCAGCACCGGCTGATGCCAGAGATAGATCCCGATTGCCTCCCGGTTCACCACGGTTACCAGCCGCGCCGGCCGGAGCCCGTCCAGCAGCCGGGTCAGCGCGGGCCGGGCCAGCAGCGCGAGGCCGATCTGGCCCACCGCCAGCGCGACGGCGAACAGCGACGGCGGGTACAGGTTCGACATCTCCGCGCCGGGCACCCCCACGGCGCTGGCCGGGTAGCCGAGCGCGAGCAGGCCGACGAGCACCCCGCCGCCGGCCACCGCCAGTCCGGCGGCCGGGCGGGAACCGGTCAGCCGCCCGTCGGCGTGCGCGATCCCCAGCAGCCACGGCACCGCCCACGCGGCCAGCAGGGCAACCGGCAGCCGCCCGGGGGCCGCCGGCAGCATCCGGGCGGCCAGGTCGGCGGCGGCCACCACGGCCACCGCCGGGGCGGCGCAGCGCAGCGGACCCCACCGGCGTACGGCCGCCCGCAGCGGCCCGGTCAGCACGGAGAGCGCCACCAGCGGAAGCAGGAACCACAGCGGACTGACCGCCAGCGTGACCGCCGCGGCGAGGGTGCCGTCCGGGGTGCCCAGGACGATCGCGGCCAGCAGCAGCCCGGACCCGATGCCGAGCAGCGCCAGCATCGGGCGGAGGAGGCGGCCCAGCCGGCGGGCCAGCCAGCGCCCGGCGCCGTGCGGGTACCGGGCCAGCGATCGGGTGGCCGCGTACCCGGCGGTGAAGAAGAACAGGCCGAGGGTCTGCAGCAGCCAGGTGGCCGGAGCCAGGGCCGGCAGCTCGGTCAGTGGGCTGGCCGTGTGCAGCGTCCCGTCGGCGGCCAGCACGAGCGCCGTGACCAGCCAGTGCCCGAGCACCACGCCGCCGATCGCGTACGCCCGCAGCGCGTCGACCACCCGGTCCCGCCGCACCGGCGGCGGCACGGCGCACAGCGTCCGGGCTCGCAGGCCCGGCTCGCTCCTCGCGCTCACGGGATTGTCGTTTGTTCGCGACTGCGGGGCTCGCAGGCCCGGCTCGCTCCTCGCGCTCACGGGGCCACCGCCCTTTCGGTGGTGCCGGTGAGCACGACCGATGCCACCGCGGCCGTCGTGGCGCTGCCGGGCGCCAGGTAGCCGTCGTGGCCGGTCACCCCGGCGGTCGGCAGCGGTCGCGCGCCGAAGGCCGGGTCGCCCGGGCGGACGCCGTGGCCGAGCCCGGGCAGCCGTACCTCCGGCACCCGGCGGATCCAGTCGGTGGGCGACTCCGCCGCCCAGATACGTACCCGGGCCAGGTCGCCGGCCCGGTCCACGCCGACGCCCACCCCGCCGAGCGTCACCACGTCGGTCACCCCCGCCGGTGACCGGCGGGCGGCGAGGCCGACGACCAGCGCCCCGTAGCTGTGCCCGACCAGCGTCACCGTGGCGTCCGGGCGGCGGGCGGCGAGCACCCGCAGCTGCGCCAGGAGGGCGTCGGCGCCCCGGCGGGCCGCGGTCGGGCCGGCCGCGGTCGTCACCCCGCCGGGCGGGTGGTAGCCGAGCCAGACCAGCACCGCGACCCGGGCGTCGGGTGTCCGGGCGTGCAGCGCCTCGTACAGCTCGGCCCCCTGCCGGGCCGGCGCGCGCCGTGCCACGCCGCCCAGCCCCCGGTCGAAGTCGCGCAGCGTGCTGCCCACACCGGGCACCAGCACCGCGATCCGGTCGGCGGTGGCCAGGTCGCCGAGCACCTCCACCGCGAGGCCGTCGCCGTGCGGATCGAAGACCAGGAACCGCCGACCGGCCGCGGCCCAGCCCTCGTACGGCGGCCCGGCAGCCCGTAGCCGCGCCGCGATCAGCGGATACGCCTCGACATACGCGGCCGGTGCCGGCGGGGCGGGCCGGTCCGGCAGCAGCAGGCCGAGGCCGAGCAGCACGGTCAGTGCCGCCCGGGCGGATCGGGTCCAGCGCATCGTCGTCTCCCTCCGGATGGTGCTCCGGCGGGATCGTGCGGCGGGGACGGGCCGAAGATCGTCACCCCGTGGGGTGGTTCCCGGGGTGCTACGTGGGGACTACTCGCCCGCGGCCACCAGACCCGTCTCGTACGCGACGACCACGGCCTGGGCGCGGTCGCGGAGCTGGAGCTTGGCCAGGATCCGCCCGACGTGGGTCTTGACCGTCTGCTCGGCGACCACCAGGTCGGCGGCGATCTCCACGTTGGACCGGCCCCGGGCGATCAGGCGCAGCACGTCGGTCTCCCGGGGGGTCAGTCCGGCCAGGGCGGTCGGTCGGGGTCGGCGGTGCCCGGGGCGGGCGGCGAACTCGGCGATCAGTCGGCGGGTCACGGTCGGCGCGAGCAGTGCGTCGCCGGCCGCCACCACGCGGACCGCGTGCACCAGGTCGGCGGCGGGGGCGTCCTTGAGCAGGAACCCGCTCGCCCCGGCGCGCAGCGCCTCGTAGACGTAGTCGTCCAGGTCGAAGGTCGTCAGGATGAGCACCCGGGGCCGGTCCGCGCGGCGGTCGCCGAGCAGTTGGCGGGTGGCGGCCAGCCCGTCCAGCACCGGCATCCGCACGTCCATCAGCACCACGTCCGGGTCCAGCCGGCGGGCCGCCGTCACCGCCGCCGCACCGTCGGCGGCGTCCCCGACCACGAGCAGGTCCGGCTGGGCGGCCAGCAGCGCCCCGAAACCCTGCCGGACCATCGCCTGGTCGTCGGCGATCAATACCCGGATCATCGGTCCCCGTCCTCCCCGTCGTACGGCAGCAGCGCGTCGACGGCGTACCCGCCGCCGTCGAGTGGCCCGGCGGCGAACGTACCGCCCAACGCGAGGGCTCGTTCGCGCATCCCGGTCAGGCCGTGCCCGGCGCCCCGCTCGGTGGCGGTCGGGCCGGCCGGAGCGGCGGTGTTCTCGACCCGGACCGCCAGGGCGCGCGGCCTGGGGCGCAGGCTGACCCGCACCGCGGTCCCGGGCGCGTGCCGGGCGGCGTTCGCGAGCCCTTCCTGCACGATCCGGTACGCGGCCAGCCCGACCGGCGCGGGCGCCCCGGCGGCCGGTGCGGGGGCGTCCAGGGTGACGGTGAGGCCGGCCCGGCGGGCGGCGTCCACCATCGCCGGGACGTCGGCCAGGCCGGGCTGCGGTGCGGTCTGCGGACCGGTCGACTCGCTGCGCAGCACGCCGAGCAGGCGGCGCATGTCGGTCAGCGCCTCCCGCGCCGAGCCGGCGATGGCGGTGAACTCGGCTCGGGCGCCGTCCGGCACGTCGGCGAGGCGGTACGGCGCGGTCTCCGCCTGCACGGCGATCATCGACATGTGGTGGGCGACCACGTCGTGCAGTTCCCGGGCGATGCGGGCGCGTTCCTCCAGCACCGCCCGGCGTTCCTGTTCCCGCTCGCTGAGTTCGGTCTGCTCGGCCAGCGCCCGGCGGGAGGCCCGGTTGCCCCGTACCAGGTCGCCGAGGACCAGCAGGGCGAGCACCAGCAGCATGACGCCGGCCCGGTTGTTGGCGTTGACCAGGGTGACGACCGGCACCGTGGTGATCACCCCGACCCAGACCAGCACCTGCCGGTCCACCCGGGCGGCCACCACCGCGAGCACGAGCAGCGACCCGAGAACCAGCACCGGGCTCCACGGCCAGGGCGCCCGGGGCGGGGCGTTGAAGGTGCAGGTGATCAGCGCGACCATGGTGAGCCGCCAGGCGAGCAGGGGTCGCCGGGGCAACGCGAGCAGCGGCGCGATGGTCAGCCCCGCGAACAGGAACGCCACGACCCCGGGCAGGTGCCGGTTGTTCTCCCAGGCGAGGGTGGCGGCGAACAGGCCGACCAGGGCGGGCAGGCCGGCCTGGCGCAGGAACCGGGCCAACCGGGGCCAGCGCTCCAGCGGCAGCCGGGCGGGCGGGACGTCCGGACCCCGGACGGTACGCCACAGCGCCTGCCGCCAGGTTCGGACCCACGATTGCTCCACCAGCGGCAAGGGTACGGGGCCGGCGGCGTCATCGTCGTCCCGCCATGGGGTGAGGCCCGGTGTCATACCCCGGTGTGACCTGCTCGGGTTAGCGCTTACCTGCCGGTAACGCCTAGGCTCCGACCGGCGAGATCAGCTGAGCAAGAGGGGGAACCGTGGCCCGTACCGTGCTGGTGACCGGCGGAAACCGGGGGATCGGCCTGGCCATCGCGCAGGCCTTCGCCAAGCAGGGTGACCGGGTGGCGGTGACCCACCGCAGCGGCGACGCCCCGGCGGGGCTGTTCGGCGTGAAGTGCGACGTGACCGACGCCGAGTCGGTCGACGCCGCGTTCGCCGCGATCGAGGCCGAGCTGGGCCCGGTCGAGGTGCTGGTGGCCAACGCCGGCATCACCGACGACACGCTGCTGATGCGGATGTCCGAGGAACAGTTCACCCGGGTGCTCGACACCAACCTGACCGGCGCGTTCCGCTGCGCCAAGCGGGCCTCGACGAAGATGCTCCGGGCCCGGTGGGGTCGCATGATCTTCGTCTCCTCGGTGGTCGGCCTCTACGGCGGCGTCGGTCAGGTCAACTACGCGGCCAGCAAGGCGGGCCTGGTGGGTGTGGCCCGTTCGATCACCCGTGAGCTGGGCAGCCGCAACATCACCGCGAACGTGGTCGCGCCCGGCTTCATCGACACCGACATGACGGCCGCGCTGCCCGAGGAGCGGCGCACCGAATACCGCAAGGCGATCCCGGCCGGCCGGTTCGCCGAGCCGGAGGAGGTCGCCGGCGTGGTCGCCTGGCTGGCCTCGGACGCGGCCGGGTACATCTCCGGCGCTGTCATCCCGGTCGACGGCGGCCTGGGCATGGGTCACTGAGAAACACGGAGGAACTGCTAAATGTCCGGACTGCTGGCCGGTAAGCGGCTGCTGGTCACCGGCGTCATCACCGACGCCTCGATCGCCTTCTCCGTGGCGAAGCTCGCCCAGGAGAACGGCGCGCAGGTCGTGCTCACCGGCTACGGCCGGCTCTCCCTGGTCGAGCGGATCGCCAAGCGGCTGCCCGAGCCGGCCCCGGTGATCGAGCTGGACGTGACGGACCAGGAGCACCTGGCCGGCCTGGCCGACAAGGTCCGTGAGCACGTCGACGGCCTGGACGGGGTGGTGCACTCGATCGGGTTCGCCCCGCAGAGCTGCCTCGGCGGCGGTTTCCTCGACGCGCCGTGGGAGGACGTGGCCACCGCGATCCACGTCTCGACGTACTCGTACAAGTCCCTGGCCATGGCGGCGCTGCCGCTGATGTCGGCGGGCGGCGCGGTGGTCGGCCTCACCTTCGACGCCACCAAGGCCTGGCCGGTGTACGACTGGATGGGCGTGGCCAAGGCCGGGCTGGAGTCCGCCTCCCGCTACCTGGCGCTGCACCTGGGCAAGCGGGGCATCCGCAGCAACCTGGTTGCCGCCGGCCCGCTGCGTACCATCGCCGCCAAGTCCATCCCGGGCTTCGAGCAGTTCGAGGACGCCTGGGCCGAGCGGGCCCCGCTCGGCTGGAACCTCTCCGACCAGGAGCCGACCGCCCGGGCCTGCCTGGCGCTGCTGTCCGACTGGTTCCCGGCCACCACCGGCGAGATCGTCCACGTCGACGGCGGCTACCACGCGCTCGGCTCCTGAGGTGTAAGGAGGGGCCCCTGCTTAACGTTTCCGGTAGAGCAGGGGCCCCCTCTTGACACCCTCGGACGCCCCGAGCGGGGCCGTCACGGCGGTCGGGGGAGAATGGGCGGCATGGCGTACGACGCGTTGGTGCTGGTCTCCTTCGGCGGACCGGAGCGGCCGGAGGACGTGCGGCCCTTCCTGCAGAACGTGACCCGGGGGCGGGGCGTGCCCCCGGCGCGGCTCGAAGAGGTGGTCCAGCACTACCTGCACTTCGGCGGGGTGTCCCCGATCAACCAGCAGTGCCGGGAGCTGCTCGCGGCGATCCGGGCGGACTTCGCCGGCAACGGTGTCGACCTGCCGGTCTACTGGGGCAACCGGAACTGGGACCCGATGCTCGCCGACACTGTGGCGCAGCTGCGCGACGACGGCGTCAAGCGGGCTCTCGCCTTCGTCACCAGCGCGTACGGCGGCTACTCGTCCTGCCGTCAATACCAGGAGGACATCGCCGCGGCCCGGGCGGCGGTCGGCCCGGACGCCCCGGTGATCGAGAAGCTGCGCCAGTTCTGGGACCACCCCGGCTTCGTCCAGCCGCACGCCGACGCGGTGCGGGCCGCGCTGGCCCAGCTCGACCCGGCCCGACGGGACAGCACCCGGCTGGTCTTCACCGCCCACTCCGTCCCCACCTCGATGGCCGCCACCGCCGGCCCGCACGGTGGCCGGTACACCGCGCAGCTCGCCGAGGTGGCCCGGCTGGTGCACGCCGCCGCCGCGCCCGACCTGCCGTACGACCTGGTCTGGCAGAGCCGCTCCGGGCCGCCGCAGGTGCCGTGGCTGGAGCCGGACATCAACGACCACCTCGCCACCCTGCCCGGGCAGGGGGTGACCGCCGTGGTGGTCAGCCCGATCGGGTTCGTCTCCGACCATCTCGAGGTGGTCTGGGATCTGGACACCGAGGCCCTCGACACGGCCAAGCAGCTCGGCCTGGACTTCGTCCGCGCCGGTACCCCCGGCACCGACCCCCGGTTCGTGGCGATGGTGCGCGAACTGGTCCTGGAACGCACCACCCCGGACGGCGAGCGGCTGCGTCGCCGCCTCGGTGAGCTGCCGATGTGGGACACCTGCCCGACGGCGTGCTGCGTGCCCCCGGCTCGCCGGCCCGGAGCCTGACCGACCTCCCGACACCCCTGGGGACGACACATGCAAGACCGCAAGCCGGTGCAGAGCTGGCTCACCGACATGGACGGCGTGCTGGTGCACGAGGGCCAGCCGGTGCCCGGCGCGCCCGAGTTCATCAAGAAGCTGCGTGCCTCCGGCAAGCCCTTCCTGGTGCTGACCAACAACTCGATCTACACCCCGCGTGACCTGCAGGCGCGGCTGGCCCGGATGGGGCTGGACGTGCCGGAGGAGGCGATCTGGTCGTCGGCCCTGGCCACCGCCCAGTTCCTGGCCGACCAGCGCCCGGGCGGCACCGCGTACGCGATCGGTGAGGCCGGGCTGACCACGGCCCTGCACGCGGTGGGGTACGTGCTGAGCGACTTCGCCCCCGACTACGTGGTGCTGGGGGAGACCCGCACCTACAGCTTCGAGGCGATCACCAAGGCGATCCGGCTGATTGACGACGGGGCCCGGTTCATCTGCACCAACCCCGACGCGACCGGCCCGTCGGTCGAGGGCGCGCTGCCGGCCGCCGGCTCGGTGGCCGCGATGATCTCCAAGGCGACCGGGGTGGAGCCGTACTTCGTCGGCAAGCCCAACCCGATGATGATGCGTTCGGCGTTGAACACCATCGAGGCGCACTCGGAGAGCACCGCGATGATCGGCGACCGGATGGACACCGACATCCTCTGTGGCCTGGAGGCGGGCCTGGAGACGATCCTGGTGCTGACCGGGATCAGCTCCCGGGCGGAGGCGGAACGCTACCCGTACCGGCCGTCGCGGATCGTCAACTCGGTGGCCGATCTGATCGACGAGATCTGAGGCTGGGCGGGCCGACGGCCGGCGTTCAGGGGCGCAGCGGGGCGTTGCAGGCGGCCACCAGGGCCTGCCGGCAGGCGGTGGTCAGCGGGCGCAGCGCCGCGTCCCGCTGCTGTGCCTCGTAGGTGTTCACCGCGCCGCCCGGGGCGCTCTCCCCGGCCAGGGCGAGCACCCGGTCCAGCACGGCCGCCCGGGCGAACAGCCGGCGCGCCCGCGGGTCGAATCCGGGCGGCAGGTCGGTGGTGCCGTCGGGGCGGCGCAGCGCGGCGAGGGCACCGGCCAGTTCGGGTCGCCACTGCGCCACGTCGAGCCGGGTGAGCGCGGCGGTCGTCTCGGCGAGCACGGCGGCCAGTTCGGCCTCCGCCTCGGCCGCGCCGGGCACCGCGAGGGACGCCTTCGGCGCGTCGGGCGGCAGCGGGTACACCCGCCAGAGCACGGTCTCCCAGGTCATGCCCGACCCGGAGGTGTGGCTGCGTACCTCCGGGACGAGGCCGAGACCGCTGGCCACCACCGCCTCGCCGGTGAGCAGCGCGGCGCCGGCGAAGTCGCCGGGGCCGGGCAGCCCGCGCGGGTCGCCGGGGGCGGGCAGCACGAGGCGGATCTCGTCCGGGGAGAGCTTCGCCAGGCTGGGCAGCGCCTCCCGCAGGGGCAGGTCGGTCCAGGCGCCGGGGGCGTCCGCGACCAGGTGCTCCTCGTCGCCGGCGATCTCGTCGGCGACCTCGTCGAAGGGCACCAGGCCGGCCCGCCAGGCGCGTACCCAGGCAACGAACCGGCTCGACCGGCGCGGAGCCAGGGTGGCCGCGCCCGCTGCGGGGGAGGACATGCCGAAAGGGTACGTGCTCCCCACCGCCCCTGTCTCGGCTGCCGCACCCGCCGCGTGACCTGCCCCCACTTACCCCCTTCGCCCGTTTCTCGTGCCCTGCTCCCGCCCGACGACCCCCGCCGATCATGGAGGCGTGGCGCCTGCTTCGCGTCGTCCACGGCTTTTGTTCGGTGCCACGACTCCATGATCGAAGCGGTGTGACGGCGCGTCGGCAGGGCGGTTGGCGGGCGGGTGGTTAGCGTGGGCGACATGGCGGGGAGGTATGGCGGGGACGTGTTGGCGGGGGACTGGCGGCGGCGGAAGGCCGTCCCGGAGGTGGACGCCGAGCCGGACCTGGTCGTCGAGGACGCGGACTCCGGGTTCTGCGGCGCGGTCGTCGGATTCGAGGCCGGCGCGGTGGTGCTGGAGGACCGGCACGGCCGGCGGCGCAACTTCCCGCTGTTGCCCGCCGCGTTCCTGCTCGACGGCCGGCCGGTCACCCTGCGCAGACCGGCTCGCGCCCCGGTGCCCGCGGCCCGGCGGCGCACCGCCTCCGGCTCGATCGCGGTCGACAATGTCCGGGCGCAGGTCGCCAAGGCCAGCCGGATCTGGGTGGAGGGCGTGCACGACGCGGCGCTGGTGGAGCGGATCTGGGGCGACGACCTGCGCATCGAGGGCGTGGTGGTGGAGCCCCTGGACGGCATCGACGCCCTGGCGGCCGAGGTGCGCGGGTTCGACCCGGGGCCGGGTCGGCGGCTCGGTGTGCTCGTCGACCACCTGGTGCCGGGCTCGAAGGAGAGCCGGATCGTGGCGGCGGTGACCTCGCCGCACGTTCTGGTCACCGGCCACCCGTACGTGGACGTGTGGCAGGCGGTGAAGCCGCGGGCGCTGGGCATTCCGGCCTGGCCCGTGGTGCCGCCCGGGCGGCCCTGGAAGGAGGGGGTCTGCGCGGCGCTCGGGGTGGCCGAGCCGGCGGACCTGTGGCGGCGCATCCTGTCCCGGGTGAACAGCTTCGCCGACGTGGAGACGCCGCTGATCAACGCGATGGAGCGTTTGATCGACTTCGTCACGGAGCCGTCGTAGCCGCTGGTGCGGCGCCCCGGTCAGGGCTCCTGGTCGGGGGTACGGGTGAAGACGAAGGTGGCGATGTCCAGGGCGACCGGCTGACCGGTCTGGTCCCGGAGCACGGTGAGGATCTCGCCGTCCTCCTCGCCGCCGTGGCCCCGCCAGTGGTCCCGTCCTTCTGGCGCGAATCGGGTCACCTCGATGCCGCGCCGGTGCGCCACCAGCCGGCCGGAGTCGGTGTCCCAGCTCAGGTCGAGGGCGGTGCCCATCCACCACCAGCGCCCGGTCAGCTCGGCCACCTCGGCCGGCGGCGGGGCGGTGGCCGGGCGCCACTGCGCCGCCGCGACCGGCTCGGCGTCGAGCACGGTGGTCAGGACGCGTAGGCCGAGCGCGCCCAGCGACCCGGTCCGGAACCCGTACGAGTTGGCGAAGCCGACCACGCCCGTGCGGCTCGGCCGGTGCACCTCGACTGTGGCGACGTACCCGGGCATGGAGCCGCCGTGGCCCACGTACACCCGCTCCCCCTCGCGGTGCAGGCCCAGGCCGAGGCCGCGCCCGCTGCGCCAGGTGTTGGCGTCGTCGATCACGACGGGGGAGCACATCTCGGCGAGCGTGGCCGGGGCGAGCACGTCCGGGGCCGGGTCGGCCAGGAACGCCGCCCAACGGGCGAGGTCTGTGACGGTCGACCAGAGCTGGCCGGCGGGCGCCATCGCCCCGGTGTCGGTACGCGGCTCCTCGCGCAGCGTGTCGTGCCAGGGGTGCACCACGTAGCCCCGGGCGTACGGCTCGGTCGGGTGGTAGGTGGTGCGCAGCATGCCCAGGGGTTCGAGGATCCGTTCCCGGAGCAGCTCCGCCCAGGGCGTCCCGGTGATCCGCTCCAGCACTCCGCCGAGGAGGCCGTACGCCAGGTTGGAGTAGTGGTAGGTGTGGTGCGGCGGGTGGGCGATCTTCTCCGGGGTGAGCCCGGCGACCAGGGTGGCCAGGTCGGCGCCCTCGGTCCGCTCCCACCACCGGCCGTCCGGCTCGCGCTGCAGGCCACTGGCGTGCCCGAGCAGCTGGCGCACGGTGAGCGCGCCGACCGGGGTACCGGGCAGGTGCTTGTCCAGCGGGTCGTCCAGGGACAGTCGGCCGGCGTCGCGCAGCTGCATCACCAGCACCGCGGTCATGGTCTTGCTGATCGAGCCGATCCGGTACTGAAGGTCCGCGTCGGGGGTGGGATGGTCGCCGGCGAGCGCGAGGTGGGCGAGGCTGCCGTCGCGGACCACCCCGAGGGCGACCGAGGGGCCGCGCCCCTCGGACTGGGCCCGGGCGACCAGCGCGTCGACCCGTCGGGCGGTCTCGGGCAGCAGGTCCATGGTTCTTTCTCCTGGTCGACGTCGCACCTCGGCGCCGCCGAGGAACACCGGCGGGTGCCGCCGAGCTTACTGATCATCGTGGGTTCGTGGGATGTGCGTCGGCGTGTCACGATTGAGGGGTGGACGCAGTGTTGTGGATCGTGCTTGGTGTGGTGTTGGCGGTCGCCGAGATCTTTACGACGACGCTGTTCCTGATCATGTTTGCGGCAGGGGCGTTCGCCGCCGCCGGAGCCGCCGCGCTCGGCGCTCCGGTCGCGATCCAGGCGCTCGTCTTCGCCGTGGTCTCCACGCTCTGCGTGGGGCTGCTCCGGCCGGTCATCCGGCGGCACGCGAATGCGGCGCTGGAGGGCGGCGAGCGGTCGTTCGGGATCGAGGCGCTCGAGGGGACGGCGGCGTTGGTGGTGGAGCCGGTCGACGTCGGGCACGGCATGGTCAAGATCGACGGAGAGTTGTGGACCGCTCGGGCGTACGACGCGACGCGGAGCTACGCCGTGGGTGAGCGGGTGCAGGTGATAAAGGTCCAGGGCGCAACCGCCCTGGTCTGGCAGGACGAGATTTCCACCCCGGGCGCACTGCCCGAAGCGAAAAGGTGAACGGTATGGAGTTTCTAGCGGTCGTATTGATCGCCGTTGCCGTGATCGTTGTGGTGACGTTGGCCAAGGCGATTCGGATCGTGCCGCAGCAGCGGCAGGACGTGGTCGAGCGGCTGGGGCGGTACAAGCGGACCTTGAACCCTGGCCTGAACCTGCTCGTGCCGTACATCGACGCGGTGCGTACCAAGGTCGACATGCGGGAGCAGGTGGTCAGCTTCCCGCCGCAGCCGGTGATCACCTCGGACAACCTGGTCGTCTCGATCGACACGGTCCTCTACTACAAGGTGGTTGACGCGGTCCGGGCCACCTACGAGATCTCCAACTTCATCCAAGCCATCGAGCAGCTCACCGTGACCACGCTGCGTAACGTGATCGGCTCGCTGGACCTGGAGCGGGCGCTGACCAGCCGCGAGGAGATCAACCGGCACCTGTCCGGCGTGCTGGACGAGACCACCGGCCGGTGGGGCATCAAGGTCACCCGGGTCGAGATCAAGGCGATCGAGCCGCCGCCGAGCATCCGTGACTCGATGGAGAAGCAGATGCGCGCCGAGCGGGACCGCCGTGCCGCGATCCTGAACGCCGAGGGTCTCAAGCAGTCGCAGATCCTCACCGCCGAGGGTGAGAAGCAGGCCGCGGTGCTGCGCGCCGACGGTGACCGGCAGGCCCGGATCCTCCAGGCGGAGGGCCAGGCCAAGGCGATCCGGACGGTCTTCGACGCGATCCACCAGGCCAACCCGAGCCAGAAGGTGCTCGCCTACCAGTACCTGCAGGCGCTGCCGCAGATCGCCAACGGCTCCGCGAACAAGGTCTGGATCGTCCCGGCCGAGCTGACCAAGGCCCTGGAGGGGATGGGCGGCGCGCTCGGCGGGCTGGCCAACATGGTTGGCGACGTGCCGTCGCCGGAGGCCAGCCAGGGGGCCGGCGAGGTGGAGCGGGAGGCCGCCGAGGCGGCGCATGCCGCCGCCACCGCCGCCCGGGAGATCCACGACGAGGTACGCGTCGCCGAGGCGCAGACCACCGGCGGCAACGTCCCGCAGCAGGGCCTGCCGGCGCCCGAGCCGGTCTCCCCGGAGAGCCTGCTCAACGACCCCTCGGATCAGCGCGAGCGGGGCTGAGTCGGAGCCGTCCGATCCCGGGCGGCAAATGCGAGAAAGTCTCATGCGGCGCCCCGGTGCCTGCCACCATCGGTCTCAAGGACGGGTGGTGACCAGGACCGGGGCGCCGAGCGCGTCCCACGCCGCCCGCAGGCGCAGCGAGGTGACGCATGAAGGAGCCGGCGAACAGGCTGTCCGCCAAGGATCTGTTCTCCAAGGAACTCTTCTCCCGCGAGCCGGTTCCCGGCGAGCATGATCCCGCCGGACCGCTCGGCTCCCGGCGCACCGGGGGCGGATTCGGGGTGCTGCCGTTCGTCTCCGAGCCGGGACGCGCCGCCCCGGCCACCAACGCCAGCTGGGCCTGGTCGGTACGCCGGTTCGCCCGCGCCGCGGTCTGGCTGCTGCCCGCGTACGCGATCCTCTACGGCGTGGTGACGATGGCCAGCGACGGCGGGGTGGGCAACGACCCGTACCCGGCCGACGGCAACCAGCTCTACCTGGTGGGCTGGGTGGCCGCCGTCTGGCTCGGGCTGCTCGCGCTGCTGGCGCTCACCGGACTGCTCGCCGCCACCCGCAGCCGGCGGGTCGCCGCGACCGGGCTGCTGGTCAGCATCGCCGGCGTCGTGCTGATGCTGCCCTTCGCCGGGCTGGACGAGCAGGCGCCCGTGTTCGGCACCACCGCACGCCACCTCGTCCTGGTCGGTGCCACCTTCTACAGCGTCGGGTGGTTGTGCACCGGATGGTCGGTGGCCCGGTCCGGGATGTTCTCCTGGGGGGACGGCATCATGCTGATGATCGCCGCCCCGCTGCTCGGTCTCGGCGGCGCGCTGCTCGGCTCGTTGCAGACCTTCGGCGCGATCTTCGCGCTGGTCGCCGGGCTCGGCATCGGCTACCGCTCCGGGCGCCTGGTGCCCGCCGCAATCGCCCGCGACGTGATCGCCGCCAGCGTGGTCCCCGCCCCGACCCCACCCGCCCCACCCGCCACCCCCACCACCTGACCCGCCCCACCCACCACCTGACCCGCCCCACCCACTCGACGTCGATCATGAGGTTGGCGGTGGCCGGGGAGATCGACATCGCCGCCAACCTCATGATCAACCGTGCTGGGGTGTCTGGGGGGTTGCCGTGAGGTCGCTGACAGTTGCCTGGCGGGGTGGTCGGTTGGCGGCTTTCGCGGCAATCTGGAAGCCATGCCGTCTCCCCGGTCGCCGCTGTCGCGCCTCTTCACCGTGCTGCTCGCCGGCGTCCTCGCCGGGCTCGTCCTCGCAGTCGCCGTCCTGCCCGGCAACCTGCTCGGCGGGTTCGTCGCCAAGGCGGCCCTCGGGGCGTACGCGGAGCTGCCCGACTCGCTGCGCACCCCCGCCCAGCCCCAGCGCTCCTACCTCTACGCCAACGACGGCAAGACCCTGATCACGACGTTCTACGACGTCAACCGCACCGACGTGCCGCTGGCCGAGATCGCCCCAGTGATGCGACAGGCGATCGTGGCCGCCGAGGACCGCCGCTTCTACTCCCACGGCGGCGCCGACCTGCGCGGTCTCGCCCGTGCCCTGGTCGCCAACGTCACCGGCGGCGGCACCGAGCAGGGCGGCTCCACGCTGACCATGCAGTACGTCCGCAACGTGCTCAAGACCGACCCCACCCGCACCGCCGAGGAACGGCAGGCCGCCACCGACCAGACCATCGGGCGCAAGCTCCAGGAGATCCGGTACGCCAACGCCCTGGAAAAGACCCTCGGCAAGGACGAGATCCTCAACCGCTACCTCAACATCGCGTACTTCGGCTCCGGCGCGTACGGCGTCGCCGCGGCCAGCCAGCGCTACTTCGGCAAGCCGCCCGCCGACCTGACCCTGGCCGAGGCGGCCCTGCTCGCCGGCCTGGTTCAGGCACCAGACGCGTACAGCCCGATCAGCGGGGACAAGGACCAGGCCCTCGCCCGCCGGGCGTACGTGCTCGACGCCATGGCCGAGACCGGCGCGATCAGCACGCAGCAGGCCGCCGCGGCCAAGGCCGAGCAGCTCACCCTGCACCCGACCGCACAGCCCAACGGCTGCACCGCGCTCGCCGGAGGGCACGACGACTGGGGCTACTTCTGCGACTACCTCCGCCAGTGGTGGCTGGCCCAGCCGGCCTTCGGTGACACGGTCAAGGAGCGCGAGCAGGCGCTACGCCGCGGCGGCTACACGGTGATCACCTCGCTGGACCCGAAGATCCAGCAGACCGCGCAGCAGCAGGCCACCGCCGTCTACGGATATGACAACAAGCGCGCTCTGCCGGTCGCCGCGGTCGAGCCCGGCACCGGACGGGTGCTCGCCATGGCGGTCAACCGGCACTACAGCCTGGCCGACAACCCGGCCGGGCAATCCAACCACCCGAACACCGTCAACCCGCTGATCTCCGGCGGCGCCAGCGTCAGCGGCTACCAGGCCGGCTCGACGTTCAAGCTGTTCACCATGCTCGCCGCGCTGGAGGCGGGCAAGCCACTCGCCACCGGCTTCGATGCCCCGGCCAAGCTGCCCACCCGATACGCCTCCGACGCCGAGGGCAACTGCGGCGGCAAGTGGTGCCCGGCCAACGCCAACCCGGAGTGGATGGACGGCTACCGGATGATGTGGGACGGCTACGGCCGCTCCGTGAACACGTACTTCGTCTGGCTGGCCGAACAGGTCGGCGAGGACAAGGTGGTGGAGATGGCGCAGCGCCTCGGCATCACCTTCCGGGCCTCGTCCGACGCCGCCTTCGCCAAGAACGACGCGGCGAACTGGGGCGCGTTCACCCTGGGCGTGGCCGCCACCACCCCGCTCGACCTGGCCAACGCGTACGCCACCGTGGCGGCCGAGGGGACGTACTGCGCCCCGCTGCCGGTGCTCTCGGTGACCGCCGCCAACGGCGAGAAGGTCGACGTCGGCCAGCCGTCCTGCAAGCAGGTCCTGGACCCGGACGTGGCCCGGGCCGCCACCGACGCGGCCCGCTGCCCGGTCGGCCAGCAGTCCGCGTACGGGCAGTGCAACGGCGGCACGGCCACCTCGGTCGACCGGATCGTCGGCCGGCCCGTCGCCGGCAAGACCGGCAGCTCCGAGCAGAACGCCACCGAGACCTTCGTCGGATTCACCCCGCAGGTGGCCGTCGCCGGCATCGCGGCCAACCCCGACGACTCGACCGACCTGGTCGGCTCGGCGGTGCAGGCCAAGGTGATCGACGCCGTCGCCCGGATCATCCGTACGGCGGTCGACGGCAAGCCGGTCAGGGACTTCGCCGCGCCGAGCCCCGAGCTGGCCGGCAACCCACAGCGCCCGGAGCCGAAGCTCCCACCGCAGCTGCAGGACCAGCAGGATCAGAGCCTGCCGAACCTCCTACGCTGGTTCCAGAACCGCAGCCGCGGCTGAGGAGAAGGAAGGGACCCTGGTTAACGCCTCCGGTATAGCAGCGGCTCCCTCTTGAGACGCGGTTGCGGCCAGCGGCGCGGGCGGTGGGCGCGGCTGGCAACCCGGCGAAGAGATCTGTGCCGGGTGTCGGATCTGGTCCGGCGGCTCCGACCCACCGGTGAGTGCGCCCGCCGGGGGCGCCACCGAGCAGGAGGACGTCATGCGCAAGCTCGTCTACTGGGTGCACCAGTCGGTTGACGGTTTCATCGAGGGGCCGAACGGGGAGTTCGACTGGCCGGCCATGGGGCCGGAGTTGTCCGCGTACTCCTTTGAGCTGTGCGACCGGGCCGACATCTTCCTCTACGGCCGCAAGGTCTGGGAGATGATGTCCTCCTACTGGCCCCGCGTGGAGGAACTGTCCCAGCACCCGCACGACCTGAAGTTCGCCCCGGTCTGGCGGCGTACCCCGAAGGTCGTCATCTCGCGCACCTTGGAGACCGCCGAGTACGGCGCCCGGGTGATCGGCCGCGACCTGGCCGACGAGATGGCCGAGCTGAAGGCGCAGCCCGGCAAGGACCTGCTCCTTACCGGGGGCGCGGGGGCCGCCGCGGCGCTCACCGACCTGGGGCTGATCGACGAGTACCAGGTGGTCGTCCACCCGGTGGTGCTCGGCGGCGGCCGGCCGGTCTTCCCCGGCAAGGACCGCCTCGACCTGCGGCTGGCGGAGACCCGCGGCTTCGACGGCCGCTCGGTGCTGCTGCGCTACGTGCGGGCGTGACGGCGGGCGAGGTCGACCGGCGCCGTCGTGGCTGACGGCGGCGCCGGGCCGGGCCGGGAATCGGCGGAGCCGGCACGGCCGGGTGCCCGGCGGCCGGAGCCACCGGACCGGCCAGGCAGAATCGACCGGTGCCCGTCCACGAGATCACCGACCCAGACGACGACCGGATCGCCGACTACCGCGCGCTGACCGACGTGGAGCTGCGGACCCGTTGGGAGCCGCCGCACGGCCTGTTCATCGCCGAAGGTGAGCTGGTGCTGCGGCGGGCGCTGCGGGCCGGCTACCCGGCCCGCTCGTACCTGGTCGACGCCAAGCGGGCGGATCAGCTCGCCGACCTCGACACTGGGGACGCCCCGGTCTATGCGGCCACCCCGGAGGTGCTCCAGCGCGCCACCGGCTTCCACGTCCACCGGGGCGTGCTCGCCTCGTTCCACCGCAAGCCGCTGCCCTCGGCCGCCGAGGTGCTCGACACCGCCCGGCGGGTGGTGATCTTGGAGGATGTCAACAACCACACCAACCTCGGCGCGATCTTCCGGGCCGTGGCCGCGCTCGGGGTGGACGCCGTGCTGCTCTCCCCGACCTGCGCCGACCCGCTCTACCGGCGCAGCGTCCGGGTCAGCATGGGCGAGGTCTTCGCCATCCCGTACGCGAAGCTGGAGCCCTGGCCGGAGGCGCTCGCCCAGGTCCGGGCGGCGGGTTTCACGGTGCTGGCGATGACGCCCGCGCCCGACGCGGTGCCGATCCAGCGGCTCGACGCGACCCAGCGGGCCCGGGCGGCGCTGCTGATGGGCGCCGAGGGGGCCGGCCTGACCCGGGTGGCGATGGACGCCAGCGACGTGCGGGTGGTGATCCCGATGCGGCGCGGGGTGGACTCGCTCAACGTCGCCTCCGCCACTGCCGTGGCCTGCTGGGAACTGGGTCGCGACGATCCACCGTTCGGCAGCGGGTAGCCGCTGCGGGTCCCGTTCGGCACTTCCGCTTGCATGACCATGCGCTCTGATGAATAATCTTCCTCGTGTCCAAGGTTCTCACCTCCCTGCCCACCGGTGAACGTGTCGGCATCGCCTTCTCCGGCGGCCTCGACACCTCGGTCGCGGTCGCGTGGATGCGCGACAAGGGCGCCGTTCCCTGCGCCTACACCGCCGACATCGGCCAGTACGACGAGCCCGACATCGCCTCGGTGCCCGGCCGCGCGCTCAGCTACGGCGCCGAGCTCGCCCGCCTGGTCGACTGCCGCGCCGCCCTGGTCGAGGAGGGCCTGGCAGCACTGACCTGCGGGGCCTTCCACATCCGCTCGGGCGGGCGGGCATACTTCAACACCACCCCGTTGGGCCGGGCCGTGACCGGGACCCTGCTGGTGCGGGCGATGATCTCGGACGACGTCCAGATCTGGGGCGACGGCTCGACCTTCAAGGGCAACGACATCGAGCGGTTCTACCGGTACGGCCTGCTGGCCAACCCGCAGCTGCGCATCTACAAGCCGTGGCTCGACACCGACTTCGTCACCGAACTGGGCGGCCGTAAGGAGATGTCGGAGTGGCTGCTCGAACGCGGCCTGCCGTACCGGGACAGCACTGAGAAGGCATACTCCACCGACGCCAACATCTGGGGCGCTACGCACGAGGCGAAGACCCTCGAGCACCTCGACACCGGCATCGAGACGGTAAACCCGATCATGGGAGTCCGGTTCTGGGACCCGTCGGTGGAGATCCCGACCGAGGATGTCACGATCGGCTTCGACCAGGGTCGCCCGGTGACGATCAACGGTAAGGAGTTCGGCAGCCCCGTCGATCTGGTGCTGGAGGCCAACGCCATCGGCGGCCGGCACGGCCTGGGCATGTCGGACCAGATCGAGAACCGGATCATCGAGGCCAAGAGCCGGGGCATCTACGAGGCGCCCGGCATGGCGCTGCTGCACGCCGCGTACGAACGGCTGGTCAACGCCATCCACAACGAGGACACCCTGGCGAACTACCACCACGAGGGCCGCCGTCTCGGCCGGCTGATGTACGAGGGGCGCTGGCTGGACCCGCAGGCGCTGATGCTGCGCGAGTCGTTGCAACGCTGGGTCGGCACGGCGGTCACCGGCGAGGTGACGTTGCGGCTGCGCCGGGGCGAGGACTACTCGATCCTGGACACCACCGGCCCGGCATTCAGCTACCACCCCGACAAGCTGTCGATGGAGCGTACCGAGGACTCGGCGTTCGGCCCGTCGGACCGGATCGGCCAGCTCACCATGCGCAACCTGGACATCGCCGACTCGCGGGCGAAGCTGGAGCAGTACGCCACCCTCGGCATGGTCGGCGGCGCGACTCCCCAGCGGATGGTCGGTGCCGCGCAGGCAGCCTCGACCGGGCTGATCGGTGCGATGCCAGAGGGCGGTGCGGAGGCCATCGCCTCCCGGGGCGTCTCCTCCGCCGACGACGAGGCGCTCGACCGCGCCGCGATGGAGTTCGGCGTCGACTGAGCGAGTCGCCGGACTTCCGGCCGCTCGGCGGCGGCTGGTTCCACTGGACCGCGAGCTGGTGAGAGGTGCCGGATCGACTGCTCGGGAGCCGGATGACGCAGGTGGCTGGCCGCCTGTTTCCTGTCCGCGTGCGGTGGTCGGCGGGCCGACCTGGTCCGCCGCGTGCCACCGGCCAGGTAGTCGAGTTTCCTGGTCACGGACGGTAGCGTGACGCGCGTGTTCCCGACCGTGCGTGAGGTGCTCGCCCTGGTGCCGGTGCGCCACGGCGCCCCGCGCCTGGTCGCCGGCGACGCGGGCCTGGACCGGCCGGTCCGCTGGGTGCACGCCGCCGAGGTGCCGGACATCGCCACCCTGCTCGGCGGCGGCGAGCTGGTGCTGACCACCGGCATCGGGTTGCCGGCCGACGACGCCGGGCTGCGCGCGTTCATCGGCGACCTGGCCGACGTCGGGGTCTCCGGGCTGGTGGTCGAGCTGGGCCGCCGCTACGTCAGCGGAGTGCCGAGGGTGATGGCCGCCGCCGCCGAGCGGCGCGGGCTGCCGCTGGTCGAGCTGCGCCGGGCCACCCCGTTCGTGCGGATCACCGAGGCGGTGCACGCGCTGATCGTGGACGCCCAGCTCACCGAGCTGCGGGCCACCGAGGAGATCCACCAGCGGTTCACCGAGCTGTCCGTGGAAGGTGCCGGCGCGGCCGAGGTGGTGCGGCAGGCCGCCGAGCTGTCCGGGTGTCCGGTGGTGCTGGAGAACCTCTCCCGGCAGGTGCTCGCGTACGACCCGGCGGGGGAGAGCGCCGAACTGCTGCTGGACCGCTGGGAGCAGCACTCGCGGCGGATCCGTCCCGGCGGTCGCACCGCGTACGACGCGGACAGCGGGTGGCTGGTGACCACGGTCGGCGCGCGTGGCCAGGACTGGGGGCGGTTGTTGCTGCGCTGGCCGGCCGGCGGGGAACTGACCAGCGGCCAGGCTGCCGGCGACGGTGGCCCCGAGTCGGCGGCCGCCCCGGCTGATCCCGCGTCGGCGGCCGCCCCGGCTGATCCCGCGTCGGAGGAGCGGGCCGACGGTGAGCGGGGCGGCGGGACGATCGCCGGTTCGCGCGCCGTCGCCTCGGTGGGTCCGCCCAGCCGGCTCACCATCCTGGTCGAGCGGGCCGCCTCCACCCTCGCCCTGGGCCGGTTGATCCGCCGGGACGCCGAGGGGTTGGAACGTCAGATCCACCGCACCCTGCTCACCGCCCTGCTCGACCACTCCCGTCCGGTGGACGAGGTGGCGCTGCGGGCCAAGGCGCTCGGCGTGCCGTTGGACCGCCGGCACCTGGTCGGTGTGGTGGTCCGCCATCGGGCCGACGATCCGGCCGGGGAGGTCGCGACGCCGGGCGACGCCGGGCCGGAGGCCGGCCCGGCCCGGCTGCGTGACCTCGCCGAGGCGGTCGGCCAGGCGCTGCGGGAGGCCAAGCTCACGGGCCTGACCAGCGCAGTCGACGATCATGCGGTGGGCGCGCTGCTCGCGCTGCCCGATCCGGTCGTCGAGGAGAAGGCGCTCGCCGCGTTCGCCGCGGCACTGCGTCGGGTACGCCTCGACGCCGCTCCGGCCCGTCCGCCGGCGCCCCGCTCCGCGCCACCCGCCCGGCCGGGCGACGGGTCGACCCGTACCGCCGCTGCGTCCCGGGGCGGCGACGGGGTGACCCGGGCGGGCCAGGTCGGCGGCGTGGCGCGGGCAGCCGGTCCATCGGCGGTGATCATCGCGGCCGGATCGGGGGTCGGCAGCCTGCGGGAGGCGGGCCGGTCGCTGGTCGAGGCGCGGCAGATCGCGGAGGCAGCCCGCCGGGACCGGCGGGACCTGCCGATCTTCCGGCTGCCGCACGTCGGGCTCGCCGGGCTGCTGCATCTGCTGCGGGACGAGCCGCGGTTGCAGACCTTCGTCGAGCGGGAACTCGGCGCGCTGCTGGTCTACGACGCCCAGCATCCGCGCGAGCAGTTGCTCGACACCCTGCGGGCGTACCTGGAGCAGGGCCGGAACAAGTCGGCGGCGGCCGGCGTGGCGCACCTGTCCCGGCCGGCGTTCTATGAGCGGCTGGCCCGCATCGGCCGGATCCTCGACGTGGACCTCGACTCGGTGCAGGCCTGCCTGTCCCTGCACGTCGCCCTGCTGGCCCTGGACGCCGTCCGCACCCCCTGACCGTCCTGCACCCCGGCGGGAGGAGGCAGGGGCGGAAGGGACAGTCAGATGAGGGTGGTGAGGGCCTTCGCGTAGGTGGACGGGACGAAGTTCGGGCCGGCGGGGGTGAAGACGTCGGAGGTGGCGGCGGCCGACCACGCCGCGTCCGGCAGCGCGTCCACCAGGGCGCGGACCACCGGGGCGTCGCGCCACTGCTCCTGCTGGGCGAGCAGGCTCAGCGCCACCACCGACTCCTCGACCTCGCCGACACACTCGAACGGCTTGTGCCCGTCGACCCCGAGCAGTTCCCGGTAGCCGGGGATCTGGGTGGAGTCGGCGAGCAGGTCGCCGCCGAAGATGTGGGTGACCCGCTCCCGGGTCATGAACGGCGCCATGGCCAGGAAGACGAACCGGCACTTGGGGCAGTCCCGGCACCAGCGTTCGCTCGCGTCGCGCAGCTTGAACGCGGCGTTGCAGCTGGTCACCACCGCGTCGTACCGGTCGATCTCGGCGAAGAGCCGGGCGATGTGCAGCTCGGACAGCGACCGCAGCAGGGAGAAGTACGGCTCGGTGAGCCCGGCGTGCTCCGCCAGGGCGGCTCGCAGCAGCCCCTCCGCCTCGACGCCCTTGGACCACTGGTGGTTGATCTCGTGGCCGTTCCAGACCAGATTCGGGTCGGACGCCGAGCGTTCGTTGGACATCACCACCGGGCCGAGCCCGTGCAGCACGGCGGTGGCGACCGCGATCAGCGAGTTGATCGCCGTGACCGGGATGTGGCCGTTGAGCGCGCCGGCCGCGTTGAGGTCGAACAGCACCGGGTCGATGCGTCGCCGGGCGGCCAGCGGCACCAGATCGGACGCCTCGTTGACCGAGACGATGACGTGGTTGGGGTTGACCGAGAAGGGAACCGGGTCGAAGCCGGCCCGGCGCAGCGCCTCCAGCGTGACGATGGAGTCCTTGCCCCCGCCGACGGCCGACAGCGGACGGCGGTCCGAATCGTCGTACACCCGGGGCGGGGCGACCTCGCCGGACGGCACCTCCGGGTGCAGCTCCAGCACGTGCGGCAGCTGGTTGCGGTACGCGTACTCGGCGAGGCCCTTGGTGTAGACGGCGGTGACCAGCTCGACGGCGGCGGGGCCCAGCGGCGCCGGCAGCACCAGCCGGCGCGGTGCGGCGGTCTTGTAGTAGCTGACCCCGGCGACGACGTGCAGCAGTTCCAGGACCCGGTTGAGGGTGGCCGCGGCCTCGTCCGACACCGGCTCGGCCGGCAGCGGCAGGGTGATCGCCTCGGTGAACCGCTGCTCGCCGTCCGGGCCGGTCAGCGTGTAGTCGAACAATGCCTCGCCAGTGGCGAAGTCGATCGAGTAGGACGGGAAGGTGAAGGCGTCCATCCGCCGGAGCTGCTCGTTGGGCACACGCAATAATAGGCCCTGGTTCGTCCGGCCGTGTCCTGCTGCGCCGGCCCGTGCCCGCCGACCGCCGACCGCCATCGTTACTGTCGAGGAGTGTCTGTGCGCCTGTCTGATCTGCGCGGACGTCATGTCGCCGTCTGGGGGGCCGGCCGGGAGGGTCGGGCCGCGGTGACGGCGATCGCCGCGCACGGCCCGGCCGGCCTGGTCGTCGTCGACGACAGCGCGAACTTCCTCAGCCTGCCGTGGGAGGGAGCGGTCGCCGCGGCCGCGCCGCTGGTGACCGGGGAGGAGGGCTTCGACCGGCTCGCCGCCGCCGACGTGGTGGTCCGGTCGCCGGGGGTGCCGAGCACCCACCCGTGGATGGTCGAGCTGCGCCGGCGCGCCGTCCCCGTCACCCAGGGCAGCGCGCTCTGGATGGCCGACCACGGCGACCGGACGGTGGGGGTCACCGGCAGCAAGGGCAAGAGCACCACGTCCAGCCTGATCAGCCGCCTGCTCACCGCGATGGACCTGCCGAACGTCTTCGGTGGCAACATCGGCGTGCCGCTGCTCGACCTGCCCGAGGCGGAGCGGTACGTGCTGGAGCTGTCCAGCTATCAGTGCGCCGACCTGACCGACTCGCCCCGGGTGGCGGTGGTCACCGCGCTCTTCCCTGAGCACCTCGACGCGCACGGCGGTGAGCGGGAGTACTACCACGACAAGCTCAACCTGCTCGCGCACGGCCCGCGCACGGTGGTGGTCAACGGTGCCGATCCGCGGCTCGCCGTGGAGCTGGGGGACCGGGCCGCGGTGCGGGCCGGCCTGCCGAACACCACTCACGTCGCCTCCGGCCCGGACGGCACCCCCTGGTTCCACCTGCGGGACACACCGCTCTTCCCGCGCGCGGTGCTGCCCCTGGTGGGCCGGCACAACGAGAGCAACCTCTGCGTGGCCCTCGCCGTGCTGGACGCGCTCGGCGTCGACGTGGTGGGCCGCAAGGACGCCCTCGCCATAGCGGTCGCCGAGTTCCAGGGACTGGCCCACCGGCTCACCGAGATCCCCGACCCGTCGGGTCTCACGTTCGTCGACGACACCCTCGCCACCAGCCCGTACGCGGCAATGCACGCGATCGACGCGTACGAGGGCAAGCCGCTGACCGTGATCGTCGGTGGCACCGACCGGGGCCTGGACTACGGCCCGCTGCGTGACCACCTGGCCGAGCGGGAGATCACCGTGATCGGCATTCCGGACAGCGGCCCGCGGATCGTCGAGGCTCTCGCCGGGCTGCCGGCGGTGCGGACCGAGCTCGCCGAGGACCTGGTGGCCGCGGTGGGCCTGTCCCGCAAGCTGACCCCGGCCGGCGGGGTGGTGCTGCTCTCCCCGGCCGCCCCGAGCTACGGCCGGTTCCGCAACTTCGAGCACCGGTCGGAGGTGTTCGCGCAGGCGGTCGCCGACACCGCCCGCTGAGGTCTCTTTGCAAAAGATTCGAGAAGGAAGCGCGTCCGGAGCCGTCCTCGCCGTGCGGGAAGGCTACCGGGGCCGGACCGCCGCGCGCAGCCGGGTTTCGCGGCGAATCGTCCGGCGCGTCGCCTGACCCGGCGGCGGCCGCCCGGGCCTGGCCGCCCCGGCCCAGGCGGCCGCTCAGGACGGTGTGAGCACCGCGTGCAGGTTCCGCATCGATCGGATCGCCGAGCGGATCTCCTGGAGGTAGCGGCCCGGGGTCAGCGTCGGCTCCGGCACCCCGGCCATCGCGGTCAGCGCCGGATCGACGCCGACCGTGTCGATCCCGCAGCCGTACGGCACGGCGAGGGTGCGTAGCGCGTCGCAGTGCTGGAACGGCACGTAGATCGGCGCGGTCACCATCAGCACCGGGTCGCCGGTCCGCAGCTGGACGTGTTCGGCCCAGAACCGCTGGGTGTCGGCGGTGTGCGCCCGGCGCCGGTCCGGCTCGCTGGATGGGGCGGCGAGGACCCGTACCGCGGGCAGGCCGGCCGGGCGGTAGGTGCGCGAGGACCAGGCCCGGTGCGGGTGGTCCGCCTCCTCGCCGGTCTCCTCGCTCGGTGCGCTGACCCCGAACGCCGCGCGCACGCCGGCGTCGAGGGCGTCCACCTCGGTGTCGCAGTCGGGTATCCCGGCGCCGGCGAGCGTCCGCGACTCGGCCGGGGAGAGCGCCCGGCAACTGCCCAGCACCGCCACCTCGCCGGAGACCTCGGCGACCGTGCGTACCAGGTGCGCGGCGTACGCGGTGCGCCGCAGGCAGGCGTGCGCCAACCCGCCGAGGACGAGCAGGTGCGCGTAGCGGGGCAGGGCCGGCGGGGCGGCCCGGACCAGGCCCAGCGTCGCCGCCGCGTCGAGCACCAGCCGGGCGGTGGCCGGGTCGAAGGCCGGCTCCCGGGCGTCGGGGCGTTCCCGTCCCTGCCGGAAGTCCCAGTGCCGGGCGGAGAAGTCGTCCAGCGCGGCCAGCACCGCCGGCAGGTCGCCGGTCGGCCAGTCGCCGCCGAACCGCTCGACCAGGGCGTGCAGCGGCGACGACTCGACCCAGGCTCGTACGCCCGCCGCGAGTTGCCCGTCGGTCGTACCCGCCGCGCCGCCCGGCAGCGCCACCTCCGTCATCCGCACCCGGCGGATGCTACCGCCGCCCGGTGGGCGGGCACCGGCCGTTGTGGATCGTGGGTGCCTGGGTCGTGCCACGCCGCAGCTTGGCGCTGGCGGCGGTTGACGTGGTGTCAGCTGGCAGCGGACCCTGGGCTACACAGTGCCAGTTGTTCGTGCCGTCCGGGCGGTGAGAGCGTGCGAGGACCAACCCGCCGCTGAAGGGGTGCGACGATGACCGCCGACGATCTGCTGGCCCGGCACCGGGCCGTGCTCCCGTCCTGGATGCCGCTCTACTACGCCGAACCGATCGAGCTGGTCTCCGGCTCCGGCCGCCGGGTGAGCGACGCGCAGGGCCGCAGCTACCTGGACTTCTTCGGTGGCGTGCTGACCAACATGATCGGTTACGACATCCCGGAGATCCGCGAGGCGGTCGAGCGGCAGTTGCGCACCGGGCTCGTGCACACCTCCACGCTGTATCTGATCCGGCAGCAGGTGGAGTTGGCCGAGAAGGTCGCCCGGGTCTCCGGCATCCCCGACGCCCGGGTCTTCTTCACCAACTCGGGCACCGAGGCGAACGAGGCGGCGTTGCTGGTCGCCACCAACTTCCGCCGGTCGCACCAGATCCTGGCGGTGCGCAACAGCTACCACGGCCGGTCGTACGCGGCGATGGGCGTCACCGGCAACCGGAGCTGGTCGGCCAGCGCGCTCAACCCGCTGCAGGTGGCCTGGCTGCACTCCGGTGAGCGGCTGCGCGGCCTGCTGGCCCGGCTCGACTCCGACGACCGGGTCGACGCCGCCGTGGAGGACCTGCGCGAGGTGCTCGCCACCCAGACCGCCGGCGACGTGGCCTGCCTGATCGCGGAGCCGATCCAGGGTGTCGGCGGCTTCGTGCACGGCCCGGACGGGCTCTTCGCCGGCTGGAAGAAGGTGCTTGACGAGCACGGCATCCTGCTGATCAGCGACGAGGTGCAGACCGGCTGGGGTCGCACCGGCGAGCACTTCTGGGGCTACCAGGCGCACGGCGTCACCCCGGACCTGCTCACCTTCGCCAAGGGCATCGGCAACGGCTTCGCCCTGGCCGGCGTCGTCGGCCGGGCCGACGTGCTGGAGGCGGTGCCGGCGATCAGCTTCTCCACCTTCGGCGGCAACCCGATCTCCACCGCCGCCGGCAACGCCGTCCTGGACTACCTGCTCGAACACGACCTGCAGGCCAACGCCGAGCGGGTCGGGGCGATCCTCGGCGACGGCCTGCGCGCCGCGACCGCTGATCTCGACTGCGTCGCCGAGGTGCGCGGCAAGGGCCTGATGCTGGGCGTCGAGTTCGTCCGCCCGGGCACCATCGAACCCGATCCGGTGCTCACCGCCCGGGTCTTCGAGGCGTGCCGGGCCGGTGGTCTGCTGGTCGGCAAGGGCGGCCTCTACGGCAACGTGGTGCGGATGGGCCCGCCGCTGACGCTGACCGAGGAGGAGGCCCGGGAGGGGCTGGCCATCCTGGTCGACGCGATCCGCTCCTGCGCGGCGGCGGGGGTGGCGGCATGAGCGAGCGTCAGCGGTCGAATCATCAGCACGGCGCGGCTTTGCCTCACGACGGCGGCATGAGCGAGGGCGACGTGCGCGTTGTCGGGCACTTCATCGACGGCAAGCGGGTCGGCGGCGACTCGGAGCGGCGCGGCGACGTCTTCGACCCGGCCACCGGCCGGCGTACCGCGTTGGTCGAGCTGGCCTGCGCGGCGGACGTGGCGGGTGCGGTGGAGGCCGCCGAGCGGGCCGTGCGGGCCTGGCGGGACGCCTCCCTGGCGAAGCGGACGGCGGTGCTGTTCGCGTTCCGTGAGCTGGTCAACGCCCGGCGGGACCGGCTCGCCGAGGTGATCACCGCCGAGCACGGCAAGGTGCTCGCGGACGCCGCCGGCGAGGTGCAGCGCGGGCTCGAAGTCATCGAGTACGCCTGCGGCATCCCGTCCGCGCTGCGCGGCGGCTTCAGCGAGAACGTCTCCACCGAGGTCGACTCGTACAGCCTGCGGCAGGCGCTCGGTGTGGTGGCGGTGATCTCGCCGTTCAACTTCCCGGCCATGGTGCCGCTGTGGTTCGTGCCGGTCGCGATCGCCTGCGGCAACGCGGTGGTGCTCAAACCCAGCGAGAAGGACCCGGGCGCGGCGCTGCTGCTGGCCGAGTGGTTCAGCGAGGCGGGCCTGCCGGACGGGGTGCTCAACGTGGTCAACGGCGACAAGGAGGCCGTCGACGCGCTGCTCGACCATCCCGGTGTGAAGGCGGTGTCGTTCGTCGGCTCCACCCCGGTCGCCCGGTACGTGCACCAGCGCGCCTCGATGGCCGGCAAGCGGGTGCAGGCGCTGGGCGGGGCGAAGAACCACATGGTGGTGCTTCCGGACGCCGACCTGGACCTGGCCGCCGACGCGGCGGTCAACGCCGGCTTCGGTTCGGCGGGGGAACGGTGCATGGCGGTCTCCGCCCTGGTCGCGGTGGAGCCCGTCGCGGACGCGCTGGTCGCGAGGATCGCGCAGCGGTTGGCCCGGCTGCGCACCGGGGACGGCCGGCGGGGCTGCGACATGGGGCCGCTGGTCACCGCAGCGCACGCCGAGCGGGTGCGCAGCTACGTGGAGTCGGGGATCGCGGCCGGCGCGGTGCCGGTGGTGGACGGGCGGGACGTCACCCCGGACGGGGCGGCGGAGGGGTTCTGGCTCGGCCCGACCCTCTTCGACCATGTCACCCCGGCGATGTCGATCTACACCGACGAGATCTTCGGTCCGGTGCTCAGCGTGGTCCGGGTCGGCTCGTACGACGAGGCGGTCGAGCTGGTCAACGCCAACCCGTACGGCAACGGCACGGCGATCTTCACCAACGACGGCGGGGCGGCCCGGCGGTACCAGCACGAGGTGGAGGTCGGCATGGTCGGGATCAACGTGCCGATCCCGGTGCCGATGGCGTACTACTCGTTCGGTGGCTGGAAGGCGTCGCTCTTCGGTGACCTGCACGCGCACGGCGCCGACGGGGTCGCGTTCTACACCCGGGGCAAGGTGGTCACCAGCCGCTGGCTCGACCCCCGGCACGGCGGGGTCAACCTCGGCTTCCCCACCCAGACCTGAGCAGTCGCAGCAGCCCCGCCCCGACCAGGTACGCCACCAGCGTCGGGGCGGGCAGCCCGACCGGCTCGGCCGCGCTCTTCGAGGTCAGGGCGTTGATCAGCAGCCCGACGGCCACGCCCGCGTAGCCGATCGCCACCAGCACGGTCTGCAGCGGGCGGCTGGTGCTCGCCCTGGCGTGCCGGCGGGTGCGGGCCTCGATCGGGCCGAACACGGCGACCAGCGCGGCCAGCACCACCGCCAGGGCGAGCAGCCAGGGCACCCGCCAGGCCCACCAGGCCGCCGAGCCGACCGGTGGGGTGGGCAGTACGCCCAGGGCGTTCAGCAGGCCGACCAGCAGTACGGCGGCGGTCAGATGCCAGAGGAAGACGGTGAGCACCACGGCGTTGACCGCGATCACCGCCTGCCAGGGGCCGCTGCGGCGCAGCCACCGGCGGGCGGGATTCTGCAGCAACAGGATCAGCCCGAGCTGCCCGGTGGCCGCCGCGAGCAGCGCCACGCTGGGCGGGGCGGTGTTGTTCAGGCGCTCGCCCGGCACGTTCAGCATCGCCACCGGGTACGGCCCGACGCGGGTCAACAGCAGTAGCGCGGCCAGTCCCACGAGCAGCAGCACCGCCCCGGCGCGCCGTGAGGTGGGCAGCCGCCGGCGGCGCAGGCCGGGACGGTCGGTGCCCTGGCCCGACACTGTCGGGCTCGGGCCTCGGGCGTCGTACCAGGCGAAGCCGAGTTGGTGGACGGCCAGCCAGCCGAAGAGGTAGTTGGCGGTGGCCAGGCCGGCCGGGCCGAGGATCCGGCCCAGGTCGCCGAGTGCGACCAGCCCGACCAGCACCAGCGGCACGACCAGCCCGACGCGGCGGTGCAGCGCGTACATGGCCGGGGTCAGCGGGACCATCACCAGGTAGGCGACGAGGAACCAGAGCGGGATGGTGGCGAACCAGACCACCGTACGGATCTGGGTGGAGTCGACGCCGATCAGCCGGGCGGTCGCCCCGCCGATCGCGAGGACCACCAGCAGGGCGGTGGTGGGGCGGATCAGCCGGCTGCTGCGGTCGATCAGCCAGCCGGTGGCATTTCCCCCGCGGGACCGCCAGGCGGTCAGCGCGGCGGCGTTGGCGTAGCCGCCGACCAGGAAGAAGACCGGCATCACCTGGGCCACCCAGGTCACCGGCCAGGCCCAGGGGAGGTAGCCCAGGGCGGACTGCCCGGTCGGCCGGCCGGCGCGGTCGTATCCGATCACGGTGATGGCCCAGTGGCCGATGACGACCATGGTTATGGCGAGTGCCCGGAGCAGGTCGGCGTAGCGCTCCCGCCCGGGCGGCGTGCGCTCGGCGAGCTGCCGCAGGCGGCGCATGGCCTCAGGCTAAGCCAGCTGTTGCCGGCGCGTGGTGATAACGGTTCGGTTGTCGGGTCTTGTGGTCCACGCCGCACTGCCGTAGAAATTCTTCAGCAACGTATAGAGAACTGAAGACAAGCAACACGTGACCCGACCCACCCGTGCCTCGACGCCGCGGCCGCCGTTCCCCCATCCTCGGCGAGCCGCCCGTACCCGAACCGAGGAGATGCGATGAACAGGCGTGAGATCCTCCGGCGCACCGCCGCCGCCGGTCTGCTGGCCACCCCCGCCGCCGGCCTACTCGCCGGCTGTGCCACCTCTGGCGGCGGCGACGACAAGAAGGACACCACCTACAAGGGCACCAAGAGCGAGAAGAACCCGCTCGGCGTCAAGGAGGACGCCCCGCTCGAGGTGGTGATCTTCAACGGCGGCTTCGGTGAGGAGTACGCCAAGGCCCACGAGGCCATGTACAAGGAGATCTACCCGAAGGCCGAGATCAAGCACTCCGCCACCGAGGAGATCAACAAGACCCTCCAGCCGCGCTTCGTCGACGGCAACCCGCCGGACATGGTGAACAACTCCGGCGCCGGACAGATCGACTTCAACGGCCTGGTCAGCCAGAACGCCATCGCCGACCTGGGCGAGCTGCTCGACGCGCCGAGCCTCGACATCCCCGGCAAGACGGTGCGGGACACCCTGCTGCCCGGCACCGTCGAGGTCGGCTCGTACGACGGCAAGTTCCTCGTCGTCAACTACACCTACACCGCGTACGGCATCTGGCACTCCACCAAGCTCTTCAACGACCACGGTTGGCAGTACGCGAAGACGTGGGACGAGCACATCGCGCTCTGCAAGCAGATCAAGGCCGCCGGCATCGCCCCCTGGACCTACCCCGGCGTGCACCCCCGCTACATGAGCTGGCCGGTGATCTCCACCGCGATCAAGCTCGGCGGCCCGTCGGTCGCCCTGGCGATCGACAACCTGGAGCCGAACGCCTGGAAGTCCGACGCGATGAAGACGGCCGCCGACGCGTGGCACCAGATCGTCAAGGACAAGTACATCCTGGACGGCTCGGCGGGCCTGGACCACATCCAGTCCCAGACGGCCTGGTGCCAGGGTAAGGCCGCCTTCGTCTCCTGCGGCTCCTGGCTGGAGAACGAGCAGGCGAAGGTCACCCCGGCCGGCTTCAACATGACCGTCGTGCCCACGCCCAGCCTGACCACCGGTGACAAGCTGCCGTTCGAGGCGATCCGGGGCACCGCGGGCGAGCCGTTCATGGTCCCGGCCAAGGCCAAGAACCTCGCCGGCGGCATGGAGTACCTGCGGGTGATGCTCTCCAAGAAGGGCGCCCAGGACTTCACCAAGAAGGTCTCCAGCCTGCCCGTGGTCGCCGGCGCCACCGAGGGCGTCGAGCTGCCGTTCGGCCTGAGCACCGTGGCGAAGGCGCTGGACGCGTCCGGCTCCAACGGCTTCAACTGGGTCTACAACAACTTCTACCGCAAGCTGGAGCGGGAACTCGTCGACGCCGCCTGCGGCGAGTTCTTCGCCGGGCGGATCGGCCCGGCCGAGTTCCTCGACCAGTGCCAGAAGGGCGCGGACCAGATCGCCCAGGACAGCTCGATCAAGAAGTACAAGCGGGCCGCGTAGCCACCTGGTGGGGGCGGGCCGCCCGCCCCCATCCCCGGCCGGTTGGAGGAGGATCCGCCTCGTGCGACATGGCAAGTACCCGCTGATCATCGCGTTCCTGGTGCCACCGCTGCTGCTCTACGTCCTGTTCGTGATCTCGCCGTACCTGCAGGCGTTCCAGATCTCGACGACGAACTGGCTGGGCTACTCGGCCGAGGCCGACCCGGTCGGCATGGCCAACTTCCGCACCATGCTGCACGACGACCGGGTGTGGAACGCGATCGGCAACAACGCCATCCTGCTCGCCGTGGTGCCGGTGCTGACCATCGGTCTCGGCCTGTTCTTCGCCACCATGCTGTCGATGGGTGGCCGGAGCAACCGGGCCGGGGTGGCCGGGGTCCGCGGCAGTGCCTTCTACCGGCTGGTCTACTTCTTCCCGCAGGTCCTCTCGGTGGTGATCATCGCGCTGCTCTGGCGGGAGATCTACCACCCGAACAACGGCCTGCTCAACGGTGCGCTGCGCGCCGTCGGGCTGCCCGCGCCGACCTGGCTCGGTGATCCGCGGACCGCCTTCTGGTGCGTCCTGGCGGTGATGGTGTGGAGCAACGTCGGCTTCTACGTGGTGCTCTTCGGCGCCGCGATGTCCGCCATCCCGCGCGACATCTACGAGGCGGTCCTGCTCGACGGCGCGTCCCGTTGGGTCACCCTGCGCCGGATCACCGTGCCGCTGCTCTGGGACACCGTGCAGGTTGCCTGGATCTACCTGGCCATCGCCGCGTTGGACGGCTTCATCCTGGTCCAGCTGATGACGCACGGGGGACCCAACTTCTCCTCCGACGTCATCGGGCTGCGGATGTACGACACGGCGTTCGGCGACAACAAGTTCGGGTACGCCTCGGCGATCGGCGTGGTGATGCTCTTCCTGACCCTCACGGTGGCGGTGCTGGCGCTGCGGGCCGCCCGGCGCGAGAGGATCGAATATTCATGACCACGCTGGACAGTCCGGCCGCGACCGGCGCGGAGCCGGGGCGGGGCCGCCGCGACGCGGGGCCACCCCGCCGCGAGTTGGGCGTGGTGAACGTCGCCTCGCACTCGTTCCTGCTGGTCTGGGGCGCCATGACCGTGCTGCCGCTGCTGTGGATGTTCCTCAGCTCGTTCAAGAGCGACAGCGAGATCCTCTCCGACCCGTGGGGACTGCCCGGCGCGCTGCACCTGGAGAACTGGGCCCGGGCCTGGACCGAGGCGCACATCGGCCGGTACTTCCTCAACAGCGCCATCGTGGTGGCCGGCTCGCTCACGCTGACCATGCTGCTCGGCGCGACCGCGGCGTACGTCTTCGCGCGCTACGAGTTCCGGGGCCGTCAGCTGTTCTACTACCTGTTCGTCGGCGGCATGATGTTCCCGGTCTTCCTCGCCCTCGTGCCGCTCTTCTTCGTGGTCCGCAACTCCGGTCTGCTCGGCACCTGGACCGGTCTCATCCTGGTGTACGCGGCGTACTCGCTGCCGTTCACGGTGTTCTTCCTGACCGCGTTCTTCCGCACCCTGCCGACGGCGGTCGCCGAGGCCGCCCTGATCGACGGGTGCGGCCACTTCCGGCTCTTCTTCCGGGTGATGCTGCCGATGGCGCGTCCGGGACTGATCAGTGTCGCGATCTTCAACTTCCTCAGCCACTGGAATCAGTTCATCCTGCCGCAGGTGCTCATGCAGGGCGACGACTCGAAGTGGGTGCTGGCGCAGGGTCTCAGCGCCCTGGCGGTGAGCCAGGGCTACCAGGGGGACTTCAGCGGCCTGTTCGCCGGCCTGACCATCGCCACGCTACCGGTGCTGGCGGTCTATGCGATGTTCCAGCGGCAGATCCAGACCGGCCTCACCGCCGGCCAGCTCAAGTGAGGTGGCGGTTGCCACAGGCAAACGGGGCAGCGCGATCGGCGAGGGCTCCTCTATCGTGGGCCGGCATCCTCAACTGATTGACAGGAATCACATGTTCTTCCTTATCTACGACCTCCTGCTGCTGCTCGGCGGCATCGCGATGATCGTGATCGGTCTGGCGGTCCCCGAGCAGGGCAAGGGCTCACGGATCCTGAATGTCATCGTCGGTCTGGCCTTCTTCTGCTACGGCTTCTACCTCATGTTCCTCTTCGAGGGCGGCGAGTACCGCATCTTCATCTACGTCTTCGTCCTGCCGGTCCTGCTGATCGTCCGGGCGTTGAAGGCGCGCAAGCAGGCCCGGGAGGAGGCCGCGGCGCAGGTCGCCGGGCCGCCCCAGCCGGGCCAGTTCGGCTACGGCCAGCCGGCGCCGCAGGGCCAGCCGGGCTACGGTCAGGTCCCGCAGCAGGGCTACCCGGGCCAGGCGCAGCAGGGCTACCCCGGCCAGGCGCAGCCGGGCTACCCGGGCGCGGCTCCCCAGGGCTATCCCGGCCAGGGCGCGCCGGCCCACCCGGGCCAGGGCCAGTACGGCCAGGTCCCGCAGCAGGGCTACCCGGCGCAGCCCGGCCAGCCCGCTCCGCAGGGCCCGTACGGCCAGCCGCAGGGGCAGCCGGGTCAGCCGACCTTCTGAGGCACGAGCGGCGGGCCGGTCGACGCAGGTCGGCCGGCCCCTCCTCGGTTTGACTGGTAGGAAATCCCCTACCTATTGTGGCGGCATGACCGTGACCCACGTGCAGCTCGTCTCCGTACCCGTCAGCGACCAGGACCGGGCCCGCGACTTCTACGTCGACGTCCTCGGCTTCGACCTGATCTGGGACAACCCGATGGGACCCGGCGGTCGCTGGGTCCAGGTCGCTCCGAAGGGCGCGGCGACCGCCCTGACCCTGGTCACCTGGTTCCCGACCGTGCCGCCCGGCTCGCTCAAGGGCCTGGTGCTGGAGACCGACGACCTCGACGGCGAGGTGGCGCGGCTGCGTGAGCTCGGGGTGGTCTTCGCCGACGGTGGCATCCAGGCCGCGCCCTGGGGCCGCTACGCGACCTTCGACGACCCGGACGGCAACGGCATCGTGCTCCAGGCGACCCGTGTCTGAGGGGGACGTCTTCGCGGCGCTGGCCAACCCCACCCGGCGGGAGGTGCTCCGGCTGTTGCTGGAACGAGGCGAGCAGCCGGTGCAGCAGCTGGCGGACCATTTCGACATGCGCCGGCCCAGCCTGTCGGAGCACCTGAGGGTGCTCAAGAACGCCGGGCTGGTCACCGAACAACCGGTCGGCCGGCAGCGGTTCTACGCGCTGCGGTCCGAGCCGTTGCGCGAGGTGGCCGACTGGCTCGGCCCGTACGAGCGGTTCTGGCGGGCCCGCCTGACCGACCTTCGCGAGGTGTTGGACGGGCTGCCGGATGAGTGAGCGCACCAGCATCGCCGTCGATCAGTTCCTGGCCCATCCGCCGGCCAGGGTCTGGCGAGTGTTGACCGATTCTGATCTGTTGGCCCGTTGGCTGATGCCGAACGACTTCCGTCCGGTCCCGGGCCATCGGTTCACCTTCCGCACCACGCCACGACCCGGACAGGACTTCGACGGCGTGGTCCACTGCGAGGTGCTGGAGCTGGACGAGCCGCGCCGGTTGCGGTGGGCCTGGCGCGGCGGCCACCTGGACACCGTCGTCACCTGGACCCTCGTGCCGGAGGGACGGGGCACCCGGCTCTTCCTGGAACACTCCGGCTTCGATCCGGAGGATCCGGTGCAGCGGCGTACGTTCACCCTGCTCGACGGCGGCTGGCGCACCCATGTCTGGGCGCGCCTCGCGGAGACCCTCGACGCCTGGTCCTGACCCCGCGGGCGGGGTCAGGTGGTCGGCGGGACCAGGAGCGCGTGCAGGGCCGCCGGGTCGGTCACCTCGGGCAACTCGCGGGCGGCGAGCCAGGCCGCCGCCGCGGCGCCGTCTCCGGCGGTCCGCAGTGGCGCGTCCGGCCAGCGGCGGGCCAGTTCGGCGCGGACCGCGTCGGCGAGCGGGGTGTCCCCGGTGAGCAACCCGCCACCGAGCACGACCGGGTCGGCCACCTCGTCCGGCCGGATCCGGGTGACGCTCTCGGCGAGCAGCGCGGCGGCCTCCCGGATGAGGGCCTGGGCGGTGGGTTCCTCCTCCCGGGCCGCGGCCACCACCAGTGGCGCGAGCCGGGCCAGCTCGACCGGGGGACGCCGGGTGACCGCCTGCACCACGGCCTCGGCGGTAGTCCGGGGCCGCTCCGCCACCTCGGGTGCGCCGGTCAGCTCGGTGAGGACCCGGCGGGCCAGCTGGCTCGGCGGGTCGGCGCGGTCCAGGTCGGACAGCAGCCGGCGGACCGCCTCGCGGCCCAGCCAGAATCCGGAGCCGGCGTCGCCGAGCAGCCAGCCGTGCCCGTCGGCGGTGCGGTCCAGGCGCAGGTCGTGGACCTGGGCGGCGATCGCGCCGGTGCCGGCGATGAGCACGGTGCCATCCGGGGCCGCGGTGCCCGAGGCGTACGCGACGAGGGCGTCACCGTGCACGGCGTACGGGCAGCGGAGGCCGGCGTCGGACCAGGCGCGGTCGAAGGCGTCCCGGCCCTGCGGGTCGGCGAGGAGGCGGCCGGCCCCGGCGAGGCCGATGGTGCCGGCGCGTACCCGGGTCGGGTCGATGTCGGCGAGCGCGGCGCGCAGCGCGGCGAGCAGTTCGGCGGCGGCCCGGTCGGCGCCGTGGCTGGTCGGGTTGCCGCCGCCGGCCCGGCCGGTGCCGAGCCGGACGCCATCGAGGCTGAGGGCGGCGGCGCGGGTGGACGTACCCCCGACGTCGAGGCCGACCACGACGCTGTCGGACATCCGGTGGGCCTCCCTGTGCTCGGGCCTGGTGGCCCTTCATGCTGGTCGGCCCGGCGGGCCGAAGCAAGATCCGCCGGCCGCCGGCCGGCTGTGCGCCAGGTAACAGTTTGAAAACTTCGCCCACAGCCTTGACACGGAGGGGCCCTCAGTAAGAACTTTTACCACTAACAGTTAACACTCTTTTCCGAAAGGCGTCCCATGGTTGATCACGAGGTGGACACCCCCGCGGGGACCGCGGTGGTCGACGCCGAAGCGGTCGACCGGCGGGGTGCGGTGGCGGTCTCCTCCGACAGCGTGCTGGCCAGGGTCCGGGCCGGTGCGGGGGAGCTGACGGGGGCGCTACGCCGGGTGGCCGAGCACGTGCTCAGCGACCCGGAGGCGGCGGCCCGGGCCACCATCGTGGAGCTGGCCGAGCGCAGCGGCACCTCACCGGCGACCATCACCCGGTTCTGCCGGGCGATGGGCTTCGAGGGCTACGCCGACCTGCGGCTCGGCATCGCGGCGGAGACCGGCCGGGCGCGCTCCGCCGGCTGGACCGTCGACATCGGCAGGGAGATCCAGCCCGGCGATCCGCTGCCCCGGGTCCTCGAACAGATCATCGCCGCCGACACCCGGGCCATGCACGACACCGCCGCGCTGCTCGACCTCGCCGAGGTGGAGAAGTCCGCGGTCGCCATCGCCGGCGCCAGCCGGGTGAACATCTTCGGGGCCAGCGGCAGCGCCCTGGTCGGCGAGGAGATGCAGTTCAGCCTGCACCGCATCGGGGTGGCCGCGTGGGCCTGGAGCGACGTGCACGAGGGGCTGGCCAGCGCCGCGCTGCTCGGCGCCGGCGACGTCGCGCTCGGCATCTCACACACCGGGCAGACCCGGGAGACCATCGAGATGCTCGCCGAGGCGGACAGCCGGGGCGCCACCACGATCGCGTTGACCGGGTTCCCCCGCTCGCCGCTGGCCGAACTGGCCGACATCGTGCTGGTCACCGCCAGCCAGGCCACCACCTTCCGGCCCGACGCGCTCTCCGCCCGGCACCCGCAGCTCGTCGTGCTCGACCTGCTCTACATCGCGGTGGCGCAGCGCACCCACGACCGCGCCCACGCGGCCTTCCGGCGTACCGCCCAGGCCGTCGACGGGCACAAGGCCGCGAAGGGGGCCGCCTCGTGATCAGTGCCCAGCGGTACGCGGACGCCGTCCGCCCGATGCTCGACCGGCTGGTCGACACGCAGGCGGACGGGGTGGACCGGGCGGCCGACCTGATCGCCGCCGGGCTGCGCGCCGGCGGGGTGCTGCAGGCCTTCGGCGCCGGCCACTCCGAGGCGTTCGCCGCCGAGCTGGTGGCCCGCGCCGGCGGCCTGGTCCCCACCAACCGACTCTCCCTGCACGACCTCGTGCTGCACGGCGACGCGCCCCGCGACGTGCTCGCCGACCCCAAGCTGGAACGCGACCCGGCGGTGGCGCACCAGCTCTACGCCCTCGCGGCGCCGCAGCCCGAGGACGTGTTCGTGGTCGCCTCCCAGTCCGGCATCAACGGCTCGGTGGTCGAGCTGGCGGCGCTGGTCCGGGAACACGGCCATCCGTTGATCGCGGTCACCTCGGTCGAGCACACCGCCCGGGTCGCCCCTCGGCATCCGTCCGGGCACCGGCTCGCCGACCTCGCCGACGTCGTGTTGGACAACGGCGCGCCGTACGGCGACGCACTGCTGCCGCTCGAGGGCGGCGGCGCGGTCTGTGCGGTCTCGTCGGTCACCGCGGCGCTGCTGGCGCAGCTGCTGACCGCCGAGGTCGTACGACGGTTCCACCAGGCCGGGGAGGTACCCCCTATCTACCTCTCCGCCAACGTCCCCGGTGGGGACGAGCACAACCTCGCCCTCGAGTCGCGGTACGCCGGGCGCCTCCGGCGTACCGCCTGACCCGACACCATCAAGGAGAGACGAAGATGTCGGTTACTCCCGAGAACCTCGGCGACCTCAGCCGCCGGACCCTGCTGCGGCGGGCCGCCGCCGCCGGCCTGCTCGCCGCCCCGGCGATGGGCCTGCTCAGCGCCTGTGCCGGCAGTGAGCCGAGCAAGTCCGAGGACACCGGCTCGAAGAGCAAGGACAACCCGTTCGGCGTGAAGGACGGCAGCGCCGTCAAGGTGGTCATCTTCAACGGTGGCCTCGGTGATCAGTGGGCGAAGGAAGACAAGGTCGTCTTCAACGCCAAGCACCCGAACGTCACGGTCAACATGAGCTCCACCCAGAAGATCAAGACCGAAGAGCAGCCGAAGATGGCGACGCAGCCGAGCGACCTGGTCATGAACTCGGGTGAGGACATGATGGATCGCAGCACGCTGATCAACGAGGGTGCGATCGAGCCGCTCGACGACCTCCTCACCGCCCCCGCCTGGGACGGGGAGGGTACGGTGGCCGACACGCTGCTGCCTGGCACGGTCGGCGACGGCACCCAGAACGGCCACTTCTACGTGGTGAACGTGGCCTTCACGGTCTGGGGCAACTGGTACAACGGGGCCCTGTTCCAGCGGGAGGGTTGGCAGGCGCCGACCACCTGGGACGAGTTCTTCGCGCTCGCCCCGAAGATCAAGGCCAAGGGCATGGCGCCGTACGTCCACGACGCGATCCACGGCTACTACCCGCGGTGGGCGCTCATGGCGAGCATCTGGAAGTCCGCCGGCAAGCAGGTGATCGTCGACATCGACAACCTCAAGGACAACGCCTGGAAGGCCGACGGCGTCCTCAAGGCGCTGGAGCCGTGGGAGAAGCTCGTCAAGGACAAGCTGCTCCTGCCCGGCAAGCTCGACCACACCCAGTCGCAGCAGGCCTGGCTCGACGGCAAGGCGGCGTTCATCCAGGTCGGCACCTGGCTGAAGAACGAGATGTCGGCGACCATCCCGCCGGGCTTCGATCTGACGCTCTCCGACTACTGGTCGCACGCGGACGACAAGGCGCCGAAGGACGTCTTCGCCGCCGCCGGCGAGGGCTTCGTCGTGCCGAGCAAGGCCCCCAACAAGGCGGCCGCGAAGGAGTTCCTGCGGGCGATCCTGTCGAAGGAAGGCTCGGCCAAGTTCGCCGAGCTGACCAAGTCGCTGGCCTCCACCACGGGTTCCGGTGACAAGGTGCAGGACTCCGCGCTCGCCAGCGCGAACGCCCTCATGAAGAACGGCGGCAGCGAACTCATCTCGGTCAAGTTCCAGGACTTCTACGCGGACCTGGACAAGGAGAGCCAGAACCTGTCCGAGGAACTGATGGCCGGCCGCCTCACCGCGCAGCAGTTCATCGACAAGATGCAGGCGGCCGCCGACAAGGTCGCCAAGGACTCGTCGATCAAGAAGCAGACCCGTACCTCCTGACCCGATCGGAAGTGTGAGTCGAATGCGGCACGGTGTCGCGCGTTTCGTCACGGGTTTCCTGGCCCTGCCCGTCGCGCTGTACCTCTTCTACGTGGTGTGGCCCTTCGCCCAAGCGGCGGGATACTCGCTGACCGACTGGGGCGGGTACTCGGATTCCCAGCGCTTCGTCGGGCTGGACAACTATGTCCGGCTGTTCTCCGACGAGCTGGTCAGGAAGGCGTTCTGGCACAACGTCTTCTTCCTGGTCACCGTGCCGCTGTTCACCATCGCGCTGGCCCTGTTCCTCGCGTTCCTGCTCAACGTGGGCGGACGCGAGGACAGGGCCGGCATCCGCGGGGTCTTCGGCTCCGGGTTGTACAAAATCATCTTCTTCTTCCCGCAGGTGCTGTCGCTGGTGGTCATTGCCGTCATGTGGCGCCAGATCTACCGGACCGACGAGCAGGGCCTGGTCAACGGGCTGCTCATCAAGATCGGGCTGGTCGACGCGGGCAATCCGATCGCGTTCACCGCCGACCCGGAGCCCTTCCTCGGCGTGCCGGCGGTGCTCTGGTGGCTGCTGCTCATCGCGGTCTGGAGTGGGGCCGGCTTCTACATGGTGCTCTTCTCCGCGGCGATGCAGTCGATCCCGAAGGACATCTTCGAGGCGGCGATCCTCGACGGCGCCGGTCGCTTCCACACCTTCTTCCGGGTCACCCTGCCGCTGCTGCGGGACACCATCTCGGTCGCCTGGGTCTACCTGGGCTTTATCGCCCTGGACATGTACGCCCTGGTCTTCGTCATGACCCCGAGTCAGGGCGGCCCGAACCACGCCAGCGAGATCTTCGCGTCGGTGATCCAGTTCAACGCGTTCCAGAAGGGCCAGTTCGGCTACGCCTGCGCGATCGCCGTGGCGTTGGCCATCTTCACGATCCTGCTGGCCGCCCTCCAGCTGAGGATCACCCGTCGTGACCGTATCGAGTACTGAAGGAGGGGCGACGATGAGCACCGCGACGAACGGCCCCATCCGGGCCGGCCAGGCCACCCCGTCCCGCCCCGCACCCGCACGAGGGGCCGAGGTTCGCGGGCGTGGCGTGGGCGCCCAGATCTTCAACGGCTTTTCGCATCTGTTTCTCGCGGTGTGGGCGATCATGGTGATCTACCCACTGCTGTGGGTGGTGATGTCCGCACTCAAGACCGACTCGGAGGTCATCCGCGAGCCGCTGTCGCTGATCCCCAGGTCGCTGCAGTGGGACAACTTCGCCCGGGCCTGGTCGGCCGGCATCGACAGCTTCTTCCTGAACACGCTGCTCGTGCTCGTCTTCAGCGTGACCCTGACGATGCTGCTGGGGTCGATGGCGGCGTACGCGCTGGCCCGCTACCAGTTCCGGGGTAACCGGCTGATCTACTGGATGTTCCTGTCCGGGCTGACCCTGCCGGTCTATCTCGCCGCGGTGCCGCTGTTCAAGGGCGTCTACAACACGGGCTTCAGCTTCCCGCTGCTCGGCCCGAACAAGCACCTGACGCTGATCCTGGTCTACGTGGCCTGGTCGCTGGCGTTCACCGTCTTCTTCATGCACTCGTTCTTCCGTACGCTGCCCGATTCGATCGCCGAGGCGGCCATGGTCGACGGGGCCTCGCACACCCGGACCTTCTTCAGCGTGATGCTGCCGATGGCCAAGCCGGGCCTGGTCAGCATCGGCATCTTCAACGTGCTCGGCCAGTGGAATCAGTGGTACCTGCCGACCCTGCTCATGCAGTCGGTGGCCGGCGAGCCGAAGCACCAGGTGATCGCCCAGGGCCTGATCGAACTGTCGGTCAACCAGGGGTACAAGTCCGACTGGTCCGGCCTCTTCGCCGGCGTCACCATGGCCATGCTCCCGGTCCTGATCGTGTACATCGCCTTCCAACGCCAGGTCCAGTCCGGCCTCACCGCCGGCGTCGGCAAGTAGCCCCCGCACCCCTCGCCCGCGATTGAGGGCGCAGATTCGCGGAAAGAGTGGCCATTCCACGTCGAATGGCCACTCTTTCCGTGAAAGAGGCGCTCGTGATCCGACGCTTCAGCGGCGGGTGCGGTGCGGGGCGGTGCGGGGCGGGGCGGTGCGGGGCGGGGCGGTGCGGGGCGGGGCGGGGCGGGGCGGCGCGGGGCGGGGCGGCGCGTGGGGGGAGTGTCGGAGGGGCGAGGCAGAATCACGTCTGTGCTGGTGGCGGTGGTCTCGGACGAGCGGGGCGGGGGCGTGCTGCAACCCCTCGACCCGGTCGGCCGACCCGCCGGTCCGGCCGAGCGGGTGGCCGACCTGGCCGCTGCGGTGGCCGCCCGCGAGGCCGCCGAGCGGCCCCGCTGGGTCTGGGCCACCTTCACCCCGCTCTACCCGGCGCTGCTGCGCGCCGGCGTCCGGCTGGACCGCTGCCACGACGTCGAACTCACCGAGGCGCTGCTGCTCGGCCACGCCGGCCGGTGGGGTGAGCCCCGCTCGCTCGCCGCCGCGTGGGCCCGGCTGACCGGCGCGCCGGTGCCGCCCGACCCGCCGCCCCGTCCGGCGGCGCCGCCCGGCCACGGCCAGGGCGCGCTCTTCGACGCGCCGTCCGGCCCGCCCGGTCCGGGCATCGACGCGTTGACCCAGGTGTACGCCGACCAGCTCGCCCGGATCGCGGCGACCGCGCATCCCGGCCGGTTCCGGCTGCTGGTCGCCGCCGAGTCGGCCGGTGCGCTGATCGCCGCCGAGATGGGGGCGGCCGGCCTGCCGTGGCGCGCCGACATGCACGACAGGATCCTCGCCGAGCTGCTCGGCGAGGCGTCGCCGGTCGGCGGGCCACCCCGGCGGCTGGCCGAACTGGCCGCCCGGATCGCCGAGGCCTTCGGCGTACGTCAGCTGCACGCCGACTCCCCGGCGGAGCTGCTGAAGGCGTTCGCCCGCGCCGGGGTGGAGCTGCCGAACACCCGGGCCTGGGTGCTGCGCGAGGTGGAGCACCCGGCCGCGCCGCTGGTCCTGGAATACAAGGAGCTCTACCGGATCTGGACGGCGCACGGCTGGGCGTGGCGGGACGCCTGGGTCTCCGGCGGCCGCTTCCAGCCCGAGTACGTGCCGGGCGGGGTGGTCTCCGGCCGGTGGGCCACCAGGGGCGGCGGGGCGTTGCAGATCCCGAAGGTGATCCGCCGCGCGGTGGTGGCCGATCCCGGCTGGACGTTCGTGGTGGCCGACGCGGGGCAACTCGAACCGCGGGTGCTGGCCGCGGTCTCCGGCGACGAGCGGCTGGCCGCCGCCGGTGGTGCCGGTGACCTCTACGCCGCCCTGGCCCGGGACGCCTTCGGTGGTGACCGGGCCCGCGCCAAGGTGGCCCTGCTCGGCGCCATGTACGGGCAGACCGGTGGTGCCGCGCTGCCCGCCCTCGCGGTGCTCAAGCGCAGCTACCCGACCGCCTTCGGGTACGTCGAGGCGGCGGCCCGCACCGGGGAGGCGGGCGGGCTGGTGCGGTCGTGGCTGGGGCGTACCTGCCCGCCGGGGACGGTGGGCCTCGGCGACGGGGAGGAGACGGATCCGGATTCGGGGGCGGACCCGCAGGGCCCCCGGGCCCGGGCGGCCCGCTCCCGTGGCCGGTTCACCCGCAACTTCGTCATCCAGGCCACCGCCGCCGAGTGGGCGTCCACCCTGTTGGCCACACTCCGGACGGCCCTCGCCGGAGCCGGGGGCGAGCTGGTCTTCTTCCAGCACGACGAGGTGGTCGTGCACTGCCCGACCGGGCGGGCCGACGCGGTCGCGGCGGCGGTCGCCGCCGCGGGCGCCCAGGCCACCCGGCTGCTCTTTGGCGACACCCCGGTCCGGTTCCCGCTCGACCTGTCCGTGGTGGAGTGCTACGCGGACGCGGCGTGACCCGGCGCGGTGGCGGGGCGGGTCAGGCGATGGCGGCTTCCGGATTCTTCGCGTCCCACCGGCGGCGGGATTCGCCGATCGCGTCCTTGTTCGCCAGCGACCAGTCGGCGAGTTGCCGGACCAGGTAGGTCAGGCTCCTGCCCCGCTCGGTCAGCTCGTAGGTCACGGTGACCGGGACGGTCGGGTACGCGGTGCGCAGCACCAGACCGTCGCGCTCCAGCCGCCGCAGCGTCAGGGTGAGCATCCGCTGGGAGATGCCGTGGATGCCCCGCTGCAGTTCTCGGAAGCGCCGGGTGCCGGTGGACAGTTCGGCGATCGCCAGCACCGACCACTTGTCGCCGATCCGGTCGAGGACGTCGCGAATCCCGCAGTCCGGATGGTCCGGCGCGCCGCACGGCTGGAGCAGGTCGGTTACCGGCGTGTGCCCTGCTGACACGGAAATGCCTCCTTGTCGCCGTGCCGATGGTTCCTGACGATGAGGTTAGTTCCTGGTCAGTACCACTCGGAAGGCTCATCCATGCTGCTTGTCACCGGTGCCTCCGGGCACCTGGGTTCCCTCGTCCACGCCGGGCTGGCGGAGCGCGGTCTCGCCCCGTTGGCCGGCACCCGTACGCCGGAGCGGTTCGGCGCGCTGGGGCGACACGTCGACTTCGACGACCCCGCGACCCTCCGCTTCTCCGGGGTGTGCACCCTGGTGCTGGTCTCGGCCGGGTACGGCGAGGACGACCGGGTCATCGCCCGGCACGACCGGGTGATCCGGGCCGCTGAGGAACAGGGTGTCGAGCATGTCATCTACACGAGCCTCACCACGGCCGGTGACCACCTGGCCTTCGCCCTCGCGCACCGTTGGACCGAGCGCCGGCTGCGGGAGAGTTCCCTGAGCTGGACGATCCTGCGCAACGGCCTGTACGCCGAGCTCTTCGGTCAGCTGGTGGCCCCGGTCGACGGGGTGATCACCGCGCCGTTCGGCACGGGCGGGCTGGCCGCGGTGGCGCGGCAGGATCTGGCCGATGTCGCCGTCGAGGTGGCAGCACAGCCGGCCGCGCATCGGGACCACGCGTACGAGCTGGTCGGCCCGGTGGCCGTTACCGCTGGCGGCGTCGCCGGCGAGTTGGGGTTGCCCTACCGGCCGGTGTCGCTGGCGCGACGCCGGGCGGAACTGTCCAACGCCGACGGCCTGCTGCCGTTCCAGCCAGCGATGCTGATGTCGATCTACTCGGCGACGGCGGCCGGCTTCCTGGCCGAGACCGGGGGCGACCTGCGGCGGCTGCTGCCGCAGACGCCTCGGCAGCCGAGGCCGATCGCGGTGGCCGCCGCGAGCTGACGTCTTGTCACGGCGGAGCGGCGGACCAGTCGGCCGCCGTAATCCGCACTATATTTCCGTTTCGCCCCGCTACCTGGTCCGGTCGGCGATCGTTGGGCCCGTTGTGCGTACGACGGGACGGACCGGGCGCGGCTGCCCCCGGTCCGCCCCCCAGGTCGAGGGGGCACAACTGAACCGGATCGCAGGAATGATCATCGCCGCTGGTGGAGGCCGTCGGATCGGCGGACCAGAAGCCCTGCTGCACCAGGGGGAGAAACCCCTCGTCAGCCAGATGATCGACACAATGGGCGAGGCGGGCTGCGAGCAGATCGTGCTCGTGCTCGGCGCGGCGGCCGACCAGGTCCGCGAGACGGCGGACCTGAGCGGGGCCACCGTGGTGGTCAACCGGGCGTGGGGGACCGGGGTCGGGTCCTCGATCCGCGCCGGTCTGGCCGCGCTGACCGACGAGGGGATCGAGGCGGTCGTCGTGGTGCCCGTCGACATGCCCGGGCTCACCGCCGTCGCGGTCCGGCGAGTGGCCGCCCTGCCCTACCCGGACGTGCTGGTCTGCGCCACCTACGACGGGCTGCGCGGCTACCCGATGCTCTTCGGTCGCCGGCACTGGTCCGGCATCGCCACCCTGGCCAGCGCCGATGTCGGCGCCCGGCCGTACCTGCTGGCGCACAAGGACCAGATCGTGGACATCTCCTGCGACTCGGTGGCCGACGGCAGCCGGATCGACAGCCCCGAACTGATGGCCCTGTATGGGCTGTCCGTCCCGGAGCAACGCGTGGGAGTCTGAGCCGACATCCGATCCCGATCCAGCTCTGGGACACCGTGCCTTCCGCAGTGCGGGCTTGTCCGGCCGGGTGGCGGTAGACGTTGTCTACGCAAATCTTGTAGACATTGTCCATGGAGAGTGAGAGCTCCCTCCGGGAGCGGCTGATCGACGTCGGAGTGGAACTCGTGATGGTCGAGGGCTCCGCGTCGCTGGGCCTGCGCGAGATCGCCCGCCGGGCCGGAGTGTCACACGGCGCCCCGCGCCGACACTTTCCCACCCACCACGCCCTGCTGTCCGCCATCGCCCGGCGCGGCTTCGAGGACCTCTCCGCCCGGATCGCGGCCACGACCACCGGCGCGACCTCGGCGCGGGCCCACCTGCGGGAAATTGCCCGGGTGTACGTCGGCTACGCGCTGGAGCATCGCGGCATGTTCGAGCTCATGTTCCGCCACGATCTGCTCGACAGCGAGCAACACGTCTCGGGCCAACGACGGCTGCGGGAGTCGACTCGCCCGCTGTTCGAACGCATCGTCGACCTCGTCGACCTCGTCGCCCGATGCCGCGCCGAGCAGGACACCACGCAGCCGCCGGCCGTGACGGCCGCCGCCCTGTGGTCGAACCTGCACGGCATCGCCCAGCTGTGGACGTGGGGCAGTCTGCAGCTCGCCCTGGACGCCGCCGAGCCGGACGGTGACGACGGCCTCGACCGGCTCGTCACCGCGGCGCTGGACGCGCACCTCGGCCCGACGAACTCCTGACCGTTGCCGTGCGGTGACAGGCGGGATGGTTACCGGCTCAGCGACCGGCTCTGCTCGCCGGGAGTTGGGGCGGGACGGCCGCCATGGTTCCCGCGTCGGAGCCGCGCCGCACCAAGGACGTTCAGGCCCGCCCCCCAGATGAGCAGGACGGCGAGCCACTGGACCCAGTTCAATGCACTCATCTGGCCGGAGAGCAGGTGTCGGACGGAGGCGTACGGAGTCAGGGCTTGGGCCGGCCCGAGGACATCGACGGAGCCCAGCAGGAGCCACAGGCCGAGCGGCAGGGCGATGCTGGCGACGAACGCGATGACGGGCCGCCGCGTCAGCAGGCCGAGCCCGGTGCCCACAAGCTGGGCGACCACCTGGACCAGGACACTGCCCAGCGCGATGGTTCCGACGTGCCGCCACGGGTCCTGAGCGCTCGACGTGGCCATCGCGAGGGCCGTCGCACACACCAGGACGCCGAACAGACCCACGACGGCGGCGAGCAGCGTTGCGGCCAGCAGGGTGGGCGTGAGGCGAATACTTTCGGACGCCCGCTTCAGATCGCGGGCGAGCAGGATGCCGAAGGCCGGCACGATGACGGACATCAGGCTCTGGACCGCATCGGAAAGCTTGGCGAAGGTGCGATCGCCGGACGGTCCAGCCAGCGCGAGCCCGGCCGCGGCCAGCAGTCCCAGCAGCAGGGTGAGCGCGAGTAGAAACCGGCGCGTCCGCGTCCCGACAGAGCGGCGGAGGGCGCTGAGAGTGGCCTCACCGAGGCTGGTGCGGGCGCTGCGGGTGGGTGGAAGACCTGAACTGGTCAATGTGTCCCCGTTCGACGATCGGACCCGGGTCCCCTGTAAGGATGCATCGGCCAGGCCGTCGGTCAGGGACGGCCGCGACGCTGTGCCGGCCGGGGGTGCTCCGGCCGGCACAGCGGCAGCCGCTCAGCCTCGGCGCGTCGTAAAGATCGCGGCGGCGCTGGCCGGCAGTCGGTAGGTGTAGGTGGTGTCTCCCCACGGCACGTCGAACGTGGCGACGGAGCGGTGCGAGTTGTAGACGACAAGCAGCTGTGTGCCGTCGGGCAGCACGGCAGTCTTGCGCTGTACGCCGCTGTCCGAGCCTGCCGCCACGCTCGCCGGACCGGCGAGCCCGAGCACGTTCAGTTCGTGGATCGACCACCAGTTGCCGGCATCGCCCTGGTTCACTACCCGGATGTAGCGGCTTGTGACCTGCGGGATCAGGATCTTGGTCACCGGGCTGCCTGGTCCGGTCGCGATCGGCTGGCCCCAGTTCGTGCCGTCGTTGGACACAAAGAGCTCGTACCCCCGCGGGGAGTCGCCGCTGCTTCCAGTCGTGTCCAGGACGACCTGGTTGAACGTCTGCTCCGAGCCGAGGTCGACCTGGAACCAGTCGCCGGGCTGCATGCCGCGACCCGTGCTCCACCGCGTGGCCGGGTCGCCGTCGATTACACCACCAGGTGGCTCGGTGGCCTCGCTCGCCGACGCCGACACCGTCCACGCGTCCCTGGGCAACGGCACCTCGGTCGTCGGAGCCGTGAGCGACGCGCCCGCGGGGAGCGTGTAGCCGAGCCATTGGTTGCCGACCCGCACCTGGGCCTGCTGAGCCAGCATTCCGGAGTCGTAGCTGATCAGCGCTCGTGTCCCGTCCGGGTTTTCCAACGGAATGTCAACCGAACCGATCGCGGCTCGGTCCACGTTGCCGTGCTGGGTGCCGGTCCAGGTGAACGTGGCTGCCGCCCCGCCGGCCAGGCTGTAGGTGAACCATTTGTTGCCCCACTGCACGCGGAACGTCTTCTGGCTGTTCGCGGAGTTGAACGCGACCAGCGCCGTGGAACCGTCGGGGTTGACGAAGGCGACGTCCTGTACGTCACCGGCACCAAGGGTGTTGGATGCGACCCGGCGGGCACCCGGACGGACGAACTTGCTGGCGTGACCGAGCGCCCAGTAGTCGACGGTCTTGGTGTACGACCAGTGGCCGGCCGCGTCCTGCGAGACCGTCACCACGCCGCGGCAGGTCGGGCAGCCGCCGTTGGTCGGTCCGTTGTTCTGATCCAGGGCCATGTTCCAACGGATGACACCCTTTGCCCAGTCCCGGGTGCTGTTGATTACCAGGCCCAGCGCGCCGGCGAAACCGGCCTGCTCGTCGCCCTCCCACGTGCCGCCCGAACACTCCGTGTGCCACGCGGGCTTGTTGGGGTAGTTGTTGTGCGACATCGACTGTGCCCGTACGTCACCGCCGTAGCAGTGCCACGCCGTGCCGGCGACGAACCCGGTCGTCGCCGGGTCGGCGTACATGGTCTCCGGGTAGCTGACGACATCCCAGTTGTGGTCGTAGCCAAGGATCCCGGTGTGCAGTTTGCGGTCGCGTAGTGCCGGGCCGAGGTAGTTCTTGATCAGGTTGTTCTGCTGCTCGGCGGTGAGCGACATACCGGGATATCCGGAGGGTACGTAGAGCGGCTCGTTCTGGGGGGTGATGTAGCGGACCGGAACGCCTGCCTCCGCGTAGGCCTTGAGGAACTTCGTGAAGTAGTCGGCCAGCGGTTGGTAGGCGTCCGGCTTGAGTGTTCCACCGATCATCGAGTCGCTGGTCTTCATCCAGCCTGGCGGGCTCCACGGCGACGCCATCACCGTCAGCTTCGGGTTGAGTTGGCGAGCCTGCTTGAGCAACGGGATGATGTACGCCCGGTCGTGGTCGATGGAGAAGTGCGTGAGCGCCGGATCGGTCTGGCCGGCCGGCATGTCGTCGTACGAGTAGTTCCCGTTCACCGCGAAGTCACTGGCGCCCATCGGTTGGCGCAGGAAGCTCAAACCGATGCCTTGGCCGCTGAACAGGTCGCGCATCACCGCGTCGCGCTGCTTCCTGTCGAGGCGGGTGCCGACGAGCCAGGCGGAGGAGTCGGTGAACGACGCCCCGAAACCGGTGATCTCTTGATATTGCCGCTGGCTGTCGACGGTGATCGTCGGTACGTCCGGGGCCCGCCCGCCCCGCCAGGACACGGTGGATTGGCGTGCCAGGTAGGTCTTGGTGCCGAGGTCGGTGAGATAGACGGACACCCCCGCCGGCGCGCTCGCTGCGGCGGACGGTTCGGCCGGAGACAGGGCGAGTAGGGACAGTGCGGTGACCAGGCCGGCGCCTAGCACTCTTCGTGACACCTCGTGATCCCTTCGTTGCACGGCTCGGCAGCGCCCGGGACCGGGACCGTTCCGCGCGCGGCACGAGGCTTCAGCCCTTCATTCAAGCGTCGAAATATGTACCGATCTAACGTGTGGGTGGCGACTCCGTCAAGGGCCCTGCACCGGACGCCGCGCCAAAACCCGAGGTACTGCGGCGGTTCCTTGCTTTGACCGCGTGGGTCACCGGCAGGTGGTTCGAAGCGGTGGTGTGGAACCGGCATGGAGGCGGCTGCGGCCGGCGGTGTGCGAAGCATTCACACCGCCGGCCGCAGCGTCTGGGAACCTTGCCGCCCGCGTACGGTCTACGAGCTGGTGATGATGCTGTCGGTGGCGAGATGCTCGGTACGTTGCCGGATGAGGGTTCGCAGTTGTTCAACGTCGGCGCCGTTTTTCGTTTCGTCGTATCCGGCCGCGGTGGACAGGACCTCGGTGATGCCCTCGAGGGTGTTCAGTGCGGTGGCGCTGGCGTAGAACGTGCGGTACAGGTCTCGGTAGGCTTCCTCGTACACCGTCTTGAACGCGGCGCTGGACAGGAAGCGTTCCTTGAGTTTGTTGCCGCCCATCCCACCGAAGCCGCCTGGTCCGCCCGGCCCGGCGGGGTCACCACCTCGTGGTTGCATGCCGTCGGGTGGCTGGAAGCCGTCGGGCGGTTGCATGCCTCCCGGGGGCTGGAAGCCCTGCGGCGGTGCGCCGCCGTTCTGCGGGAAACGGCCACCCATGTTGGCTGAGTCGTGGGGGCCCTGGGTGGCGCTGCCGGCGAAGGTGAGGTTGTAGTCCCAGCCGACGACGGTGAATTTCTTGGTGCTCAGGTCGTGCCAGAGGTAGTAGTTGCGGCCAGGGCCGGCCATGTCGTCGAAGTTGAGCAGCAGGTTCTGCGCGGCCAGGTAACGGGCGAAGGCTGGCACGTCGACGTGATCGGCGAGGTGGCGGTCGAAATCGGCGTCGCCACTGGTGTTGACCCACCTGATGAGGTTGATGACGGGCTGGAGGTCCTGGCTGCCCTTCATCGTGATCTGTTTGAAGTCGTCGGCATAGCTGGTCGGGTCATCGCCCTGGTCGGTGAACTGGCTGGTGGCGAGGCTCTTGTAGAGCACGCCGGAGCCGCCCATCGTGTCGGCGAAGCCCTCGTCGGGGTGCTCGACGACGAGACGGGCGGTGGTGGGGCGGTCGTTGACGGTGAAGCTGGTGTACGCGTACCCCTGGGCGGGCTGCCCGGCCGCGGCCAGCAGGTTCAGCGACACGGCCTCGTTGAGTACGGTGGTACCGCCTCCCATGCCGGCGACCCGCACGGCGATCTCGCGGTGACCCTGGTATCGGCGGCCGTCGACGAACTCGTCGAAGCGGATCAGCCACGGCAGCGTCTCGGGTTCCTCGGCCTTGAGCGAGGCCTGGCCGAAACCTCCGGCGCCGCCCGGCACCCCACCGCCGGGAAAGCCGGCTCCTGGCGCATCTCCGCCTGGCACGCCACCGTTCGGCGTACCCCCGCCCGGAAAGCCACCACCCGGCGGGTTGCCGTCCGGTGCACCTGCCGCAGGACCGCCAGGGAAGCCGCCGGCGGGGCCGTCGCCGTTCCGCTGCCCTGCCCGCCGGGCACCCGCGGGTCCGCCCTGGCCGAACCCGCCGGCGCGGGCCTTGCCGTTGCGGGTGAGGCCGGCCAGGGTGGAGTTGCCCTTGAGGCGGATGCCGACGCTGGGGACGGGGGTGCCGTCGATGGTGAGGTCGGCTTCGAGGAAGTCCTTCTCGCCGTCCTTCCAGAACTCGTCGAGCAGCCGTTGGTAGCCGCCGTCGCGGAAGGTGAGGGCGATGCGGTGCGCCACGCTCGCGTCGAAGAGGTCAGTGGTTCCGGTGATGTCCTGGGTGGCCCGGTCGGCGTGGCTGTCGCTGGCGCTGGTAACCAGCGGTGTGACCCGGACGGTGCTGAACAGCACCGCGCAGGCGACGAGGAACACCCCGCAGGTGACCAGCAGCTTCCAATAGTGGCGCACCCGCAGTGGAACACGATGCAGCAGTCTGCGCCGTAGCGGGCTGGACGGTGGCATCACAGGTCCGTCTGGTCGTAGCCGGTCAGCACCGTGACCCGCTGCCCGCCGGTGCGCTCACCGAGCGCGGTGATCAACTGGCCGGGCTCGTGGCCCTTCTTGAGCCGTACGGTGTACATCATCTCGGTCAGGGCACCGCCGCGGATCGACTCCATGCTGACGAGCTCGAACTCGCTGGTGTGCGCGATGAGCACATCCTGGATGTGTTCGACGTAGTTGCCGTCCGGCGGGACCTGGACCTTGACGACCTGCCGCTGGACGCTGGAGGCGAACCAGTTGAAGCGGTACATCACCAGGATGATCAGGCTGATCGCTACGGCGGCGACGACCGCGAGGGTGTAGAACCTCGTGCCGGCGGCCATGCCGATGCCCATGACGAGGAAGATGAACCCGACGTCGCGCGTCTCCTTGATGGCGTTGCGGAACCGTACCACCGACAGCGCGCCGACGAGGGCGAAGGCACGGGCGATGTTCGACCCGACCACCAGCATGATCAGTGCGATGAGCATGCCCAGGATCACGAGGGTCTGCACATAGGACTGGCTGTAGGAGACGTTGCGGTGGGTGAACCGGTAGACCCAGCCGATCATCGCGCTGAGCAGGAACGACAGCGACAGTGCGATGGCGATGTCACCGACGCTGAACGTGCCGGACAGATCCTGGACGTCGAACGGCATGGGTCAGGCCCCACTTTCGGAGAAAGCCGGTACGGGGGCACCGGCGGGATCGTCATCGGGAACGTGGAAGATCGATCGGGGAGCGCGGCCGAACGCCTCGACGCTCTGGCAGTACTTGGAGATGCGCGCCACCGACATGTTGAGTTCGGCGGTGAGGTCGGTGAGCCAGTACGGGACGCGTTCGTTGGCCTTGAACTCCACCACCGCCAGCCGGGCCGGGACGACAAGACGGTTCTCGGCGTCCGCGCCGAGGTGGAAATCGCGGTCCCGGCCGCGGATCCGCTGATCGACGGTGACGCGCAGGCCGGCGTCGGCGTCGCGTCCGATGAACGCCTCGCGCTGGTAGCCGGTCATCGCGACCGGGCGCAGGTCCAGCCCGGAGACCAGTTCCAGGACCTCTTCCAGAAACGCCCGTTGCGACGGGTCGTGCTCGACCATGGTTCGGCGATCGCACAGGTCCCGGGCCAGGTGGTAGGGCAGCGCGACCCGGCGTTTCTGGGTGACCCGATTGACCCGCTGCTTGATTTCGACATACACCGGGGTGTCGTCGTGGATCGTGGAGCGATCGCCGTAGTGGCGTATCCGCAGCTTGCGCCGGAACTTCAACCCCTCGATCTTCTCCCAGTAGAACCTCAGATCGCGGGTGTCGTAATAGGCGCTCCAGACGCCGTAACCGCCGCTGAGGCCGTTGCTGTCGAGGTCGAGTCGTCCGGCGAGTTCCGTGCGCAGCGCCGACACCGCGGTACTCGGCATCAGGTACTTGATCTCGTAGCGGTTGAACGCGTGCAGCTTGCTCGGTGCCCGCAGCGCATGACCGCCGTCGTCACCGTGATCGCGAGTCAAATCGGTTGACGGCGGCGGATGCTCTGGGTCCGGGGGTGTGGTGCCGGCTGTGCGATCCGGCGGCACGGCACGGCGTCGGAAGGTCAATCGCATACTCGAAGCCCATCTCGTAACGGCAGGGAGCGAAAAAGACAAAAGCAGCTGAACCTGGGAACAGCCTTTGAACTCCGTCAGAACCGAACATGAACGCGAGGTGTACGGCGCGCAACGACGCGGAAGTGACGGGCCGGCGGATGCTCCTCACCAGCACCCGGGGTGCCTGGCGGTCTGGCTGACCGGCCGGCTCGGCAGGCTGCTCAGGCGGCTTCGAGGCCGAGGCGGTCGGCCAGCCCGTCCACCACGGTGGCCAGGGCGGAGGGCATGGGACGCCGGGTGACCAGGAAGAGCGTGAAGCGAGCCGGCGCCGGCGCCGGCGAAACCCGCTCGTCCGGGGCCGCGTAGGCGAGGGCGAGCCCGCGCGGTAGGACCACCGGGCAGTCGAGCAGCCGGCCCATCCGTACCGCGGTCTCGCCCGTGGCCGCCGGCCTGGGTCGGCCGCCCAGCGCGGAGAGCCGCCGGTGCAGCGCGTCGGCGGACGGATCGTACGTGTGGGCCACCACGTCGAGGCCGGCGAACGGCCGTCGTCCGGCGCCGAGGCGTACTGCGGGCGGGGTGAGTACGGCGAGCCGGTCGTGGGCGACGGGCGCCGCGGTGGCCGTGGCTGGCGGTCGCAGCTGGTTGGCGATGGTGACGAAGGCGGCGTCCAGCGAGCCCTCACCGACCCACTCGACCAGCCGGTCGCCGTGGTCGGTGACCTGCTGCACGGTCACGTCACCGAGCAGGTCGACCAGGGCGGGGAACAGCAACGCGGCCAGGCTCGGAAAGGTGCCGACGCTCAGCACCTCGCCGCGCGCGGCCGCCCGGGTCCGGTCGAAGATCGCCTCCAGGTGGCCGAGCACGTGGGCGGCCTCGACCGCCAGCGCCCGCCCGGCCGGGGTCGGCCGCGCCCCGGTGGTGTCCCGCTCGAAGAGCCGCTCGCCGATCCGCCGCTCCAACGCCGCCAGCCGGTTGCTCGCCGCCGGCTGGCTGATCCGCATCTCGCGGCCCGCCGCGCCCACGGATCCGTGCCGGGCCAGCGCCTCGACGAGTCGCAGGTCATCGACCGTGGGGAGGTAGCTCATATGCGCAGGTTATGAGCTGGCGTGCCAAACGGCCAGCTACCGGGCGAGCCGTGGCGACCACATGATCGAAATCGTGAACCCTCGCCGCGCCATCGCCGCCATGTTGACCACCACCTTCGTGACCTGGCTGGGGCAGCGTGCCACCGCGGTCGCGTTGCCTCTGGTCGCGCTCGCCGAGACCGGATCGGCGTGGACCACCGGGCTGGTCGGTGGCGCGGTCGGGCTGCCGATGCTCACCTCGGCGTGGTGGGCGCGGAGCCTCCGGCAGCGGCTGACCACGGGGCGGGCCCTCGCCGGGGTGCTCGCGGTGCAGGTGCTCGGGCTGCTCGTCGTCCCGGTCGGCGCGGCGGTCGGCACCGTCGGCCCACTCCACCTGGCCGGCGCCGGGCTGATCACCGGGGCCGCCACCGCACTCAGCGGACCCGGGCAGCGGGCGTTGCTCGCCGACATCTGCGACGGTACGGGTCCCGATGTCGCCGCCCGGATGCTGGCCTGGCAGGACTTCGCGCACCGCAGCACCATGATCCTCGCGCCGCCGCTGGCCGGTTGGGCGGTCACCGTCGGTGGGCCGCTCCGGCTGCTCTGGGCGGAGGCGGCCGGCGTCGCACTCGGCGCCGCCCTGCTGCTGACCGTACGCGGCACCGCCGCGCCCCGCGCCGAGAGCGTCGCCGGCACTCCGGCGCTACGGCACGTGCTGGCCCGTCACCCCGAGCTGCGCCGCGCGGTGACCATGGCCGGCGTCGGCGGTCTCACCTGGTTCGCCTTCACCCTCGGGTTGGCGATCCTCGGCGCCGAGACCGGCCGACCCGGGCTGCTCGTCTCGTCCGGCATGACCGGCTACGGCGCGGGATCGCTCATCGGCGCGCTGCTCGCGCCGATGCTCGTACCCCAGCTGCCGCCGCTGGGCACGATGGCGACCGGCTGGGTCCTGCTCGGCGCGACCTTCGCCGTGCTGCCCGCCGTCACCTCCTCGCTCGTGCTGATCGCGGTGCTGGCCGCGGCCGGCGGGTTCGCCATGCCGCTCGGCATCGCCGCCCTCAACCGCCTGATCACCATCCGCACCGACGGGGCGGAACGGCGCGCCGCCTTCGCCGCGGAGAGCCTGGTGCACGACGGCGCCGTCTCGATCGGGCTGCTCGCCGGCGGGGCGGTCATCGGCCTGGCCGGCGCCGGTCCGACGCTCGTGGTCGCGGGCGCCGCCCAGATCACGGTCGGACTACTGGCCGGCCCCTGGCTCCGTCGTGCCGCGGCCAGACCGGTTGCCGAGCGCCGCGAACGCACCCTCGCGCCCCACTGATGCTTCAGGCACCGGCGTACGCCGCCGCCAGCCGGGCGGGCGAGGCCGGCGCGAGCTGCCCGCCTGTCCGGCGGGCAGCTCCGCGGCGGGTCAGGCCTCCGGCAGCCGGTTGGTGGTGGCCAGCCGGTGGTACCAGTGGGCGCTGTCCTTCCAGGTGCGGGCCTGCGTGTCGTAGTCGACGCGGATGATGCCGAACCGCCGGTCGTACCCGTACGCCCACTCGAAGTTGTCCAGCAGCGACCAGACGAAGTACCCCCGGACGTCGGCCCCGCCCGCTATCGCGTCGCCGACCGCGGCGATGTGGCGGCGCAGGTAGTCCACCCGCCGGTCGTCGTGGATCGCGCCGTCGGGGGCTACGACGTCGTCGAACGCGGCGCCGTTCTCCGTGATCATCAACTGCTGGTCGGGGTAGTCCCGGTGCAGCCGCAGCAGCAGCTCGGTCAGGCCGCTCGGATCGATGTTCCAGCCCATCGCGGTGTGCGGACCGGGCTGGGGCAGGAACTCGACGTCGGCGGCGCCGACCCACGGGGTGTGGGCCGACTCGCCGTGCCCGTCCGCCTCCGACCGGAGCGACGCGCCGTCCCAGGCGCGGACCAGGGCGGTGGAGTAGTAGTTGACCCCGAGCACGTCCAGCGGCACCGCGGCGGTCCGCTCGTCGCCGTCGCGCACGAACGACCAGTCGGTGACCGTCGCGGTGTCGGCGACCAGGTCCGCCGGGTACGCGCCGGTCAGCATCGGCCCGAGGAACGCCCGGTTCGCGAGCGCGTCGATCCGGCGTACCGCGTCGTGGTCGGCCGGTGAGTCCGACGCCGGCCGGATCACGTGCAGGTTCAGCGTGACCGAGAGCCGGGCCGCCGGGGCGAGGTCCCGGATCATCCGGCCGGCGAGGCCGTGCGCCAGGTTCAGGTGGTGTACGGCGGCCAGCGCCGCGGCCGGCTCGGTACGTCCCGGGGCGTGCACTCCGGAGGCGTAGCCGAGGTACGCCGAGCACCACGGCTCGTTGAACGTGGTCCAGGTGTGCACCCGGTCACCGAGCGCCCCGACGATCCCGGCGGCATAGTCGGCGAACCGGTTGGCGGTGTCGCGTGCCGGCCAGCCGCCCGCGTCCTCCAGTTCCTGCGGCAGGTCCCAGTGGTAGAGCGTGGCCACCGGCTGGATGCCGAGCTCCAGCAGCCGGTCCACCAGCCGGGAGTAGAAGTCCACCCCGGCGGGGTTGAAGCCGCCCGAGCCGCCGGGCTGCACCCGGGGCCAGGAGATCGAGAACCGGTACGCGCCGAGCCCGAGCGCGGCGATCTGGTCGGCGTCCTCGGCCCAGCGGTGGTAGTGGTCGGCCGCCATGTCGCCGGTGTCCCCGTTGCGGGTCCGCCCCGGGGTGTGGCTATAGGTGTCCCAGATGGACGGCCCTCGGCCGTCCTCCTTGGCCGCGCCCTCGATCTGGTACGCCGCCGTGGCGGAGCCCCAGACGAAGCCCTCAGGAAAAACAAGTCCGCTCACTCCGCAACCTCCACTGCATACCCTGACGAAACTCCCGACACCAGCTCCACGCCGGCGTTCCCGTTCTCGTACCGCACCTCGAACTCGGCCCCGGCACCGCCGGCCGGCGCCGGCACCCGGACCCGGGTCCGTTGCCCCTCGACGGGCGCGTAGAGCCGCAGCCGCACGTCGTCGGCCCAGGCGTAGCCGGGCCGGTCGTCGACCGCCCCGAAGGGGACGACCGCGCCGGGCCGGGCGAGCACCGGCACGCTGTCGAAGTCGTGCTTCTCGGTGACCCAGCCCGGCCCGGTCACCCGCGCGCCGGTGACCAGATGGGTCCAGGTGCCGGCCGGCACGTAGTACGTCACCTGCCCGTCGGCGCTCAGCACCGGCGCCACCAGCACGTCCGGGCCGAGCATGTACTGCCGGTCCAGGTACGGGGCGGTCGGGTCGTCCGGGAACTCCAGGATCATCGGCCGTAGCACGGGCACCCCGTCGGAGTGCGCCTCCTCGGCCGCCGCCGCGAGGTACGGCATCAGGCGCAGCTTGAGCCGGGTGAAATGGCGCAGCACGTCGACCGCCTCCTCGTCGTACGCCCACGGCACCCGGTACGAGCCGGAGCCGTGCAGCCGGGAGTGCGAGGAGAGCAGGCCGAAGGCGATCCACCGCTTGAACACCGCCGGGTCGGGTGTGCCCTCGAAGCCGCCGATGTCGTGGCTCCAGTAGCCGAACCCGGACGCGGCCAGCGACAGCCCGCCCCGCAGCGACTCGGCCATCGCGACGAAGGTGGACTCGCAGTCGCCGCCCCAGTGCACCGGGAACTGTTGCCCGCCCGCCGTCGCCGACCGGGCGAACACGACCGCCTCGCCCGCACCGCGCTCCGCCTCCAGCAGTTCGAAGACGGTCCGGTTGTACAGGTACGAGTAGTAGTTGTGCATCCGCTGCGGGTCGGCGCCGTCGTGCCACACCACGTCGGTCGGGATGCGCTCGCCGAAGTCGGTCTTGAAGCAGTCGACGCCCATGTCGAGCAGCACCCTGAGCTTGTCGGCGAACCAGCGGGCCGCGTCCGGGTTGGTGAAGTCGACCAACGCCATGCCGGCCTGCCACTTGTCCCACTGCCAGACCGAGCCGTCCGGGTTGCGGACCAGGTAGCCGGCTCGCCTGCCCTCCTCGAACAGGTACGACCGCTGGGCGATGTACGGGTTGATCCAGACACAGACCTTCAGGCCACGTTCGTGCAGCCGGTGCAGCATGCCCTCCGGGTCGGGGAAGGTCTCCGGATCCCAGATGAAGTCGACCCAGTGGAACTGGCGCATCCAGAAGCAGTCGAAGTGGAACACCGAAAGCGGCAGGTCCCGTTCGGCCATCCCGTCGATGAACTCGGTCACCGTCTTCTCGTCGTAGGAGGTGGTGAACGAGGTGGACAGCCACAGCCCGTACGACCACGCCGGCACCCGCGCCGGCCGGCCGGTCAGCGCCGTGTACCGGCGCAGCACGTCCTTCGGGGTCGGACCGTCGATCACGTGGTAGGTCAGCGACTGCCCCGCCACGCTGAACTGGGTCTGCGACACCACCTCGGAGCCGATCTCGAAGGAGACCAGCTCCGGGTGGTCCACGAACACCCCGTACCCGGCGCTGCTGAGATAGAACGGCACGTTCTTGTACGCCTGCTCGCTGGCCGTGCCGCCGTCGGCGTTCCAGATGTCCACGGCCTGGCCGTTCTTGACGTACGGGCCGAACCGTTCGCCGAGGCCGTGGATCGTCTCGCCGACCCCCAGCGCCAGTCGTTCGTGCACGTACTTGCGGCCCTCGGCGTCGGTGACGATGCCGATGCTGCGCTCCGTGGAGGAGGTCACCAGCCGGTCCCCGCGCAGGAAGTCGACCCGCCAGGGGCCGACCAGCGTGACCCGCGCGGTCAGCTCGCCGGTGGTCAGCGTCGCGGTGAGTCCGGTGACCTCCACCTGCACGGGATGGTCGGCCCGTTCGGCCAGGGCGAACCGGGGCTCGCGCGGCAGCCCGCCGGAGTGGTGGCCGATGGTCACCCCGACCACCCCGGGTGCGGGGGAGAAGAACCGTACGGTGACCACCGGCCGGTTGAGGGTGTCGCCGCGCCCGGTGATCCGGCCGGTGGGCGCGAACACGGTGAATCCGCGCTCGTCCGGCTCCACCGATTCCACCGTGCCGGGGCGGAGCGCGCTGACCCCGGGCCGCAGCTGCCAGTACCCATCGGTGAACTTCACTTGTCAGCTCCCGCCGTGATGCCGCGCGCCAGGGTGCGCTGGAAGATGAGGAAGAACAGGATCGCCGGGACGAGGCTGATCAGCGAACCGGCGTTGGTGGTCGGGGCGTCCATCAACCGGTCGCCCTGCAACGACGCGAGCGCGACCGGGACGGTCTGGGTCTGGTTGTCGATGAGCATGACCAGGGGAATGAGGAACTCGTTCCAGGTCCAGATGAAGAAGAAGACGAGCAGCACCGAGAGGGTGGGCCGCAGGTTGGGCAGCACCACCCGCCACAGGATCCGCCACTTTCCGGCACCGTCCAGCGCCGCGGCCTCCAGCAGGGTGCGGGGGAAGGTGCCGAGCACCGAGGCGAGCAGGTACGTGCCGAACGCGCTCTGGATGACCGTGAAGATGATGATCACGGCGAGGCGGGTGTTGTAGAGCCCGGCCTGCTTGGCGAAGTGGTAAAGCGGGTAGATCAGTGACTCCTGCGGGATCATGTTGGCCAGCAGGAAGAGGCCGATGATCCAGAGCCGGCCGCGGACCCGGCCGACGCCCAGCGCGTACGCGTTGAGCAGCGAGACGAGCACCGCGAACACCGCGACGGAGCCGGAGATGAGGATCGAGTTCCACAGCTTCAGCGGGAAGTCGACCTGCTCCCAGTAGGTCCGCAGCCCCTTCGTGTAGAACTCCGACGGCCAGCTCAGCGGGCCGTTGGTCGAGTAGTCGCCGGGCGACTTGAAGGCGTTGAGCAGCATGAACGCGAACGGCACCAGCATCGCCAGCGCCGCGGCGGTGACCAGCACCAACACGATCCACCGGGTGACGCCGCGATGGTGCCGGTCCGGGGCCCGCCGGGCGCGGCGGCCGGTGCCGGCCGCCGGGGTGAGGGTGACGGCCATCAGAGCGCCCCGTCCCGCCGCTCGGCCCGGTTCTGCGCCCGGATGAACAGCACGCTCACCACGACGATGATCAGCGTGAGCGCCATCGAGATCGCCGAGCCGTAGCCGACGTGCAGCTTCTTGAAGAAGGTGTAGTAGGCGAAGTAGGACGGGACGTTGGTGGCGTTCTCCGGGCCGCCCCGGGTCAGCGCGTAGATCGGCCCGAACACCTTCATCGCGGCGATGGTGCAGGTCAGCCCGACCACGAAGGTCTCCGGCCGGATCTGCGGCAGGGTGATCGCCCGGAACCGACGCCACCAGCCGGCGCCGTCGATCTCCGCCGCCTCGTAGAGTTCCGGGTCGACCCGCTCCAGCGCCGCCATGAAGACGACCACCGGATAGCCGAGCTGCACCCAGATCATCACCGCCATCACCATGGGCAGCGCGGTGTCCGGGTCGCCGAGCCAGTCGTGGCGCAGCGAACCGAGGCCGATCTTGTCGAGCAGCCCGTTGAACGCGCCGTCGGGGCGCAGGATCCAGCCCCAGACGATGCCGGCCACCACCACCGGCAGCACCTGCGGCAGGTAGAAGGCGGCCCGCAGCGCGGCGGCGGTGCGCGGGCGGAACCGGCGTCCGATGGTGTCGAAGAGCACCGCGGCGAGCACCAGCCCGATCAGGGTGGGTAGCAGCACCATCGCGACGATCATCGCCAGCGTGTTGCGGAACGACGTCCAGAACACCTCGTCGTGCAGCAGGTCGCGGTAGTTGTCCAGACCGATGAAGGTGGGGTCGCCGATGCCGGACCACCGGGTCAGGGACAGGTAGCCGGTGTAGACCAGTGGCCCGCCGATGACGAGCAGGAAGAGGATCGCGCCGGGAACCAGATAGAGCCAGTACCCGGCGTCGGGGCGGGACCGACGGCGGCGCGGCGGGCCGGCCGTCGGTGTCGGGGGTGCCGTGGTCGCCCGTTGGCGGGCGACGACGGTGTCGGGCACTGCCATGGGGGTCCTTCCGGGTGGGCAGGCGCTCGGGTCGCGCCGGAGCGCCTGCCCCGCCGTCGTCAGTTGCGCTTGATCTCCGCGACGCCGTCCCGGTAGGGCTTGGCGATCGCGTCGAGCACCTGCTCGGGTGACTTGGACTGGTTGATGAGGCTCTGGAAGCCGGCGACGAGGACGTCGTAGTAGCCGGGCACCGGCCAGTCGGGGTAGAACGCCAACCCGTCCTGCGCGCTGATTTTGTTGAAGTCCTCGATCAGCTTCCGGTCCTTCGGGTCGCCGACCTTGGCGGGATCACCGGCGACCGGTACGCCGCCGTTGTTGGCGATCAGCGCCTGGATCTCCGGGCGCATGGTGATGTCGATGAAGTCGTACGCCAGGTCCTTGGCCTTGCTGCTGGCCGGGACCACCCAGATGTTGCCCGACGAGCCGGCGTTCAGGGTGTTGCCGGGGAACAGGAAGGTGTCCCAGTCGAACTTGATCTCGTCCTTGAACCGGCCGTACCACCAGCTGCCGGAGACGATCATCGGCGTCTTGCCGGCGATGAACGCGGTGCCCATGTCCTCCGCCTTCGCGCTGGCCGCGTCCTTCGACACGTAGCCCTTGCGCACCCACTCGGCGAAGGTCTCCGCGCCGTACCGGAGCGGGTCGGCGTGGAAGTCGACCGGGTTCTTGTAGAGCTGGTAGTTGTCGACGAACGCCCGGTCCGCCCTGGCCAGGGCGAGCTGGTAGAAGAGCTGGCCGGCCGGGTACTCGGCACCGGCCGTGCCCAGCGGGGTGACGCCCTTGCCGACGAAGGTGTCCATCGCCCTGGCCATCTCGTCGAGTGTGGTGGGCACCTGCACGCCGTGCTTGCTGAACAGGTCCTTGTTGTAGTAGACCGTCACGTACTCGCCGTAGTTCGGCACGCCGAACCAGTTGCCCGAGCCCATCACCCCCTTGTCGTCGTACCGGGCGGTGGTCTGCAGGCTGGGGCTGAGCGCCTTGTCCCAGCCCCGCTTGGTGGCCTGCTCGGTGAGGTCGGTGAGCAGGCCCTGCGAGGAGAGCAGCCCGGCGGTGGCGTTGCCCTTGTTGTACTCCATCACGTCCGGGCCCTCGGACGAGTTGATGATCATGGCGGCGTTCTGCTGGATCTGCTCGAACGCCTTGCGCTCGAAGCGCACCTCGACGCCGGTGTGCTCCTGCTTGAAGATCTCGATCGCCTTGTCCCAGGCGACCCCCATCGCGCTGTTCGCGCCCTCGTAGTGCCAGAGCTTGAGGACCTTCGCCCCGCTGCCGCCTTCGCCGTCGTCACCGCCGCAGGCGGTCACGCCGGTCGCCGCGAGCGCGGCCACCACGGCCGCCACGGCAACTCTCCGGAGTCGCTTCATTGCTATCCTCCTCGGTGAGTATCGAGCCGGTACTCCTTCAGGCCCGTCGCCGCGTGGCAGCGCGGCGGCGGGCTGCTTCCTCGGTGCGTGCCGGTTCCGGCCTGGTAGTGCCGGCCCCGGCGGTGTCGTCCACGCCCGCCGCTCGGGGCGGTCCGCTCGACCCGCGGACCTCCAGCACGCAGGGCAGCAGTTGCTGGTGGACCTCGCCGTTGTCGGCGTCGAGATGCCGCAGCAGCGTCTCGACCGCGATCCGGCCCAGCGCCGAACCGGGCGAGGTCATCGCGGTCAGCGCCGGGGTCGCCAACTCGGCCACCTGCGGCGAGGTGACCATGGAGACCACCGAGACGTCCCCCGGGACGGCCAGGCCCCGGCCGGCCAGCTCGCCGAGGATGCCGAAGACCGCGCTCTCGTTCATCGCGAGGACCGCCGTCAGGTCGGGGGCCTGGGCGAAGGCGGCGGCGACCGCCGTCCGCCCGCCGGCGGCGCTGTCCTCGGCGGGGATCATCAGCGGCGCCAGGCCGTGCCCGGCCATCGCCGCGGCGAACGCGTCCCGGGTACGCAGCGCCGGTCCGTAGCCGTCGGCGAGGGCCACGGTCGAGTGGTTGACGTAGGCGATGCGGCGGTGGCCGAGGCCGACCAGGTGGTCGACGGCGTCGCGAACCGTGCGGTCGAAGTCGATGTCGACGTACGACAGTCCGGACGGGTCCTCGGTGCGGCCGATGAGCACCAGCGGCACGCCGACCTCCTGGAGGACGGCCACCCGGGGATCGGCGAGCTGCACCTCCATCAGCAGTGCGCCGTCGAGCATTCGCTGGCTGGCCAGCCGGCGCAGCTCGTCCAGGTCGTCGACGCCGACGGGGGAGAGGACCAGGTGGTAGCCGGCGGCGCTGGCCGCGGCGGCCGCGCCGGTGACGAACGCGGTCTCGGTGGCGCCGAGGCCGCGCTCGTCCATCGGCAGCAGCAGGCCGACGATGCGGCTGCGCCGGCTGGCCAGGCCGCGGGCCATGGCGTGCGGCTGGTAGTCCAGCTCGGCCATGGCCGCGAGCACCTTCTCGCGGGTCGCCTGCGAGATGGGTCGAGCGCTGGTGAGCACGTACGACACGGTGCTGACCGACACCCGGGCGAGGCGGGCGACGTCCTGCATGGTGGCCATCCCGCACCTCCTCCGGCGGCGGTTCCCAGCGGTCCCGGGCGTTCGTCGAAGCGCTTCGACGAAGCGTTTCGACGAACGGTAGGCCACGTGTTCCACGTCCGTCAATAGCGGGTGACGAGGAGAGATCCGGCCTGGTCGGCGGGCGACTCAGCCGATGACCAGGCCGACCAGCGCGGCCTTGTGGTGCCGGCAGAACGCGCGCCAGGACCGGGCCGGTGCCCGATTCCCGGCGAGCGGGCGAGGGCCGCCCGGACTCAACCGTCGATGTTGAACCGGTGCAACAGGGACGGTGCGACCAGCCCGACCGCCGCGAGCGCCGCGACGACGGTCAGCGCGGTGCGCAGCACGACGACTTCGGCCTTGCTGCCGGTGCGCAGCGCGATGCTGTTGGGCAGCCCGATCATGGTCCACATCCGCCGTTTGATCGGGATGGGCCAGAGGATCGGCACCCCGGCCCGGGTGATCATGTCGCCGAGGATGTGTACGACGCAGCCGACCCCGACGGCGGTGCCGATGAGCGGATAGCCCCGGTCGCCGGGGAGGTTGGCGAAGGTGAACCAGGCGGCGGCGGCCGAGACCAGGGTGATGATCACCCAGCCGGCCCGCTCGGCCCACTTGTCGAAGAGCCCGCGCAGGGCCAGGCCGATCATGAAGAAGAGGATGCCGACCACCGCCCACTTGCCATAGTGGGCGCAGAGCGCGGTGGTGCCCCAGCCGAGCAGCCCGGCGAACGGGAGGGTGTGGGTCAGGGTCCGGTGCCCGTTGTTGCGGCGCGGGTCCTTGCTGAGTTTGGTGGCGTAGTAGACGCCGAGCGAGATCTTCTCGATCACCTCGGCGATGAAGAGGCTGACCACGCCGAAGGTGCGCGCCACGGTGGCGCCGCCCTGGTTGCGGGTCACCTTGCCGGAGAGGTCGAGATCGGGCAGGAGCGCCCCGCCCGCGCACACCGCGGTGCCCACCGCCAGCGCCAGCGGCGTCTGGTGGTAGTCGGCGAACTGCTCCAACGCCCAGGAGCCAGTCAGCCACACCGCCGCGCCGGACAGCGCGTGGGACGGTCCCATCATCTTGGTTCGCCCTCCCCAGGGATCTTGATCGACAAAACTACGCCACTGTAGTCACGCGGTCGGGTCGAGGGGCATCGCCCGGACGGTCCACTGGGGAGGGATGCTGGTTCAGCTCGCGGCGCCGGTCAGCAGGTTTCCGTCGGGGATGGTGATGGCGGCTCGGCCACCGGCCAGCAGGGTGCCGGCCCGGCGGGCCTGGAACGCGTCGTGTTCCCGACGGGCGACGGCGTAGCTGGCGGCGGTCCGGGCGGCGACGCTCGCCCAGCCGTACCGCTCCGCGACCATGGTGCGGGCGCGGCGGGCCACCCGGCGGGCGAAGATCTCGTCGCCGAGGAGTTGATCCACCGCGCCGGCCAGGGCGTCCGGGTCGCTGTGCGGGAAGGTAACCCCGGTGACCCCCGGCTCGACGATCTCGGCGAGCCCACCGGTGTGCGCCACCGCGAGCGGCGCCCCGGCGGCGGCCGCCTCCAGGGCGATCATGCCGAACGGCTCGTAGAGGCTGGGGACGACGGTCGCGTCGGTGGCGGCGAGCACCGCCGGGAGCTGCGCGGCGTCCAGGAAGCCGGCGAACCGGACCGTGTCGCCGAGACGCAGCCGCCGCGCCTGGTCGACCAGGTCCCCCTGGTACGGGCCGTCGCCGGCGATCACCACGCGCAGCCCCGGGTGCCGGTCGCTCAGGTACGGCACGGCGTCCACCAGGTGCTGCACGCCCTTCTCGTAGACCAACCGGCCGGCGTACCCGACCAGGGGGCCGCCGCCGGCGAAGCGGGCCCGGGCGGCGGCGACGGCGCGGGGGCGGGGGCGCCAGGCCCGGTCGTCCACCCCGTTGGGGACCACGTCGACGCGACCGGTGGGCACGTCGAACAGCCGGGTGACCTGCTCGCGCATGTATCCGGAGCAGGCGATCACCCGGGTCGAGGCGTTGCTGAGCCAGTGTTCGACGCCGTGGATGGTGCGGTTCATCTCCTCGGGCAGCCAGCCCTGGTGCCGGCCGGCCTCGGTGGCGTGGATGGTGGTGACCAGCGGCACGTCCAGATGCTCGGCCAGGGTCACCGCGGTGTGGGCGACGAGCCAGTCGTGGGCGTGGATGACGTCGTGGCCGCCGGTCTCGGCGGCGCGCAGGGCGGTGCGGGTGAGCGTGTGGTTGAACGCCATGGTCCAGGCGAGCAGGGAGTCGGTGGCGAGGGGGAAGCGGACGGGGTCCTCGGGGGCGCGCAGGATCCGTACGCCGTCGGCGTACTCCTCCAGGGGGGCGCCGTCGGCGTGCCGGGTGACGACGGTGACCTCGTGGCCGGCGGCGGCCAGGGCGATCGAGAGAGCGTGCACGTGGCGGCCGAGGCCACCGACGAGCACGGGTGGGTACTCCCAGGAGAGCATCAGCACCCGCCGGTGCCGGGCGGGCTGGATGTCGATCACGTCGGTGTCCGCTGACATGCAGGCCCCCTTTGAGTTGTGGTTCCCGTCCCGCGCGAGGGCCGGCACCGCGTCGGTGCCCACCGTCGTGCCGAGACACCGCCCATCCTGCCGAGCGGTCGATAACCAGCGGAGACGTGATGATTGCCGGTCTGTAACAGCGGGGGTCAGCGGGTCCGGTGGACGCGGAGCAGCTCGGCGACCGACCAGGCCTGGAACGGGCAGCCGGTGCCGGCGTGCGGCGCGAGCCCGTCGGCCGTCTCGCTCACCGAGCCCAGGCCGAACTCCACCAGATGCGCCTCAAGACCCACCAGCAGGTCGTCGGTGGGCAGCCCGGCCCGGCGGTACGCGTCGACGAACGGCCCGATCAGCCACGGCCAGACCGTGCCCATGTGGTAGCCGGAGTCCCGGTCGGCCGGTCCGCCCCGGTGCCGGCCGACGAAGCCGGGGCAGCCGGGGGCGAGGCTGCGCGGCCCGAGCGGCGTCAGCAGCCCTTCGGCGACCCGGCGCAGCGTCGCCTCGTCCGGTTCGAGCGGGGCGTACGGCAGCGACCAGGCGAGCAGTTGGTTGGGGCGCAGCAGGTCGTCGTCGTGGTGCGGCGCCGCGCCGAGGGGGTAGGCCGGGGCGTCCACCACGTCGTGCAGCCAGCCCACCGGCGCCGGGAACCGTTCCCGGAACGCCCCGGACGCCTTCGTGTGCAGACCCCACAGGGCGGTGGCCTCCCGCCCGAGCAGCCCGGTCAGCTCGGCGACCCCGGCCAGCCCGTTGACCCACAGCGCGTTCACCTCCACCGGCTTGCCGGTGCGCGGGGTCACCGGCATCCCGTGCACCCGGGCGTCCATCCAGGTCAGCGCGGTGCCCGGGGTGCCGCCCTGGGTGATCAGCCCGTCCGCCGGGTCGACCCGGATGCCGTACCGGGTGCCGGTCAGGTGCGCCTCCACGACGGCGTGCAGCGTGGGCAGCAGCTCGGCGCCGAGGTCGGTGTCCCCGGTAACGGTGACGTGCCGGGTCACCGCGTGCAGGAACCACAGCGTCGCGTCGACGGTGTTGTACTCCACCCGCCCGGTGTCGGCGGTGTTCGCCAGCATCCCCTCCGACAGCGTCGCCGCGTACGCGCGCAGCAGCTCGCGCCCCTCCTCGGCGCGGTTGGTGCACAGGAACAGCCCCTCGTACGCCGTCATGGTGTCCCGCGACCAGGCGCCGAACCACGGGTAGCCGGCTACCACGTCCGGCCCGGCGCCGGTGCGGACCACGAACGCGTCGGCGGCCAGGGCGAGGGTGGCCTCGACCGGATCGTCCGGTCTCGCGGCGGCCACCACCGCCCGGTTGCGCCGCCGGGCCGACTCGACCAGCGCGGTCGCCGGCGGCGGCTCCTCGGCCAGGTCGCCCGCCCAGGCCAGCACCGACACCGTGGCGCCCGGCTCGTCGAGCGCTCCGGAGAACCGGCCCGCGTGCCAGAGGTCCTCGTCCGGGTGCAGACCGCGCGCCGCCTCCTCGCGGTGGCGCACGCCCAGCCACCACTGACCCTCGGGCGTCCAGTCCGGCCCGGCCAGCCGGAACGCGCCCTCGACCACCGCCCCGCCGGCCACCGGTTCCAGCCGCGGCGCCGGACCGTCCGCGCGGCGCTCGCCGTGCGCGTCGCGCCAGGTGCAGGCGGCGGCCAGCTCCAGCCGGACCGGGCCGCCGGCGACCAGCCGGTGCACCACCGCCACGCAGGGCCGGCCGTACGCCATGACGATCTCCCGCTCGATGACCACCTCGCCGATCCGCCACCGCCAGCGCGGCACCCCGTCGGTCAGGTCGAAGCGTTCCAGCAGCTCGAAACCGCGCGGGTCGACCGCCCCGGAGGACCACTCGTGCGCGCCGAGGCGCACCCGCCCGCCGGAGGGCAGCACCACCGCGGGGTCCAGGCTGACCAGCCCGATCCGGCGGCTGGCCGTGGTCTCACCGGCCACCACCAGCAGCCCGTGGTAGCGGCGGGTACGCAGCCCGCCGACCGTGCCCATGGCGTAGCCGCCCAGGCCGTCGGTGACCAACCACTCCCGCGTCGAGGAGGCCGACAGCTCCCCGCAGACCTGCGGGCCGAAACGAATGTCGATCAACTTTCCTCCACCTGCGGCGAGGTGCTGCACGCCACGACGACAATGGCCACCGTGGTGAAGTACCCCGGCGGCGTCGAGAATGTGCAGGTGATCACTGACCGTGCGACCTCCGCGACTCCCGATCCCGAGCGGCACCGGCTCGCCCAGGCTGACGCCGGGGTGCGGGACTGGCGCGCATGGGGTCCCTATCTGTCCGAGCGGGCCTGGGGGACGGTACGGGAGGACTACAGCGAACACGGCACGGCCTGGGACTATTTTCCCCACGATCACGCGCGCTCGCGAGCGTACCGCTGGAACGAGGACGGCATGGCCGGCGTGTGCGACGACCGGCAGACGTTCTGTTTCGCCCTGGCGTTGTGGAACGGGCGGGACCCGATCCTCAAGGAGCGGATGTTCGGCCTCGGCGGCGACGGCGGCAACCACGGGGAGGACGTCAAGGAGTACTGGTGGTACGAGGACTCCACCCCGACCCACTCGTACCTGCGCTGGCGCTACCACTACCCGCAGGCCGCGTTCCCCTACGACGAGCTGGTCGCGGTGAACGCGTTGCGCGGCCGCGAGGACACCGAGTACGAACTGGTCGACACCGGGATCTTCGACGACGACCGGTACTGGGCGGTGACGGTCGACTACGCGAAGGCGTCCCCGACCGACCTGTGCATCCTGATCACGGTCGGCAACCGGGGGGACCGGGACGAGACCCTGCACGTGCTGCCCACCCTGTGGTTCCGCAACACGTGGTCGTGGGGGCTGCCCGGCGGTGACCGGGTGCCGGCGATCGTCGGCTCTGCGGCCGGTCCCGCCGCCGGCGCCCGGCTGGTCGGCGATCACTGGGTGCTCGGGCAGCTCCTGCTGGAGGGCGACGGGGAGCCCATCCCGCTGCTGTGCGACAACGACTCCAACGCCGAGCGGCTGTGGGGGCTGCCCGGGCGGTCGCCGTACCCGAAGGACGGGATCAACGACCACGTGGTGGCCGGCGCGGAAACCGTCAACCCGGACCTGGAGGGCACCAAGGGCGCCCTGCACTACGTGCTCGACGTGCCGGCCGGCGAGCAGCGACAGATCCGGCTGCGGCTGACCCGGACCGCCCCGCCGCCGGCGAGCGCACCGCCGCCCGGGGCGGATCTCGGTGACGACTTCGACAGCGTGCTGTGGGCGCGCCGCGCCGAGGCCAACCGCTTCTTCGACAGCGTCATCCCGGCCGGGGCCAGCGCCGATGAGGCCCTGGTGGCCCGGCAGGCGATCGCCGGGCTGATGTGGGGCAAGCAGTTCTACCACTTCGACGTCAAACGGTGGTTGGAGGGCGATCCGGGCTCCGCGCCGCCACCGGCCGGACGCCGGCACGGGCGCAACAGCGCCTGGTGGCACATGAGCAGCTTCGACGTGATCTCCATGCCCGACCCCTGGGAGTATCCCTGGTACGCGGCCTGGGACCTGGCCTTCCACTGCGTCACCATCGCCCGCGTCGATCCCGGCTTCGCCAAGGAGCAACTGCTGCTCCTGCTACGCGAGTGGTATCTGCACCCCAACGGGCAGATCCCGGCGTACGAGTGGGCGTTCGGGGACGTCAACCCGCCCGTGCACGCCTGGGCGGCGTTGAAGGTGTTCGAGATCGACGGCAGCCGGGACCACGAGTTCCTGGCCCGGGTGATGCACAAGCTGCTGCTGAACTTCACCTGGTGGGTCAACCGGAAGGACACCGGCGGCAACAACGTCTTCGAGGGCGGCTTCCTCGGGCTGGACAACGTCGGCCCGTTCGACCGCTCGGCCGCCCTGCCGGTCGCCGGGGTGCTCGAACAGTCCGACGGCACCGGCTGGATGGGCATGTACGCGCTGAACCTGCTCGACATGGCCATCGTGCTCGCCGAGCACGACCGGGCGTACGAGGACATCGCCACGAAGTTCTTCGAGCACTTCGCGTACATCGCCGCCGCCGCGTACGACCAGGGGCTCTGGGACGACGAGGACGCCTTCTTCTACGACGTGCTCCGGCTGGCCGACGGTACGAAGGTGCCACTGAAGGTCCGCTCGGTGGTGGGGCTGCTGCCGCTGGCGGCGACCACCCGGCTCACCGCGCGTACCCTGCACCGGCTGCCCGAGTTGGGCGCCCGGCTGCGCTGGTTCCTCACCAACCGCCCCGAGTACGCCGACGTGATCGGCGCTCGCCGCATCGGCCCCGACGGCCGCCAGCAGCGGCTGCTGTCCATGGTCGGGCCCGATCAGGTGGTCCGGCTGCTGGCCAGGATGCTCGACACCGACGAGTTCCTCTCCGAGTACGGCCTGCGTACGCTGTCCCGCGCCCACCTGGACAAGCCGTTCACGGTGACCCTCGGCGGTCAGGAGTTCAGCGTCGGCTACGAGCCGGCCGAGTCGACCAGCGGCCTGTTCGGCGGCAACTCGAACTGGCGCGGCCCGATCTGGATGCCGACCAACTTCCTGCTGGTCAGCGCGCTGCGCGACTACGCCGCCTTCTTCGGCGACGACCTGCAGGTGGAGTACCCGACCCGCTCCGGGCAGAAGCGGACCTTGGACGAGGTCGCCGACGACCTCTCCGCCCGGCTGATCGCGCTGTTCACCCGGGACGGCTGGGGCCGGCGCCCGATCTACGGCGCCTGCCAGCTCTTCCAGACCCATCCCGACTGGCGGGACCTGATCGCCTTCCCGGAGTACTTCCACGGCGACAACGGCGCCGGGCTCGGGGCGTGGCACCAGACCGGGTGGACCGCGCTGGTCGCCGACCTGATCCTGACCCTGCGCCGCTGAGCGGCCGCCGACGGAAAACCCGGATGTCCTGCCCGCCCGGCGGGCAGTAGCGTGTCCCGGTCCGCCACACGGAAAGGGTCACGCGATGCCACAGCGCCGCGAGGCAAAGGTGCTCGTCTTCGACGCCGACGACACGCTCTGGGAAAACAACGTGCTCTTCGAGCGGGTGATCGACGGCTTCCTCGACTGGCTGGACCACCCGACTCTGGACCGAGTGCAGATCCGGGCGGTGTTGGACGACATCGAGCGGGCCAACGCCGTGGCGCACGGTTACGGAAGCAAGGTCTTCCTGCGCAGCCTGGGGGAGTGCCTGGAGAAGCTGCGGCAGCGCCCGGCCACCGAGCGGGAGCGCGCGGAGATCGAGGGCCTCGCGGTGGCGTTGATCGGCCACCAGGTCGAGTTGATGCCCGGGGTCGCGAAGACCCTGGACGACCTCGCCACCCGGCACGAGCTGCTGCTGCTGACCAAGGGCGAGCGGGAGGAGCAGCAGCGCAAGCTCGACGCGTGCGGGCTGCTGCACCATTTCCGGGCCGCGCACATCGTGCCGGAGAAGGACGTGGACACCTACCGCTGGCTGGCCAGCGAGCACGCCTTCGACCCGGCGGGCGCGTGGATGATCGGCAACTCGCCGCGGTCGGACATCCTGCCCGCCCGCGCGGCAGGATTGAACGCGGTGTTCATCCCGAACGAGAACACCTGGGTGCTGGAGCACGACGAACTTGACCCGGGCGACACCGGGGTGATCCGGCTGGCCGCGTTCACCGACCTGCTCCAGCACTTCTGACCGGCCTGTCGACACCGTGCAGAGTGGGGCTCGCGACGTCGGAGGTGATGAATTCCACGGCCGCGTCGATCACTTGCGGTTGGCCCAGAATCCCGCGATGCCCGAGGTCGCGGGTGACGACGAGCCGAGCCCCGTGAGCGGCCGTGATCCGGTGGGCGTGCGCCAGCGGCACCCAGTCGTCACCTTCGTCGTGGATGACAAGGATGGGGATGTCGAGGCTGGCCGGCTGATAGGCCGAGGAGAATCGTTCCCAGATCTCCGTCTCGCGCGGGAACAGATCTTCCTCGATTCGGCGGCGTAGCTCCTGCTGCATCCGTGGGGAGAGGCCGAGTTGCCGGCTGAACTCGTCAACCAGGAATTCGAATTCGGCTACGCCGCTGATGGCCACCAGTCGCCCGGCCCCGACGCCGTTGCGGAGGGCGTGGAAGACGCACGGGACCCCGAAGGAATGGGCGACGATGGCCTCGAAGCGGCCGTAACGGGCCTGCAGCTGGCGGATCACTTCCTCGTACTCGAGGATCGTCATGGAGGTGCCGCCGGAATCCCCGTGTCCGGGGGCATCGAAGGTGACGGGGCTGAACCCCAGGTCCTGCAGCACGGGTACGAATCCCGCATACCGGGACCCGCGCGACTGCCAGCCGTGCACCATCAACACCGGCTTCGCGCCGTCGCCCCAGCGGTAGGTCGCCACATCCTTACCGTTGACAGAGATCCGTTCGGCGACGGCCGCGTCGTGCGTCTCGCGCTCGATGGTCCGTACCGTGCCGCGTCGCATCGGGCGGCGCCACAGCGCGAGGGCGGCCTTGCCGGCCGTCTGCGGGGCCAGCAGGGATACGGCGTTCAGGGCCGATCCGACGAGCGATACGGCGATCGTCATTTTCTTCCTCATCTGTGACCGAGGTGTGGGGGCGTCGGCGCGGGCCGACGGGGTGGTTCGCGAGCTGTGCCAGTGTTGATCATGGCCCATCATTTCCCGCACGAACGTTCGTGCTAGGTCGTGAACCTACCAGTCCTGCGGGCAGTTCGTGGAGTATCGTTACCGAACGTTCGTACGCGAAGGGGTGGGCATGACCGGGCGACCGCGAGACGAGCAGGCGCGGAATGTGATCCTGCGCAGGGCGGCGGACATCGCCTCACGCAACGGCTTGGAGGGCCTGTCCATCGGCGGGCTCTCCGGCGAACTGGGCCTGAGCAAGAGCGGACTGTTCGGCTACTTCGGCTCCAAGGAGGAGCTTCAGCTCGCCACCGTGCGAGCCGCCGCCCAGGTATTCATCACGGAGGTCGTCCAACCGGCGCTGAGCACCCCACCGGGGCTCGAGCGGGTGTGGCGGCTGTGCGAGAGCTGGTTGACCTACTCGCAGCGGCGAGTCTTCCCGGGCGGCTGCTTCTTCTTCACCGTCGCTGCCGAGTTCGAAGCTCGCCCCGGCCGAGTCCGGGACGCTGTTGCCGCCGCCGTCCTGGACTGGCGGCGCCTGGTTGCCCGCACCGTCGAAGACGCCCGCCAGCTCGGCCAGCTCATCGAGGTCGCCGACGCGGAGCAGCTCGCCTTCGAGCTGATCGCCTTCATGGAGACCGCCAACAGCGTCTCGCTACTCCATGACGAGGCAGTCGCCTACCTGCGGGCACGTACCGCCATCCAGGCGCGCCTACGCACCCTCGCCACCGACCACACCGCGCTGCCCTGGGCCTTGTCGTCCCCAGTCGGCGACGCACCGCGGACTGGGCGGCGGTGACCGTTCCGGCCAGGGCTCCGGACAGCGAGCCGCGACCAGGGGGCGCCGGCGTGATCCGGCTGGCCGCGTTCCTCGACCTGCCTCAGCACTTCTGACCGGACGGGCGTTGATCACCTTGCGGAGAAAACAGCGTCCGGCGCGCTGACCCTGTTACGCCGACATGCCGGATTTTGGCATTGGCATCAATCACATTCTGCCGGGCGGTGCAGAGCTTGTTCGAGCTGCGGCGAGCTGCCTAACCTGAGCCCGCGTTCACGGCTTGTCGGGGTGAGCCGGGGACGCGCAGAGTCCGGTAGTTGGGCACCGTGGAGCTGAGTGCACGCGGACCGGCTCGCCGTGCTGAGCTCGGCGTGAGCGACGTGCCACGCCCGCCGTGCTCGCGACGCCGGGTCCGCTACCACACCGGACGGCAGAGTCAGGGCCGGGGAGTTGCGGCCCCGGTCCTGACCCGCTCCGCCGGTCCGGGCCCGCCCTGCCCGGCCGCCGCTCGCGGCATGTCGCGGTCCCCGGCCACGTGCGAGGATCTTCCGCGTGAACCCGACCAGCGTCCAGCTGACCACCCTGCCGCCGGGCGCGCGGCAGGCCGTCGTCGTCACCGGGGACGGCTACCGCACCACCCACGCCACCCTGCGGGCGTACGCGAAGGTCGACGACGGCTGGAGCCCGCTCGGTCCGTCCCGGCCGGCGCGGATCGGCGCCGACGGGTTCAGCGATCACCACGTCGAGGGCGTGCCGACCACGCCCACCGGCGTCTACGCCATCGGCCCGATGATGTACGGCATCGCCGCGGACCCGGGCGTCCGCTACCCGTACCACCGGGTGGCCGCCGACGAGTGGTGGAACGCCGACCCCGCCTCCCCGCACTACAACAGCTTCCAGCGGTCGGCCACGAACCCGGGCGGGCACAGCGAGGCGCTCTGGCGGGAGGACCCGGCCTACACGCACTTCGCGGTGATCACGTACAACATGCCACCGACGGTCGGAGCGCCGGTGCCCGACGCGGGCAGCGGCATCTTCCTGCACGAGTTCAGCAAGGTCGACGGCAACGCCACTGCCGGTTGCGTGAGCCTGTCGCACGAGCACCTGGTCGAGGTGCTGACCTGGCTTGACCCGGACGCGTCGCCGCACGTCGTCCTGACGCCCGTCCAGCACCTCGATCGCTACTGACCAGCCCACCGAGACCCAGGACCGGACACCCCCATGGAACCGATCAGCACCGGCGAGCCGCCGGCCGACGAGGCGGCCACCACCACCTGCTACCGGCACCCCCGCCGGGAAACCCTGCTGCGCTGCACCCGCTGCGACCGCCACATCTGCCCCGACTGCATGCGCGAGGCACCGGTGGGGCACCGGTGCCCGGAGTGCGTACGCGAGGACAACCGCACCGTCCGTCAGGCCCGTACGGTGTTCGGCGGCCGTCCGGTCAACCGGCCGCTGGTGACGTACCTGCTGATCGGGCTGATCGTGCTGGCCTACCTGGTCGAGCTGGCCCACCCGGCGATCATGGACCGGTTCGACGGGCTCGGCAGCGGGCTCGTCGACGGCAGCGGCCAGCGGTACCTCGACGACGGCACCGCGTATCCGGGATACACGCCGATCGGCATCGCGCACGGCGAGTGGTACCGGCTGATCACCTCGACCTTCCTGCACCTGCTGCCCACCCAGGGCACGTTCGGCATCCTGCACATCGTCTTCAATCTGTACTGGATCTGGCTGCTCGGCCGGTTCATCGAGGACAGTCTGGGCCACCTGCGCTACCTCGCCGTCTACCTGCTCGCCGCGCTCGGCGGGTCGGTGCTGGCCTTCCTCGTCGACCCGTACCAGTCGGTCGTGGGCGCCTCGGGTGCCGGCTACGGGCTGGTCGGCTGCTACCTCGTCCTCACCCGACGCCTGCACCACCACCCGATCGACCGCAACCGCTTGTTGATCTCGTTCGTCCTCTGGATGGTCCTCACCGCGGGCTGGACCTCGTGGGAGGGGCACCTGGGCGGCCTGCTCACCGGCGGCGCCGTCGCGGTCGGCATGGCGTACGCGCCGGCGAAGCGGCGGACCGCGGTGCAGGTGGCGGTGGCGGTCGGGCTCGCTGCGCTGCTCGTCGCGCTGGTCGTGGTGAAGTCGCTCGACCTCAGCGGCTGACTCCTGGCACTGCCGGAGCGTGCCGGGGAGTAGCTGAGAGATAGCCCGGCGTGTATCGATTGTTCCTAGCCTCTACCCGTCCTGTCAGCAGAGTTGACCGGAGGGTAACGGGTGAGGAGATCATCACGAGGTCCCCTGATCGGGGGCCTGGCGCTGGCCATGGTGGCCACGCTGGGCGGGGCGGCGGTCCTACCGGACCGCAACCCCGCCGCAAACGGCCAGGCCGCAGAGAGCGCGAAGGACGACCGCGGGCTGCTGAACCGCCTCGGTGACGCGGCGCGCGGCCTGGTCGACGGGGGCAGCCACCGGGCGAAGCCCGAGGTGGTCAGCGCCGGGCTGTTCCGGAACGAGAAGCCCCTTGCCGGCCAGAAGTGGCCGGCGCAGAAGCGGGTCAAGGAGCTGCCCGGCAAGCGCACCGAGAACAGCACGGTCCATCAGCTGTCGGACGGGCGGTTGCAGGCGGAGATCTCCGCGGTGCCGCTGCACTACCGGGACGGCAAGGGCAACTGGCGGCCCATCGACACCGCGGTCCGGGCGGTCAACGAGCGCGGATACGTACAGGGCAACCGGAGCAACAGCTTCAGCAGCCTGTTCGGGGAAAGCTCCGACGAGTTGGTCCGCTTCGAGCGGGACGGGCGCAGCATCGAGCTGGGCCTGGCGGGCACGTCGAAGGCGGTCACGCCGAAGGTGTCCGGGTCGACGGTGACCTACCCGGGTGTGGCCGGTGGCGCGGACGTGGTCTACGACGTGAGCAGCAGCGCGCTCAAGGAGCAGATCGTCCTGCGTAAGGCGCCGGCCGGTGCGGTGTCGTACACGTTCACCCTCGACACCGCGGGCCTGACCGCACAGCAGCGCAAGGACGGCTCGATCGCGTTCCTCGGCCGGGACGGCGGCGCGCCGGTGTTCGTGATGCCGGCGCCGTTCATGTTCGACAGCAAGGACGACGCGTCCTCGCCGCACGGCAAGGTGTGGAGCGACAAGGTCACCCAGAAGCTGTCCCAGTCCGGCGGCACGTCAACCGTCACCATCACCGCCGACGCCGGCTGGCTGGCCGACAAGGCCCGGGTCTACCCGGTGGTGATCGACCCGACGATCAAGCTGCAGCCGGTGCCGACCGACGCGCAGAACGTCACGATCTACTCCGGCGCCCCCACCACCAACTACAGCGACAGCTACCAGCTGAAGGTCGGCACGGACGCCGCGAACTCGTACCGGTCGCTGGTCAAGTTCGACGTCGGCTCGATACCGCGGAACACGCCGATCGACGACGCGCAGCTGCAGATGTACTACTCGCAGAGCCACTACGCCTGGGGCTTCGACGTGGCCATGGAGGCCCGGCGGATCACCAAGCCGTGGACCGAGAGCGCCGCGACCTGGGAAAACACGAGCACCAACATGGCCGATCAGCCGGCCGGCAACATGGTCACCCAGGACGACGGCGATGCCGGCACGTCGGTGGTCGGTACCTGGTCGTACTCGGGCAACGCCGACCTGACCCCGCTGGCCGTCAACGGCGACTACCGCTACAACAACGACGCCACGACCGGGCACACCCACACCTGGGTGCCGACCCTCACCGAGGCGGGCAACTACCAGGTCGAGGTGCACTTCGTCACGGAGGCCGACCGGCCGACGAACGCGCCCTACACGGTCTACTACAACGGCGGGTCGAAGACCTACAACGTCGACCAGACCGGCAGCGGGCTCGGCGAGTGGAAGACCCTCGGCGTGCACCCGTTCGCGGCGGGCACCACCGGCAAGGTCGTCCTCGGCGACGTCGCCAACAAGTCGGTCATCGCCGACGCGGTGCGGTTCACCAAGTGGGGTGCGGCCACCAAGAAGAGGGCCGTCACCAACGAGTGGAGCTCGTTCCCGGTCCGCAACGTGGTGCAGGACTGGGTCAACGGCACCGCGAACCACGGGTTCATGGTCAAGGCGGTCGACGAAGGCAAGAAGGGGCGCGGCGGTCCGATCTTCGAGGGCTCCGAGTACGCCTACAACAACGCCCGCCGGGACTACAACCTGCCGAAGCTGGTCATCACCTACGGGCGGCCGGGCGTGGCGGTCAACCCGCCCACCACGCTCACCTCCACGGGCGCCGTGCTGGACTGGCCGGCGTACGTGGACCCGTCTTCGAACTCGACGGACGACGCGGTCGAGTACCAGGTGCACCGCAGTATCTACCAGAGCTTCACCCCGTCGGCGGCGACCCTGATCGCGCCGGTGTCCACGAGCACCCTCACGTACCAGGACACCACGGCGATCCCGACGGCGGCGGACAACACCGATCCACTGGCCCGGAAGTTCTACTACTACATGGTCGCGGTGAAGACCCGCGACGGGCAGCTCATCGCCGGCCCCACCCAGTCGGCGATCCTGCCGAAGGCCGGCCAGATCACCCGGATCTACCGCACCGACATCACGGACACCACGCTCTCCCAGGCCCGCCCGACGGAGAACGTGGACGTCTACGACACCGAACCTTTCGTCAGTCCGGGCAACAACTCGACGTACTACGGCGACACCCGCGGCCTGGTGAAGTTCCCGGCGCTGGCCGGCATCCCGACCGACGCCAAAGTCGTCGACGCCGAGCTGCGGATGTACAACGCCGAGCTCTTCCCGGGCACGGACACCGACGAGTACGTCGACGTCTACAAGCTGACCAAGAACTTCACCGAGACCAAGGCGACCTGGAACAGCTACGACGGGACCAACGCCTGGACCTCCCCGGGTGGTGACTACGACACCTCCTGGAAGGCCAGCAACAACGGGTTCACCAACGACCCGAAGTGGATCGCCTGGGACGTGACCCCGGCCGCCGACGGTTGGGTGAAGAACTCGGCGAGCAACTTCGGTCTGCTGCTGCGGCAGCGGGACGAGGTGAACCAGACCGCGCGGGCGATGCTGCTGTCGTCCGAGGCGCAGGAGCCGATGCTGCGCCCGACGCTGGAGGTCACCTACCTGGAGCAGACCGCGGAGTCGACGTACTACGCGGCCTCGACGCCAGCCCTGACCACGCCGAACTCCACGTACACGGTGCCGGTGACGCTGTCGAACCCGACCCTGGCGGCGTGGAACCCGTCCGACTGGGAGTTGGCGTACGACTGGAAGCGGGCCGACGGTGTCACCGACGCCGCGGACGCGAGCTACGAGCTGAAGACCGCGCTGCCGAAGAGCGTGCCGGCCGGTGGCACGCTCGACGTGGCGGCGCAGGTGAAGACCCCGCCGTCGTCGACGGACGGGAACCAGCGCACCGACTACGTGCTGCAGTGGGACCTGCACAACAAGGTGACCGGCAAGAAGCTGTCGGAGACCACGCCGATCCAACCGCTGCCGCAGAACGTGGCAGTGGAGGAGCCGACCTCCGACCAGCTGGGCCTGGAGAAGTTCTACTCGTACGCGGGGAAGAACACCGGTGCCGGCGGCACGTTGATGAACAACCTCTACTCCGGCAACACGGTCTGGTCGTACAACGCGCTCAACAACCCCTCTCGGGGCCTGTCCACGTTTGTCCGCCTGGCCTACAACTCCCTCGACACGTCCGACACGGTCGCGGGCTACGGCTGGTCGCTGCAGGCGTCGTCGATGATGCGCCTCGGTGCCCCGCTGGACTTCCACCCGAACCCGAACCCCACCAAGGTCACGCTGACCGACGGTGACGGCACCAGCCACTGGTTCACCTGGGACGCCGCCGCGAACGAGTGGAAGAGCCCCAAGGGTGTGCACCTCTATCTGCAGAAGCACCCCAGCGTGAACTGCAAGCCCAACACGGACGAGCCGAAGGCGTGGACGCTCACCCGGCCGGACCGTACGCAGTTCTTCTACGACTGCGAGGGCTTCCTGTCGAGCATCGTGGACAACAACGGCAACGAGATGCTCTTCACCTACGAGGAGCGCAAGTCCAACAACGCTCCGACCAAGTTCCTGAAGTACATCACCGACCCGACCGGTCGGAAGACCCTGACCATCGACTACTACGTCAAGGGCCAGGACTACGACTACATCGACGACACCACCTGGACCCGCAAGTCGGCGACCAAGCTGACCAACCCGAAGATCATCGATCACATCTCGCAGATCACCGACATCTCGGGACGCAAGCTCACCCTCACCTACACGGACAAGGGTCTGCTCGGTGAGCTGGTTGACGGCGCCGGCTCCACCAACGGCGCGCCGAAGACGTTCAAGTTCGCCTACGACATGACGCAGGGCAACAAGAACGTCAAGCTGGTCAAGACCACCGACCCGCGGGGCAACGCCACCAACCTGGTCTACAACTACCCCAAGACCGGCGACGACCCGAAGTTCCACTGGACCACCAAGTCCTACACCGACCGGCTCGACCAGCTGACCCAGTTCGACTACGTCGACCCGGACGGCCCGCAGGGCAGCAACATCAACGCCACGGTCACCGACGCCGAGAACCACGCCACCCAGTACCTGCTGGACGGCTACGGCCGGGCGTACCAGACCACCAACGCCAAGAACGAGACCACCAAGCTCGGCTGGGACGACGACCACAACGTCATCCGGCTGGAGGAGGCCAACGGCGCGGTCTCGACCTGGGCGTACGACCCGAAGACCGGCTACCCGACGCTGGTCAGGGACGCCGAGGCGGTCCGCAACGGCTGGCCGGGCACGGTGCTGACCTACCAACGCCAGCTCAACGGGTACGTGGCTGAGGTGGTCAGCAAGACCAGCTCGGAGGGGCGCAAGTGGACCTTCACGTACACGGCCGAGGGTGACGTCGAGACGGTCACCGACCCGGTGGGCAACACCACGGCGACCGATGGCGACTACACGAGCCGGAACACCTACGACGACTGGGGCCAGCTCGTCGCCACCAAGGACGCCAACGGCAACACCACGGAGTACCTCGACTTCCACGCCAGCGGCTACCCGACGAAGATCAAGGACGCCGGCAACGGGCTCTCGTACTTCACGTACGACGACCGGGGCAACGTCCTTGAGGTCAAGAACGGCAAGGAAGCCAAGGTCACCCAGGCATACGACAGCTTCGGGCGACCCACCACCAAGGTGGAGCCGATGGACGCGGCCAAGAACCGCTACATCACCACCAAGGCTCCGGTCTACGACCCGAACGACAACATCACCACGGCGTACGCGGCCAACGGTGCGGTGTCGACCTCGGTCTACGACGAGGCCGACCAGGTGACCGAGACGCTCGCGCCGAAGGACGAGCCGACGGACCCGGACCGCAGGACCACCACGACGTACGACAAGGTCGGCAACGTTGTCACGGTCACGGAGCCGCAGGGCAACCTGACCTCCGAGGTGGGCGACTACACCACGACCACCAAGTACGACGCGATCTACCAGCCGATCGAGGTCACCAACGGCCTCGGCCAGAAGGTGAAGTCGGAGTACGACAACGTCGGCAACGTCACGGTGTTGTACGACGCGAAGAAGACCGCCAGCGCGGCGGACGACTTCACGTCCAAGTTCGAGTACGACTGGAACCACCGGGTCGTGAAGACCATCGACGCGCTCGGCAAGTTCACCACCGCGCGGTACGACAAGGACGGGCTGACCCTCGGGTCCACCGACGCCGAGGGCAACGAGTCGCTGACGAAGTACGACGACCGTGGCGCGCTGATCGAGTCGAGGGTGCCGCACACCAAGGACGGTGCCGGCAACATCACCTACCGCACCACCAGGTACGAGTACGACCAGGTCGGCAACCAGACGAAGGCGATCACGCCGCGTGGCGTGAACACGCCGGAGGACGCCGACGACTTCTCCGTGGTGACCGTCTACGACGCGCTCAACCGCAAGAAGGAGGAGTGGTCGTCCTACGACAAGGACGACAGCCGCTACAACACCCCCGACAAGACCTTCTACACCTACGACGACATCGGCAACCTGACGAAGGTCAGCGCACCCCCGTCCGAGGGGCAGGCGGTCCGCAACGACACCGAGTACACCTACTACGACAACGGGTGGACCAAGACGTCCACCGACCCGTGGAACATCGTCAACTCGTACGACTACAACGACCTGGGCCAGCAGACCAAGAACACGCTGACCTCGGCCGGCGGGTCCGTCACCCGGACGATGACCTGGGACTACTACCAGTCCGGCAACGAGAGGGGACGCTCGGAGGACGGCCTGCCGGTCGGCAAGGACGTGATCCTGGTCGACAACTCCGACTCCAACAACACCGCGAGCCAGGGCACCTGGAGCAACGGCGGTGCGGCCGGGCAGTGGGGCTACGACGTGGCCACCGCCCCGGCGGGCAGCGGCTCGGCCCAGTTCAACTGGCAGCTGAACGTCCCCCGCGACGGCAACTACGAGGTGTTCGTCCGGCACCCGCAGGTCAGCGGCGCCGCGACGGACGCGAAGTTCACCATCACCCACAACGGTGGCAGCGTCACCAAGACGGTGAACCAGACCCAGAACACCGGCACCTGGATCAGTCTGGGCAGCTACTCCTTCGCCGAGGACGGCATCCAGAAGATCACCGTCACCGACCAGGCGACGGGCAAGGTGCTCGCCGACGCGGTCAAGCTGGTGCGGGACAACGCCGCCGAGGTCGACAACGAGAAGAAGGAGTTCACCTACCGGTACAACCCGAACGGGTTGCTGGTCGAGGTCAAGGACCTCAGCCCGGGCGCGAAGATGAGCCGGTACGACATCGCCTACGACCAGCTCAACCAGATCTCCACCGTCAAGGAGTTCACCGGCGTCACCGACTCGACGCCGAAGAACACCACGGCGCTGACGTACGACGACAACGGCAACCCGCTCACCTCGACCCACGACCTGACCTGGTCGAAGATCGAGTACGACGAGCGGGACATGGTCGCCAAGGTGACCAACGCCGATTCGCCGACGGCGGGCAACCAGCAGATCTCGACGTTCACGTACACCGCCCGCGGGCAGCTGCTCAAGCAGATCAAGCCCAACGGCAACACCGTGGACTTCGAGTACTACCTCGACGGCGCCACCAGGCACCAGTTGGAGAAGACCTCCGGCGGCGCCACGGTCGCGGAGCACACGTTGGAGTACCAGGCCAACGGGCACCCGTCGCGGGACGTGCTCAAGTTGATGAACGCCGACAACTCGTCGGACTACATCGACAACACCTACACCTTCACCTACGACCCGCAGGACCGGATCAGCCGGCTCGACAAGACCGGCGACAGCAGCTCGACGGAGACGTACGTCTACGACGCCAACGGCAACACGGTGTCGCAGACCGTCGAGGGCGTGACCAGCACCAGCAAGTTCGACCGGAACCGGCTGCACTCCACCACCACGGCTGGGGTGACGTCGACGTACAACTACGACCCGCTGGGTCGGCTCGACACGGTGTCGGTCGGCGGTGAGCGGGCGCAGAAGTACTACTACGACGGCTTCGACCGCACGGCGAAGACCACCGCCGGTGTCGGCGCGAACGCGAAGTCGACGACCTACGTGTACGACCCGTTCGACCGGACGGTGTCGCAGACGACGGCCGGTAAGACGACGCTGTTCACGTACCTGGGGATGGACAACCAGGTGCTGCGTGAGGAGGTCGCCGGTAAGGCGACCAAGTCGTACCAGTACGCGCCGTGGGGTCAGCAGTTGACCCAGATCAAGCACAAGGATGACGGCAGCCGGGAGTACTCGCAGTTCATCTACCGGCCGCGTGGTGACGTCATCGGCATCACGAAGGAGAACGGCAACACCCGCGCGACGTACGGGTACACGGCGTACGGCAAGGACGACGAGTCGCAGTTCACGGGTGTGGACAAGCCGGGCGCGGCGTCGGAGGGCGAGGAGCCGTACAACGCGTTCCGGTTCAACGCCTCCCGCTGGGACGCGGGCTCGGGCACGTACGACATGGGGTTCCGTAACTACGACCCCGGCCTGAACCGGTTCCTGACGCGGGACTCCTACGGCGGTGCCCTGGCCGACATGGGTCTGGCGATGGACCCGTTCACCGGTAACCGGTACGCGTTCGCCGGCGGTAACCCGATCAGCTTCATCGAGCTGGACGGGCACCTGTTCGGGATGTCGTGGTCGGACATCGGCCACGCCGCCCTGGACGTCGCCGGCATGGTGCCGGTGATCGGTGAGGTCGCCGACGTCGCCAACGGCATCTGGTACCTCGCCGAAGGCAACTACGTCGACGCGGCGATGTCCATGGCCTCGGCGATCCCCCTGGCAGGGAACGCGGTGGCCGCGGCGAAGCTGGCCAAGACGGGTAAGAAGATCGCCGACGGCATCGACACCGCCCGAGACATCGAGAAGGCAGCCGAAAACGCCAAGAGCATCGAGAAGAGCGTGGCGGCCGGGACCGATGCCACCAAGGCACCGACCACTTCACCGAAGCCGAAGACCGACAACCCGACGGCTCCGAAGCAGAACACGCCGGAGGACTCCTGCCTCATCAAGCCAAACAGCTTCGTTCCTGGAACAAAGGTCGTGATGGCCGATGGCAGCGCTAAGGAGATCGAGCAGCTGAAGGTGGGCGACGGCGTTCTGGCCACCGATGTCGAGTCCGGCGAGAATCAGCTCCGGACCGTCACCGACGTACGAAGCGTCGAAGGCCTGAAGACCTTCATCACCTTCACGGTCGACGTCGATGGTGAGGCCGGCACGAAGACCGGCAGTATCACCTCGACCGACGCTCACCTGGTCTGGCTTCCCGACACTGGCGTCTGGGCCAAGGCTGGGCAGCTCAAGCCCGGCATGTGGCTGCAAACCGCTGCCGGTGATTGGGTCCAAGTCACCGCAATCAAGCGCACGGTCAAGCGCGAGCGGGTCCACAACCTCACCGTTGACGGCGTCCACAGCTACTATGTGGTCGCCAACGACACTCCACTGCTGGTCCACAACTGCGGAGGTACGGTAGGCGGGCACAAGACCAGCTGCACGTGTGCCACCGGTGGCGCGCCCGTAGGCCCGAGGAACGCGCATCTTGCCGGCGGCACTCACCCCAAGACGAATGTTCCTTTCGATTCTCAGGGCTTCCCAGACTTCTCGGCGCACAAGGATCCAAGTGTTCCGGATGTTTTCATCACGCTGACCGGTGATTCGAAGAAGGACTTCAGACTTGCGGATCAAGCCGCAGGTATCACAGAGGCATACAGGAAGGGCACGTGGACGTGGCACCATCATCAGGACTGCGGGCGGATGCAACTGGTTAATATGGCCATACATGCCAAGACCGGTCATACCGGCGGTGCCTCGATATGCTGAAAGTTGTGGCCTGAAATGACTCCCCCATTCGAAGAAGGTCCGTCCCCCTGGATTGGACCATCGGTGACCGAGGACATGGTTCGTCGTGCTGAGGAAACGCTCGGAGTTCGGCTTCCGCGAAGCTATGTGGAGGTGATCTCTCAGCAGAACGGTGGTGTTCTGAAGAACAGCTGTTATCCAACGAGTTTTCGAACGTCCTGGGCTGCTGACCACTTCGGCGTGGACGTCATCATGGGCATCGGATACGAGGAGGGGATCGACGCTCAGTCCGCCGACCTGATCTCGGAGTGGGGCTATCCCAACATTGGCGTTGTGATCGGGATAACGCCTATGGCAGGTCCTGACACGGTCATGCTTGACTACTCTAAGTGCGGATCGGATGGGGAGCCGACGGTTGTATACGTCGGTGAAGACAGGGTTCCCTGGCAAGTTGCCGACTCATTCGATGCGTTCATTAGTGGCCTAGTTTTGTGTGAGGCCTTTGAAAATGAAGGTGAAGACGAGAAGCGTTAACCGTTGATCGGGTGAAGGGTCCATCCCTGGCAACAGGGGTGGACCCTTCGTTGCTGTGGCGGCCGAACTGGCAAGGCTCCGCTGGTACAGCACCGATGGTGGCGTGACCGTTTGTGACGCCGACTCAAGCCCACGCAATCCGGAAAGCGTGAGTTCATTGGAACCCGACCGAGTTGAGGACAGTCTCTGACCTGTTGGCACCCTGAGCGCTGAAGGACCATGGGCCGGGGTGCACCGTGGCGTCGAGGGGCGCGAGGAGGCCGAGACGTGTCTCCTCTGAGGCGGCTGAGGGCGGGAGCTGCTGGGCTCCCCGTCGGCCATTGCGGACAGTGGGTTGGCGGGTCACCCGATGCGGGGCGACTGCCTGCTCGTCTGTTCGGCTGTGTGCCACCAGTACCTAACGCCAGCTGCCGGCGGCCGACTGGACCGCCGCGGTCACCCATCCGGCAGATGATGACGGACCGTAAGGGTCGCGCTGCTGCCGCTTCGACTGCTTGGCGTGGATCTTTCTTCGGTGTGGGCTGGAAGCGGTCGCCGTGCAGAGGGGTTTCGCGCGGAAACGGTGGGATATCACGAGCGCAAGGGCCGGAATGCGAGGCCGTGGAGCCAGTAACTTTCCGTCATGAGCCGCCGGGGGCGTTCCCGGCGGCGTTTTTGTTACCGAGACACGCCGTATAAGCGTATTGATGTTCATCACGCTCAACTGTCTGATTTGTGCCTTGTTGGCCAGGGAAGCGGGCACTTAGCCTGATCGGCCAGTCGAGGCTCAACGGGGGAGCGGCGAGGATGGAACTTCAGATTCGACTACTCGGCACGGTGGAACTCGTCGTCGGCGGCCAGGTCGTCACGCCCGGCGCGGCGAAGCGCCGTGCGGTCCTCGCCGGATTGGCGAGCGAGGCGAACCGCTCGGTCTCGCTGCCCCGGCTGGCCCAGATGGTCTGGTCGGACAACCCGCCGGCCTCCGCCACGGCGAATCTGCGGACTCACGCCGCCGGCCTGCGTCGCACGTTGGGCGACCGGCTGGTCGCCCGGCCACAGGCGTACGAGCTGCGGCTCGCGCCGCACGAGCTGGACGTCACCGAGTTCCAACGACTGGCCGGAGAGGGGCAGGCGTTGCTCGCCTCGGCCGACCCGGCCAACGCCATCCGCACCCTGACCGCAGCGCTGGCGCAGTGGCGCGGAGGCCCCGCCGAGGGGCTGCCCCGCGGCACCACCCTGGACAACTGGTGGTCCAGCCTCGACGAGCAGCGGCTGCGGGTCTTCGAGGAACTGGCCGAGGCGCGGCTGGCCGCCGGTGAGCACGCTCACCTGCTGTCCGAGCTGCGTGGGCACCTGGCCGCCCACCCGCTCCGGGAGCGGGCCTGGGGGCAGCTGATGCTCGCCCTCTACCGGTGCGGCGACGTGCCGGCCGCGCTCACCGTCTACCGGGACGCCCGGGCCGTCCTCGGCGAGCAGCTCGGCCTCGAGCCCGGTGAGGAGCTGGCCAACCTGCACCGGGCCATGCTGGACCGGGCGCCGGAGCTGTCGTACGTGTCGCCGGAAACGGGGGTCGTCACCGCGCCGGTGCCGGTGGTCGAGAGGCGACCCGCCGTCGGCTGGGCGGTGCCCCGGGAACTGCCGGCCGACCCGGTGACCTATGTCGGGCGTACCCGGGAGACCGCCGACGTGGTGGCGACCGTGACCGCCGGGGCACTGGCCGCGGTGGTCGTCACCGGCGCCGCCGGTAGCGGCAAGACCACCCTCGCGGTCCGTGCCGGGCACGCCGTCTCCGCCGAGTTCCCCGACGGGCAGGTCTTCGTGGACCTCGGCTACCGGACCTCGGTGAAGGCTGGGGAGGTGCTGGCCCGGGTGCTGCGCGCGCTCGGCGTGCCCGCCGCCGACGTCCCCGAGAAGACCGACGAGCGGGCCGGCTGGTTCCGCTCCCTGGTGGCCGGGCGGCGGCTGCTGCTGGTCGTCGACGGGGTCAGCCGGGCGGCCCAGGTGCGCCCGCTGCTTCCGGCCGGCCCCGGCCCGGCGCTGATCGCGGTCGCCCAGCGGCACCTGGACAGCCTGGACGGCGTACGCCGGGTGGCGCTGCGTCCCGTGGGGGTCACGCAGGCCCGCGACCTGCTGGCCGCGTTCGCCGGACCGGAGCGGCTGGCCGCCGAGCCGGCGGCCGCCGCCGACCTGGTACGCCTCTGCGGGGGCTCGGTGCTGGCGCTGCGGATCGCCGGGGCCCGGCTGGGCCGGCGGCCCGGGACGCCGCTGTCCGCGCTGGTCGGCGAGCTGGGCGACGGGCGGGGCCGGCTGGACCTGCTGGCGTACGAGGATCTGTCGGTGCGGGCGAGCCTGGCCACCGGGGTGGCCGCGGTCCGCTCCGACGACGAGGTGGCCGTCCGGATGCTCGAACTGCTCGCCGCGCAGCCGGACACGCCGCTGGAGACGGCCGCGACCCAGCTCGGGGTCTCCCCGCAACGGGTGCACCGCGCGCTGGACGACCTGGTCGACGCGCACCTGGCGCAGCGGGACGGTCACGGCGACTATCGGCTGCCGGCGCTGGTCCGGGACTACGCCGCCGAGTTGGCCGCGGTGGCGCAGGTCCCCACCCGCAGGGCAACCAACCGGCGGTTCGATCCGCTGGCGGCGTGACCGCCGAGGCGGTTGGCGCTACGACGGAACTCAGTGCGTGCCGGCGTTGGTCCGGTCGCCGCACGCGTGGCTCAGGCGACCTCGCCCCGGACGATCGCCACGGCCACCCGGCAGAACTCGTCCATGTCCGGCTGGAAACCGGCGGCGATGTCGGGGTGCAGGCCGGCGCGGGTCTCGTCGAGCAGCCGACGGCAGACCTCCTCGACGGGCTCGCCCTCGTAGCTGGCGCGGACCCGTTCGGTGGCCGCCTGCAGGGCCGAGGTCAGCTGATCCTCCAGCGGGCCGCGCAGCTTCCGCTGCACCGGGTCCAGCCCGCCCGGGTCGAGCGTGACATGTGGCTCCGACACTGGCGCTCCCTTCCTTTCGGCGTCCGCGATACCCCACCGCGGCCGTCGGTCAAACCACCGCCGGTACGGCGGCCACTCGGATCTGGTACGAGAATTCCTCCGCCGGCTCCTCGGCGTACGACAGCCGGCGGATCTGCCGGTCGTCGTCGTAGAGGGCGACGTCGACCAGCACCCCGAGGTGGGCCAGGCCGATGTTCGCCACCCGCTTCTTGTCCTGGAGCACCGCGCACACCCCGCCGAGCAGGGTGCTGGCGTCGGAGGTGCGGTGCCCGGGCGGGCAGCGCAGGGTCAGGTCCACCTCGACCGGACCGGCGAGCGGGGTCCACCCGGTGCGCTGGGCCGCCGTGCAGGCGGCCTGGAGCAGCGTGCGGACCCTCGCCGCCTGCCGGTGGCCGGCGGCGAAGATGGACAGGGCCTCGGTCTTGACCGGGGGCAGGCCGCTCACCTCGAACGTCAGGGCGAGAGCGCGGGTGTCCTGCACGACGGCACCTCCTCGTTGGGACGATCCTGCCCAACCGGTGGTACGGCGGAGTCGAGTTCGCGCGAGAACCAACCGAACGGGCGGGCTGGGGTCGGCCGGAGGCGTATCGACTTCGACGGCGACGCGCTGGCTGCTGGAGCTACCGGAACGGTAGTCGACCCGGCCGGTGCCGGGTAGCCTCGCCGCTCACTGGTTGGGACGTGGCAGGAAGGCGCAGAACTCGTTGCCCTCCGGGTCGGCCATGACCCACCAACGGGCGCGTTCGGTGGGTTCGTGGAGCAGGGTGGCGCCGGCGGTGATCAGCGCGGTGACGTCCTGCCCGGCCAGGGTGACGTCCCAGTGCACCCGGTTCTTCACCTGCTTGCGTTCCGGCACCGGGTCGAAGACCCAGCGTTCCCACGGGAAGCCGTCCGCGCCCACCACCGAGGCGGCGCCCGCCGCGGTGGTCTCCACCCGGCCGCCGACCACCCCGGCCCACCAGGCGGCCTGGGCCGCCGGGTCGGCGCTGTCGACGACCACCTCGAACACGCCCGGTCGGGCGCCGTTGTGCGGCGCGAACGCGCAGAACTGGTTGCCCTCCGGGTCGGCCAGCACCCACCAGTCGATCTCCGCGTCCGGCTCGTGGACCAGCCGCGCGCCGGCGGCCAGCAGCGCGGTCGGTTCCGGCTCGGCCAGGCGCAGGTCCAGGTGGACCCGGGTCTTGCCGGTACGCGGCTCGGGCACCGTGTTGACCCAGATCGACTCGGCCGTGCCGGTGGCGGCACGGGGGTCGATCCGGGTGTCGCCGTCGCCGGTGTCGACCAGCTCTCCGTCGAGGATGCCGGCCCAGAAGGCGCCGAGTCGCTGGGCGTCGGCGGCGTCCAGGCACAGATCCTTGAAGCTCGCGATCATCCGGCCATCATGCCGGGCGGATGTGACACTCCGGCGAACCGGACGCGGCCGAGGTGGGACGGCGGGCGACGGGCGCGGAGGGACGAGCCGCGACCGGGCGCCGCCTCACCGGGTGGCCGGGACGTGCAGCAGCTTGTCCGCCCGTACGGGCAGGTCGCGGATCCGGACGCCGGTGGCGTGGTGCACCGCGTTGGTGACGGCGGCGGCGCTGCCCACGATGCCGATCTCGCCGATGCCCTTCACGCCGGCCGGGTTCAGCTCGGCGTCCTCCTCCGGCAGCCAGTACGCCTCGATCCGCTCGACGTCGGCGCAGGCGCTCACGTGGTAGGTGGCGAGGTCGTGGTTGACCCAGTCGCCGTACCGCTCGTCGAGCAGGCCCTCCTCGTGCAGGGCCATCGACAGGCCCATGGTCATGCCGCCGATGAACTGGCTGCGGGCGGTGGTCGGGTTCACGATCAGGCCGGCGGCGAAGACGCCGAGCATCCGGCTGACGCGGATCTCGCCGGTGTCGACGTCCACCCGCACCTCCACGAAGTGGGCGCCGTAGGCGTACCGGGGCCGGGCCGGCTGGGCCCCGATCTCGTCGGCGGTGCTCACCTCCACGGTCAGCCCTTCGGCCGGCACCCGGCCGCCGGGCGAGTTCCAGATCCGCTCGCGCAGTGCCTCACAGGCACGGATGACCGCCCAGCTCCAGGAGGCGGTGCCCATGGAACCACCGGCCACGCCGGCCGCGGGGAGCGCGCTGTCGCCGATCCGGATCGCCACCAGGTCGGCGGGCACCGCCAGGGCGTCCACGGCCACCTGCCACAGGGCCGTACGGGCGCCGGTGCCGATGTCGGTGGCGTTGATGCGTACCTCGAAGGTGCCGTTCGGGGCGGCGGTGGCCGCCGCCGCGGCGGCCCGGGACCGGGCCGGGTAGCTCGCCCCGGCGACCCCGGTGCCCACCAGCCACCGCCCGTCGCGCCGGACGCCGGGCGTCAGGTCCCGGTCGGCCCAGCCGAACCGGCGGGCCCCTTCCCGCAGGCAGGCGACCAGGTTGCGGCTGCTGAACGGTTGCCCCTGCTCGGGGTCGACGGCGGGATCGTTGCGGATGCGCAGCTCGACCGGGTCGACGCCGCAGGCGGTGGCCAGCTCGTCCATCGCCGACTCCAGCGCGTACGCGCCGGGGCACTCGCCGGGGGCGCGCATCCAGAACGGCGTCGGCACGTCCAGCCGCACCACCCGGTGCGTGGTGCGGCGGTGGCAGCCGGCGTACATGCTGCGGGTGTAGACGGCGGTCTGCTCGGCGAACTCGTGGATCGTCGAGGTCTGGCTGATCGCGTCGTGGCAGACCGCGGTGATCGTGCCGTCAGGATCGGCGCCGAGGCGGATCCGTTGGATGGTCGGGGTGCGGTACCCGATCGGGCCGAAGAGCTGCTGCCGGGTCAGAGCGAGCCGGACCGGCCGGCCCACCTGCCGGGCGGCGAGCGCGGCGAGCACCACCGGCGCCTTGGCGGCCCCCTTGCTGCCGAAGCCGCCGCCGACATGTTCGGTGATCACCCGGACCGCCTCCGGGGCGAGCCCGAACAGCCCGGCGAGGGTGGTCTGGACCGGGGTCGAGCCCTGGTTGGAGTCGTGCACCAGGAGCCGCCCGTCCTGCCAGTGGGCGGTGGCGGCGTGCGGCTCCATCGGGTTGTTGTGGTAGGCCGGGGTGCGGTAGGTGGCGTCGACGCGGATCTGCGCGGCGGCGAAGCCGGCGTCGAAGTCCCCGTCGGCGGTGTCGGCCGGATAGCCGGGGTTGACCTTGTCCGGCCGGTACAGGCCCGGGTGGTGCTCGGTGAGGACGGTGCTGTGCGGTTCGGTGTCGTAGTCGACGCGGACCAGCCGGGCGCCCTCCCGGGCCGCTTCGAGGGTCTCGGCCACCACGACCGCGATCAGTTCGCCCCGGTAGTGCACGGCCGGGTCCTGCAGCAGGAACAGGGTGGCGTCCACGCCGGGCACCAGGCGCGGCGCGTGGCCGTGGTGCAGCACGTCGAGCACTCCGGGCACGGCCAGCGCCGGGGCCGGGTCGATCCGGGTGATCCGGCCCCGGGCGGCGCTGGCCGGCACCGCCCAGCCGTACGCCACGTCGTCGGCCGGGAACTCGACGGCGTACCGGGCGGCACCGGTCACCTTGTCCCGGCCCTCCAGCCGGGGGTGCGCCACGCCCACCTCGACGCTCACGACCGGCCCGCCAGTTCGGTCAGCGCCCGTACGGTGAGGTTGCGGATCAGCGGCACCTTGAAGGCGTTGTGTTCCAGCGGGCGGGCGGCGGCGAGTTCGGTGTCGGCGGCGTGGGCGGCCAGCTCGGCGGTGAACGGCCGGCCGCGCAGCGTCTGCTCCGCCCGGTGGGCCCGCCACGGGCGATGCGCCACCGCCCCGTACGCCAGCCGGACGTCGCGGACCACGTCGCCGGCCAGGTCGAGGGCGGCGGCCACCGAGCCGATGGCGAAGGCGAACGACGCCCGGTCGCGTGCCTTGTGGTACGACGAGCGGCGGGCGATCGGCGACGGGGGCAGTCGTACGGCGGTGATCAGCGCGCCCCGGGGCAGCGTGGTCTCCTGCTCGGGCCGGTCGCCGGGCTCCCGGTGCAGGTCGGTGAGGGGGATCCGCCGGGGGCCGTCCGGTGCGTGCAGCTCGACCTCGGCGTCGAGCGCGACCAGGGCGACCGCCATGTCCGACGGGTGGGTGGCCACGCAGTGCTCCGACCAGCCGAGTACGGCCAGGTCGCGGTTCTGCCCGTGCCGTGCCGCGCAGCCGGTGCCGGGCTCCCGCTTGTTGCACGCCTTGGCGCTGTCCTGGAAGTAGGCGCAACGGGTGCGTTGCAGCAGGTTGCCGCCGGTGGTGGCCATGTTGCGCAGCTGGCCGGAGGCGGCGGCGAGCAGCGCCCGGGCGAGGACGGGGTAGTCGCGCCGGATGACCGGGTGGGCGGCGAGGTCGCTGTTGCGCACGGTCGCGCCGATCCGTACTCCGCCGTCGGGCAGGGCCTCCACGGTGTCCAGCGGCAGCCGGGTCAGGTCGACCAGCAGGGTCGGCCGTTGCACGCCGAGTTTCATCAGGTCCACCAGGTTCGTGCCGCCGGCCAGGTACGCGGCGTCGGGCTCGGCGTCGAGGAGGGCGACGGCCTCGGCGACGTCGGCGGGCCGGTGGTAGCGGAAGGACCTCATCGGGACGCCGCCTCACGGACCGCGGCCACGATGTGCGGGTACGCCGCGCAGCGACACAGGTTTCCGCTCATCCGTTCCCGGATCTCCGGGTCGGTCAGCTGCACGGGCGCGGCCAGGTCTTCGGTCACCGCGCTGGGCCAGTCGCGGGCCGCCTCGTCGAGCATGCCCTGGGCGGAGCAGAGCTGCCCGGGCGTGCAGTAGCCGCACTGGAAGGCGTCCTGGGCGATGAAGGCGGCCTGGATCGGGGCGAGGCCCTCGGGGCCGGCGAGCCCTTCCACGGTGACGACCGTGTGGCCGTCCAGCGTCACGGCCAGGACCAGGCAGCTCTTGACCCGCCGGCCGTCGAGCAGCACGGTGCACGAGCCGCACTGGCCGTGGTCGCAGCCCTTCTTGCTGCCGGTCAGGCCGAGCCGTTCCCGTACGGCGTCCAGCAGCGTGGTGCGGTTGTCCAACGTCAGGTCGTGATCGACGTCGTTGACGGTGAGGGCGACGCGGGACGACCAGTCGTCGTCCGCCGGTTTTCCGCTGTCCCGCCCGCTCCGCACCGCGTCAGACTACCGTTGACCACGACATCTACTGACAAATATGGGCAGAAGCCCAAAACCGGCGATCGGTGGAGCGGCATGCGCGAGGTCCTGGCCGCAGCCCGCGACTGGCGACGGCGCGCGATCCCCTTCGGACTCGCGACCGTGGTGGCCAGCAGTGCGGGCGCCATCACCACCCCCGGCGACCTGCTCGCCGTCGACCCGACCGGCGACGTACGTGGAGGCGTACCCGCCGGGTGCGTCGAATCGGCCGTGCTCGACGCCGCGGCCGAGACCCTGCGCACCGGCCGGGCCCGGCTGGCCCGCTATCCGGTGGGCGAAGACGGTCCCTGGCCGGCCCGGCCCGGCTGCGCCGGAACCGTCGAGGTGCTACTGCGCCGGGTCACCGCCGACGGACCCACCGCACGCTCCCTCACCGCGCTCGCCGACCACGACCCGGCCACCGTGGCGACCGTGATCGGCGGCCGGGCACCGTTCACCGCCGAACTGCTGATCCGACGGGACCGGACCCACGGCACGCTCGGCACCGACGACCTGGACCGATGGGCGCTCGACCAGGCGGCCGGACTGCCCGCCGGCGCCGTCGTGCTGCGGTACGGCCAACGCCCCGGCGTGCGCGTGCTGTTCCAGGTGGCGCCCGCCGCACCGCGGATGCTCCTGTTCGGCGCCACCTCCGTCGCCGCGGCGCTCGCCCGGATCGGCGCAGACCTGGGCTACCGCGTCGTCGTCTGCGACCCGCGACCCGCGTTCGCCACCGTCGCCCGGATGCCCGAGGCGCACGAGGTGCACCGAGCCTGGCCCCACCGCCTGCTCGCCGCCACCCCGGTCACCGCCGACACGGTGCTCTGCCTGCTCGGCCACGACCTCCGCTACGAGCTCCCGCTGCTGCACGCGGCACTGCGCACCCCGGCCGGCTACCTCGCGGTACTCGGCAGCCGCGCGGCGCACGCCGCCCGCCTGACCCGGCTACGCGCCGACGGCGTACCCGAGGCACACCTGGCCCGGCTGCGCGCACCTGCCGGGCTGGACCTCGGCGGGCGCAGCCCGGCCGAGACGGCGTTGGCGATCGCCGCGGAGGTGGTCGCCTGGCGACACGGCGGCACCGGCCTCCCACTGGCCAAGCTGACCGGGCCCATCCACGCCACCCACCCAGCCGCCGTACCCGAGCCGGCAGTGCGGTGACGGTGGCCGGACTGGTGCTCGCCGCCGGCGCCGGACGCCGGCTCGGCCGACCGAAGGCGCTCCTCGAGTGGCACGGCGAACCGCTGGTCCGGCGAGCCGTCCGGCTACTACGCAGCGGCGGCTGCGATCCGGTGCACGTCGTGGTCGGAGCCGGCGCCGACCGGCTTCCCGCGTTGCCCGACGCGGTCCCGGTGGTCAACCCGCACTGGCGCGACGGTCTCGGCAGCTCACTGCTGCGCGGCCTGGACTCGCTGCCGGCCAGCGCTGGCGCGGCCGTGGTGGTGCTCGTCGACCAGCCCTGGCTGACCCCCACCGCGGTGCGCCGGGTCCGGGCGGCGTACGCGGCCGGTGCGGTCGTCGCCGTCGCCGCATACGCCGACCAACCGGGCCACCCCGTGCTGCTCGGCCGCGCCACCTGGCCGCTGCTTCCGCAGTACGCGACGGGGGACCGCGGCGCCCGGGACTTCCTGCGGGCCCGGGCCGACCTGGTGACCCAGGTAGCGTGCGACGGATCACCGTCCGATCTGGATACCCCCGCCGACCTGGTCAGAGGCCGGGCGCGACCGTGACAGCCCCCGCCGGCCGGGGAAGAACCAGCACCAGGGATTCCATGTAGGACCATTCGTCGATAGCCTGAGCCGGCCTAATGATCAACTGAGGCGGCCCGGGCCCGGGGTCTCTCACCACCACCCCGAACGGAGCTTCACCGTTGCGCACTTTGCAACGCGTGGTCGCCACCGCGGCCAGTGCCTGCATGGCACTGATGGCCGCCGTGGCGATCGCGTCCCCCGCACAGGCCGATCCGACCTTCCCGCTCTACGGGCCGTACCCGGCCACGACGGCGATCGACGGTCGCGGCAGCATGGACCCGAACAACCGCACCGCGACCGATCTGTACCTCACCGGTCAGCAGATCTACCTGCGCTGCCAGGACTCCGGCATGGTCGCCGGCGGCAGCACCATCTGGAACTACACCCGTGAGGGCTACTGGATCCCCGACGCCTACGTGCGGACCGGCACCAGCGGTTTCGTGGCGGGTATCCCGCGGTGCCTCTCCATCGGCATCAACGGCACCCCGAAGGGCGGCGGCTCCAACTCCGGCCCGTACCCGGTGAAGTTCGCCATCGACGGGCGCGGCAGCGCCGACCCGAACGACCGGATTCGCGTCGACGCCTACCCCGACGGCAGCTCGCTCTACATCCGCTGCCAGGACTACGGCGTCGCCGTCAGCGGCTCCACGCTGTGGATCTACACGACCGACGGCTACTGGGTGCCCGACGCGTACGTGACCACCGGCACCGACGGCCGCGTCAGCGGCGTGCCGCTGTGCTCGTCGATCGGCATCAGCGGCGGCGTGGCCACCAACCCCAACGGCGGCACCCAGTTCAAGATCCGCACGACGCTCAACGGCTACTACGAGAAGAGCCTCAGCGCGGGCAACGTCTGGGACAAGTACCACGAGGGCAGCTACATCACGATCATGTGCCAGGCCTACGGCCAGGTCAACTACGGCGGCAACGCGATCTGGGACCTGACCAGCGATGGCCTGTGGGTGCCCGACTTCTACGTCATCACCGGCTCCAACAGCATCGTCCTGCGCCAGTGCGACAGCGACGGCCCCTCCGGCGGCGGCGGGAACCGTTACCTGGCCAAGACCACCCTCAACGGCTACTACGGCAAGAGCCTCAGCTCCGGCAACGTCTGGGACAAGTACCCCGGCGGCAGCTACGTCACCATCACCTGCCAGGCGTACGGCGAGTTCAACTACGGCGGCTCGGCGATCTGGGACAAGACCAGCGACGGCCTGTGGGTGCCCGACTTCTACATCTACACCGGCTCGGTCGACATCGTCCTGTCCCGCTGCGACAACGACCCCAAGCCCAGCGGCGGGCCGGGCAACCCGACCGTGCCGCCGACCCCGCTCCCGGGCAGCGTCGCCTCCTCGAACGTCCGCTCGGCGATCGTCAACGCCGCCTACGGCCAGCTCGGCACCGACGAGTGGGGCGACAACTGCAACCCGTACGGCAATCACGGCACCGTCAAGTGCGGCGACCCGTGGTGCTCCATGTTCGCGTCCTGGACGTGGCAGCAGGCCGGTATCGACGTGTACTTCCCGTACTCCGGCACCTTCGAGACCTGGGGCCGCAACCACGGGCTGCTGCGTTCCAAGTCCAGCATCCGCCCCGGTGACGTGGTCCTCTACGGCTACGACTACTACTCCAGCAAGCACATCGGGGTCGTCGTCGACGTGCTGCCCGACGGCCGGATCACCACCATCGAAGGCAACTACGGCAACACCGTGAAGAAGGTCGGCCCGTTCGACCCGAACAACCCGGGCGCCGTGCACACCTACGACAACATCTACGCCGTGGTGGCGCCGGTCGCCGACCCGTCCACCGACGTGAAGTGGGGCACCAAGAAGGGCTCCGACCGGGACGCCGAGAACGACGGCATCGACATCGGCGAGGAGCTGTGCGCCGAGTCGGCGTACCCCGGCGTCTACTACGCCGGCTGCCTCGAGTTCTCCGGCAGCAACGTCAAGCCGCACCTGTACGTGCAGCCGCTGAGCACCTCCGCGGTCATGCGGGGCAAACTCACAATGATCGACTCCGGCGGTGATCTGACGTTGAACACCTGCCAGGCGGCGTACTTCAGCAACGACAGATCCTGCGACGGGTCGAGCTTCGTCTCCACCAACAGCAGGACAACCGTGTTGCAGACCGACCTGGAGATCAACGGCGGCTGGAAGCACACCCTGCGCGTGGCCACCATGAACGTCGACGGCGAGCAGCAGCAGACCGGCACCTGGTGCGGGCCGACCGCGATGCAGGCGATCCTCAAGTCGCTGGGCAAGACGCCGCTGGACACCCAGGCCGGGTACGCCCGCAAGCTCGGCACCGACTCGCTCGGCACCAACCCGTGGGACGTCCGCGACGTGCTCAACGCCGAGCTCGCCGGCAAATCCGGGATTAAGCCGTACGTCTACCACGACTACGCGGCCGAGGGCGTGTCCAGCGACAAGTGGAAGTTCGTGATGAACAAGCTCGCCACCTCGGTCGACCTGAACCAGCCGGCCGCCATCGTCGTGCAGGCGAAGGACATCCCCTGGTGGAACAACGACGACCGCTACACCATGCACTACCTGGTCGTGCAGGGGTACTCCGGGATCAAGAACAGCAACGGCGTCTACGACATCGACAGCTTCATCGTCTGGGACCCGGCCCGCGATGACCACTACCTGGCCTCCTCCAGCCAGATGTACAGCATGACCAACATGGACGGGATCCCCGGCCAGGGCCACATGATCGTCGTGGCTCAGTAACCGGAAGCTTTGTCCGGGCGGGCGGGGCGTGGCCCCGCCCGCCCCCTCACGACCGTGCCGGCACCGCGGGCTCTCGTCCTACGTGTCCGCGGCGTCGAGAAGCGGGAACGAGTGGTGCTCGTGCCCGACCACCCACCGCCCGTCCTCCTTCCGCAGCCCGAGCGTGATCCGTAGCCGCTGGTCGGGGTGCCGGGCGAGGTGCTCCGGCGCGCCGCAGCGCAGGAGCGCGTGGGCGAACGCCACGTCGGCGCCGGCGGTCACCTCGAGCCGGACGACCTCGAAGACCGCCCCGCCGGCGAGCCAGCGGAAGAACGGCGGCCATGTGTCGCGGTAGGCGTCGATGCCCCGCACACCGTCCTGCGGGCGGCCGGTGGGCGCACCGTCACGCCGTGAGCTGTTTCTCGAACCAGTGGTGGGCGTAGTGCTCGGCGTTGTACGGCTCGATCTCGTGGTAGCCGGCCGAGCGGTACATCGCGATCGCCTCGCTGAGGTTGCGATTGGTGTCCAGCCGGACGGCGGTCCAGCCCCGCTCGGCGGCGTATCGTTCCAGCTCACTCAGCATCCGGCGCCCGATCCCGAGCCCACGTACGGTGTCCCCCACCCAGACGCGTTTGATCTCGGCGGGTGCGTCGTGGTGGAGCTTGACCGCGCCGCAGGCGACGGGCTCGGCGTTGAGGGTGGCAAGCAGGAACACGCCGGCGGGCGGGAGAAGTTCCTCGTCGTGGACCGGGTTGCTCAGCGCCGGGTCGAACCCGTCGTCGAACCGTCGCGTGACATCGCGGGCGTAGGCCCGCACGCAGGCACGGGCCCGGGGGTCGTTCGGCGGGCACGGCTCGATGACGACCATCGACGAGACGAGCAGCCGTTCGACCTCGGCCATCGCCGCGGTGAGCCGTTCGCGGCGTCGCTCGGTGAGTGGTTCGAGGATCGACCAGGCGAGTTCGTCGGAGCGTTGGTCGAGTTCGACCCACTCGGCCTGCCCGGCCTCGGTGAGCGCCGCGGCCCGTACCCGTGCGTCGCCGCCGGCCTGATCGGCCGGGCCGACGGTGACGAGCCCGTCGCCTTCCAGGGTGCGCAGCAGGCGGCTCAGGTACCCCGAGTCCAGCCCGAGCCGGGCCCGCAGCGCCGCGACCTCGGCGCCGCCGGGGCCGATCTCCCACAGCAGGCGTGCCTGTGCGAGAGGGCGTCCGCGAGCCATGTACTCGTCGTCGAGCGCCCCCACCCGCTGGGTGACCGTCCGGTTGAACCGCCGCACCGCGGCGGTGAGCTCCGAGTCCATATACCTGACTTTAGTCAGGCATTGCAGCTGGGCGCCAGCCGGCTGGTCGGAGAACCGGCCGGGCACCCGCCGCCGGCCGGACCACCATCGCGACCGTGGTCAGTCCGCTCAGCGGACTAGGCCTTGGGCCCGGCTACGCCCGCCGGGCTGCCGCGGCCAGGGCTCCGCCGCGCCTAGCGGACGGCCAGGAAGCGGCCTACTTCGACTTCTTCCGCACCCAGCCGGCGATGGCCCACATAACGACGTCTGCCAGTTCGGTGGTTACATCGTTTGGCGCGTTGGTGGCGGCTGTCCATGCCTGGACATCGGAGACGGACGGCTTCGTGTGCCGGTTTTCGATCTTGGAGACCTTGGACTGCGACCAGCCCAAGGTTGCGGCAAGGCGCGTGGTCGACAGGCCGGCCTCCTCCCGGAGGTCGCGTAGTTGGGCGGCGAGCGTCGCCCGGTCATCGATCGCTGTGCTCACCAGGATCTGCGCAACTCGTGCCGAACCGACGGCAGGTAGCCCTGCAGCGCGACCGAATACGTCATTGCAAGATCGCGCTGTTGAATGAAGGTCGCCACGTCGCTGGTTGGCACCATGGCCACCCGTCGACCTTCCCCGTCGTACACCATCTTCACCGCGAGTACGTCATCGAGAAGCCAAAAGTCGCACGTAAGCCCGCCTAGCTCATCAGCGGCTATCGCTCGGTCGGCGATCCGCACGTCTTCGCCCGCTGCGACGTTTCCGTGATAGCCCAGCAACTCGAAGCGGAGATAATCCGACAGTGGGCGGCTCAGTACGTGGACGCGGCTCCAGCGCCTACCGGCCTGCACGCTGTCCGCCACCATCTGTAGCCAAGGGTCGTTCTCTGGACCACGCGGGGGCAGGGGAAGGCCCTCGCGGAAGTCGCGCAGCAGGTCCGCCTCACCAGGTGCGGTGTAGGAACTCAGCGTTTCGAGACGGAACACCGACCGCTCGACCTGGCGCAACATGCGCTGCAACTCATCCATCTGCATCGGATCGTCCCGTTCGGTCGCCACCCGCCGATCAAGTTTAGTCGGCCCTGAGGGCTAGTCCTCCTGGCCCATTGGCTTCTTATCGATAGAACTAATGGAAAAGTGACATATTCGTTCTTTGCGCGTCGGTAAGCCTGACGCGGGCGTTGATCGGCTGGATCCGTCGCCACTCTGCCGGATCCAGCCTTTCGCGCTGCCGCCTGCCGTAATGGCCGTCTGGGCAGCCGCGCGTACCGTGAGTTGATCGAGTGTAGGGAAGCCACCTGATGGCGGTGGATCGAGGTAGCTGCCCGTCGCGTTACGCCGACTGGCCGTGTCAAACCGTGCGCCTACGTACCGGTGGAACCGTTACTGGAACGTGGTTCGGATTCTGCCAAGAATAGTCCACCATGAATAAGCGGCTGAGGCGCCCTCGGAAGAAGGTGCCTCTCTTGCTGATTGCGTCGACGGGCATGGATGTTTGTTCTAGAATTCGTGGTCGGTCTTGCGGGACCGTCTGTGCTTCCAGGCGTAGGAGAAGGCTGCCAGGCCGATGAGGGCAAGTGCACCGGCGATGGCTGTGTGCACGGTGAGTCTGTGCTCGGCTGCAGCGACGTCGGCGGCTTGTTTCTCCAGCATCTCGGGGGTCGGGTCCTGGTAGGGCATCGAGACCCCGGACAGATCCAGGAACGGCAGGCACGGCAGCATGCAGGAGGCGACGAGCAGGAGAACCCCGGCGGTTAGCGCCAGGCGGGCGCGCGACATCGCGACAGGCTCTCACAAGGGTCGTGCCCTGCGCTGTCCGCCTCTTGCCGTGGTCACCTTGCGAGGCCCCACCGCAGCACACCGCAGCAGTGCAGGAAGATGCTGGAAGCCAGAAACTGGAGTCGTTAGGTCAGGACCCGAGCATCACGGTGGCGTAGGGCTCCCACACGTACATGCCTTGGTCGCGGTTGAGGACGATGAGTTGGCAGGAGTCGATCTCGGCGTTTGCGCTCAGGTCTGATGCGGATGACAGGACTTCGACCAGTGGAGCGGCGGGTCCGTCGGTGTTGGTGTAGGCGAGGCTGAGGTGGGGGTTGTACGGCTCCGCAGGTTCGGGCACTCGGTCGTGTCCCCAGACGTCCGCGATGGCGGCGCGGATTGCGTTACGGAGTTGGCGTACCGGTTCGATTGGGTCGACGGCGATTTGAATGGATTCGGGGTCGACGTGGGGGGCGCCGATGGTGAGATTGAAGGGCGTGAGCTGGGCGCAGCGGGCCCGGGCGGCGGCCACGATGGCGTCTGCGTCGTCGGTGGCAACGTCTTGAACGAAGCCGATGCCTTGCATGGTGAGGTGGAGCCACTGGTTCGGAATGACGTCGAGGCTTGGCTGCTGGGAGAGCAGTGACCGGTATCGGTCGGCGAGGTGCTCGACCTCTGGTTGTCCGTCGAAGGTGATGTGCCAGGTGTAGAAGCGGGAGCCGATGCCCCAGCCGGGCCGCCAGTACCAGTGGTTGCGGATGGTGGTGGCGTGTGGGACTGCCATGGTCGCTCCAGGTTGTTAGGGAAGTTGGCGGGCGGCGCCAGTGGCGCAGAACTCGGTGATCGCTGCTTGGAGACTGCGCGCTTCGGCGCTCGTGCGTAGCGTCGGGTTGCTGGCGATGGCTCGTCCCACGTCGCGTAAGCGATGAACTACTGGATCGAGTCGCTGTTCGGGTGGCAGGGCGAGGACGGGTGAGAGGATCGAGACCGCGCCATCGAGGCTGTTGGTGTTGAGGTGTGCCGAGGCGGCCCAGATGCGGATCTGGGCGAGCGTGCCGTAGGCGACTGAGGGATCCGCTGCGGCTTCCGCGAGAGCGTTGTTCGCGTGTTCGATAGCACTCGCGGCCTCACCAATGCGTAGCAGCACCGCCCCGGCGTAGTTGTGCTGCCGTACAACGCCGCAGGCGAGGAGGCCGCCCACCGTATCGCCGCCAGCGCCCTGGCGAGCTTCCTCGGCCCGGCGCAAAGCTTCCCTGGCGGGCTCTGCGGCACCGATCTCCGCCCATGCGTCCGCTTCCTGGCAGGCCAGCATGACCGCTGCGGTTCCTTCGGCGGCGTGGCCGAAGCCGCGTACGGCAGCGTCCGCGGCTTCCTCGTAGCGTCGCTCCCACAGGTGGATCTTGCTGACTGTGGACAGGACCCAGGCCCGAAGAGCGTTGTCCTGGACCATCTCGGCGCACATCCACGCCGTGCGTGCCTGAGATTCCGCTGCGGCGGGGTGTCCGAGGTCGCCGGCCATCCACGCGAGCAGCGCGCAGAGATATCCAGCCCAGGTGTAGAGCTCCCGTGCTTGGTCGGGGTTCTGCCGGCCGGTTTGGAGTAGCCGAAATACGCGGTCGGCGAGTAACCCTGCACGGGCGTAGACCACCACCGGCGCCTCTGTCAGATAGTCGAGGGCGATCCTACGAGTGGAGGCAGCGATATCGTCGAGGGCGAAGGTCCCGACGTTAGAGGCCTGTGCCCACGCGCCAAAACTGGCCGTACGTTCCGCGACCATTATCACCAACTCCGTCTCGTCCACCAGCGCTCCGGGGTCCCACCGCAGAGGCTCTGGCATGGTGTTACTGGGCAGGGCTGGCTGGGCTGCTGCTGCTCTACCAGACAGCGGACCCGTATCCGCGCTGCCAAGAATCCTGCGATCCGCATCGGGCATCGCGGCGAGGTCGTCCAAGTCGACCAGGCAGCAGGGCTCGGTCCCGAAGACCTGGGCCAGCGCGTTGAAAACAGCCAGAGTGGGACGCCGGCCGCCGAACGGCCATCGCTCGTAGTCGCTGATCCGTGCCCCGGTGAACGTCGCTGAACCGTTCCCGTCGACGTTCAGTCGCTCCGCTACCGCCTCCTGCGTCCACCCATGAGCCTGTCGGAAAGCATCCCGAGGTCGCAGTCCGAACCGTCGCTGCAATTCAGCCGCGATAGCTGCCGGAGTTGCTCCGAAGCTGGCCAGCGTCTGACGCACGTGCTCACGCTGCGCCTTGTTGCCGGTTGTCCTTGCCATCGCGGCAACCCCCTTACACGCGGTCCCCGTCGAACGGTAACGCCAGCATCGCCGGAAGCGGTACGGATGTTGGGGGGCCTCAGGTGCCCGCGTGGGTAGTTTCCTGCCTAACGATCAACATATATGCAGGCCACGGCCGGTGTGCGGGTGGGGGAAAATCTCGCCAACGCTGGGAATCCATTGATGCATTTGCCCTTGGCATGCTTTCTGCGCCGGATTACTCCCGGTCCGGAGTCAGTCACCCGATGGATGCATCGGTGGCTACGGAGGCACCGCCATTACCTGCTGCCGTCAACTTATTCCTGTTCGACCGTGCGGCAGGCGCGCCACCGCGTTCGCTCTGACAACCCCTCACCCCGCGAGGAGTTCTGATGACGACCTCAGATGACTTGATCCGCTACGGCTACCGCCAGGAACTCGCCCGGCAGTTGCGGTTCCGGGACTTGATCTCCTACGGCTTGGTGTACATGGTCCCAATTGCGCCGATGGCGATCTTCGGCAGTGTGTACGCCGGTTCCGGCGGGATGGTGGCCCTGGCGTATGCGATCGGCGTCGTGGCGTTGGTGTTCACGGCGTTTTCGTATGCGCAGATGGTGAAGGCGTTTCCGATGTCGGGCAGCGTTTACAACTATGCGGGGAGGGGCATCAGCCCGCCGGTCGGGTTCCTGGCCGGTTGGGTGATCCTTCTCGACTACATCCTGGTGCCGGGGTTGTTGTATCTGGTGGCGTCGGTGGCGATGCACGCGACCGTGCCCGCGGTTCCGGTCTGGTTGTGGCTGCTGGGCTTCGTCGCGGTCAACACGGTCGTGAACTCGGTCGGGATCCGCATGACGGCCGTGGTCACCCGGGTCATGTTGGTCGGCGAGCTGATCGTCTTGGCGGTCTTCATCGCTATCGCCGCCTGGGCTGTTGCCTCGGGGAAGGGCCGGTTCGGTTGGGAGGCGTTCTACAACTCCGACACGTTCACCTGGTCTGTCGTCGCGGGTGCGGTGTCGATCGCCGTGCTCAGCTTCCTGGGATTTGACGGCATCAGCATGCTGGCCGAGGAGGCCAAGGGTGGTTCCCGGCAGATCGGCCGGGCGATGGCGGCGGTGCTGGTCCTTGCGGGGGTGTTGTTCATCGCGCAGACCTGGCTGGCCGCGATGCTCGTCCCCAACCCCGGTGCGCTGCTGGCCGAAGGGGATCCGAACGGCACCGCCTTCTACGACGCCGCCAAGGTGGCCGGCGGGGGCTGGCTGGCGACGCTGTGTGCGGTGGCGACGGCGATCGCGTGGGGGTTGCCGAACTCGATGGTGGCCCAGGTCGCCACCTCCCGGCTGCTCTATGCGATGGCCCGCGACCGGCAGCTGCCCGCGTTCTTGGCGAGGGTGTCGATCCGCCGCAACGTGCCGATCAACGCCACCCTGCTTACCGGCGTCGTCTCCCTCGCCCTCGGCCTGTACATGGCGACCCGCTCCGACGGAATCACCCTGCTGTCCTCGCTGATCAACTTCGGGGCGATGGTCGCCTTCCTCGTGCTGCACGTCTCCGTGGTGGTACATCACCTCGTCCGAAGCCGTAGTGGGAACTGGTGGGCGCACCTGCTCATGCCGGCAGTCGGGTTCGCGATCTTGGCCTACGTGGTGGTGAATGCCAACATCGCCGCGCAGCGTCTTGGCCTGGCCTGGCTGGGCCTCGGCGTCATGGTCCTCGCCGGCCTGTACCTGACCGGCCGCCGACCCACCCTCTCCGGCCTCGCCCCGGTGCAGGCGCAGCAGCGTGACGTGGAGCGGGTGTGAGGGCCATGGACAAGATCACCTACCGTCCCGTGCGGGACGAACTCGCCTACACCTTCGGCGGGCGGCTACCAGTCGCGCACCTGCACTCCGGCGACGTCCTGGAGGTGGCCACCGAAGACTGCTTCGGCGGCCTCGTACGCGGGCCAGCGGATCTGCCGTCGCAGATGTGCCGCATGCCCTACCTCAACCCGGTGTCGGGGCCGTTCTTCGTCGAAGACGCCGAACCCGGCGACACCCTCGCCATCCACCTCGCCACCATCACCCCCGCCCGCGACTGGGGCGTGTCGGCAACGTTCCCGCACTTCGGCGCCCTCACCTCCACCACGCACACGGCGACATTGCAGCCACCCTTGGAGGAGCGGGTGTGGGTGTACGGCATCGACCGGCACACCGGCACAGTCCGGTTCCAGGCCACCGAAACGAATCACGCCATCAACCTGCCGCTGGATCCGATGATCGGCACCATCGGCGTCGCCCCCGCCGGCTTCGAAGCCCGCTCCACCATCGTCCCCGACACCCACGGCGGGAACCTCGACACCCCACGCCTGCGCGCCGGCACCACCCTCTATTTGGGTGTGAACGTGCACGGGGCGCTGTTCGCATTGGGTGACGGTCACGCCTGCCAAGGCGAGGGGGAGGCCTGCGGCGTCGGGGTGGAGATCGCGACCACCACAACCCTCACCGTTGAGGTGATCAAGGGTGTGTCGACGGTGTGGCCTCGGCTGGAGACCGACACGTCGATCATGTCGGTCGGCTGCGCCCGACCCTTGGAGGACGCCTACCGGATCGCCCACCACGACATGGTCGGCTGGGTCGGGTCCCTGACGGGGATGGGGGTCCTGGACGCGTACCAGCTCATCTCGCAGGTGGGGCGGGCGCCGATCGGCAACGTGTGCGACCCCAACTACACGATCCTTGCCGCCGTCGACAAGGCACTGCTTCCCGCACCGGACCCGGCCTACCAGGGTGTGCATGCGCGGTTGCGGCAGCACACCGCCGGGCTGCGGTAGAGGGAGGAGAACCGTCATGGCCACGCCGCTTCCCCCGCTGCCGCTGCGCGACGAGTTGTTCCTGCTCGGCCACAACGACGACACCGGCCAACCGCACATCCACCGGCAGGCCCTGGCCCTCGGCCTGGCGGGTGCGGTGCTGATCGACCTGTACCTGGCCGGACGCATCGACCTCGGCGACGACACCCGCCCAGCCGACGAACGGTGGGTGCGCCCGCACATCGACCGGCCCGTCGGTGACCTGATCGCCGACACCGCGCTCACCTCGATCCGCTACGCCCGCACCCTGCCGTCACTGAAAGGCTTCGTACGCGGCTTCTCCACCGACCTGTACGAACGCACCCGCGCCGGCCTCGTCGCCGCCGGGATCCTGCGACAGGCCAGCCGCCGCCGCCTGGCCGGGCTTGTACGCGCCGACAGCTATCTGCCCGTGGACAGCAAATGGTCAGTGGTGGCCCGCGCCCGGGTGCGATCCCTCGCCACCCGATACCAACAGCCGGACAACCACACCGCCGCCCTCGCCGGACTCGTCGCCGTCCTCGGCCTCACCGACCATCTCTACCTCGCCGACGACACCACCACCCTCACCGCACATCTGAAAACAATCGCCGGCCAGCACCTGCACCCGGTACGCGACATCACCGCCGCCGTCGACGCGACCGTCGGCGACCTCGCCACCGCCGCCTACCGATAGACGGCCTGACAGGAACACCAACCAATCATGGAATCGAACATTCGTATCCGGGCTGCCCGCTGGACGGACAAGGACACGGTCGCCGGGCTGATCGCCGACGCCACGGCTCCCAGCCCACTCGCCGCCTGGCTGGTACCCGACTCGCAGCAACGCCGACAGATCCTCGCCGACGTCGCGCTGATCTGGGTGGAACACGCCATGTTCTTCGGCGACGTCCACCTCACCGACGACCTCACCGCCACCACCGTCGGCTTCCACCGCTACCGACCCATCCCACCACCAGCAAACCACCGCACCCGCCTCACCGACGTCGCCGGCAGCCACGCGGACAGGTTCCACCTGCTCCACAGGCTCGTGGCTCAGAGACAGCCCACCGAACCCCATTACGATCTGGCGTTCTTCGCCGTACACCCGAACGCCCAAAAGGCCGGTCACGGCGCCGCGCTGCTGACCCACCACCGCGACCGCATCGACCGCGTCGACCTGCCGTCCTGGACCACCACCCTCGCAGACGGGCAGAAGTTGCTTGCCCGCTACGGCTACACACCTCGACCGGCGATCACCCTGCCCGACGGGCCGACCCTGCACCCCATGCGCCGCAACCCTCCCCACGCCAGCAGCGGCGACATACCGATCAACCCCACCCACACGGTCGACAACCGCTGGCAGGACTTCCATGCCTAGCCCCAGCGCCCTCGCCACCCAGACCGAGCCGACCGGTGACTCCCACCCGGCCACCGACCACCCACATCCCCGACCGACAACGCGGACCATGGCCTTCCCCAGCAGATACCCACCAGAGCTCATCGACGCCGTCGTCCAACGCGTCGCCGACGCCCGCACCGTCAAGGCCTACGGCGCCGTCACGAGCGTTGCCCGTCAGCTGAACCTCGAACCACGCCTGGTCCAGAAATGGGTCACCAGAGCCACCGCCCCAGCCGTCCACCAGCCGACCAGGCGAGCAACCGGCGCCGCCACCTCGTGGGACGTGCACCTGCCGCCGGCACTGCTGCACTGCCGGTCCTGCCACCAACCCATGCCCTACACCCACCTACACGAGGGCTACCAGTGCCAGCAGGACTGCCGGCCCCGACCCCTCGCCGCAGCCGCCCTCGCCGACGTCATCGGACGGACGATCCTGCGACACGCACCCCGGATCCTTCCCACCACCGGCGCACCAGCATCCCCACACCTGGCCGCCATCCACGCCCACCGAATCCTCGCCCGCATCACCATCGGCACCACCCCCGACGACATCACCCTCACCTGGCGCCCCACACCCACCCCCGCCCCCGCCCGCGACCAACTCACCATCGAACGCGCACAACGTGTCACCACCGCCCGCAGCCTCGCCCCCACCGACCCGATACGCGCCCGGCAACTCCTCCACGCCAGCCTCACCGGCGTCGACCCCACCACCGCACCCGCCCACCCCGTACACGCCGAAGCCGCCACGCTCCTGGCCGAACTGCAACTCCGCCTCGGCCACCCCACCGACGCCATCGGCTGGGCCACCTACGCCCACCACAGCACCACCCACCTGCACGGGCCCACCCACCCACGCAGCCTCCACGCCCTACACCTCCTCGCCAACGCACACCGACGCGCCGGGCACCACCAGCGTGCGTATGGCCTCTACCGGCAGCTCGGTGAACACCTCGCCGCCACCGCCGGCCCACACGCCCAACCGACTCTCGCGGCCCACGCCACCACCGCACTCGTCCTGCATGCCCTCGGCCACTGCCAGCCCGCCCGCACCCTCCTCGCCGACACCATCGCCACCCACCGACGTGAACACCCCGACCATTCCGCCACCGTCCGCATGACGCAGCACCTGACCCGCATCTGGGACGACTGCGCGAGCAAGGGCCACCAGCACCACGACAGCTGACCCGTCCGCCTCGCCCTGACAGGAGATCCGCTGTGGACGCGCAGCCCGGCAAAGCCGTTCCACTCGCCGCCGCCGCCGTCGTCGTCGCCGGCCACGCCGTCAGACCCTCCAGCCCGACGCCGCCGCTCCGGCAACTCCCGCACCCCACCATCACCTCGGCCCGGCCAACGGGCGCCAAAGCGAGGTCGACGCATGCAGGCCATCGGCCGCATCCCCAACACAGCAACCCTCATCCGGTGGTCGCCGCGCGGCGACTACCAGACCGGCCGTCCGACGCGGCAACGGACGGCGGCCGGTCCCGGGCCGGCGGCAGCGGGGGAATCTTCTGCCGCCGGCCACCCCGGCCGTACCGACTGAATCGCCCCTGCGGCCGACTCGACACCCGTCGGGGCTTGGCGGTGCTGCCGTCGTTGGCTCAATCGTCGAATTCGAACCCGTTGGCGGTGGCGGTCGCGACCAACTGGCGGATGCGATCGGGGTCGTTGGCGACGGTTGCCATCTGCGCGGCCAGCTCTTCCAACGCCGATCGGTCCGTGCCGTAGGCGCAGAACATCCCGCCCTCGGGGTCGTAGTCGAAGCGGGATTCCAGGGTGGGTGCCTCGGTGCTGACGAGCAGTTGCGCGACGCCCTCCCAGAAGTACCCGTTGGGTTCGTGCCCCAGTTTTTCGATCACCTCGTCCACCGCAGTGGACCCCGCATCCAGCAGCAGGGAGTAGTTGCCAGGGGTCGTCTCGACGAGTCTCAGTGGACGCATCGTGGGATGCTGGCACAGCCGTACGACGAATTTGTCACCGGTCGGTCCGCGGGTCTGCCGCGGGGCCACTGGCAGCGACCACCTGCCGGTGGCCGCCAAAATCCGCGCGTGAACATCGCGCAGTCACAGACGCAGCGGCAGGCCGAGAAAACGGGCGTAGTCGGCGAGGGCCGAGTCGACGCGGGAACGCAGCGCGGCGTCGAACGGGGTCAATGGGTGCACGGTCACCTTGACGCCGGTCTTGCCGATGGTCCGCTTCCAAGTGCCCACCACCCGGCCACCATGGACCACCGTCGCCTGGAAGACGCCGTTGCCGCCGGGCACGACGGCCGCGGCGTGCGCCGGGTCGAGCATCGGTGTGCGGTCCTTGAAGCCGAGCAGATACTCGTCGAAGCCGGGCAGAGTGTGCACGTCGTCGACGGGTTCGGGGGTTGCGTCGAGCAGGGCGGCGTCGACCACCGCCGCGGTGCCGTCGACCTCCACGGAGGCGAGGGCGTCGCCGGCCGCCGCGATGCCGCGGGTGGCGTCGGTGACGGTCAGGCCGGTCCAGCGGGCAAGGTCGTGCCGGGTGACCGGACCGTGGCCGCGTACGTAGCGCAGGGCGAGCAGGCCGAGCGCCTCGTCCCGGTCGGGGCGGTGCGAGTCGGGCGCCCACTCGTCGAGCAGGGCGAACGTCTGCTCGGTGCCGACGTGGGGGGCGATGCAGATGACGCCCCGGAGGGCGGCGTACGAGAGCAGGTGGTAGCCGCGCTGTCCGGCGGTGTCGATGGCGGCGGCGTTGAGCGCGGCCAGGCACTGGGCGCGGGTGAGGCGGCGGCCGCCGGTCAGCGCGGCGCCGAGCACGTCGACGGCTCGTTCCGAGTCGGCTTCGGTGAGTCCGAGTTGGGTGCGGGTGGTGGCGGCTGCGGCCAGGACGCGTACGCCGGTCACCGAGAGCATCCAGTGGGCGTCGCGGGACGGCACCAGATGGATGGTGCCGCGCATCGGCCAGGTCCGCAGAGCTTCTCGCCGTTCCAGCGCCGCCCGCACGTCGGCCTGGGTGCGTCCGGGCAGGCGTACGCCGAGCGACCACAGGCCGCTGGCCGCGTCCTGGGCCTGCATGGCGCCGAACCATTCGACGACGGCGGCCACGCTGTCGGGGTTGACGTGCGGGTGTGGGCGCAACAGCAGGCTGGTCATTCGTAGTGCCAGCGCCTCGGCGTTGGTGAGCCGTACGGGCACGGCCGGCCTCCCGTCGGTGGTGGACGGCCAGCATAGGTGGGCCCGCCGACGTTTCCGCGGGACGCGACCGGGTGGGCGGTGCGCCCGCCCACCCGGGATGCCGTCGGTCAGCCGGTGTGGCGTGCCCGTTCCGGCACGTCCGTGTCGATCTCCTCCCGCTGGACCTGCGCGTTGACCGGCCGTTGCTCGACCACCTCGTGGCTGGTCAGCCGGACCCGTTCGACCGGGACCCGCTCCTTGACCGCCACCGGGCGTTCGGCGTGCAGCACCAGTTCGCGATCGTCCTCGCCGATGCCGGACGGGACGTCGTTGCGGTCGGTGATCGGCTCACGGACGACGGTCACCTCGTCGTGCTCGACGGGCACGGTGGTGTGTACGTTCTCGGTCACCACCCGCTTGCGTAGCCGTGCGGTGCCGGCTGGTTCGCTCTCGGTGCCGACCCGCAGATGTTCCTCGGAGCGGATCAGTTCCGGCGGGGCCGTTGTCCGCGGCGGCTGTTCCGGTTCGGACAGCTGGTAGTGGCGGTAGAGCTGGGCCAGTTGGTCCGTACCCAGCGGCTGGTCGGTGCCGCCGTCCACGCCCGGGGCGGTGCGGATGGTGGATTTGTCGTACGGCATCCGGACCCGGCCCTCTTGCAACCGCGCGGTGTTCAGCGGGGCCATCGCCTCGTGCCGGCCGGGGACGTCGGTCTGCACGCTGACCCAGGTGGGCTCGCCGGCGGCGTCGGCCCAGACCTGAGCCACGCTGCCGATGGTGGCACCCGAGCGGTCCTGGACGGCCTGCCCGTACAGCGAGTGGATCTGCTGTTCGGTCAGTCGCATGGTTTCGTCCTTCCTCTCGTGGGTCGTGGAGAGGATTCCCGCCGGGATGGTCGGCATGCCGGGAAAGTCGGACGAATAGGAGGAGCAGGAGTGAAAAGGACCTGATCGCGCTCGCCAGCGGCGCTGCGGGCGGAGCGCGATCCCCCGTTTGCCGCAGGTCTGCGGCGTTTGTCCTGGCCGGCTGGGGGTAGTCGTCGGAGCTGATCCGAAACCGAGGAGGACGTGTCTGATGGCTGGCCAGGTCAAGGTCGCGGTGATCTATTACAGCGCGACCGGCATCACGTACCAGATGGCGCAGGCGGCGTGTGAGGCGGCTGGGGAGGCCGGGGCCGAGGTGCGCCTGCGCAAGGTGCGTGAGCTGGCCCCGGACGAGGCGATCCGGTCGAACTCGGGTTGGGAGGCGCACCGCCTGGAGACCCAGAGCGTGCCGGAGGCCCAGCCGGACGATCTGGTCTGGGCCGATGTGGTGATCTTCGGTTCCCCCACCCGGTACGGCATGATCGCCGCGCAGCTCAAGCAGTTCATCGACACCACCGGACCGTTGTGGGCCCAGGGCGCGCTGGCCGACAAGGTCTACAGCGCTTTCACCTCGACGGCGACCTCGCACGGCGGTCAGGAGGCGACGTTGTTGTCGCTGTTCACCGTCGTCTACCACTGGGGTGGCATCGTCGTGACCCCCGGTTACACCGAACCCAGCCAGTTCGTCGCCGGCAACCCGTACGGTGCGTCGCACACCAGCAACAACGGGGAGATCGCCCCGGACCATCTGGCTCTGGAGGCCACCGCGCTGACCGCGAAACGGGCGGTGCGGATCGGTGCCGCGCTGCGGCAGGGCCTGGCCGGCAGCTGAGCCGGGCCGGTGGCGACCGGTGGTCGGGCGGAACTCCCGACCACCGGTGGCCGGTGGGCCTACTCCTGCTCGGCCGGTCCCTGTCCGGTCAGCGCCGGATGGGCGAGCAGGTGACCGAGCAGGTCGGCGAGCACGGCCAGTCCGTCGGGGCTGAGCACCGACTCGGGGTGGAACTGCACGCCGGCGAAGCCCGGTCCGCGCAGCGCGTGCACCGCGCCGTCGGCCGGGTCCCGGGACAGCTGCGCCGGGCCGTACGGGGTGGCCATCCGGTCGGCCTCGGCGTGAGCGGTGAAGCTTGAGTAGAAGCCGACCCGACGGGTCACGCCGAACACCGCCACGTCGCGTTGCAGGCCCTGGTACGGCGCGTCGCGGCGGCGCAGCGGCAGGCCGAGCAGGCCGGCGAGCAACTGGTGGCCGAGGCAGACCGCGAGGGTGGGCCGGCCGCCGGTCAGCAGCTCGACCAGCAGCGCCCGCATCCTCGCCATCTTCGGCTCGGCCAGGTTGTTCGGGTCGCCCGGTCCGGGGCCGACCACCACCAGGTCGTACTCGTCGACCGGGTCGGGGTGTCGCCAGTCGCGGCGGGTCACGGCCAGGCCGAGGGCGCCGAGCTGGTGGGCGAGCATCCCGGTGAAGGTGTCCTCGCCGTCGACGATCAGCGCGCGGCGGCCGGTCAGGCCGGAAAGCATGGTGGTGCCGGCGGTGCGTTGGTCCAGCCAGAACCGGGCCAGCGGCGCGTTGCGGGCGGTGAGCGCGGCGCGTACCTGGGGGTCGTCGGCAAGTCGGGTGGCGGGGGTGGGGCCCGGTTCGGGCGCGTCCGGGCCGAGGCCGAGCGCCGCGAGGACCCCGGCGGCCTTGGCGTGGGTCTCGGCCACCTCTCCGGCGGTGGTGGAGTGCCGGACCAGGGTCGCCCCGACCGGGACCCGCAGCTCGCCGGCGGGGGACAGTTCCGCGGTACGGATCAGGATCGGCGCGTCGAGGGTCTGCCGGCCCTCGCCGTCGCGGCCGAGCAGGGCGAGGACCCCGGCGTAGTAGCGGCGACCGGTGCGCTCGTGTCGGGCGATCACCCGGCAGGCGTTCTCCATCGGGCTGCCGGTGACGGTGGGGGCGAACATGGTTTCGCGCAGCACCTCCCGTACGTCGCGGGAGCCGCGTCCGGCGAGCAGGTACTCGGTGTGTGCCAGGTGCGCCATCTCCTTGAGGTAGGGGCCGACGACCTGGCCGCCGTGCTCGGCGACGGTGGCCATCATCTTCAGCTCCTCGTCGAGGACCATGTACAGCTCCTCGACCTCCTTCGGGTCCTGCAGGAAGCGCAGCAGGGCGTCGCGGTCGGGGGTGGCGCCGGTGTGCCGGAAGGTGCCGCTGATCGGGTTCATCATGACCAGCCCGTCGTCGACGCTGACGTGCCGTTCCGGGCTGGCCCCGACCAGGATCCGGTTGCCGGTGTGCACGACGAAGGTCCAGTACGCGCCCCGCTCGCGCAGCAGCAGCCGGCGCAGGGCGGCCAGGGCCGCCGTCAGGGGATCGCCGTGCACGGTGGCCCGCAGGGTGCGGTGGATGACGAAGTTCGCGCCCTCGCCACGGCCGATCTCCTCGGCGAGGACCCGGTCGACGGTCGCCGCGTACTCGGTGTCGGAGATGTCGAAGGCCGCGTCCCGGGTGCGTACGGGCGCGTCGGGCAGGGCGGCCACCACCTCGGCGAGGGGGACACGCCGGTGCTCCTCGACGAGCAGGCACTCCAGCGGTGTGCCGTCGTCGACGCAGGCGAATCCGCGTTCGGCTATCTGCCGGAACGGCACCAGGGCCAGGGTGCGCGGTCCGGGGCGGCCGTCCTCGGGCAGCGGGATGTCGGCGAGCCGTGCGGCGGTGCGTACGGTGCCGGTGAGCAGGTCGAGGTGGCCGGCGCCCTCGCGGCGGATGAGCGCGAACGGGCCGGGGTCGCCGCCGGCGGCGACGGCGGCGAGCGGGTCGTGCGGGCTGTTCATCGGGTCTCCTCGGTGGGCCGGTGGCCGCCGGCGGGGCGACCCGGGGTGCCGGGGGAGAGACCGGCGGCCGCCTCGTCGGGCGGCCGCGTGGGGAAGCTACGCGCGGGGGTGGGCCGCCGGGTCGGCGGGCCACCAGCAGGACAGGTGCGCGGGCATGGCGATCACTGTACGCGATGGGGTGGCGGCGGGGAACCTGATCGCCGGTACCGGGTGGGCCGGCGGGCGCGGATCTTGGCTTCGGCGCCGCCCCTGGCGGGTAGGTTGACGGCGATGGCCATTCTCGCGCTCGACCTGGGCACCTCCTCGGTACGGGGACTTGTGCTGGACGCGGACGCCGGTCCGCGGGCCGGCGCGCTGGCCCGTCGGCGGGTGCATTCGGCCACCGGCGACGACGGCACCGGCACCCTGGACGCCGCCGGCTATCTCGCCTGCCTGATGGAGTGCCTGGACGAGCTGGCCGGCGGCGGCCACCTGCGCGACATCGAGCTGGTCGCGACATCGGCGCAGTGGCACTCGGTGCTGCCGCTGGGCGGCGACGGTGAGCCGCTGGGTCCGGTGCTGACCTGGCTGGACACCCGGCCGCAGCCGCCGGTCGGGGCTTCGGGTCCAGCCGATCCGGACGAGTTCCACCAGCGCACCGGGGCGTGGTGGCACCGCTGTTTCTGGACGGTCCGGCTGCCGTGGTTGCGGGAGCGGGCCGGTGGGCGGCCGGTTCGTTTCGTCGGGCTCGCCGAGTACGTCTTCGGTGCGCTGCTCGACGAGGCGCCGATGTCGGTGTCGATGGCCTCGGGCGCCGGGCTGCTCGACCTGAGCCGGGTGGACTGGGACGCCGAAGCGTGTGAGCTGGCCGGGGTGCGCCCTGCGGACCTGCCGGCGTTGGCGCCACCACGCTGGCGCGGCCGGCTGCGCCGTGAGCACGCCCGGCGCTGGCCGCAGCTCGCCGACGCCGGCTGGGCCGCCCCGGTGGGTGACGGCGCCGCCTCCAACGTCGGTTCCGGCTGCGTCGACCCGTCCCGGGCCGCGGTGACCGTCGGCACCTCCGCCGCGGTGCGCCTGCTGCGGGCGGCTGCCGCCGGGGCGGCGCTGCCGCCGTTACCCGATCGACTGTGGCGCTACCGGGTCGACCACGAGCACGTGGTGACCGGGGCCGCGTACTCCAGCGGCGGGAACCTGTTCGCCTGGGCCAACCGGGAGCTGCGCCTGCCCGCGGGCGCCGAGTTGGAGGCGGCCCTGGCCCGGGCGGCCGAGGGCCTGCGGGTGCGGGCCAACGTCCGGTTCGGCGGTGACCGCCCGCCCGGCCTGGCGCCCGCCGGCTGCGGCGAACTGCACGGGCTGAGCTTCGGCACCACCGCCGTCGACCTGCTCGCCGGGCTGATGACCAGCCTGTGCCGGCAGGTGGCGGATGACCTCGCGGTGCTGGAGTCCGGCCTGGACCACCCGACGGAGGTGGTGCTCGGGGGCGGCGCGATCGCCGCGTCCGCCTGGTGGCGTACGGCGTTCGCCGACATCCTGGCTCCGCGCTTGGTGCGCCACCAGCACAATCCGGAGGTCGGCGCGACGGGTGCGGCGTTGGTGGCGCTGGGCCGGGTCAGCGACGCGGCGCAGGTCGGAGGCATCGGCCGGACGGACGAGGCGGACGCGCCAAAAACGGTAGGCGGTGCCCGGCCGCGCTGACCTTCCTGGTCGCGGGACCGGTCGGCCCGTTGACACCGTCCACCGGCCTGGTTGGATGGACTGCGCCACCGACCGTGGTGGAGTCGAGGGACCGAGGAGGCGTTCGCGTGGGTGCAGGTCCCGACCCGGCTCGCGTAGCGGGCTCGCGCCCGCGCCGTTCCGGCGATCGGGTGGTGCCGCACCGGCGGCGCTCGATCCTGCGGCCGCAGGACTGGCGGATGAGCACCAAGCTCGCCACCGTGCTGGTCATCCCGTCGGTGGCGTTCCTGGTGCTGGCCGGGGTGCAGGCCCGGGGGCTGGTGGGGCAGACCACGGCGTTGAGCGAGTTCGCCGGGCAGGTCGGCATCGGACGGCAGATCACCGCGGTGGTGGACCGGTTGCAGCAGGAGCGGGACCGTTCCGCCGGGGAGTTGGCCGCGTTGCGCCGTGCGGGCGGCGGCGCCGACCGCGACGCGGCGCTCACCGCGCTGAAGCCGTTGCAGGCCGCCGTCGACGAGGCGGTGGCCGAGCTGCGTACGGCGGCCGAGCCGCTCGCCGACGCGAACGCCGGCTGGCGGGTCGGGTACGGGCAGGCTCTGGAGGCGTACGACCAGGTCGTCCACATTCGTTCGGCGATTACGCCGGCGGTGCTCAGCGGCGACACCATCCTGAGCAACTACCACCGGGCCATCGCCGCGCTGCTCGACCTGCTGGCCGAGCCGTCGCCCGGCGACGGTCAGCGGGCGCTCACCGACGCGGTGCTGCGGTACGTGCAGGTGTCGCGGGTCAAGGAGTTGTCGTCCCGGATCCGGGCCGAGTTGTACGCGGCGGCCCGCGCCGGCCGGTACGAGCCCGACGACCAGGCCACCCTCTCCGACCTGCGGGCCCAGCAGCTCACCGCGCTGGGTGCGTTCCGGGTCGCGGCGACCGCCGGTCAGGTTGCCCGCTACGACCAGATCTCGCGGGTGCCGGCGTTCGCGTCGGCGGCGGCGCTGGAGGAGCGGACGCTGCCCAGCGTCACCGGCGAGCCGCAGCTGTTGCCCGCCTCGCAGTGGTGGGAGGCCAGTGCGCAGCGGCATCAGCTGCTGCGCCAGCTGGAGGTCGAGGTGCTCGACGACGCCGTGCGCCGGGCCGACGAGGCCAGTGCCCGGCAGCTGCGGGACACCCTGCTGGTGGTCGGCGGCATCGTGGCGGTGCTGCTGGTCGCGGTGCTGATCTCGCTGCTCGTCGGTCGTTCCGTTGCCCGTTCGATCCGGCTGCTGCGTGGCCAGGCGTTGCGGATCGCGCAGGTCGACCTGCCGCACACCCTGGACCGGCTGCGGGTGCTGGACCGTCCGGTGGGGACGATCGAGGTGCCGCCGGCGGTGGTCCGGGCGCGCGACGAGCTCGGCGAGCTGGCGGAGGCGTTCGTGGCGGTGCACCGCAGCGCCGTGGACGTCGCGGTCGAGCAGGCGCTGATGCGGCGCAACGTCAACGCCATGTTCGTCAACCTGGCCAGGCGCAGCCAGGTGCTGGTCGAGCGGCAGTTGGAGCTGCTCGACGAGCTGGAACGTGAGGAGAGCGACCCGGAACAGCTGGAGAACCTGTTCCGCCTCGACCACCTCGCGGCCCGGATGCGGCGTAACGACGAGAGCCTGCTGGTGCTGGCCGGCACGGAGTCCAGCCGGCGGTGGCACCGGCCGGTCGGCCTGGGTGCGGTGCTGCTCGCGGCCAGCGCCGAGATCGAGCAGTACCAGCGGGTCCGTCACGAGTCCGGCGGTGAGGTGCATGTCGTCGGGCATGCGGTCGCCGACCTGGTGCACCTGTTCGCGGAGCTGCTGGAGAACGCCACCGCCTTCTCCCGGCCGGACACCGTCGTACGGGTCATGGCGGGCGCCGACGGGACGGGCGCCCTGGTGGAGATCGTCGACCAGGGGCTCGGGATGAGCCCGGCCGCGTTGGCGGAGGCGAACGCGGTGCTGGCCCAGCCGCCGGCGGCCGACGTGGCGGCGTCCGAGCGGATGGGCCTGTTCGTGGTCAGCCACCTGGGCGCCCGGCACGGGGTCGAGGTGCGGCTGCGGGGTGGCCGGGAGGGCCTGGCGGTCCGGGTCCGGCTGCCCGCCGCGCTGCTGGCTGCGGCGCCGGCGGTCGAGCTGGATCCGCCGGTCTCGCCGCGGCTGCTGACCCCGCCGGTCACCGCGGCGTCCCGGCCGGCGGTCGGCGGTCGGCTCACCGCGGCGGCGGCCGGTCGGCTGGCCGCGTCGCCCGCGGCGGGGCCGCCGGTGGCGGGGCGCTCGCCAGCGTCGGCGGGGATCGAGCTGCCGGTGGCGGGTCGTCGGCCGGAGGCCGCGGCGGCGGGCTCGGCGGTCGGACCCGCGGCGGCCGTGCCGCAGCCGGCCCGCCCGGTGCCGGTCCGGGCCGAGGACGTGCTGTCGTCGTCGGCCGGGGCACCCGCCGCCGGGGGCTGGTTCAGCCGCCAGGGCCCGTCGTCGGCGGGGCGTGGGGTGACCCCGACGCCGGCCGCGACGCCGGTCACGGCGGGAACCAACGAGCGGGGGCTTCCGGTACGGGTGCCGATGGCCCAGCTCACGGCGGTCACCCAGCCGGCCCGCCCGCACGTGCCGGCCCCTCGCCACGACCCGGACCCGGACGCGGTGGGCGGCATGCTCTCCCGCTTCTATCGGGGGGTGCGGCAGGCCGAGGCCGAGGAGACCACCGAGACGATCATGCCGTCTGCCGGCGTACCCAGGAAAGGGGGAGATCAACAGTGACGACGACGTTGAGCCAGGAGGCGCGTGACCTGAGCTGGCTGGTGAACGCGTTCGCGGAGCGGGTCCCGGGAGTGGCGCACGCGGTGGTGGTGTCCTCCGACGGGCTGCTGGTGGCGATCTCCGCGCACCTGCCCCGTGACCACGCGGACAAGCTCGCCGCGATCACCTCGGGTCTGATGAGCATCACCGCCGGCGCGGCGCAGATGTTCGACGGCGACGTGGTGAAGCAGACAGTGGTGGAGATGGGCCGCGGCTACTTCCTGGTGATGCAGATCCGGGACGGGTCGATCCTGGCGACGCTGGCCGGCACGGACGCGGACATCGGTGTGGTCGGCTACGAGATGGCGCGGCTGGCCAAGCAGGCGGGGGAGATGCTCACCCCGGCGCTGCGGGCGGAGCTTCAGCAGGCGCTGCCCCGCTGAGCGGGGACGGCCCGGCCGGCGGCGTGCGGTGCCCCGGCCGGGCCGCGGACGACCTAGAGTCCGTTGTCGCGGATGACGGTGCGGTACCAGTGGGCGCTGCGCTTGAGCACCCGGCGCTGCGTGGGGTAGTCCACATAGACCAGGCCCCAGCGCTGGTCGTACCCTTCGGCCCACTCGAAGTTGTCCAGCAGCGACCAGACGTGGTAGCTCTCCAGCGGCACGCCGTCGCTGACCGCCCGGTGGGCGGCGGCGAAGTGGTCGCGGAGGAAGTCGATCCGGCCGGCGTCGTCGACGGTGCCGTCCGCGGTGAGGGTGTCCGGGCAGGGCAGTCCGTTCTCGGTGATGGTGAGCGGCACCGGCCCGTAGTCGCGGGTGACCCGGGTGAGGATGTCGTACATCCCCTCGGGGTAGATCTGCTGCCAGCTCGCCTCGGAGGTGGGCCACTTGCTGACCGTGTCGCCCTCTGCCGTGACGTAGATGGGCGTGTAGTACTGCACGGCGACCAGGTCGACCGGGCTCGAGATGATCTTCAGGTCGCCGTCGCGGATGCCGCGGACCATGCGGCTGTCCGGGCCCAGGTCGGCCAGCACGTCCTCGGGGTAGGCGCCCTTGAGGATCGAGTCCAGGTAGAGGCGGTTCTCGTAGCCGTCGTAGAGGCGGGTCGCCGTGGTGGCCTCGGCGGTGTCTTCGGCGGGGTAGCAGGGGTGCAGGTTGAGCGCGGGTCCGATCCGGGTCTTGGCGCCGGTGGCGCGCAGCGCCTGTACGGCGAGGCCGTGGGCGAGCTGGAGGTGGTGGGCGACCAGGTACGCGGCCTCGGGGTCCCGCTGGCCCGGGGCGTGGTGGCCCCAGATGTAGCCGTTCTGCACGACGGTCTTGGGCTCGTTGATGGTCAGCCAGACGGGCACCTGGTCGCCGAGGCCGCGGAAGACGATGTCGGCGTACTCGGCGAAGCGTTCGGCGGTGTCCCGGTTCTCCCAGCCGCCGGCGTCCTGCAGGGCCTGGGGGAGGTCCCAGTGGAACAGGGTGGCCATCGGGGCGATGTCGCGCTCGTGCAGGCCGTCGACGAGGCGGCGGTAGAAGTCGAGGCCGCGCTGGTTGGGCCGGCCGGACCCGTCGGCCTGGATGCGGGACCAGGAGATGGAGAACCGGTAGCTGCCCAGCCCCAGGTCGCGCATGAGGTCGAGGTCCTCGGCGTACCGGTGGTAGTGGTCGGCGGCCACGTCGCCGGTGTCGCCGTTGCGCGTGCGTCCCGGGGTGTGGCTGAAGGTGTCCCAGACGGACGCCCCGCGACCGTCCTCCTTGGCCGCGCCTTCGATCTGGTACGCGGAGGTGGCCGCACCCCAGCGGAAGCCGGGCGGGAAGCGCAGCGATCCGTGCGGCGCCTCGTCGGGGTCCGCGTCACAGCCGGCGACGAGGGCGGTGGTGGACGCGGCGGTCCCGGCCACGGCGGCGCCGGCGAGCCCGGCACGGGCCGCGCCGGCAGCGGTCGCGGAGAGGGCGGCGTCGCGGAGCAGGCGCCGTCGGGTCAGTAGCGACATGGAGGTTCTCCTCGGAGTGACTGGCCACCCTGGGGGCCGGGAGCGCTCCCAGCATAGGCCAGGCGTGGCCGGCCGCCTTCCGTGGGCGGATCGCGGCACAGGCTGCGAGCCGGGTCGGAGCGGGCGGCTGTGGTAGGTGGGTGGGTGTCGCTCGGGGGCGCGAAGCTGAGCGGCGGGCGGGCAGAATAGCGAAAGGAGGCCGACCGGGCGGCGTGTCGCGCCTGTCCCGTCGGCCTCTTTTCCCGCCAACAACGGGGGTTTAGTGTGTGGGGACGGGGGAGGGCAACCCCCGTCCCCACGAGTGGTGCACACACGCACGAGTCGGAATTGGCGTCCTGTCGTGCGTGTCGCGCGGGAGCCGGGCCACGCGAGTGGCTCTGGTTCCACCTCCCTCCATGCCGGTGGGTGATGGCTGACGACGGTGTCCGGGCTGGCCCGTCGTCAGCCTCCTGGGCTGGTGCGCCGGGGACGCGAGGTTCCCGACGATCTCGGACTTGCATCTCGGTCGATGGAAGCGCTCCCATCGGCGATGCAGCGACTGTAACGCCCGTCACCGAATTGTGAAAGCCCCTAAACGAGATCGAAACATGGACGTGGGTAAGTGGCCTGCCCGTTGTGGTGGGAGCGCTCCCGTGGCAAAATTTCCCAACCACGCACGACACGGAGCCAGCACGCGCGAGCATTGGGCCGCCGAGGGCAACCGGGACTCCCGGTGCGGCGCCCGCGACCCCGGCACGACCGGGTCGACCACCTTCCCGGGCGCCTCCGTCCCCCCGTGTCAGCCCTGTCGACGCGTGGAGGCGCCCCGCCGGGGCCGTACCGGTCCCGGCCCGGTCCGAGGAGACATCGCGCACATGAGACTCATGGTCAGACGTCGCCGCATGGCGATGTTCGCCGCCACCGCCGTCGCCATCGGCGGCGTGGCCCTGCCGGCCGGTGCCGCGCAGGCTGCCCCGGCGTGCGACGTGACGTACGTGACGAACGACTGGAGCGACGGCTTCACCGCCAACATCGACGTCAAGAACCTGGGCGACCCGGTCAGCAGCTGGACGCTCAAGTTCACCTTCCCCAACAGCAGCCAGCGCGTCACCCAGGGCTGGTCGGCAAAGTGGAGCCAGTCCGGCAACCAGGTGACCGCGACCAACGAGTCGTGGAACGGCAGCCTCGGCACCGGCGCCACGACCAACATCGGCTTCAACGGCGCCTACTCCGGCAGCAACCCGAAGCCCAGCTCGTTCACCCTCAACGGGGTCGCCTGCAACGGCACCTCCACCAACCAGCCGCCGACGGTCGCCCTCGACGTGCCGGCCGGGCCCTTCGTGGCGCCGGCGAGCGTGCCGCTGACCGCGACCGCCAACGACCCGGACGGGACGATCAGCAAGGTCGAGTTCTACCGCAACGGCCTGCTGGTCAACACCGACTCCACCGCCCCGTACGCGTACACCCTGGACAGCCTGCCGGCCGGCAGCTACACGGTGCAGGCCAAGGCGTACGACAACCTCGGCGCCAGCGCCGTGGCGGAGAAGTCCTTCACGGTCAATCCCGCCACCGGGCCGGCCCTGGTCGCCACCCCGTCCGCGCTGAGCGTGAACGAGGGCAGCACCGCCACCTTCAACCTGAAGCTGAGCGCGGCACCGACCGCCAACGTGCCGGTGACCCTCACCCGCACCGGTGACTCCGACATCACCGTCTCGCCCACCACGGTGACCCTGACGCCGTCCAACTGGAACACCGGCGTCAACGTCACCGTAGCGGCGGCGGAGGACGCCGACACCGTCAGCGGCACCGCGACCATCACCGCCTCCGCCACCGGCTACAGCCCGGTGACGGTCACCGTCACCGAGATCGACAACGACGTGCCGGGCGGGGACAACACCTACATCCAGAAGTTCCTCGACCAGTACAACAAGATCAAGAACTCGGGCTACTTCAGCCCCGAGGGCGTGCCCTACCACTCGATCGAGACGCTCATCGTCGAGGCGCCCGACTACGGCCACGAGACCACCTCGGAGGCGTTCAGCTTCTGGATCTGGCTCGAGGCGCAGTACGGCCGCGTCACCCAGAACTGGGCGCCGTTCAACAACTCCTGGACGGTGACGGAGAAGTACATCATCCCGTCGCACGCCGACCAGCCCACCGCCGGCGCCCCGGGCACCGCCCAGTACGCCGCCGAATTCCCCCAGCCCAACCAGTACCCGTCCCAGCTGCAACCCGACGTGCCCGTCGGCCAGGACCCGCTGCGCTCCGAGCTGCAGTCCACCTACGGCACCGGCGACATCTACGGCATGCACTGGCTGTTGGACGTCGACAACAAGTACGGCTACGGCCGCTGCGGCGACGGCACCACCCGCCCGGCCTACATCAACACCTTCCAGCGGGGCCCGCAGGAGTCGGTGTGGGAGACCGTGCCGCAGCCGACCTGCGACACCTTCAAGCACGGCGGCCAGTACGGCTACCTCGACCTGTTCGTCAAGGAGTCCAACGCCCCGGCCAAGCAGTGGAAGTACACCAACGCCCCGGACGCCGACGCCCGCGCCGTGCAGGCCGCGTACTGGGCGCTGACCTGGGCCAAGGCGCAGGGCAAGCAGGCCGACGTCGCGGCGACCGTGGCCAAGGCCGCCAAGATGGGCGACTACCTGCGGTACTCGCTGTTCGACAAGTACTTCAAGAAGATCGGCAACTGCGTCGGCGCGTCCAGCTGCCCGGCCGGCTCCGGTCGCGACTCGGCGCACTACCTGCTCTCCTGGTACTACGCCTGGGGCGGCGCGAACGACACCAGCCAGAACTGGTCGTGGCGCATCGGCTCCAGCCACAACCACTTCGGCTACCAGAACCCGTTCGCGGCCTGGGCCATGACCAACACCCCCGAGCTCAAGCCCCAGTCGCCGACCGCGGTCTCCGACTGGCAGAAGAGCTTCGACCGGCAGCTGGAGTTCTACACCTGGCTCCAGTCCGCCGAGGGCGGTATCGCCGGCGGCGCCACCAACAGCTGGGAGGGCAGCTACTCCCAGCCGCCGTCCGGCACCGCCACCTTCTACGGCATGTTCTACGACGTCGCCCCGGTCTACCGGGACCCGCCGTCCAACCAGTGGTTCGGCATGCAGGCCTGGTCGATGCAGCGCATCGCCGAGCTGTACCTGCAGACCGGCAACGCCAAGGCCAAGGCGCTGCTGGACAAGTGGGTGCCGTGGGCCATCGCCAACACCACGGTCGGCACCAACTGGTCGATTCCGTCTGATCTGCAGTGGACCGGCCAGCCGGCCAACTGGAACCCGACCAGCCCGCAGCCGAACACCAACCTGCACGTCACGGTGACCAAGGGCGGCCAGGACGTCGGCGTCGCCGCGGCCTACGCCCGGACCCTGATCGCGTACGCGGCCAAGTCCGGCAACACCGCGGCCAAGACCACCGCCAAGGGGCTGCTCGACGCGCTCTCCGCCGCCGCCGACACCAAGGGCGTCTCGCGGCCGGAGACGCGGGAGGACTACAACCGCTTCGACGACGTCTACAACGCCAGCAACGGCCAGGGCCTCTACATCCCGTCGGGGTGGACCGGCAAGATGCCCAACGGCGACGCCATCGCCGCGGGCAAGAGCTTCCTGGACATCCGGTCGTTCTACAAGAACGACCCGGACTGGCCGAAGGTCGACGCGTACCTCAAGGGTGGGGCCGCGCCGACGTTCAACTACCACCGGTTCTGGGCCCAGGCGGACGTCGCCATGGCCTATGCCGACTACGGCACCTACTTCCCCGCGGGGTGAGGTGACAACTCCGCCACGGGTGGCCAGGCCCACCCGTGGCGGAGGCCGGCCGGGCTGAAGGGGGAACGCAGCCAGCCCGGCCGGCAAAGGGCCTGATTCCCATCAGGCCGGGTGGGCCGGCCGTCCGGCCGACGCAGCGGACGCGCCGGCCCACCCCTTGCGTCCGTAGTCGAACTTGCCGCGAAAACGCCCCCGAAAAATCCACCCGCCACGGGACCACATCACGGCGGTGGAGGGAGTAACGTACATCACCGGAGAGGCCGCTCCCCCCGTGGCGGCCTCTCTTTTAATTGTCTCGCCTGCCGTCCCCATCGGACCCTGACGGGTGCCGCAGCCCCGGCTACCCCGCCGGCAGCGACGCGTCACGAGCGGACGGGACAACCCGGCCGTAAAGTTGTGCGCGTGCGCGCGACAGCGAGGGGCGGGACGGCAGTCTGGTTGGTCGTGTTGGCCCTGGCCCAGGCGGCGGCACTCGTCCTGCTCTGGCGCTTCGCCGTGCACACCACACTCGGCCAGTGGGTCGACACGGTCGCGCTCACCGGCAGCCGGATCGGCCAGGACCACATCGACGGCCCGGTGAGCCGCATCCTCAACGCCATGTCCGTGGTGTCCCTGCTGGCGGCGACCGCGATGATCGGCTTCATCGCACTGATCCGCGGCCGCACCGCCCTCGCCGTCACCACCACCCTGCTGATCGCCGGCGCCAACCTCAGCACCCAACTGCTCAAGCACCACCTGATCCGCCCCGACCTCGGCATCGACCCCGAACGCGCGGCGGCGGGCAACAGCCTGCCCAGCGGGCACACCACGGTCGCCGCGTCCGTAGCGGTCGCGCTGATCCTGGTCCTGCCCCGAAAGGTGCGGGCCGTCGGCGCGTTCCTCGGCGCCGGCTACGCCGCCGCCGCCGGAGTGGCCACCCTCTCCGCCGGCTGGCACCGACCCAGCGACGCCATCGCCGCGTACCTGGTGGTCGGGGCCTGGACCGCCGTCGCCGGCCTCATGCTGCTGTTCTTCCAGCGGGACCGGGCCGCGAGTTCGCCGGCCGACGCGCACCGGGCCGCCGCCACCGTGCTCGGCCTCGGCGGTGCGCTCGCCGTCGTCACGTCCGGGCTCGCCCTGTTCTGGCTGCTCCGGCTCACCGACATCCCCGCCGACGAACTCGCCCGCCGTCCACTCTTCATCGGGTACGCGGGCGCCGCCGCCGGCATCGTCGGCACCATGGCCGTGGTGGCCGCGCTGGTCCTGGCGGTGGTGCACCGCCTGGTACCCCGCCACCAGGGCTGATCAGCGGTAGAACGTCCCCACCATCGTGCCGCTGGCGATCTCCCGATCGGTGAGCGACTGGCGCACGTCGGTCACCTGCGGCACGTCCGGCAACTCCAGCGGACGCTCCAGAGCGTAGAGGCGGAAGAAATACCGGTGCGGATCCTCGTGCTGCGGCGGATGCGGACCACCCCATCCGGTGGCGCCGAAACTGTTGGGCCACTCCCGGCCGCCGAGCGGCACGCCGCCCTCCGGGACCCCGTTCGAGTGGGGCGAGATCCCGGTCACCAGCCAGTGCAGGAACGGCGTCTTCCCGGCGTCCGGGTCCTCGACGAACAGGATCAGCTCCTCGGCCGAGTCGGGAACCTGGGACCACTCCAGCGGCGGCGAGACGTTCCCGCCCTCGCGGGAGAAACGTCCCGGAAGCATGTCGTGGTCGTTGAAGGCGGTACTGCGGAGCATGATGCCGGCCATCGTGCGGCGCCTCCTCTCCTCGTCCCGCGGCGCGTACCCGGCCCGGCGGCGGCGAAACGGCCGGTGGCAGGCTGGCCAGGGCAGGGACCGGACGGGGAGAGAACCAGATGGACACGGTACGCGCGGCTTTCCGAGACGAGTGCGAGCGGCTGGAGGAGGTGCTGCGCGGAGTCGACGAAGCAGACCTCGCCCGGCCCACCCCCTGCCCACCGTGGGCGGTGCGCGACCTGCTCGCCCACGTGCGCAGCGGCGCGGGACGGCTGGTCGACATGCTCGCCGCACCCGCCCCGCACCGCGCCGAGGTCGATGCCGCCGGCTACTTCGGCACCGCCAAGTTCACCCCCGAGGTGGACCGCGCCCGCATCGACGGCGCCCAACGGGAGGCGCGCCAACTGCCCGGCGTACGCGAGGTGGCCGACGGCTTCGCCCGGGCCTGGCGGTCCGCCGACACGGCGGTGGCCGCCCAACCACCGGGACGACTGGTACGCACCCGCCACGGGGACTCGATGACGCTCACCGAGTTCCTGCGTACCCGGGTGGCGGAGGTCGGGGTGCACGGCCTGGACCTCGCCGACGCCCTGCACCGGCAGCCGTGGCTGACCCCGACCGCGGCCCAGGTGATCGCGGACCTGCTGATTTGCTCCCGGTCGGGGCCCGGCGAACCGGCGTCGCTGCCCGACGCGCTCGGCTGGGACCCGCTGACCCTGGTGCGCAAGGCCACCGGGCGGGCCCCGCTCACCGAACGGGAGCAGACCCTGGTCGACCAGGCCGGCCTGCGCTGGCTGACCTTCGGCGGCTGACCCGGAACCGGCGGCGGCTCAGCCGCCGACCCGCCCCGCCGGCCCGGTACGACGAAGGTGCTCCAGGACGATCGGGTCGAGCCGGTTGGCGACGAGGCGTTCCTCCAGGTTCTCCACGCCGGCCCAGGAAGCGAGCGCGCCGTCCAGGCCGGCCGCGCCGACCGGGTGCCCGGCGGCGGCCAGCAGCGCGGCCACCTCGTCAGCGAGGGGACCGCTGAGGTCGTACAGGGTGGCCGGGTCGGGCTTGCCGAACAGCATGGTGTGCGTGTCGAGCAGGCGACCCAGCTCGGTGACCGGGTCAGGGTGGTCGTCCACCCGCAGGTCGACCAGCTCGTCGCCGGTGCCCGCGTACCCGCCGCGCCGCTGCACCACCAGCAGGCCGGCGCTCTGCCGGCCCCGCCGGTCGCCGCCGGCCCGGTCGCCGGCCTGCAGCGCGGCCACCAGCCGCTGCGGGAAGGGCAGCTCCGCGCCGCCCAGCCAGGCGTCCCGGATCGCGTCGATCACCTGCGGGCCGGCCAGGATGTTGCCCTGCGCGGCCCAGCCGTCCCCGGCCTGGCCGCCGGCCCACGGGTGGCAGAACGGCCCGGTCCAGGTGGCCCCGTCGCCGCGGGAACCCACCACGCCGAGCTGCCGCTCGTCGCGGCCCGGGTCGGCGGCGACCAGGCCGGCGACCACGTCCGCCGGAGCCACTCCGGTGCGCAGCAGCGCCAGCCCCTGCGACCGGTAGGCCAGATTGACGTGCGCCTGGGTGGCCACCGCGCCCACCTCGGCCTCGGCGGCCGGGACCAGCGCCCCGGCGGCGAGGAACTTGCTCGCCACGGCGACACCGTGCAGGCGGCCGTCGGCCGAGCGAGCGACGATCGAGAAAGTCACTCGCGGATGTTAGCGCCGCTGGCCGCTCCGGGGGCGGCCCCGCACGTCCGGCGGCTCGCCGAGCGGTCCTCTCAGAACGGCGGTGCGGCCCTCTCCGGCGGCTTGCCCCGCGCCCGGCGGGCGTCGGCAATCGCCACCGCGGCCAGCACGGCAGCGGCCACGGTCGAGGCGATCAGCGGCGGGTGGTGCAGGTACAACGGCACCGAGCCGAGCAGGGCGAGGATCGCGATCCAGCGGGACGGGGACACCCGGCCGAAGACCTCGTACTCGAACCGTGCGCGACCGAGCAGGAAGAGCGCCGGGCCGATGATGATCAGCGCGATCCAGGCCGACTCGGCTCGATCGAGGGGGTGCTCGATGGTCAACTGGTAACCGATGGCGATGGCGGCGGTCCCGATCAGCATGATCAGATGGGTGTCGGCCGCGGACTGGCCGATCGTCGCGGGGCGCCGCGCCTTGAGGACCGCCTCGCCGAGGATCCGCCCGGCGCGCTGGAAGTAGATCCGCCAGAGCAGGACCGAGGTGAGCACCGCGACGGCGAAGGCGGCGGTGGGATTCAGACCGACCGGACGGCTGCTGTAGGAGAATCCGGCCACCAGGATCGTTTCCCCGAGGGCGACCAGGAAGAACTGCTGGTAGCGCTCGGCCAGGTGCTCACCGGCGATGTCCCAGCGGGAGACGGTGGACCGTCCCATGCCGGGCACCGGCCAGCCTGTTCGCCCCGCCAGGTACTCGACGCCCAACGCCACCGCCCACAGCAACACCCGCAGGCTCGTCGGCAGGAAGGCGCCGACCAGCCAGAGCACGGCGGTCGCCGAGTACACGATCAGCGTCCGCAGCCTGAGTCGCCTGTCCTCATGGTGGCCCAGGGTGATCAACAGAATCAGCGGCCGGGAAACCTGGGTGACCACGTACGCGACCGCGAACGCCAGTCCGGTGACCCGGAACGCGCGAGGGATCGCCACGCCCATGACCATGCTGCCCACCAGGGCGATGACCACGACGAGCTGCAGGTCGAACCGATACGGGCTGTGGCGGCTGGTGGTCCAGGCGGTGCCCTGCCACACCGTGTACAGCGCGAACAACAGCAGCAGGGTCTTACCGCCGCCGGTGATCGGCGACCACCCGCTGGTTCCGCCCGGTTCCAGCGCCAGGTCCTCGAAGGAACGCGCCGTGATGCGGGTGAGGGCGAAGACGAACACCAGGTCGAAGAAGAGTTCCAGGAACGTCGCCCGAGTTGGCGCGGCCGGAGCTCCGCCGCTGTCGGCCTGCGCACCGGCCTCGTCACCGGTCGTCATGGTCGGCGGTTCCCGCCGTCGCTGCAAGCCACCTCGCAGTCCTAGCACCATCCCTGGCCGCTTCGGCCGATATCATCAGGATTGCCGCCACCCGGGCCGGTTCCGAACCTTGCCCACCGCGACGGCGACCGGGCACCATCGACCGGTGACCAACCGTTGGGGCATGACGGTGCCGCTGGGCGGCATCCCGCTCGCCGACCACGCCGCGGTCTACGCAGCCCTGGACCGGGCCGGCTTCACCGACGTCTGGTCGTCCGAGGTGGCCGGGGCCGACGCGTTCACCCCGCTGGCGCTCGCCGCGGCGTGGGCACCCCGGCTCCGCCTCGGCACCGCGATCACCCCGGTCTTCACCCGCGGCCCCGGACTGCTCGCGATGAGCGCCGCCGCGCTCGCCGAGGCGGCCCCCGGCCGCTTCGCGCTCGGCATCGGGGCCTCCTCACCGGTGCTCGTCCAGGACTGGAACGCCACTCCGTTCGCCGAGCCGTACCGGCGGACCCATGACGTGCTGCGCTTCCTGCGCGCCGCGCTGCGCGGCGAGACCATCGACCACGCGTACGACACGTTCACCGTCCGACGGTTCACCCTGGAACGCCCGCCGGCCGTGCCGCCGCCCGTGCTGCTGGCCGCGCTGCGCCCCGGCATGCTGCGGCTCGCCGCCGCCGAGGCCGACGGCGTGATCCTCAACTGGCTGTCCGCCGCCGACGTGCCGACCGCGCTGGCCGAACTGGGCCGGCGCCGCCCCGACTTCCAGGTCGCGGCCCGGATCTTCGTGTGCCCCACCGAGGACGCCGTGCACGCCCGGGCGCTGGGCCGCCGGCTGATCACCGGCTACCTCACCGTCCCCGCGTACGCGGCCTTCCATCGCTGGCTCGGCCGGGACAAGCTGCTCGCTCCCATGTGGGAGGCGTGGGCGGCTGGCGACCGGCGCGGCGCCTCGGCAGTGGTGCCCGACGAGGTGGTCGACGCGCTGGTCCTGCACGGCTCGCCCGAAGCATGCGTTGCGCAGGTCCGCCGGTACGTCGACCACGGGGTGGACGTACCGGTGCTGGCCCTGCTGCCCACCCCGGAGCTGTCCGCCGGCGGCCCTGCGGCGCTGACCGCGCTCATTTCTCGGCTCGGGAGCGGGCATGAACCTCACTGATCGGGTGGCGGTGATCACCGGCGGGGCGGGTGGCATCGGCGCGGCGCTGGGCCGCCGGTTCGTCGCGGAGGGCGCCGCCGCGGTCGTCCTCGCCGACCTGGCCGCCGACGCGGCGCGCAGCGTGGCCGACAAGATCGGGCCGGTCGCGCACGGCGTCGGGTTGGACGTCGCCGACGAGGCCCAGGTCCGCGCGCTGGTCGAGGAGACCGAGCGGCGGTACGGCCGGATCGACCTGTTCTGCGCCAACGCCGGGGTGGCCACCGGCGGGGGACTCGACGCCTGTGACGACGACTGGGAACGGGCGTGGCGGGTCAACGTGCTGGCCCACGTCTACGCCGCCCGGGCGGTGCTGCCGGCGATGCTGCGCCGTGGCTCGGGATACCTGCTCCTCACCTGTTCGGCGGCGGGGCTGCTGACCGCCGTCGGGGACGCCCCCTACACGGCGACGAAACACGCGGCGCTCGGCTACGCCGAGTGGCTGTCGATCACCTGTCGGGACGCCGGCATCCGGGTCAGCGCGCTCTGCCCGCAGGGCGTGGACACCCCGATGCTCGCCGGCGGCCTGGCCACCGGCCATCTCGGTGCCCGGGTCACCGCCGCCTCCGGCGCGGTGCTCACCCCCGACCAGGTCGCCGAGGCCACCATCGTCGGGCTGGCCGAGGAGCGGTTCCTGATCCTGCCGCACCCGGAGGTCGCCGCGTACGCCCGCCGCCGCGCGGAGGATCCGGACGGCTGGCAGGCCGGCCTGCGCAGACTGGTCCGCAAGCTGCGCGCCGCCGATCGTTAGGAACCGTCGTCGCTCGCTGGCACCTCGACGCGGTGGTGGGCGGCGCGGCCCGGCCTTGGTCAACTCCGTGTGCGGCATGTGGTGGTCTGGCGGACACCGGATGCCGCCATGTGCGCCACATGGAGTGGATCGCCGGGGGAGCGCGTCCGTCCGACGTCGCGGAAGCTTCGGCGCGACGCAACCGTTGGCCGCTGTGCCGCGTCCAAGCCTTGGCAGGAGCATCGACACCGGCGGGCCGCCGGTGGGATTGCGGGGGCGCGGATGAGCCGGATCAGGTACCTGCTGGCGGTGGTGGCGGTCGGGGCCCTGCTCGCGGGCTGCGGCGGGCGGGTCGAGTCGGAGGGGTCCGCCGTGGACCGGGACCAGGCCGTCGATCTTGACGCCAGCGTGCTGGGACCGCCACAGGATCCAGTTGCGCTGATCGGCTTGTGGACGGTGGCGGAGGCCGACGGCGGCGCGGGTGACGTGCTGCGGCTCGGCTCCGCCCCGGGCGACGGCCTGCGGTTGTTCGGCCGCTGCGGGGCGCACATGGGGACCTGGCGGGCCGACGTGAACGGCCTGTTCGTCGCCGACCTCTGGGGCACGTCGGGTCCTGGCGACGGCCGCGACTGCCAGCCCGGTCCCGAGCCCGCCGACACCTGGCTGCACCACGCCGTAGCCTTCCGGGTGGAGGCTGACGGACCGGTCCTGCTCGACGACCGGGGCGGGCGCGTGGCCCGGCTGCTGGCCGGCGCGAAGCCGACCCCGGGCCCGGACACGCTGGCGTCCCTGGCGGAGCCGCCCGAGGTCACCGACGAGGCCCGGCGCGCCTTCGCACCGGCCGCCGCCCTGCCGGCGGCCCTGACCCTGGCGAGCCGGAAGTCCCTCCTCGGCCGGTGGATGCCCGTCGACGGCCGGCGGGGCGGTCCGAAGGCGGCGTACGTCGAGCTGCGCGCCGACGGCGGATGGCGTGGCTCCGACGGGTGCAACGGTCAGGGTGGGCGATGGGTCGCCGGACCGGGCGGTGCCCTGCTCGCCACCGACGGGGTCAGCACGCTGATCGGTTGTGACAACCTTCCGGTGGGGACCTGGCTTGCCTCGGCGCGGCGGGCGGGGCTGGACGGTGACGTGTTGGTGCTGCTCGACGCCCAGGGCAAGGAGACGGGCCGGCTGCGGCGCGACCGCTGACACCCGCCGGGTCGGCCCGCACCGAGGTTGACTACGAGCCCCCGTCGCCTCCGCCGCCGTGGTCGCCGTCGGGCTCGGCGAGCGGTCAGCGGCGCCAGCGCAGCGGACCGGGGTGGACGGTCCACAACAGCCGTCGCCACCACGGACGGGTCACGCGCAGCGCCGCGGCGTACGTCATGGCCAGGTCCGCGGCCCGGTCCGCCTGCCCGGGGGTGGCGGTGTGCGGGGCGAAGGCGACCTGGTTGAGCAGCCCGGCCAACTCGTCGGGTCCCCCGTCGGTCACGTCGGTGCCGGGTGGCCCGGGCCGCGCCGTGCGGGCGTCGGCCAGGGTTCGGCGGGCCCGCTCGGCGACCTCGGCGGCGGCCAGGTCGCCGCCGGCCGGTCGGCCGGCGAGCCGCAGCGCGTCGGTCAGTTCCCGCCAGGCGCCGGCGATCCGCCGACCCGGGTCGCCGCGATGGAGGCGGGCGCGGGTGAGGTTGCGGCGCAGTGCGGCCAGGACCAGCAGGCCCAGCGCGGCCAGCAGCACGAGGATGCCGACGCCGCCGCCGACGAGCACCGGAGTGCTCAGTCCGCCTCGACGGTCGGCGGGGCCGGGTGCGGCCGCCGCCGGAGGTGTGGCGCTGGGCTCCCCGGTCGGCTCGGGCACCTGCGACGGGGGAGGGTTGTCAGGGGTGGCGCGGAAGTCCTCCTCCACGGCGCGGGGTTCCTCGTCGGGGCGGGGCATCGGGTCGAACGGCACCCAGCCGACGCCCTCGAACAGCACCTCCGGCCACGCGGAGGCGTCGGCGGCGCGGACCGGGCCGTCGCCGTTGGGGGCGAAACCGACCACCACCCGGGTGGGCAGGCCGGCGAGGCGGCCCAGGACCGCGAACGATGCGGCGAACTGTTCCGAGGTGCCCCGCTGTCCGCCGCCGTTGCGGGGTCCGAACAGGAAGAACGCCAGGTTGGGGTAGGCGTGCCCGCTCGGCGCGTCGGCGGTGGTCCGGTAGTGCTCGGCGAGGAAGTCCTGGATGGCGGTGGCGCGGGCGTACGGGGCGCCGTTCTCCTCGGCGAGCTGGGTGGCCAGGCGGCGCAGCGGCTCCGGGGTCCCGTCGGGCACCTGCAGCACCCGGGCGACCGAATCGCCGGCCGGTACGTTCGCCGTGGCGAGCAGGTTCGTGTCCAGCTGTTCCCGGGCCGAGGTGACGGTGTAGTGCAGTCCCGGGGTCAGCCCCTCCGGGCGGATCAGCGTCCCGGTGGCCGGGTCGTACGCGACCCGCGCGCCGGTGACCTCGCGTGGGGTCGGTACGGCGGGCAGCAGCCGCCCGGTCAGGTCGGCGACGGTGATCTGCTGGCGGACGGTGTCGGTGGTGGCCCCCTGGGCGGGCTCGGTGGCGGGCAGGATGCGCCCGGCGTTGCGGTAGGTGGCCCCGACCCGCCAGGTGACTCCGTCGTAGTCGCTGAGCACCGCCAGGCGGATGCGGGGCGCCGCCTTCGGGCCTGCCTCGGTGTGCACCTCCAGCAGTTTCTGGTCGGGGTTCAGCGCCCAGCCGGAGATGCGGATCAGCGGGTTCTCGTCGAGGGACTCCACCTGTGGCGGTTCGACGTAGCGGCGCGGGTCGACGGGGCGGTCGCTGACCTGGGCGGCCAGCAGCGGGGCGAGCAGGGCGGCCAGCGCGACCATCACCGCCACGCCGGCGGCGCTCGCGGCGAGCAGGCGCAGCCGCACCGCGGCGCGTACGGCTGGGGCGAGGCCGGTTGTCGGGTCGCCGGAGGTCGGGGTGTCGAGGTGGGACGGTAACGCCAGGCCGGCGGCGGCGACCGCGGTGAACACGATCGTCGGGGTGATCGCGGGGTCCGCGTTCGGGCCGACCACGTAGACGGCGCCGGCGTAGAGCAGCACCGGTGGCAGGTAGCCGAGCAGCACCCGGCCGGTGCGCAGCGCCACCTCGGCGGCGACGAGCCCGGTCAGCCAGGCGGCGACCACCGGCACCAGGACGGTGTCGGGCGCCGGCTCGACCGGGATCATCGCGGTCAGCAGGCGGGGGATCGCGTTTCGGGCGGCGTCGGCGGCCACCGCGGCGAGGCTGCCGGGCAGCGCGGCGTGGCTGGCCGCCAGACGCAGCGACAGGAGCGTCCAGCCGGCCAGGCCGGCCACGGACACCGGGGCTACCAGCCAGGACGGCAGGCGGCGGGCGGCGACGCTGACCAGCACCGAGCCGATCGCCGCGCCCAGGATCAGGCGGGTCAGCAGCGGGCCGGCGTACACCCGGCCCAGCACCACGCCGGTCAGCGCGATCATGGTGATCAGCGCCAGCGGCACCGGTACGGCCCGCAGCAGCCGGATCAGCGGTCTGCCGGCCCGGGTGGTGGCCGGTTCGGTCGGCGGGGCCGGGGCGGGCCTCGTGGTCACCATCGGCGGATCCCGTCCCACTCGGCGGCGAACTCGGCGCCGTCGGCGGCGTCCAACACGACCAGGCCGGCCGCGCCGGGCGGCGTCGGCCCCGCCGCGCCGAACATCCCGACCACCAGCGACGGGTACGCGCCGCGCAGCGCGCCGATGTGGCCGAGGTCGCTGGCGGCGCCGGGCCCGGTGAGGAAGACCAGGGTGTCGCCGAGGCGCTCCTGCCGCAGCCGGCTCATCGTGGTACCCAGCGGGTCGTCGCCGCCGTCGGCCAGTTCGACGGCGGCGAGCCGGTCCAGCGGGCCGGCGACCCCGGCCGGTTCCTCGTCGGCGGGTGCGACCAGAAGCAGGCTCACCGGCAGGCCCTCGCCGACGGCGGCGGCCAGCACCGACGCGGCGGCCTCACAACCGGACTCGAACGACTCGGCGACCCCGGCCACCCGGTGCGGGTGGGCGGATGCCCGGTTGTCCAGCACCACCACGATCCGCGGGAGGCTGGTGTCCACGTTCTCCCGCACCATCAGCTCGCCCACCCGGGCGCTGGTGCGCCAGTGCACCCGGCGCAGTTCGTCGCCGACCACGTACTCGCGCAGCGAATCGAAGGTGATCGAGCCGTGCGGCACGCTGTCGGTGCGGCCGTCGAGGCTGCGTCCGGCGCCGGTGGGCACCGCGGTCAGGGGGTGGATGCGCGGGTGCACCCAGACCGGCACGGTGCCTCCGTAGGAGCGGGCCAGCGCGACCAGGCCGAGAGGGTCGCGGCGGGTCACCCGCAACGGGCCGACCGGCACCACGCCGCGGCGGCGGGTCGGCACGTCGTAGCGCACCTCGGTGTCGCGGCCGGGACGCAGCCGCAGCAGCGGCACCGGCACCAGCGCGGCGCCGCAACGGTCCTCCGCGACGAGGTTCGCCGACCGTAACCGCCCGGTGTTGCGCACGGTCAGCGTCATGGCGGCCAACTCACCGCGGGCCACCCGGTCCGGGTCGGCGACCCGCTCGACCGAGAGTCGGGGCCGCCAGGCGGCGCTGACCAGGGCGTATCCGACGGCCACGGCGGCCGCCGCGCCGAGCACGACCAGTTCCGGGTAGGCGTAGCCGAAGCCGACGCCGAGCAGGACGACGGCGGCGGCGAGCAGTCCGACGCCGCGGGCGGTGATTCCCACGATCCGTTGCGCCGCCTCAGCCGTGCGCCGGGGCGGGCTGGCCGGAGGGCAGCGGCACCGGCACCGAGGCGATCGCCTGGCGCAGCACGTCGGCGGCGGTGACGCCGCGTACCTGCGCGTCCGGGGTGAGCAGCAGCCGGTGCGCGAAGACCGGCTCGGTGAGCGTCTTCAGATCCTCCGGCATGATCCAGCCGCGGCCGTCGATCAACGCGTACGCGCACGCCGCGCGGGTCAGGGCGATCACGCCACGGGGGCTGACCCCGACCCGGACCTGCGGGTGGCCGCGGGTGGCCGCGGCCAGCCGCACCGCGTACGCGTAGAGCGGTTCGGCGATGTGTACCCGCAGGGCCATCCGCACCATCTCGCCGACGGTGGCGGTGTCGGTGATCGCGGTGAGCGAGTCGGGGGAGCGGACGGTGGCCCCGCGCAGCACCTCCACCTCGACCGACTCGTCGGGATAGCCGACGGAGAGTTTGACCAGGAACCGGTCGAGCTGGGCCTCCGGGAGGCGGTAGGTGCCGTCCATCTCGACCGGGTTCTGGGTGGCGACCACCAGGAACGGCTGCGGCACCGGGTGCCGTACGCCGTCGACGGTGACGGTCCGCTCCTCCATCACCTCCAGCAACGCCGACTGGGTTTTCGGTGACGCCCGGTTGATCTCGTCGGCGATGACGATGTTGGCGAACACCGGCCCGGGGTGGAACTCGAACGCGCGGGTGGCCTGGTTGAAGATGGTCACCCCGGACACGTCCGACGGGAGCAGGTCCGGGGTGAACTGGATGCGCCGCCACTTACCCTGCACCGTGGACGCGATCGCCCGGGCGAGGGTGGTCTTGCCGACCCCGGGCACGTCCTCGAGCAGGACGTGCCCCTGGGCGAACAGCGCGGTCAGCGCCAGCCGCACCACCTGCGGCTTGCCCAGCACGACCGCGTTGATGTTCTCGGCCAGCCGGGCGGCGAGGGCGGCGAAGCCCTGCACCTCCGGCTGGGTGAGCGGTTCGTGGGTGTTCACGTACGCGGTGCTCCTCGGGACGGCACGGTCAGCAGTTGGGCAGGAGGTTGATGTTGTCGCCGCCCTCCAGGTTCAGCCAGGCCCACGGGATGTAGTTGCGTCCCGAGTATTCGACCTGCACCCACCAGGTGCTCTGCTTGTTGTTGTTGTAGATCCAGGCGTCGATGCTCTCGCCCTGCGCCTTGCAGTAGGTGCGCAGCCGGGTGCCGGGCTTCGCCCAGCCCACCTGCTTGGCGTTGTTCTGCTGCGGCACCGAGAAGATCTCGTTGCCGTTACGGCCGGCCACCTCCGCGTCGCAGTAGGTGCGCTGGTCGCCGGACGGCCCGTTGTTGCAGGTCGCGATCCCGTACAGCGGCTCGGTGCTATGCGCCTGGGTGGCGGTGCCGTTACCGGCCGCGTTGGACGCGGTCACCGTCACCGTGTACGCGGTGCCCGGCGTCAGACCGGCCATCCGCAGGCTGGAACAGCTGCCGCTGGCACTCTGCCCGCCGGTGGCGGCCGTGCAGGTGGCGTTGCCGCCGCCCGCGTCCACCGTGAACGACACCGTCACCGAGGTGGCGTCCGCCGACGAGCCGGTCACCGTGACCCGGGGCGCGGCGACCGTACGCGCGGTCTTGGTGGCCTCCGGGCCGGGGCCGGCCTCGTTGACCGCCTTCACCTTCACGGTGACGTTCTGCCCGTTGCCCAGCCCGCCGACCGTGGTCTGCACGTCGGTCACCTCGCTGGTCTTCCCGCCGACGTCCACCAGATACTTGGTGACCGGGCGGCCGTTGTCCACCGCCGGCGCCCACTGCACGAAGATGGTGCCGGGCTTGTCGGCCACCGTGGACGCCTGCAGCTCCGTCGGCGCGAGCGGGGCGGTGAACGGCACCACGGTGTTGCTCACCGGGGACGCCTTCGAACCGGCGCCCTTGTCGGTGACCGAGACGACGGAGAAGGCGTACTGGGTGCCGTACTCCAGCTGGCCGGCCGGGATCACCAGCTCCGTCTTCGTGGAGTCGCCGGCCGGGGCGGTGGCGCCGGCCGAGGCGGCGGTCACCGCGTACCGGGCGACGGTGTTGCCCTGGCCGTTGGCCTCGGGCCACTTGACCAGCACGGTGCCGTCGGGGCGCGCCTCGGCGGTGACGCTGGCCGGCGGGTCCGGCACCTCGGCGGTCGGGACGACCGGGTTGCTCCGCTTCGACGGCCCGGCGCCCTTGGCGTTGACCGCGTGCACCGTGAACACGTACGTCTCGCCGTTGGTCAGCTCGGTGATCTCCAGCGAGCGCTGGTTCGCGCCCACCTCGTGGCTCTGCCCGGCGCCTTCCACCACGTACTTGGTGATCTCGGCGCCGTTGGCGGCGGCGGCCTGCCAGCTGACCCGCGCCGACGCGTTGCCGGCTGCGGCGGTGACGGCCCGCGGCGCGCCCGGCTTACCCACCTTCGGCTTCTTCGGCGGGGGCGGCGGCGGGGGAGCCGGCGGCGGGTCACCACCGAGCACGTCGTTGGCGTACTTGTTGACCTCGCGGACCTGGTTCTTGTCGTCCACCACCTGCGCCTTGGCCGAGTTCGGCGGGTTGATGAACAGGTGGTTCTCGCGGACCTCCAGCTCCATCGGCCCCGGCCGGTCAGAACCCTTCACGCTGTCCACGAGCTGCCCGTTGCTGTCGAAGGAGTAGACCGTGCCGGTGCCCTCGTCGGCGACGTAGAACCGGCCGGCCCACGCCACCGCCGCAGTGAGCCCGTCACCCGTGCCGGGCACGGTGAACTGCCGCACCTCGCCGTCGTCCTGGACCACGTACACCGTCCGCTCGTCGGTCACGGTGACCGGCACCTGCGGGCCGCTGGTGCGCGGCGGCAGGCTGCCCGGGGCGGTCATGCCCTTCAGGTCGGCCCGCTGCGTCCGGCCGGCCTGCACCGTCACCAGCGACGCGGAGGTGCGGTCCAGCACCGCCACCCCGTCGTCGAGGGTGGACACCACCAGCTCGTGGCTCGGCTCCGCCACCTCGTACGTCTCGACCAGCTTCGGGCTCACGCCCGCCGGCGGCGCCGCCCCCGGCGTGTCCGGCAGTTCGGCGGCCGTGACGGCCGAGACGGTGCCCTCGCCTGGGACCGCGACCCACAGCCGGCCGGCACCGTCGAACTCCCCACCGGCGATGCCCGGCGGGTAGCGCACCGGCTCGCCAACCGGGCTCAGCGAGCGCGGGTCGAGCTGTCGGACGATGCCCTGCACCGCGTCGATGACGAACGCGTCATTCTTGTGCAGCGCCACGCTCACCCCCAGACCCGGGGTGGTCGGGGTGGTCGCGGTGATCTGCAGGGTGGCCAGGTCCAGCGAGGATATCTGGCCGGTGTTCAGATCCCGCAGGATCAGCAGCCGGTCGGTCTGGGCGACCTGCACCTGGTGCCGGCGCGCCCCGGGCACCTCCATCCGGGTGTCCACCCGCGCGGTGACCCCGTTGGCCCGGGCCAGCTCGCTGCGGGTGGCGCTCCACAGCCAGGACGAGGCGTCGTAGTTGGCGACCGCGTTGTCGGCGGCACCCAGGCCGAGCACGGTCAGCCCCATCGCGGCCAGCAAGGCGGCCACCGTGCCGATCGTTACCAGCCCGCCCCGCAGCTTGCGGGAACGGGGTCCGGGCGGTTGTGCCCCGGTGCTCGTGACGTCCTCGATGGTGGTCACTGCCGGCTGCCTCCCCGTGTCGGTGGGGGAGCGGCCGCGCGTGGTCGACCCTCCCCAGAGCCGGGAGCCATCATAGGGGCCGGCCGGCAGCGGTGAAACCCGCACCGTCCGCCTGTGGACACCCAGCGTGTCGCGAAAAAGGAACCGCCGGTCAGCGGGACGGCGTACCAGGCCCCCGGTCGGTGCAGACCTGACCCGACGTGGCGTACGTGTCCGTCGAGTAGACCGCCAGCACCGTGAAGCAGTAGTCCAGCTTGGGGCTCAGGCCGTTGACCGTGTAGCGGGTCTCCCCGGCGTCCACCGTGGCCATCACACCCAGCCGCTGCCCCGCCTGGCCGCCGGCCACCACGAACGGCACACTCCCGTTGGTCGGATCGGTCCAGGTGATCGTGATCGTGGTGGTCCCGTCCTTCAACCGCAGGTCACCCGGGGGAGGACCACTCACCTTCGGCTTCGCCGCGGTCGGGTCCGCCGCCGGCGGAGGGGCATCGCCGCGGTTGAGCACCAGCACGCCCACACCGACGACGGCCGCCACCGCGACCATCGCGACACCGGCCACCACGGCCACCACCACCCGGTTGCGGCCACGCGGCTCAGGCTCCACGGGCATCGGGTACGCGGGCGGCTGGTGGAACGGCGCCGGCACCGCCGGCCAGGCACCCTGCTGCGGGTACGGGGCCGGGCCGGGCGGCGGCTCCGGGCGGGCCGGCTCGGGAAACTCCAGCAGTTCGTCGTAGACCGGCAACGGCCGCGGGCCCGCGTCCTCGGTCTCCGACCCCGGCGCGTCCACAGGATCCGCCGGAGTCGTTGGGTCCGGCCCGGTCTCGTCGCTCTCCTCCGGCTCCGGCTGCTGGTCAACGGGGCGGTCGAGCGGCTGCGGCGGGGCCGCACTGCTCCACGGCGGGACGGTCATTCCCCAGGGCGGCACCGGCGACGCGCTGACCGGCGCCCCGGCCGGCGGACCGCTGACCGGCGGCGGCACGACCGGCGGACCGCTGACCGGCGGGTACGCCTGGTACGCCGGCGTCGGCGGACCGCTGACCGGTGGCATCGGTGCGGACGGCCCCGGTGGCGGGCCGACGGGCGGGTACATCTGGTTCGCGGGCGTCGGCGGACCGCTGACCGGTGGCATCGGTGCGGACGGCCCCGGTGGCGGGCCGACGGGCGGGTACATCTGGTTCGCGGGCATCGAGGGGCCGCTGACCGGTGGCATCGGTGCGGACGGCCCCGGTGGCGGGCCGACGGGCGGGCCGCTCATGGGTGGCGCGCTGAATGGCGGACTGCTGACCGGCAGTTCGCTGGACGGAGGTCCGGTGACCGGTGACGGATGCACGGGCGCGCTGCCTGCGGGCGGGCCGCTGACGGGCGGTACGTCATGGACCGGGCCGGTCACCGGCGGGACGCTGTGCGGCGCGACGCTCATTGGAGGGCTGCTGACCGGCGCTGGGCCGCCCGACGGTGGCGCGCTGAACGGCGCGCCGCTCACCGGCGACGCACTGGCGGGCGGGCCGCTGACCGGCCCTGCGTTGACCGGAGGAGAACCCGCGGGCAGACCACTCAACGGCGGCGCGCCGACCGGCGGGGTGGCCGGGGCCGCGGCCGTGGCAGCGGCCCGTTCCGCCTCCTCTTGCAGCAGCGTCCCGATCTGCTGCACCTGGATGGTCGGCTTGTCCCACCGCGGGGCGGGCGATGCGGGCGCACCGCCGCCCGAGCCGGACCCAGCCGTGTCCTGGCCGGGCACCGCCGGTTGGTCGGCCGTACGCTGCGGCTGCCCGACCGGACTCGCCGAGGGCGCTGCCGGCGGTGCCGACACCGGCACGGGAGACGGCGGCCCGGAGACCGGGGCGGTTTCCGGACCCGCCGGCGCGGCGGGCACCTGGATCGACGGTGGCGGAGGCAGCAGCGGACCCGCTGCCGGTGGGGCGGAGGCAGGCGACGGAATCCGCGGCGGCGGTGCCACCGGGGTGGGAGGCGGCGGGGTCGGCGAAGACGCCACGCCGGGCACCGGCGGCGCCGAGATCGGCCCGCTGACGGGCGGAATGACCGGCGCCGGCGGCAGGTGAGACGGTGGGACGGCGACCGGCGGGACCGGCCCCGGGGCGGGTGGCACGGACACCGGAGGAGGCGCGAGGCGGCCCGGCGACGATACCGGCGGACCGCTGACCGGGCCCGAACCGGTGGGCGGCCGGGACATCGGCGGAGCCGAGGCGGGTGCCGGGACGACCGGTGGCGGTGGCAGCGAAGCCATGCTGGCAGCCGCACCAGGCGGCGTCGGGCCGGGAACGACCGGCGGTGGGGGCAGGGGCGTACCCGCCCCGGCGGGCGCAGCCCACGGCGACGGCCGCGCCGGGACCGGCCCGGCCTGCGGCGACCACTGCGCGCCGGGCGAACCGGCATACGGCGGGGCCGGCGCGGGCGGGGCCGGTGGCGCCGGCGGGGGTGCCGCGGTGACACCGGGCGCCGGCGGGGCGACGGGCGGCTGATGCGCAGCGTGCATGGCCGGCAGCGACATGGTGGGGCCGGACAACGCCGACGGGCCGTGCTGCGGTCCGCTGGCGGGGCCGCCGGGGTGCATGCCGGGAGCGGCGGCGGAGCCGCCGAGGTAGTGGTGGGCCGCGCGTACCGCAGGGTGGTCCGGACCGAGCACCGCGGGCCCGGCGGTGGCCACCCGGGTGAAGTTGCGGCGGGCCTCATGCCGGTTGCCGAGTTCCTCCGCCACCTGACCCAGGTCGAAACTGAGCGCGAGCATCAGCGGATCCGCCTCGCCGCGGCGACGCTCGCCGGCTGCATACGCCTCCTCCAGAACGCGCCGGGCGGCGGCCGGGTCGTCGGCCTCCCGGTGCAGGCGCGCGAGGAGATGGCCGGTGGCCAGCACATCGGGGTGGTCTTCCCCGTACGCCGGTCGGGCCGCTGTGATCGCGTCGGCGAGCACACGGCGGGCGGTGGCCAGATCACCCGCGGTGCGCAGGGCGAGGGCCTGGTGTTGCGCGGCGGTCAGGGGGGAGGGGTGGGACACATGAGCAATGCTGCCCGGAATCGGCGCTCGGACGCTACCCGGCGCGCGCCCGATCTCGTTTGCGCTGCCGATTCACCTCGCTGACCTGCGGAAACGTGACCCGCGGGCGGCGATGTGCATGATCCATATGAGCCGTGTACAGTAATCCCCCGTGCGGCCCACCGGGGCGGCCGACCGGTGACGAGATCACCTCGGCTGACAGGGTAGGCTGTACGAGCAGGTCCGGGTGGCGGAATGGCAGACGCGCTAGCTTGAGGTGCTAGTGCCCGTATAGGGCGTGGGGGTTCAAGTCCCCCCTCGGACACGTTATTTCCACACGAAGCGTGATTTGTCTTCGTGTTTTGCGTGATCCCCGTCCCGTTGGGCGGGGATTTTTGCTGTGGCGGCGAGGCGGCTTCGCAGCGGGTTGAGCGTGTAGACAACGGTCTCGGCTTCGACGGTCCAGGCGTGGTGATCACACACGATGATCATGTTGTTGGTGCGCAGGTAGGCGGCGACCTTGTCCGGGTCGGGGCTGCGCAGGGCGGGGTGGTGGCTGTGGAGTGCCCGGTCGTGCTGGACGCGGTCCAGGAGGTGGTCTTCACGGATGTAGAGGATCTTCGGCTGTGGTGAGGTCTTGGCGCGGGCGCTCGTGTGGCCGTGCCGGCATCGGTAACTGGGGCGGCCGTGGACCCAGTGGGAGTCCATGATGCGGCCGCAGACGCCGCAGTAGAGCAGGCCGGCCAGGAGGTAGTGGCGCGGAGCGCCATCAGCGGGGATGGGTGCGGTGTGGACGGTCTGGGCCGCGACGAACTGCTCTTCGGTGACCAGCGGTGAGTGGGCGATCTGGTTCGAGATGACCCAGTGCGGGGCGGCGTTCCAGCGTTGGACCTCGTGGTGTCGGGTGATGGTGCCGTCGGGCTCGATGTCGTCGTGGTCGGTGCGTTGTCGGTTCCACACCTGCCGGCCGGTGTAGCGGGGATTGGCCAGGATAGCCGCGACGGTGGTCAGCATCCAGCGCTGGCCACTGCGGTGGCTGTTGCGTGCCGGGTCGGCACCGGACGGGCACGGCATGCCGTTGTCGTTGAGGGCGCGGGCGATGCTGGCCACGCTGCGGCCGGCGAGCCTCTGTTCGAAGATCCACCTCACGTGGGGTGCGGTGGCCGGGTCGGGTTCCAGGCGGTGCAGACGCCGTCCCCAGGCGGCGTGCGCACGGTTCGGATGAGGGCCGGCGTCCACGAGCCGGTAGCCGTAGGGTGGCCGGCCGCCGAGGTGTCGACCCTGCAGCTCGGCTTGGGCGCGCATCGCCGCGGTCGTGCGGTGCCGGGCCCGCGACACCTCCCGCTGGGAGTGCACGCCCAGCAGGTCCAGCAGCGCCAACTGCCGAGGGTTGTCGAAGTCCACCGGCCCGTAGGTCTCCGGCAGCCACAGCTGCACGCCGTGCCCGAGCAGGGTGGGGGTCAGTTGTTCGAGTTGCTGGCCGTGGAAGGCGCGTTCGTACTCGCCGACGACGATCGCGTCAAACCCGCGCGCCGGGTCCGCCACGGCGGCGAGCAGCCGTGACGCTTGCGGTCGGTCCGGCCAGGCGACCCGGCGGGAGACACCCTCGTCGAAGAACTCGGCCACGATGAGGCCATGGCCGGCGATCAGGTCTTCTGCGTAGTTGCGCTGCCACCGACACGACGACGCCCGATCCTGGAAGTCGACGGTGGACATCCGACCATAGAAGGCGAAGCGGATGCCCGGTGGAGGTGATGTTGTCGGGCGCCGCGTCCGGTGGCGGCCTCGCTGCGTCGGCTGCCGTATCCACCGGCCGAGCAGGTCGGGTCCGTCGAGTTCCGGTGCGTATTGCATCAGACCCTCCCACGCCAGAGTCGCTCATCCACGTCGATATAGACGAATAACGATGGGATGGTCTGTGGGATTCGGCCACTCGCAACATCTGTTTGCCAAACGTGCGGTGGCGGGCCCGGTTGGTCACCTGATCTGTCGCTGTGCGGTGACCGTCTCGGCGAGTTTTCGGTGCGCCGCCAGCAGCGGCCTGACCAGCGAAAGCGCGGAAGCTGGCCGGCAGTTCGGCTTTGACTGGCCGGTACGACCCTGCAGGGAAAAATTGCTGCCCCACGTCGCGGGTCAGTGGGTACTCGGCGCCGGGCGAGCACGAGCGCCGCGATGGCCGAGACGGTGGCCCTGTGGCGGCCGAGCACCGCCGCGTGGCTTGGCGCCGGACGCTGACAGCTCGCCGCGATAACCGATCTCGACGGTGGTCGTTGCGTCGGCGGCGCCAACGACTACGCCCCACACCGCCGCCGTTGCCACTGGTGCTGGCGGGCGGCCCGCGAAATCGGCGGACGAGGCGAGGCGTGCCTGAGGGCACCATCACGCCGAGGTGTGGGGCGGACCGTATGGGACGGCGTCGACTGTCCCGCACCCCGCCTGAGGCGCTGGCCCGGTGGTGCGCTGCCTCCACCACCGGGACCCAAACTCCCCGGCTACGCTCCGGCCGGCCTGTCTCGGCGGCGCAGTAGGTACGTGTCCATGATCCAGCCCTTGCGTTCCCGAGCCTCCCGGCGGGTCCGCACAATCCGCTCCGCGACCTCCCCGAGGTGGCCGGCGATGAGGATCTCGTCAGGGGTGCCGAGGTAGGCGCCCCAGAAGATGTCGAGGTCCTCGTCCACGTAGCGGACGAAGGTGCAGTGCGCATCGAGCATCACCACGATGTCGTCGACATCGCGCGGCAGTTGCGCGGCCAGGCGGCGGCCGGTGGTGACCAGGAACGGGCGGCCGACCCGGTTGAGGCTGATCCGGTGCCGTGCGGCGAGGGTCGCCACGCTGCTGACGCCGGGGATCACCGTGTAGGTGAAGGCGATGCGCCGGCGGGCCAGGATGTCCTCGACGACGGCGAGGGTGCTGTCGTAGAGGGCGGGGTCGCCCCAGACCAGGAAGGCGCCAGTGCCGCCGTCGGGCAGATGCTCGGCGATGGCTGTCTCCAGCAGGTCGGCCCGCTGCCGCCGCCAGTCGTCGACCGCGGTGACGTACCCGTCGGTCTTGCGGTCCCGGTCGGGATCCCGCACCTCGACGACCTGGTGGCCGGGGCGGGCGAAGCGGGTCAGGAGGTCCTGCCGCAACGCGATCAGGTCGTGCTTCTCGGCGCCTTTGTCAAGCAGGAAGAAGACGTCGGTCTGTCGTATCGCCGCTGCGGCGGCCAGTGTGAGCTGATCGGGGTCGCCGGCACCGATGCCGATGACGAGGATGGTGCGCATGCGGGTCACCTCGCCGGCTCGGTCGGGCGCTTCGCGTCGCGGTCTCGGCCTGGGGAGTAGAGGTAGCTGTCGGGGAAGGAGTCGGCTGCGAGGACGGCGCCGACGATGATGACGGCGGTGCGGCGGATCCCGTGTGCCTCGACCTGGTCGGCGATGTCGGTGAGGGTGCCGCGCAGGATGATTTCGTCGGGGCGGCTGGCGTTGGCGACCACGGCGACCGGGCAGTCCGCGCCGTAGTGCGGGGTTAGCTGGTCGGCGAGTTGGCGGGTACGGGCGACGGCCAGGTGCAGTACCAGGGTGGCGCGGCTGCGTCCCAGTTCGGCGAGGTCCTCGCCCGGGGGCATCGGTGTCGAGCGGGCCTGGGTGCGGGTGAGGATGACGGTCTGCCCGACCGTCGGCACGGTCAGTTCCCGGCGCAGCGCGGCTGCCGCGGCGGCGTAGGACGGCACGCCGGGGACGATCTCGTACGGCACGCCGGCCGCATCCAGGCGGCGTACCTGCTCGGCGACGGCGCTGAACACGGCGGGGTCGCCGGAGCACAGCCGAGCCACGTCGTGGCCGTCGCGGTGCGCGTCGGTCATCGCCGCGATGATCTGGTCGAGAGTCAGGTCGGCAGTGTCGATCAGCCGTGCTGTGGGTGGGCAGGTGGCGAGCAGGTCGGCGGGGACGAGGCTACCGGCGTACAGGCAGATCTGGGCGCGGGCGAGGATCCGCTGTCCGCGCACGGTGATCAGGTCGGCTGCGCCCGGTCCCGCGCCGATGAAGTAGACGGTCACGGCTTGCTCACCGCCCACTGCACGACGGGTCGGGCGGGTTGCCAGCCGGTGAAGCTGCCCAGCGGCGTGACGCGTTCGACCGAGATCCGGGTGAGGTCCCCGCCGTGTCGGGCCGCCTGGTCGGCGAGTACGCGTTCGCCTTGCAAGGTGACGGCGTGGGCGACGAGCCGTCCGCCGGAACGCAGCGCGGCCCAGGCGGCGCCGAAGACCCCCGGGGCGGTGAGTCCGCCGCCGATGAAGACCGCGTCGGGTTCCGGTAGCCCGGCGAGGGCGTCCGGCGCTCGGCCACGGACCACGCGCAGCTGCGGTACGCCGAGGCTGCGGGCGTTGGCGGTGATGCGGTCGGCGCGGTCGTCGCGGCTTTCCACCGCTATCGCCGACGTGGTGGGGTCGCTGCGTAGCCACTCGATGGCGATGCTGCCGCTACCGGCCCCGATGTCCCAGACTAGTTCCCCGGCAGCGGGGCCCAGGCGGGACAGGGCGAGCGCCCGCGCCTCCCGTTTGGTGAGGGCACCGTCGTGGTCGAAGGCGTCGTCGGGCAGCCCTGGCACCGGGGGAAGCACGCGGGTGCCGGGTGCGGCGGCGACCCGGACCGCGACGATGTTGAGGGGATCGCCCGGCTCGGCGGCCCACTCCTGCGCACAGCCGTCGACCCGGTGTTCCCGATCGGCGCCCAGCGCGGCGAGGACGCTCATCTCGCTGGCGCCGTACCCGGCGTCGGTGAGGATGCGGGCAACGGCGGCGTGGGTGGCGCCGTCCTGGCTGAGCACCAGCAGGAGCCGTCCTGGAACGAGGTCGCGGCGGATGGCGTCCAGGTCGCGGGCCACCGCGCTGCGTACCGTGACCTGCTCCATCGGCCAGCCCATCCGCGCGCAGGCCAACACGATCGATGACGGGTGGGTGACCACGCGTATCCGTTCGGCGCCGAGTAGCCGTACCAGGTGGCTGCCGATGCCGAACCACATCGGATCGCCGCTGGCCAGCACGCAGGTCCGCTGCCCGGCATGTGCGGACAACAGGTCGGGTAGGGCGGGCAGCAGCGGCGTCGGCCAGGGCACCCGCTGGGCCGGCACGGCCGCCGGCAGCAGGTCGAGGTGCCGCTGCCCGCCCAGGATCACCTGTGCGTGTTGAAGGGCGTCGCGTCCGCTGTCGCCGAGACCCGCCCAGCCGTCCGCGCCGATGCCGACGACGGCGACCCGCTCATCGGGTGTCATGGACTTCACGCGGCGCAACGGTAGTCCAGCAGGTCCGGGCCCTGCCGCCCCGGGGGCGGGTGTGACATCATCGGCGGCGACGGCGCGGTGAGGAACACCGGTGGGTCGGCCTGAGCAGGGCCGGCGACTCCGGGGCGGTCCCGCCACTGTGACCGGTCTGGCCCTGTGCCGGATCCGGGAGCCAGACACTCGCTGAGCCGTACCGCGCCGCTGTTTGTCGGCGCGGTCGGTGACCGGCCGTGGGCGAGGACCCACGCGAGGTGAAAGGTGTGACCGTGCGGTCGTACCCGTTCTCCGCCGTCGTCGGCATGGACGACATGGCGTTGGCGTTGAATTTGTGTGCCGTCTCCCCGGCGATCGGCGGCGTGCTGGTGCGGGGTGAGAAGGGGACAGCGAAATCCACCACGGTCCGGGCCCTGACGGCCCTGCTGCCACCCGTCGAGGTGGTGGCGGACTGCCGATTCTCCTGTGATCCCGCGGCGGTCGACTCGGGTTGCCCGGACGGGCCGCACCCGGCCTCCCCGCCGACGCGTACCCGGCCGGCACGGCTGGTGGAGTTACCGGTCGGAGCCGCCGAGGACCGGGTCCTCGGCGCGTTGCACCTCGAACGGGCCCTCAGCGAGGGCGTGACCGCCTACGACCCGGGCCTGCTGGCGGCCGCTCACCGTGGCCTGCTCTACGTCGACGAGGTCAACCTGCTCCACGACCACCTGGTTGACGTGCTGCTCGACGCGGCGGCGATGGGACGCGCCACCGTCGAACGCGAAGGCGTCTCGGTGACCCACGCGGCCCGGTTCGTGCTGGTAGGCACCATGAACCCCGAGGAGGGGGAGCTACGGCCCCAGCTGCTGGACCGCTTCGGCCTCACCGTCGAGGTCGCCGCCAGCCGCGACCCGCAGGTGCGGGCCGAGGTGATGCGCCGGCGCCTGGCGTACGAGGCCGACCCGGACGGCTTCGCCGCCCGCTACGCCGACGCCGACGCTGCGCTGGGCGCGCAGGTCGCGCACGCCCGGAAGCTGCTGCCGGCGGTGCGCCTCGACGACGCCATAGTGACCCGCATCGCCGCCCTCTGCGCCGCCGCCGAAGTCGACGGGATGCGCGCTGATCTGGTCATCGCCCGCACCGCGATCGCACACGCAGCCTGGTGCGGACGCACCGAGGTGACTGTCGGCGACGTGCGGGTCGCCGCCCGGCTTGCCCTGCCGCACCGTCGTCGCCGCAACCCGTTCGACCCTCCCCAGCAGGACGCCGCGAACCTCGACCGCGCGCTCAACGAAGCCGGCCTGGACGAGCCCGAGGACGACCCGAATCCGCCGACGGACGGCCCACCGGACCCCGACAACCCGGACGGCCCCGACAACCCGGACGGCCCCGACAACCCGGACGGCCCCGACGGCCCGCCCGAGCCGCCCGACGGCGGCGGACCGGGGGGCCCGGCGGAGAACGGGGGAGATGACGAGCGGCCGTACCGGCAGCGCTCCGACGCCCCACCCGCCACAGAAACCGGCGGTGACCAGCCTCGTACCACGCCGGTCCCGGCCGCCGCGCCCTACCGGGCACGGCTGTTGCAGGTCACCGGGACCGGCGCCGGTGTGGCCGGGCGCCGATCCCCGGCCCTGACCACCAGCGGCCGTACCGTCGGCGCGCGGCGCCCCGCCGGCGTGGCGAGCGGCCGGCCGCACCTGGTGGCGACGCTGCGCGCCGCCGCACCGCACCAGCAGGCCCGCGGTCGACGTGGCCCCGGCATCCTGGTCCGCCCCGACGACGTCCGCCTGCCGGTACGGCACGGTCGGGAAAGCAACCTGATCCTGTTCTGCCTGGACGCCTCCGGTTCGATGGGTGCCCGGCAGCGCGTCGCCGCGGTCAAGGCCGCGGTGCTGTCCCTGCTGCTGGACGCCTACCAGCGCCGCGACAAGGTCGGGCTGGTGACCTTCCGGGCCGCCGCCGCCGAGGTGGCCCTGCCACCGACCGCCAGCGTGGAGGTGGCCGCCGCCCGCCTGGCGACCCTGCCGACCGGGGGCCGCACACCACTGGCGGAGGGACTGCTGCGCGCCCGCGAGGTACTGCGCGTCGAGCGGATCCGCGACCCGCGGCGACGTCCATTGCTGGTGCTCGTCACCGACGGGCGCGCCACCGCCGGCCCGAACGCCGTGGCCCGGGCCCAGCACGCCGCCCGGCTACTCGCCGCAGACGGCATCCCCGCCGTGGTCGTCGACTGCGAGCAGGGCCGGGTCCGGATGCGGCTGGCCGCGGACCTCGCCGTCACCCTCAGCGGGGAACACCTGCCCCTGGAAGAAGTCGCCGCCGACACGCTCACCCACGCGGTGCGATCCCACACCGCCACCGGGCACGGAAGGGAAGCCGCCTGATGCCACAGGGCCAACCGATCACCGTCCCCGACGACGGGCTCACCACCCGCCAACGGCGCAACCGGCCGCTGCTGATCGTCCATACCGGCCAGATGAAGGGCAAGTCCACCGCCGCCTTCGGACTGGCGCTGCGCGGCTGGAACCAGGGCTGGTCGACGGCGGTGTTCCAGTTCGTCAAGAGCGCCAAATGGAGCGTCGGCGAGGAAAACGCGCTGCGGGCTCTCGGCCAGGTCCACGAGCAGACCGGGCAAGGCGGCCCGGTGGCCTGGTACAAGATGGGCGCCGGATGGAGTTGGAGCCGCACCCGCGGCACCGAGGACGACCACGCCGCGCAGGCCGCCGAGGGTTGGGCGGAGATCAAGCGTCGCCTCGCCGCCGCCGAACACGACCTCTACGTGCTCGACGAGTTCACGTACCCGATGAAGTGGGGCTGGGTCGACGTCGACGAGGTGGTGGACACGCTGCGGCAGCGACCCGGCCACCAGCACGTCGTCATCACCGGCCGGGACGCGGACCCGCGGCTGATCGACGCGGCGGACCTGGTCGCCGAGATGACCAAGATCAAGCATCCGATGGACACCGGTCAGAAGGGCCAGCGGGGAATCGAATGGTGACTGTCCCACCGCGGGTGCTCATCGCCGCTCCCGCCTCCGGGCAGGGTAAGACGACAGTGGCCACGGGCCTGATGGCGGCGCTGCGGCAGCGCGGCCTGACCGTCAGCGGCCACAAGGTGGGCCCCGACTACATCGACCCCGGCTACCACGAGCTGGCCACCGGACGCCGAGGCCGCAACCTCGACCCGTTTCTGCAGGGCGAGCAGCGTGTCCTGCCGCTGCTGCGGCACGGCGCCACGGTCGGGGCACCCGCCGACGTCGCGGTCATCGAGGGCGTGATGGGCCTGCTCGACGGTGCCGTCGGCCGGGCCGGGTTCGCCTCCACCGCGCACGTGGCCCGACTGACCAGCACCCCCGTGCTGCTCGTCGTGGACGTCTCCGGCGCCTCGCGCAGCATCGCCGCGCTGGTGCACGGCTTCGCCACGTTCGACCCGCAGCTCACCGTCGCCGGCGTCATCCTGAACAAGGTCGGCTCGGTGACCCACGAGGCGGAGGTCCGGGAGGCACTCGCCGCCACCGGCGTCCCGGTGCTCGGTGCACTGCGTCGCGACCCGGCGGTGGACACCCCGAGCCGACACCTCGGCCTGGTGCCGGCCGCCGAGCGGGTCGTCGCCGCGCGACGCACGGTCGACGCGCTCGCCGCGTACATCGCCGCCGGCGTCGACCTGGACGCGGTCGTCGCGGTCGCCCGCCGCGCACCCGCGCTCCCCGGCCCCGCCTGGGACCCGATCGCCGAGGTCGGCGGCGTCAGCGTCGACGCGACCGTCGCGGTCGCGTCCGGATCGGCATTCACCTTCCGGTACGCCGAAACCGACGAACTGCTCGACGCCGCCGGCCTGCGCCTGGCTCCCGTCGATCCTCTGCACGACCCGGCGCTGCCCGACGGCACCGCCGGGCTCTACCTCGGCGGCGGGTTCCCCGAGGTGTACGCGGACGGGCTGGCGGAGAACGCGCCGCTGCGCCAGGCGGTGGCCCGCGCCGCGATGGCCGGCCTACCGGTCGTGGCCGAATGCGCCGGGCTGCTCTACCTCGGCCGGGACCTCGACGGCGCGGCGATGACCGGGGTGCTGCCCGTGCGCGCCCGGATGACCGACCGGCTGGTGCTGGGCTACCGGGAAGCACGCGCCGCCACCGCCAGCATGATCGCCGACGTCGACGACCCGGTCACGGGGCATGAGTTCCACCGCACCCGCGTCGAGGCAAATCCCGGGGCGGAGCCTGCTTGGCGGTTCCGGCCCCGCCCGTCCGCGGCGCACGGCACCGCCGCGCCGACCCTCGATGGCGTTGTCGGTGGTCCTGGCGGCAACGTGCACGCCTCCTACCTGCACGTGCACTGGGCCGGATATCCGGAGCTGGCCGCTCGGTTCGCTGCCGCCGTCCATCGGCATACCACCGGAGCGGCGGGACCTGCGCCGCGGACCACCCGCCCGACTGCCACGGCGCCCCGTGGTGGCCTGGCAGCCGAGCGGCGGTCTGAGGGGATTCCTGCCCGGACGGTGGGCACGCCACCGGCGCCCTTGTCCGCCGCAGCGGTCAGCCAACCTCCCGTCGGCCGGGTCACCCTTGTGGGTGCCGGTCCGGGCGATCCGGGTCTGGTCACGCGGCGGGGACTGGACCGCCTCGCCGAGGCCGATGTCGTGGTCGCCGACCGGCTCGTGCCGCACGCCCTGCTCCGTGAGCTGAGGGCCGGGGTGCGGGTCATCGATGTATCGAAAGTGCCGCGTGGCGCGTTCGTCCCGCAGGAGCGGATCAACCAGATCCTCGTCGAGGAGGCCCGCGCCGGGCACCGGGTGGTGCGCCTGAAGGGCGGCGATCCGTTCGTTTTCGGCCGTGGCATGGAGGAGGTGCAGGCCTGCCAGGCCGCCGGCGTGCCGGTCGAGGTGGTGCCGGGGATCTCCAGCGCCATCGCCGTACCGGAGTTGGCCGGAGTGCCGGTGACCCACCGTGGTCTCACCCAGGGCTTCACCGTGGTGTCGGCCCACCTGCCCCCCGATGATCCGGGCAGCACCGTCGACTGGGCCGGCGTGGCCCGTACGGGCACCACCATCGTGTTGCTGATGGCGGTGCAGACCCTGCCCGAGGTGGCGGCGGCGCTGTTGACGCACGGCATGGACCCGGCCACGCCGGCGGCCAGCATCGAGAACGGCGGCACCGACCAGCAGCGGGTCCTGCCCGGCCGGCTGGACACCATCGCGGCCATCGCCGCCACCCACGGCCTGCGGGCACCCGCCATCACCGTAGTGGGGCAGGTCGCGGCGTTCGCCGACGCCGCGCAACTTACGGACGCCTGAGCACGCCGCCCCCGGGAGCCGGACCGGCTCCCGGGGGCGGCGCCAGGTCAGCCGGCGTCCTCCAGGTCACCCTCCACGTCCAGGTACGCCTGGCGCAGCGCGTCCATCAACGCCGGGTCGGGCTTGGCCCACAGCCCCCGGTCGGCGGCCTCGGTGAGCCGCTCGACGATGCCACGCAGCGCCCACGGGTTCGACCGGCGCAGGAACTGCTGGTTCTCCGGGTCCAGCACGTAGCTCTGGGCGAGCTGCTCGTACATCCAGTCGGCGACCACCCCCGAGGTCGCGTCGTAACCGAACAGGTAGTCCACCGTGGCGGTCATCTCGAACGCACCCTTGTAGCCGTGCCGCCGCATCGCCGCGATCCAGCGCGGGTTGACCACCCGGGCCCGGAACACCCGCGCGGTCTCCTCGGTCAACGACCGGGTCCGCGCCGCGTCCGGGGTGGTGCTGTCGCCGATATAGGCGCGCGGCGCCTGCCCCGTCAACGCCCGCACCGTGGCGATCATCCCGCCGTGGTACTGGAAGTAGTCGTCGGAGTCGGCGATGTCGTGCTCACGGGTGTCGGTGTTCTTCGCCGCCACCGCGATCCGCCGGTACGCCGACTCCATGTCCTCCCGGGCCGGCCGCCCATCGAGGTCGCGGCCGTAGGCGAAACCACCCCACACCGTGTACACCTCGGCCAGGTCGGCGTCGTCACGCCAGTTGCCGCTGTCGATCAGCGGCAGCAGCCCCGCCCCGTACGCCCCGGGCTTGGAGCCGAAGATACGGGTGGTGGCGCGGCGATCGTCGCCGTGCTGGGCGGCGTCGGCGCGAGCATGCGCGGCGAGGTAGTTGTCCTCGTCCGGTTCGTCGAGGGCGGCCACAGCCCGGATCGCGTCATCCAGCAGCAGCACCACGTGCGGGAAGGCGTCCCGGAAGAAGCCGCTGATCCGCAGCGTGACGTCGATGCGGGGCCGGCCCAGGTCGGCCAGCGGGATGATCTCGAAGCCGGTGACCCGCCGGGACGCGGGATCCCACGTCGGCTGTACGCCGATGAGCGCGAGCACTTCGGCGATGTCGTCGCCGGCGGTGCGCATCGCCGACGTGCCCCACGCCGACAGCCCGACCGAGCGGGGCCAGTCGCCGGCGTCGCGGCGGTAGCGCTCCAGCAGGGAGGTGGCCATGGCCTGCCCGGTCTCCCAGGCCAGCCGGCTGGGGATCGCCTTCGGGTCGACGGTGTAGAAGTTGCGGCCGGTCGGCAGCACGTTCACCAGACCGCGCAGCGGCGAGCCGCTCGGCCCGGCGGGCACGTAGCCGCCGTCGAGAGCATGCAGGACCGCGTCGAGTTCCCCGGCGGTGCCGGCCAGCCGCGGCGCGACCTCGGTGGTGGCGAAGGTAAGCACCCGCCGGACGGCATCGCCCCGCGGGTCGTCTGCGCCGAGCACATCGGAGCTGACCCCCTCCACCGCCTCGCCCGCCCAGCCGTGACCCTCCATCGCCTCGACCAGCCGCCGCGCCACCGCCTCGATCCGGTCCACCTCGGCGGTCTGCTCTGCCGCGGACTCGTCGAGGCCGAGCGCGGCACGCAGCCCGGGCACGGCATCGGCCTGCCCGCCGAACACCTGACGGGCCCGCAGGATGGCCAGCATCAGGTTGACCCGCGCCTCGCCGGTGGGGGCGTGACCGAGGACGTGCAGGCCGTCGCGGATCTGGGCGTCCTTGACCTCGCACAGCCAGCCGTCGACGTGCAGCAGGAAGTCGTCGAACTCGGCGTCGTGCGGCCGCTGCTCCAGCCCCAGGTCGTGGTCAAGTCGTGCGGCCTGGATGAGCGTCCAGATCTGTCCGCGGATGGCGGGCAGCTTCGCCGGGTCCATGGCGGCGATGTTGGCGTGCTCGTCGAGCAGCTGCTCCAGCCGCGCGATGTCGCCGTAGCTCTCCGCCCGCGCCATCGGCGGCACCAGGTGATCCACGATGGTGGCGTGCGCCCGCCGCTTGGCCTGCGCGCCCTCGCCCGGGTCGTTGACCAGGAACGGGTAGATCAGCGGCAGCTCACCCAGCACCGCGTCCGGACCGCAGCTCGCACTCAGACCGAGGTTCTTGCCGGGCAGCCACTCCAGCGACCCGTGCTTGCCCAGGTGCACCACGGCGTGCGCGCCGAACTGCTCGTCCAGCCACCGGTACGCGGCCAGGTAGTGGTGCGTCGGCGGCAGGTCCGGATCGTGGTAGATCGCCACCGGGTTCTCCCCGAACCCGCGCGGCGGCTGAATCATCAGCAGCACGTTGCCGGCACGCAGCCCGGCCAGCACGATCTCACCGTCCCCGCCGCCGGACCGGTCGACGAACAGCTCACCCGGCGGCGGCCCCCAGTGCGCGGTCATCGCCTCCCGCAACTCGGCCGGCAGCGCGTCGAACCAACGGCGATAGGTGGCCGCCGGCACCCGTACCGGATTGCCGGCCAGCTTCTCCTCGGTGAGCCACTCCGGGTCCTGCCCGCCTGCGGCGATCAGCGCGTGGATGAGCCGGTCACCGTCGGCGTCCTCACCGTCGCCGCCGGGCACCAGGCCGGGCAGCGCGTCCGGGCCCTCGACCGGGCCGACGTCATAGCCCCGCTCCCGCAGCGCCCGCAGCAGCCGCACCGCGCTGGCCGGGGTGTCCAACCCGACGGCGTTGCCGACCCGGGCGTGCTTGGTCGGGTACGCCGACAGCACCACCGCGATCCGCCGTTCGGCGGGCGCAACGTGCCGCAGGCGGGCGTGCCGCACCGCGATCCCGGCGACCCGGCGGGCACGTTCGGCATCGGCGACGTAGTGCGGCAGCCCGTCGGCGTCGGTCTCCTTGAACGAGAACGGCACCGTGATCAGGCGGCCGTCGAACTCCGGCACCGCCACCTGGGTGGCCGCGTCCAACGGGCTGAGCCCGTCGTCGCTGTCGGCCCAGGTCGCCCGGTCCTGGGTCAGCGCCAGCGCCTGCAGGATAGGCACGTCCAGCGCGGCCAGCGCACCGACGTCCCAGGACTCGTCGGCTCCGCCGGCGGACGCCTCCGCAGGCCGGGTCCCCCCGGCAGCGAGGACCGTGACCAGCAGCGCGTCGGCGCGGCCGAGGGTCTCCAGCAGCCCCGCGTCGGGGCTACGGAGGCTGGCGCAGAACACCGGCAGCGGCACCCCGCCGGCCTCCTCAACCGCCGCACAGAGCGCCTCCACGAAGGCGGTGTTGCCGCTGAGCTGATGCGCCCGGTAGTAGAGGATCCCCACCGTCGGGCCGGCCACCGTAGCCGCCGGCCGCGGCATCACCCCCCAGCTGGGCTGCTCGACCGGCGGCGCGAACCCGTGCCCCGTCAGCAGCACCGTGTCGCTGAGGAAGGCGTGCAACTCCCGAAGATTGTCCGGCCCGCCCTGAGCCAGGTAGGCGTGCGCCTGCGCGGCGATGCCCTGCGGCACCGTGGAACGCGCCATCAGGTCCGCGTCCGGCAGTTGCTCGCCGCCCAGCGCCACCACCGGCACATCGCCGCCGAGCAGCTCGTCCAGGCCGCGCTGCCACATCCGGTAGCCGCCGAGGATGCGCACCACCACCAGCTCGACACCGGCCAGCAGCTCGGCCAACGCCTCGGGTTCCTCACCTACCCGGGCCGGGTTGGCCAGCCGATACGCCGCACCGCTGCCACGGGCGCTGAGCAGATCGGTATCCGAGGTGGACAGCAACAGGATCATGCGTGACTCCTCCCCGGGTCCGCGCCCGAGGTCGTCGGTCGCGGTCGACCGAAGTGTCTGGCTCCCGACCCGGCACCTGGAGTGCCGAGCCGGTGACAGTGGCGGGACCGCCCCGGACTCGCACCGGGTTCCTCCACGCCGACCGCGTGATGCTGATCTCGACGCGGATCCGCGCCGAGAGCCCGACTCTACGATGAGCCGGTGCCCGCTGTCTCCTCCCCACCCGGCCGCTTCGAGGGCGACCGCTGCCCTGGTCTGCTGCGGGCCCACCAGGCTGCCGACGGGTTGCTGGTGCGGGTACGCATCCCCGGGGGCCGGCTCAGCGTCCCGCAACTACGCCGCCTGGCCGCCGCCGCCCGACACGACGCCGACGGCACCCTGGAGCTGACCTCCCGCGGCAACGTGCAGCTACGCGGCATCCCCGACCCGGACGCCGTCGCCCGGGTCGCCGCCGTCCTGGTGGAGTCCGGGCTGCTGCCCAGCGCCACCCACGAACGGGTCCGCAACATCGTCGCCTCACCCCTGAGCGGCCTGGACACCGTCGGCCACCTCGACGTGCGGCCCCTGGTGGCCGCCGTCGACGCCGCAATCTGCGCCGCCGACGACCTCACCGAGCTCAGCGGCCGGTTCCTGATCGCCCTCGACGACGGCCGCGGTGACGTCGCCGCACTCGGCGCCGACCTGTGCTGGAGCGCCGGCAGCGGCGCGCTGCTGCTGGCCGGACGCGACCTCGGCCTGCGGGCCGCCGCCGCCGAGGTCCCCGAGGCACTGGTCGCCTCCGCCCGGGCATTCCTGCACCAGCGCGGCGGCCGGCCAGACGTGTGGCGCCTCGCCGACCTGCCGCACGCGCCCGCGGCGATCGTCGCCACGCTCGGCGGCCCGCACGCCGACCCGCTCGACCCGCCGCACGGCACCCCGCCTCAGGTCGGCCCACGCCCGGACAGCTTCGTCGTCGCGGCGGCACCGCTGGGCCGGCTCACCGCCGACCAGGCCGACACCGTGGCCGCCCTGGCCGACGCCCCCGTCGTGGTGACCCCGTGGCGCACCATCGTCGTGCCCGGGCCGCCCACGGCGACGACGCACCGGCTGGCCGAGGTCGGGCTCATCGTCGATCCGGCGTCGCCCTGGGTGGGCGTGACCGCCTGCACCGGCCGGCCAGGCTGCGGCAACGCCCTGGCCGACGTGCGCGCCGACGCCACGGCCATCCTCACCGCCGCCGACCCGCCCACCGCCGGTGCGCTTCCGCTGCACTGGGCCGGCTGCGACCGCTGCTGCGGACGACCGGTCGGCGCGGCCGCCGTCGCTGTGGCCACCGGCGCCGGTTACCGTGTCGCGAGTCCCCGCGGGGACCATCACGGCCCGCTGCCCGAGCGGGTGGCACAGGCACGGAGACCTTCATGAGCTACGACTACGTCCGCGACGGCGCGCAGATCTACCGCCGCTCGTTCGCCACCATCCGCGCCGAGGCCGACCTGTCCCGGTTCCCCGCCGACGTGTCCCGGGTGGTGGTCCGGATGATCCACGCCTGCGGCATGGTCGACCTGGTCGACGACGTGGACGCGCACCCCGACGTGGTCGCCGCGGGCCACGCGGCGCTGAAAGCGGGCGCGCCGGTGCTGTGCGACGCGGCGATGGTCGCCGCCGGGATCACCCGCAGCCGGCTGCCCGCCGACAACGACGTGCTCTGCACGCTGCGCGACCCGGCGGTGCCGGACCTGGCCCGGAAGTTGGGCACCACCCGCAGTGCGGCGGCGATGCAGTTGTGGCCGGACCGGCTCGACGGCGCAGTGGTGGCGATCGGCAACGCGCCCACGTCGCTGTTCCGGCTGCTGGAGATGATCGACGAAGGAGCCGGCCGGCCGGCCGCCATCGTCGGGGTGCCCGTCGGGTTCATCGGCGCAGCCGAATCCAAGCAGGCCCTCGCCGCGCATCAGGCGGGGGTCCCGTACCTGGTCGTGCACGGCCGCCGCGGCGGCAGCGCCGTCACCGCGGCGGCCGTGAACGGCATTGCAAGCGAGGTGGAGTGACGATGGCACAGCCCGGCACGCTCTATGGCGTCGGCGTCGGACCCGGCGACCCGGAACTGCTGACGGTCAAGGCCGCCCGGCTGATCGCCGAGGCTGAGGTGATCGCCTACTACTCGGCCCGGCACGGCCGCAGCATCGCCCGTACCATCGCCGCCGGACTGCTGCGCGAACAGCACATCCACGAGCCACTGGTCTACCCGGTCACCACAGAGGGCACCGACGACCCGGCCGGCTATGAGGGCGTCATCCGCCAGTTCTACGACGACAGCGCCGAGCGGCTCGCCGCCCACCTCGCCGCCGGCCGCAATGTCGTGGTGCTATGCGCCGGCGACCCGATGTTCTACGGCTCCTACATGTACCTGCACGAGCGCCTCGCCCACCGGTTCCCCGCCCAGGTAGTGCCCGGCGTCACGTCGGTCAGCGCCGCCTCCGCCGTACTCGGCCGGCCCCTGGTCGAACGCGACGAGGTGCTGACCATCCTGCCCGGCACGCTGCCCGCCGAGGAACTCGCCCGGCGGCTCGCCGACACCGACGCCGCCGCCGTGCTCAAGCTGGGCCGCACCTTCGACAACGTCCGCGCTGCCGTCACCGACGCCGGCCGGCTGCCCGAGACCTGGTACGTGGAACGGGCCACCTCGGCGCAGGAACACCACGCACCCCTGGCCGACGTGTCGGCCGACGAGGTGCCGTACTTCTCCCTGGCCCTGCTGCCCAGCCCGACCAGTGCCGCCACCCGCGACGAGTCGCCGGCCCCGACCCCGCAGCGGGCGGGGGAGGTTGTGGTCGTCGGCGTCGGCCCGGCTGGACCCCGCTGGCTGACCCCGGAGGTGGCGCGGGCGCTGCGCGAGGCCGAGCACCTGGTCGGCTACGGACCCTACGTCGACCGGGTGCCGGTGCGTCCCGGCCAGCAGCGGCACACCTCCGGCAACCAGGTGGAGACCGAACGGGCCGCCCACGCCCTGGAACTCGCGCTCGCCGGAGCCCGGGTGGCGGTCGTTTCCTCCGGCGATCCCGGAGTCTTCGCGATGGCCAGCGCCGTCTACGAGGTGGCCACCGCCCAGGCCCGCTTCGCCGACGTACCGGTGCGGATCCTGCCCGGCCTCACCGCCGCGCAGGCCGCCGCGAGCCGGATCGGCGCCCCGCTCGGACACGACTTCGCGGTGCTGTCGCTGTCGGACCGGCTCAAACCGTGGCCGGTCATCGAGTCCCGGCTCGCCGCGGCCGCCGCCGCCGACCTGGTCCTCGCGCTCTACAACCCGGCCTCGGCCAGCCGCCGCTGGCAGGTCGGCACGGCCCGCGACGTCCTGCTACGCCACCGCGATCCGAAGACACCCGTGGTGGTCGCCCGCGACGTCGGCCGCCCCGGCGAGACGATCACCATTACCACGCTGGCCGACCTGGACCCGGAGACGGTGGACATGCGCTGCCTGCTCATCGTCGGCTCGTCAACGACCCACGTCAGCACCAGAGGCGACGGGTCCACGGTGGTCTGGACCCCGCGCACCTATCCCGGCTGAACCGGCACACCGGACAGCCAACGCATCGCCTCCTCGACGGTGGTCACCACCGTCGAGGAGGCGAGCGGCGCGGGACGGTCGATCATCAGCACCGGCAACCCGAGGTGACGCGCTGCGGCGAGTTTCGCCTCGGTCAGCGGACCACCGCTGTCCTTCGTCACCAGCACGTCGATTCGGTGGGTGCGCATCAGATCCAGCTCGCCCGACAGGGTGTAGGGGCCGCGACTGCGCAGCAGCTGTACGTGGGCGGGGATCGGGTCCGCCGGCGCGTCGACGACCCGGGCGAGGATCCACAGCCCGCTCAGCGGCAGGAACGCCGCGATGCTCTGCCGGCCGGTGGTCAGCAGCACCCGCCGCCCGAGCGTAGGCAGCATTCGTACCGCAGCGTCCACGTTGGGTACCCGGTGCCAGCGGTCGCCCTGCTGGGCCGTCCATCCTGGCCGTTCGAGCCGCAGGTGGGCCACACCGGCGGTGGTGGCGGCGTCGACGGCGGCGGTTCGCATCCGGGTGGCGTACGGGTGGGTCGCGTCGACCATCGCGTCGATGTGGTGCTCGGTGAGCCAGCGTGTCAGTCCGGCGGCGCCGCCGAACCCGCCGATGCGTACCTCGCCCACCGGCAGCCGAGGATCGGCGACCCGCCCCGCTAGGGAGGACACCACTGCGAGCGCCGGCTGGTCGGCGATCAGGGCGGCGAGGGCCCGTGCCTCGGCGGTGCCGCCGAGGATGAGTACTCGTCGTTCGGGAGCGGAAGCCATGGTGGTGCTCATCCAACCAATGCTTGAACAGTGCGGGCGGGCCGTGCCTTCAGTGGCGGACGGCAGGGTACCGGTCGGCACCGGCAACGAACCTGGGAGATGACGCATCTGGTGCGCCAGGAACACCAAGGGCAACCGCGATGCTTCGCCGGGCGCACGGTCTTGCTCCCGCCAACGTCGTCGGGCACGGCGTGGCGCTGGCGAGGAGCCGTTCGATGCGGCCGAGCCGGCTGGTGACTTCCTCGAGCTGATACCTCAGGCGGGTGACTCGCGCCTCGCTGGCCCCTACCTGCCGCCGTGAGGCGTCCAACCGCTCGAAATCGATGGGCCGCAGTACGACCATCTCCTCACCGTCGATGACCATGACCTGGTGGTCTATCCTGCGGCGCACCCGCCACCCCTTCATTCGCCCCGTCACGCCCGATACCAGCGAACCACGCCGCGAGGCCCGGCCCGCTCCTGCATCCGCAGGATGGGAGACGGCCGGGCCCACCAGGCGCGCCGCGGTCACCCGATAGCGCTCTATCCGTGGGTATGCCACGCCGAGCAGCGCGTGCCCGGCGAGGTGCCCGCCTTTACCAGCGGTAAAGGCGGACACCGCTGACCCTCAGCCGCCCAGGGCGTGGCGATGCCGGCCCCGGGCGGTGCGCTACGGCCTCACCGGCCGGCGCTGACCGCTGCCTTGTCCGCTGGGACCGTGTGCACGTGCCTACGAGGTCCGACGAGCGCGCCGAAGAGCAACCCCAGCACGGTCCAGGTGACGAGTTGGGTGCCGAGTGAGGCGAGCCGGAAATTCCAGAGCACGAGGGCGGGGAAGCCGTCGGGGACCTCGCTGATCGTAGGAAGGGTGAACTCGACGATAGCGATTAATGCTACGTATGCCCCAATGGCGGCGATATTGGCGTTCCAGCCGCCGTAGCGAGGACCAAGCCAACGCCCGAGGGAGAGGGCGAGGAGTCCGCCGGCGACCGCGATCACGATCATGAGGAAATACAGGCCGGTGCGCTGGCCAAGCGAGTCCGGGCTGCCGGTGGCCGGCGGGTTGGCCGGATACTTGAGGAAAGGTACGAGCGCGACGGTCACGAAGCCACCGAGTGCGACGAGAGCGGCGGTCGCGCGGGGGCTGAAGCGGCCGATCCGGCCGTACGCGACAGCGAAGGCAAGGGCGAACAGGCCGCCGAGCGCGACGCCGTACACCAGCGTGCCCGTGGCCAGGCCGACCGTGCTTTGGATGGTGCGGCTGACCAGTTCGGGCTCATCGCCGTGGTCGTGCCCGCCGGCGTGTGCGGACTCGAAGTCGATGGCCTGCCCGACCGGACCCTCTCCGAAGAGGGTGGCGAACACGAAGGCGGCGGCACCGGCGGCGAGGCCGACGATCATGCCCCGCACAAGCAGCATGCGTGTGGACAACACGGAATCTCCCACCGCTCTCAGTGGCAGGGGAAGCCGAGCAGATGGCGACCGTCGTGCACGAACTCGTGCACCGTCGAGCCGGAGAACACGGAGAGCACACCCTGTTCCACGCCGACGAAATACAGCAGCACGACCGCGAGCACCGCGCCGAAGACAGCCCAGGGCATGATCTGGCGCAACGGGATGGGGGCCGGAAGGGGTACGGCGGCGGGGGTGGGCAGTGACACGTCGGCCATGACAGGACCTCCTTGGGATCAACGCGTCCCATAGCGGGTTTGGCGACGGGGAGGGTCTGACTCCCGGTCATGTGGGCTCGAGCCCTCGACCGGTTACAGTGGCGCGACCGTGCCGGAGTCTCACCGGCTTCCTCCACCATCACGCTGTGCCCCGGACGCTACGGCCGACGGCCCAGCAGTGTCAACGTGCGGAATGAACCCGATCTGTAGATCACTTCGACGGACCCAGTGGCATCAAGGCGTGGGAGGTCAAATGGTATGAGCAGTCGCCTCGTACTGGTCAGCCACGCACCCACCGCAGCCACTCGGGCCGCCGCCTTCCCCCAAGGCGAGCCGCTCGACGCGCACGGGTTGGCCGACGCGACCGCACTCGCCGGCATGCTGCCGCGCGCCGACGAGGTCCGCTGCGGACCGGCGCTGCGCTGTGTGCAGACCGCCGCCGCTCTCGGGCTCGTGCCAAGTATCGATGAGGGGCTGCGCGACGCCGATCTCGGCCGCTGGGCCGGCCGCACGCTGGACGATGTCGCGGCCGCCGAACCGGATGCGGTTGCGGCCTGGTTGACCGACGCGGCCGCAGCCCCGCACGGCGGCGAGTCTCTGCACGACCTGCTCGACCGGGCTGGCCGCTGGCTTGGCGCCTTGCCCGGTTCCGTGCGGACGCTCGTCGCGGTCACCCACCCGATGGTGATCCGCGCCCTGATCGTGAACGCGATAGGCGCCGCACCTGCCTCGTTCTGGCGGATCGACATCGCACCCCTCACCGGGACCATCCTGCGGGGCGGCTCCGGGCGCTGGACGGTGCGGATGACGGCAGGTCCGCTGGACGACCGGTAGCGGCCTTGTCGTTCTCCCGTTCACGAGTCGCGTGGGCGTCTGCCGTCAACCGGCATGCCGTCGCGCAGGTGTTCGTCGGTGATACGGACGGCGAGGTCTGCGTCGACCTGTTCGTACCAGGTGTCGTCGGGATACACGACGACGAGCGGGCCGAGGTTGCACGGGAACAGGCAGCCGGTCGCGGTGACCAGGACGTCGTCGTCGCCGAGGCCGTGCTCCTTCAGCCGGTTGCCGAGGGCGGCGGCGACGTGGTCGGCACCGTATGCGGTGCAGCGCGGCCCACGGCAGACCAGCACGTGCCGGCGGTGGCGGGTGATCTGTGACCAGGCCGGGCTGCGGAATGGTCCGGGGATGCCGTCGAGCCGGGTGCGCTCGCCGGCGATGGCATCGTTGACTGCCGTGACCAGCGCGGGCTGCGTCGCCAGCGGCGCGGCGACAAGGATCCGTGTCTGCCGGTCCCGTGTGATGCGCCAGTGGGCGACCGCGCGGCGGATCCAGATGTCGAGGTACCGGTCGGGCGGTACGTGGGTGGCCACGAGCAGAACTTCGCCATCCTCCGGTACGGCATCGAGGGCTGCATGCAGGGATGGCTCGGCGCCGTCGAGGAAACACGCCGCCACTGGTACGCCCGTAGCCTCGGCGACCGCCGCGGCGAGGCGATGGATCGCGTCATGGCCGCCGTGGTGGGTCGCCCCGCGTGAGACGAGCAGGACCTTCATGCTGCCGGTGCCCGGTAGGTGATGACCGTGCGTCCGTCATGCACGGTGACGTCAGCGTCCACGGCGTACACGTCGGCGAGCAGCGCAGGCGTCAGCACGCCGACAGGCGGTCCGGAGGCGACGACCCGGCCGTGGTGCAGCACCACCACGAGGTCGCAGAACATCGCGGCCAAGTTGAGGTCGTGCAGTGCGGCGAGGGTGGTGACGCCGCTGCGGCGGACCAGGTGCAGCAGCTGCAACTGGTGGCCGATGTCGAGATGGTTGGTGGGCTCGTCGAGCAGGAGCAGTTGCGGCTCCTGGGTCAGCGCTCGGGCAAGCTGCACCCGTTGGCGTTCCCCGCCGGACAGCGTCTGCCACTTGCGGTGGGCGTACCCGGTCATGTCGACGCGCTCAAGAGCGTCGGCTGCGGCCGCCCGGTCGGTGTCGCTGTCGGACCAGCGGGAGCGGCGGTGCGGGGTGCGGCCGAGCAGCACCACGTCGAGCACGGTCAGGTCGAGGTCGGTCTCGGTGTACTGGGCGAGCAGCGCCATCCGCCGCGCCGCAGCGGCACGCGGCAGTTCGGCCACCTCGTCGCCCGCGACGGTCACGGTCCCGGACTCGGGGGCGATCAAGCCGGCGACGACCCGCAGCAGGGTGGTCTTGCCGGACCCGTTCGGGCCGAGCAGGCCGACCAGAGTGCCGCGCGGCGCCGAGCAGGTCACGCGGTCGAGGAGCCGAGTGGCCGGCACGGACCACGAGACATCGCGGATGTCGAGCATCATTCGTTCCCATCCAGTCGCCGCAGCAGTAGCACGAACGCAGGCACCCCGAGCAGGGCGGTCAGCACGCCCACCGGTAGCTCGCGGGGTTCGAACAGGGTCCTGGCCGCGGTGTCCACCCAGATCAGAAAGATCGCTCCGGCGAGGACGACGACCGGCAGCAGCCGCCGGTGGTCGGGGCCGGTGAACCGCCGCGCGGCGTGCGGTAGCAGCAGGCCGACGAAGCCGATCGCGCCGCTGATCGCGACCAGCACGGCGGTCAGCAGCGCGGTGGTGACCAGCAGCAGCCACCGGACACGCCCGACGTCAATGCCGAGGGCGGCGGCGGCCTCTTCGCCGAACGCGAACGCGTTGAGCGCACGGGCATGCCAGAGGATCACGGCGAACACCGCCGCGAGCACCGGCGTCGCCCATCCGAGTGCGGTCCAGTCGGCGCGGGCGAGCGAGCCGGACAGCCAGAAGGTGATGCTGTGGGTCGCGTGCGGGTCGGCCGCCCAGATGATCACGAACGAGGTCAGCGCGGCGCACAGCTGCGCGACGGCGACGCCGGCCAGCACCACCCGGGTCGGTCGCAGGACCGCTCGCCGGCCGGCGGCAGCGACCACGACGGCGAACGCGGCGAGCGCCCCCGCGAACGCGCCCCCGGTGAGCGCCGCAGCACCCGCGCCGAGGCCCAGGACCAGAACGGCGACGGCGCCCAGCGACGCCCCGGAGGACACGCCCAACAGGTACGGGTCGGCGAGCGGGTTGCGGGTGACGGTCTGCATGACCGCCCCGGAGGCGGCGAGCCCGGCCCCGACCACGGCGGCGCCCAGCACCCTCGGCAGCCGCAGTTCCCACACGATATGGTCGCGCAGCAGCGGCACGTCGGCGCTCGTCAGGCCGAGATGGTCGGTGATGACCAGCCACACGGTGCCCAGAGACAGGTCCGCCGGCCCCACCGTCACGGCCGCGGCCACCGACAGCAACAGGCCGCCCGCGAGCACGGCCACCACGGCCACCATGCGCACCGCCCGGACCGGCCGCGCCGGGGCCTTCGCCAGCCGGGTGGTAGCGGCGGTCAGTTGCCCACCCCGCCGATACCCCGGGTCAGGGCCTCCACGGCGAGCACGTTCCGCACGCCCGCGGAGGTGGAGGAGAAGTCCAGGACGACGTACCTCTTGTCCTTGACGGCGGGCAGGTCCTTGAGCGTCGCGTGTTTTTCGAGGAAGGCTTGCTTGGCGGCGGCGCGGTCCCAGCTCGCGTCGATGAGCACGATGACCTCCGGGTTGCGCTCGACGACGGTCTCCCAGCTGGTGTCGGCCCAGCTGCCGTTCAGGTCGGCGAAGATGTTGGTGACCCCGGCCGCAGACATGATCATGGCCGGGCTGCCGCAGCAGGCGCCGGCACTGGGCGCGTCGTTGCCGCCGTCCCACCACAGCACCCGCGTGCCCTTCGCGCCCGCTGACACTTTCGCAATGCGCTCCTGCTGGTCGGCGATCAGCGTCTCGGCCCGCTCCTTTACGCCGAAGACCGCGGCGATCTCACGGATCTCGGCGAACACGTCATCCATCGTCAGCCTCGCCGGCCGCGTGTCCTTCGGGCAACCGGCGGCGGAGATGTACGTAGCCACGCCCAGCTTCTGCCAGTCGGCGCGGTCGCCGACCCCCTCGTCACTGAACGCGCTCGCGAAGGAGGCGTAGACGAAGTCGGGCGCGATGTCGAGCAGCTTCTCCTTCGACGGATACTCCTTGGCCACTACCGGTACCTTCGCGTACGCGGCGGCGTACTCGGGCAGCACCTGGTCGTCGAGGAAGGCGGTGCCCGCCATCCGGTCCTGCAAACCGAGCGCCAGCATGATCTCGGTAGCAGACTGATTCATCGTCACCGCCCGCGCCGGCGGCTTCGTGACCGTGACCGGCGTGCCGCAGTTGGTGACTTCGACCGGCCCGGCCTCGGCGGACGCCGTGGTGGCGGGCTTGTTGTCGCCGGTCGCGGCGCAGCCGCCGACCAGGGCGAGCAGGACTGACAGCGGCGCAGCAACGCGCCAGGACACAGGGGACCGCATAACGGGACCACCTTCCAGCACCTCGTGGACGGGTCGTGCAGGTGCCGTGGCCGGTCTCCTGGCTGACGGGTGGTGCGCCGGTGGCCGGCCTTCCCAGGCATGCGCCCAGTGACCTTTCGGTGGCCTCCAGCATCCCGATCACAGTGGCGAGGGCCGCACCGGTCTCACACCGGCTTCCCGAACACCACGGCCAGGCCACCCTAACCAACCCTGGCGGCATCGTCACCGTGGCCTAGGTCATGGTCGGAGACCACGTTGCTTCACCGTGTCGGCTCACGCGAGGTGTTGTCCGATCCGCCCAGGGGCGACGCCACAAACGGCTGGGCGAAGGCGCTTGACCGGTGACCGGGCTGCTGTTCTTCGCTGCTGTACCGGCCTCGATCGCGGCAACATCGGCCCGGGTCAGGTCCGCTGACCAGCTTGTGAGCGGACCGGAGGCTATGGCCTTAGAGACCGTGTTCGCGCTGCGGTGGCTGATCGGCCCGCGGGAAGGTCAGTCGGACTGGCGCCTATGGAGCCCACCTTCACCGACAACGCCCTGCTTGCCTTGCGACCCAACACTGCAGCAGGAGTCCGCGTCCAAGCCAAACGCGTGAACCCAGCAACAAGACAGATAGCCCTCAACCAACCGGCGGCAGCCACGGCTCCGCCACGGCGGCGAGCAGCCGTGACGCTTGCGGCCGGTCCGGCCAGGCCACCCGGCGGTAGACACCCTCGTCGAAGAACTCGACCACGATGCGGCCGTGGCCGGTGACCAGGTCCTCCGCGCAGTTGCGCTGCCGCCGGCACAACGACGCCGGTCTTGCTGGTCGACGTGGACATGCGGCCGTAGAAGGCAAACCGCAGCCCCACCCGTGCCGGGTCAGCCACGGCGGCGAGTAGCCGTGTTGCCTGCGGGCGGTCCGGTCAGGCCACCCGGCGGGAGACACCCTCGTCGAAGAATTCGGTCACGACCCGGCCGTGGCTGGCGATCAGGTCGTCGGCGTAGTTGCGCTGCCACCGGCACGACGACGCTCGATCCTGGAAGTCGACGGTGGACATCCGGCCGTAGAAGGCGAAGCGGATGCCGGGTGGGGGTAATGTTGTCGGTCGCCGCGTCCGTTGGCGGTCTCGCTGGTTTGGCTGCCGTATCCACCAGCCGAGCAGGTCGCGGCCGTCGACTTCCTGCGCGTATTGCATCAGGACCCTCCCCGCACGGCGTTACAGCCATCCGGTTCTATACGGATGACTAACGATGCAGGGACGGTGGACACCCGGCCATCGGGGTTATCCAGGAAGGCGATCTCGACTCGGGCGCTGGCTTTCTTCGGGATGATCGACAAGATGCGGACGCTCCGAGGTCGCGTCGTCTCGTTGCCGGTAGGCCCGCTTGTCCCCGACAACGAACCGGGCCGGATCGCTCCTCATTCATCACACCTTAGTGCTGCTCGGCGTTAATTCGTCGGGGGTTGGGTCCAGGCGGTGGGGTCGTTGAGGTGGAGGCTGCAGGCGCAGTCGAGTGCTTCCTCTGCGGTGCCGGTGGTGTGGCCGCTGGGCAGGTACGAGTCTTCGTATCTGTCTTTGCTGGCGAGGTAGATCGCGAAGCCCCACTGGTTGGCGTAGCCGCGGTAGCGCAGCCGGATCAGGGGCAGGGTGGTGCCGTCGGCGAGTTGTCCGTCGACGTAGGCGAACACGCCGCGGTAGCGCACCGACACCGTGGTGAGGGCAGGCCAGTGGGTGCGGGCGTGAGCGCCCAGGCGTTGGCGTAGCGAGGTCTTGGTCGACTCGGGCGGAGGCTTGGCCACGACTGCCATAGTGCCGCAACCGGGACGGCGTGTCGGTGCGGGCGCTGCGGCGTGTGGGGTGGCAGAACATGCCGATGCCCCCGACAAGCCCCTACGTGATCGCCCTCGATCCTGATGAACGTGGCGCGCTGCAGGCGTTGACGCGTCGGTCTACCAGCGCGTATCGGTTGGTGCTGCGGGCACGGATCGTGCTGGCCGCCGCGGACGGCGCCACGAACACGGCGATCGCCGCCCGCCACGACGTGCACGTGGACACGGTGCGCAAGTGGCGGCGGCGGTTCTGGCAACGCCGGCTGGAAGGGCTGGCCGACGCGGACCGGCCCGGCCGCCCGCCGCTGTTTACTCCGGTGCAGCAGGCGCAGGTCAAGGCCCTGGCCTGCGAGCTGCCGGCCGACCGCGGGGTGCCGCTGTCACGCTGGAGCGCGGCCGAGTTGGCCGGCGAGGCGGTCACCGCGGGGATCGTCGCCGACATCTCCGGCTCCACGGTGGCACGTTGGCTGGCCGCTGACGTGATCAAGCCCTGGCAGCACCGGTCGTGGATCTTCCCGCGGGACCCTGACTTCGCCGCCAAGGCCGACCGGGTGCTCGACCTCTATGCGCGGACATGGCAGGGCCAGGCGCTCGGCGCCGACGACCTCTCATCAGCGCGGACGAGAAGACCTCCATCCAGGCCCGCTGCCGCTGCCACCCGACCCTGCCCCCGGGACGGTCGAGGCTGATGCGGGTGGAGCACGAGTACGACCGTGGAGGAGCCCTGGCCTACCTGGCCGCGCTCGACGTGCACAGCGGCAAGGTCTACGGCCGCTGCGAACCCACGACCGGCCTGGCCCCGTTCGCGCGGCTGGTCGAGCAGGTCATGACCCGTGAGCCCTACGCCTCAGCACGGCGGGTGTTCTGGATCGTCGACAACGGCTCCTCCCACCGCGGCCAAGCGTCCATCGACCGCATGACCGCCGCGTGGCCCAACGCCACGATCGTGCACACCCCGCTGCACGCCAGCTGGCTGAACCAAGTGGAGATCTACTTCTCCATCGTGCAGCGCAAGGTCGTCACCCCCAACGACTTCTACGACCTGGCCGACGTCGCCAACCGGCTCGAGGCGTTCCACGACCACTACAACCTCGGCGCACGGCCGTTCAACTGGCGATACACCAAGAAAGATCTTGATGCGCTCCTCAAACGCCCCGCCACCCACACGCCCCTACCCACCGCCGCGTGACCCCCGACGAATTAACGGCAATGAGCACTAAGCATGAAGAGCGCTTTCTCGGTGCCCGAGCCGTAGTAGCGAGTATCGGCCATGCTGTACCTCCATCTTGGGGCGCTTTGCGTGGCGGATGCTATGGGCTGGGTACGACAATCCTGCTGCGCCGGAAGGCGGGATCACGGGGTTCAATGATCAATGGCAGCGCGGACTATACGTCCATCTGCACCTATGTTGCTTGCCATGAAATGAATTCAAGATTTTCAAACAGCCCTCCACGCTTCCGGGGATTGACAGGGGGAGGATGCAGAAGCCGTCCGGCGTCACTCACGGTGAGCATGTAATCCGAGCCGGCGCGTCTTCGCCGGGACCGGGCCTGCTTCGTCGAGTGTGGACTCCCTCGCGCGGCGCAGCAGGCTGCTGGCTGGGAGGACTACACCCCTGATTGGCTGCAAGAGTCTGCCTGATGGTGGGGTGGATTGATGGCTGGCAGCGGTGCCTGGTTGGCCGTCGACATCGACATCTGTTGACTCGGTGCGGTGGCGGGTCCGGCTGGTCATCTGGACTTCGGCTCAGGCGGTGACTGTCTTGCGAGGCCATACGGCCGAACGTCTGGTGCGTGAACCCTTATCGACATTTCGTCTTCGGTGGATCTTGTGTCTGTTGCGCGGCTGTACTGTCTGGCCACTTGGATGGGGTGGGGTGGGCGCGTGGTGCGGCGGGCGGGGATACGTTCGTGGGTCGTGGGGCGGTTTGGTGCTGGCAGGGCGGTGGTCGCTGGGGGCCTCGGCGCGGCCTTGCTGGCGTCGATGCTGGTGGTTCCTGTCGGGCGTGCGGGCGCGGAGGTTCCGGCTCGGTCGGGGGCGGATGCGGCGACGCCGGTGAATTCGGTGCCTGCGTCGGTGTACCGGCCCGACGAGCCGGAACAGCCCAAGGTGGCTTCGCCGGCGATGCCGCCGTCGGGGACGAAGCAGCGTGCGTTTTTTGATCGGGCGGTTGCGCAGCGGAAGGCGTCGACCGAGCGGATCAAGGCTCGGCTGCATCCGATCATGGCGGACACGGGGGTGACGGCAGCGAGTATGACGGTACTGCCGCCCGTCACGGCGGCCGGGCGTCTGGGTGGGCCCGCAGATGCACGTGTTGCGGCAGGTGCGGATGAGTGCGCCCAGGAAGGCGGCGAGCAGTGGTTCGCTCTCTACAGCGGCGGAACCGCGATTGTGGCACCGACGGCGAACAACCCGGGCGTGGCCAGGGTTGGCCTCACGAACTCGGGGTCTGGGACGTGGCCGGCGGGTTCGAGTTTTCTGAGCTACCGCCTGTTCGACTCGGACACCAACGAGATCCTGGGTGACTATCCGCAGACGCCGTTGCCCATGCGGGTGTCGTCGGGTGGGTCGACCCAGGTGGATGCGGCGATTGCGCCGCTGAAGCCGGGGACGTGGCGGGTCTTGTGGGATTTGTGGATCTCGGGTGTGGGCTGGCTCTCCGATAACTTCGTGTGCGCGTTCAATGTCAAGTATGTGATCCCGAACCAGCGTGCGACGTTGTCGTTGTCGACTCCGCCGAATTTCGGCACGGTGTTGACTCGTACTCCGAAGTTGTGGGTGGTCAGCGCGGATCCGGACCTGTGGCCGAGTGGCGGCGATGTCACGTTCCAGTTCAAGGTGTGCAAGAACTCGGCGATGACCGTCGGCTGCCACACCAGCGCGGCGGGCTTGTCGTTGCCTGGTTACCAGGTGCCGGCGGGGGTGTTGGCGTGGAATGACACGTTCTGGTGGTCGGCGCGGGTGTTCGATGGGCAGGACTACACGCCGGAGACGGGCTTTCTGCCGCCCAGTCAGGCGAGCGTGGTGGTGCCGTCCCCGGACCCTTGGCGGACGGTTGGTGCCGGGTTGGGACTGGCCAACGTCGCCGGTGTGGTCCTGCCGTATGGCATCTGGGTGCAGTCCGAGGTCGACGCCGAGGTGCAGGGCTATGGTCTGCCGCTGCGGGTGGAGCGGACCTACTCTTCCGGGGCAGTCAATACTTTCGGTGTGTTTGGATATGGCTGGCTGTCGTTGTTCGACGCGTCGGCGCAGTACAGCGCGGACGGCCAGTTGTTGACTGTTACCTATCCGGACGGTCGGCAGGAGGTTTTTGGACGCAAGGGCAGCGGCTGGGTGGGTCGGCTGGACAGTGGTGCCACCAACCGGGTGTCCGTGGCGGCGGACGGGGTTATCACGGTGCGTACTGCGGGCCAGGAGGTGGTCAGCTACGGCTCCGACGGGGAACTGCGGTCGGTGGCGCACGCGGGTCAGGGTGCGATCGACGCGGTGCGGGATGCGGCAGGCCGGATCAGGTCGTTGGTGCAGCGGCCGAGTGGTCGGGCGCTGACCGTGACCTGGACCAGCGATCACGGCACCGGATGCGGGAAGGCGTACGCGCCGGTCATCTCGGAGATCGCCAGTGAAGGACCGGCGGGTGGTGACCCGCTGCGGTGGCGGTACCGGTACTCGTGCGGAAAGTTGGCCGAGCGGTGTGATCCGGACGGTCATTGCACCAGCTATTGGGTGAAGGATTCCGAGGGAACCTGGTTCTCGGTCTCGCCACAAGCTCGCAAGGTCGCAGAGCCCACCGGCCTGACCGGCTCGTGGAGCCTGACAAGCTTCCCGGTGTTTGAGTGGCGGAGAATCTACATTCGAGCCGATGGTCAACAGCACGTCTTGGAATTGCAGCGGCCGGTCTCTGATCCGCACTGGCATGATTGGTACCTCAACGATGTGAACTCCTACGGGGGCATCCTTGTCGAAGTCAGCCTGCAGTTGGTCGGAACACGCGCGCGTCAGGATGAGACCTACCGATTCGATGAGCTGAACCGATTGCGGTCACTCACGCATGGCCGCTCTAACATCCAGCCGGCGGCCGGCAACTACCGGGTGTGGGAGTACTCGGAAGTCGACGGGCGGCTGTGGGCGTACTTCGACGAGAACTTCAACAGCATGGAGATGATCTACGACGGAGACGGGAACCTCACCGGCACGCACACGTGGCGGGACGCGGACACATTGGTTACCCACGACTCGTTCTACCAGCCGGTGCCTGGCGGTGACCCGAATGAGACACGGGTGGCCGGGATCATGGTCAGTCCTCGGCAGGACCTGCGGTGGCGCGCCGACATGTTCACCTACGACCCGCAGGGGCGACTGGTACGGCGAACGGGCAACGCTACCGCGGAGGCTCCGGACGGGCCGGTCACGAACTTTACCTACACGACCGGCGCGGAGGCGCCAGTCGGGCCGCGCCGCGGTGGTTCCGGTTCGTCGGCGACAATGCCAGCGGGGCTGCCACGCACGGTCAGCAACGCTGAGGGCACCGTCACCTACAGCTACAACGTGCAGGGTGACTTGACCCAGGTGTTTGATCCGGTGGGCCGGCGGGTGGGCTACGAGTATGACCACCTCGGCCGGCGGATCGCGGAGATCGAGTACAGCGACACCTACCCCCGGGGCGTGCGCACCGAGTTCCGCCTCGATGGGGTCGGGCGGGTGGTCGAGGAGATCTACCCACCGGTGGTCAACCAGGTGACCGGTGTATCGCAGCAGCGGCGGGTGTGCCGGACGTACGAGCGCGACGGCCTGCCCGTCATGGTGGTGGAGACCGCAGCCGCTGACTGCCCAGAGCAGGGGCCTCGCCGCGCCGGAGACCGCACAACGCACTTCTCGTACGACCCCGCGAAGCGGCTGATTCAGACTATCGACGCGGCCGGCGGCATCACCCACTACTCCTACGTGTACTCAGGGGCCGACGAGGTCGATTTCGACCTCAAGGTGATTGTCACCGACCCGCGTGGGCGGACACGGCAAAGCTGGTACCAGGACGGTCGGTTGATCGTGGAGCAGGCCACCGTCGGTAGCTGGGAGGAACCCGTCGCTGCCCGCAACCAGTACTTCTACGATCCGGCCGGCCGGCTCCTGGAGGCATGGGACGCTCTTGGCCGCAAGACGGCGTACACGTGGACGCCGGACGACCTGCTGGCGACCGCGGTGCGCCGCAGTGTGCGGCAAGCCGACGGGGGCGTCTACAACTACGAGCTGTTCAACCGGAAGTACGACGGCTCGGGAAAGGTCATCTCGGAGGTCACTCAGGACGGCCGCCAGCAGGTGCGGACCGTCTACGACAACGAGAACAAGGTCATCGACTTGACCGTATCGCCCTCCGGCAGCGCTACCCGCAACACCCACTACGGGTACGACCTGGCCGGCCGGCTGATCCTTGAGCGAACAACAGGCGTAGGCGCACCCGAGGAGGTCCGCTACAGCCGCGACCCGGCCGGCGCGATCCGCAACGTCGCCGTCCAGAACGGCTCTGAAAGCCTCTACACCAGCATCGTGCGGGACCAGCGCGGATACCCCACACAGGTCATCGACCCGCGCAGGGCCACTTCCGACGACCCCGACGCGTTCAAGACCCTGTACGGGTACGACGAACTGGGCCGGCCAACCTCGGTGACCAGCCCGCCGGTGACGGTGGAGGCCGACAACGGTTCGTCGCGGGTCGACCAGCCCGCGGAGGTCTACGGGTACAACGCCTTCGGCGAGTTGACGCACGCACGCGATGCCCACGGCAACGTCACCGAGACGCTGTACGATGACGCTGGCCGGATCGTCGAGATCCGGGGACCGCCGTACACCCCGCCAGGATCCACCACCACGCTGCACCCCACGATCAGGCGCCAGTACAACATAGCTGGCGAAGTGGTCAGCGAAACCGACGCGCGAGGCAACACCACCACGTACGAGTACGACCGGGGCGGCAACCTGGTCAAAGCAACCCCGCCGAAAACAGGGTCCACGCCAGAACCGGTCACCTACACCTACGACCTCGCCGGTCAGCTCACCTCGACAACGGACGCCACCGGCGCGGTGACCCAATTCGCGTATGACGCGCTCGGGCGCCCGGTCGCCACCACGCGAGTGGTCCGCCAGCCTGAGGGCGAACCGATCGAGTACATCACGAGCATCGACTACGACCGGTCCGGAGGCGTCACCACAGTCAGCCCCGGAGGATATCGCACCCTGCGACGCTACGACCCTGACGGCCGCCTTCGCGTGCTGCAACCGCCAGGCGTGACACCAACACTGTACAGCTACGACCACGCCGGTCGCCTGATATCGGTTCAAGACCCCGCCGGTCGCCTCACCGAATACCTGTACGACGAAGCCGGACGGCTTTACCAAGAGCATCACCGGGCCAGCCCGGGCGGAACAATCCTCGACCCCACCACCTACCGGTACGACAATGCCGGCAACCTGATCTCCCGCCGAGCACCGAACGGCACGGTGACCACCTACACGGTGGACGCGGCCAACCGCGTCACCACGATCCGGCAGCCAACAGGGGCCTCCACGTACATCGATGTCGCGGCCGGCTACGACGCAGCCGGCAACCGGGTCCGCTTCACCGACGGCCGCGGCAACACCACCAGATACGGATACAACACCCAAGGCCAACTCGAGACCGTCACCGAGCCCACCACCACCGCCCACCCTCAGCCCACCGACCGACGCTGGACCACCTCCTACGACGCGGGCGGACTACCCGTCAAGCTGGTCAAACCCGGCGGCGTCACGATCGACCGCGACTACGACGCGCTCGGCCAACTCACCGCCGAAACAGCCAGTGGCGGCGGCACGACCCCAGCCAGCCGCACCTTCGGCTACGACCGGGCCGGCCGACTCGAACGCGTAGACCACCCATCAGGCTCCGAATCCTTCAACTACTCCGACCGCGGGCTGATGCTCGGCGCGTACGGACCAGCAGGCAACACCGACTACTTCTACGACGCGGACGGGCGAATCAGCTCCCGCAACGACGCCGCCGGCACAAGCTATTTCACCTGGCGCGGAGACGGACAACTCGCCACCGCACGCAACACCACCAACCCCGCCGCCGGCGAATACAAGTTCATCTACAACCCGAACAGCGGCGAACTCACCCGCACGGAGTTCCGCAGCGGCACCTCACAATGGCAATACGATGACCGGGGCCGCGTCGCCAGCATCGCCGTCAAGAACCTCGACGGCACCGCCCTCTCCGCGGTCAACTACGGCTACGACGCAAACGGCAACATCACCAGCAAGAACATCACCGCCGGCCCCCACACCGGCGGCGGCACCTTCTCCTACGACCATGCCGACCGGCTCGTCAGCTGGCACAAGCAAGACGGCGGCACCATCGACTACGCGTGGGACGCTTCCGGCAACCGAACCCGCACCGAAACCAGTGACGGCACCCGCACCGACCAGACCTACGACACCCGCAACCGGCTGACCAGCAGCACCACAAAGGTCAACGGCACCCAAACCAGCCACAGCGACTACTCCTACACACCACGCGGCACACTGTCCGAGACGACCCACGACGATGCCCCGCCACGACCCGCAACCTTCGACGGTTTCGACCGGCTCATCGCCGACGGCCCGATCACCTACAGCTACGACTCGCTGGATCGTCTCGCCACCCGCACCGCCACCGGCACCACCACCTTCAAATACACCGGCCTGCTCGCGGACCCGACCCAATCCGGAACCGAGACCTACTGGCGAAGCCCAACCGGCAGCATCCTCTCCGGCAATCTCGGCGGCACCAACCTGCTACCCGCCATCGACGGTCACAACGACCTCGTGGGCTGGTCCACCATCCCCATGGGCAGCACGTTGACCGCCAGCACCGGATTCGACCCGTTCGGACTTCCTACCTCCGAATCGGGAGTCCAAGCCAACGTCGGCTTCCAAGGCGACTGGACCGACCCCGACACCGGCCGCGTCAACATGCACGCCCGCTGGTACGACCCACACAGCGCAACATTCGCATCCCGAGACGACACCCCGTTCCCGCTCGACGCCGGGGCGCAACTCAACCGATACGGATACGGCGCGGCCAACCCCCTGACCAACACCGACCCGACAGGACGCGCAGCCGGACCTGCGACGATCTGCGTGGCTGCGCCAGCCGTCTGCCGCCCCCTCACCCCAGCGGAAGTCGCCGCATGGGACCAGATCGTCGCCGGGCTGAGAGCCGGCACCGCCGCGGTCCAAATGAGCGGCGCCACCGCCACCACCGCTGCCACCACTGCCACCGCAGTAGGCGCTCCCGAACTGCTGGCCGTCGCCGCGGTACTCGCCGCCGGCGCCCTGCTGCTGTCCGCCATGCACAACCAGTCGCCCAATGCGGCCTACCCGATCTACGACGCGGTCCGAAGAGACTGGTACCGCCCAGGCAACATGGCCCACCCGGACATCGCCTGGTGCGGCTGCGGACGACCAGCACCCCGATTTCAGGCCGAACCAACACCCACCACACCTCAGCCCCGACCGCGACCGCCGGCACCTCCACCACCCGCACCGACAATCACCAAGGTCAGCACCGAAACCATCACCCGGTCCTGGTCCGATCCGCTCATTTCATACGCTTCTCCCGGATACCGCAACTACCGCAGGGACACCTACACCGAGACCTGGGCGCGCACCCTCACCGAACTGTCCGACGGCACCTCCTACCTGTCCGACTGGCAGCTACAGGCATGGACATACAGTTCGCGCTTTTGGCAAGTCCGCACCGTCGATCCAGAACGAATCGACAAGACCATCAAGGTCCTCGGCCCCAGCGACGACGTTCTCATCTCCCCGCCAACCCAAGCACGTGACGGCGAAGGCCTCTGCGGCATCACCGGCACACTCATCTCCTGCCTCGCCGAATCCCTAACCACCGTCGTCGGCGGCGGATGCATCGGCACACACAGCAACCTACGAGGCTGCACACCCACCGAACCCCAACCCGGAAACCCAGGCGCACTCCGCGAAACCGCCCCCGCCCAAGGGCAACTCGCCGACGCCTGCTTCACCGGCCGGATGCAACGGGCAGACGGCACGACCAGCGCGGGCCAGTGGACCTGCGGCGGCGGTGCCGCAGCCAGCGGCTACGATCCCGAATTTCCAACCATCAAATTGGACAATTATCGAGGGCGGTTCAACGCATTTCTGAACAAGAATGGAATTAAAAGGCTTCCGCAGGATTGGGATGCGCACCATGCGATTCCGCAGGAGTATCGAAGTCATCCCGGGTTTGCAGACTTCGATTTCGACGCCCCAGCGAACATCCGCGGCGTGCCAGGAAGTAGAATGAACTCACGTGGTGCGAACGTGCACCAAGATATCACAAACCAATGGAAGTGGTTCAGAGACCTGAATCCGAATCCAACTCGCGCTGAGATCGAGGACTTCGCGCTACAGATTGATAGGGGTTACGGTGCCTATTACTGGCGAGAGACTAGATAGCTGGAGTGACAGCATTCTGCAGCTTGCTTCGAAGATCATGACGAACTTCGAAGCCAACTTCGGCTACCCTCCGGATGAGAACATCCTGGTTAAAGCGGACGCCTCCAGCGGGACGAGAGTACAGGAACTCGCGGCTGTCGGCGTGACCGGCGACCTCCTCGATCTATACTCATGCGTCGAGAAAGTGTCGCTCCCCGATGCTGGCAACGGACTCTTCATCCATTCGGCAGAGGACGTTGCTGAGGGTGTTCGAGGATATCAGCCTACCAGGCTGGCCGGTGCGCGAAGTGAAGACATAGTTGTCTTTGGTTCTGACGGCGGAGGTGGTCTATTTGCCGTAAGTGCTGACGATGGCAGTGTTTATCGCCTCGGCGGCGGATCTTTGCTCGGGCAGGTATACGAAACTGACGAATCGGGCCTGATTAAGATCGCATCTGATCTATGGGGGTTCCTCGAGTATTTGAGAAGTGAGGTGGTGCAAACCATCCCACCTGGCTGGAGCTAATGCCCCGAGTCGCTAATTCTCGATAGCGGAGCCGGTGCAACTCGCCCGGTAACGGCGGCACCCCACTGCGGGTTCCCACGTACTGTTCCCTCGCCGGGCCGCAGAGCGAGGAGGAAGTCGATACTTTGCGAGTAATGCTGCCTTCAATGAGCCATTCCGCGCAACGTTCTGATCACCGAAGGTGATCATGTGGTGCGGTCGTGTTCGGTGTGGAGCAGGATGAGTGCGGCGGCCACGATCTTGCCGATGCGCCATGGGTCGAGGCTGATGTTGCGTAGCGCCTTGAAGGTGGTCTTGAGCAGAGAGTTTCCGCGTTCGCCGATGGCTCGGAGGCTGTTGTGGGTCTTGTTGAACTGCTGCTGGATCGTGGTGAGGCGGCTGTTCTTCGGTTTCTTGAATGCCACGGTGATGGTGCCGGACTCGCCTTCGTAGCCCAGGTCGCCGAGGGGTCGTAGGTCGGCGCCAGCCTCGCGCAGGCAGGGCAGGAGTTCGGGGTGGGTGCGCAGGGCTGTGGTGTCATGCTCGCGGCCGGGACGCACGGGCGAGGTCCAGATGGGCCAGCCGTCGCCGACGGTGATCACCTGGACGTTGCCGCCATGGTTGTCGTGCTTGGCAGACCACCAGAGATCCACGCC
>NZ_JBIWJO010000015.1:0-190226 GCF_044765245.1 Micromonospora sp. NPDC093277
GCGCACACCGACCGGGGGGTCGGCAAACGCGTGCGCAAGCACCGTCAGGCGCCCAAAACAAAGGGGGAAAGTCTTCGACCGGCTGGCTCGCGGGGCGACAGGGGGTCGCCTCTTCGCGGCGCCGGGACCATACACAACCACCGACGACCCGCCATCATTCCCGGGGTACAGCGCCCGCCGAAGCGGGCGGCCCCCGGGGTTGGTCCTTCCTCGGCCGTGCACCCGTGTTCAACGACCGGCGGCCCGCCATCATTCCGGGGACCGGGCACCCGCCGAAGCGGGCGGGCCCCGCGGTGGGGCCTTTCGGGGGTGGCCCACGGGGTTGGGGCCTTCCTAGGCCATGCACCCGTGTTCAACGACCCCCGACCACCCACCATTCCGGCCCCAGGATGCCCGCCACTCCCTGCGAACCGGACATATACCCAAGGGCTCAGGGCAGACGATCGACAAACTCCGGTGATCCACTCCATGTCCCGCAAACGGCGGTATCCGAAGACCCTCGACGCCGCCACATTCCGGACACGGAGCCGATCAAGGTCGAGGGGGCGGCGAGGAGGCGCGTCATCCGGCCCTCGGCAACCAGTCGGCGGGAAGTGGCGACCAAAGACGCGGGAGCTGGCGAACAAGACCCGGACACTCGGGCGTACACCGGACGCGGGACGCATCGGTGGGGATACGGACGGCGAGAGCGCCCGGCGCGGTGTGCCGGCCGGGGCCATCCGCAGACCGCGGGGCAGTACGGAGAAACGGAAACCGGCCGGCCCCTGGGAAGGAGCCGGCCGGTTCAGGAAGAAGCAGGAACTCACCAGACCTGCTGGACGATGTCCGCCGCCTGGTCCTCCCACTGCGCGTAGGCGTACGGGAAGGCGGACCCCTGGACCGTCTGCGCGGCCGTGGTCAGCGGCAGGTCCTGCCACCCACCGACGTTCTTCAGCGCGTTGAAGAACGCCTTGGAGGCGTAGTCCGGGTCGGTGACCTGGTCGGGCGTGCCCCAACCGGACGACGGGCGCTGCTGGAACAGGCCCTCCGAGTCGTGGTCGTTGTACGTGCCGAGGTGGCCGAGGTTGTACAGCTTCGACTCCTGCAGCGACGTGGCGACGCCGATCACGGCGCCCCGCTCCCCCACGCCGGTCTCCTTGGCGGCCTCGACGATGGCCTTGGCGTTGGAGACCTGCGCGTTGTCGAGCGGAATGCGCGACTGCGCGCCCTCGACGCCGTACGGTACGAGGCTGTCCCGGCTGGGCGGACTGGCCTTTGCGGGAACCTTGTCGGCGCCGGTGGTGAGCTCGGATTCGGTGATGGCGGTCTTCTTGCCGGTGGCCAGGTCGATGGCGGCGACGGCACCGGCGTGCGGGCCGGTGGTGACCGGCGCGGCGACGGCGGAGGGGCCGAGCGCCAGGCCGCCCAGGACCGCAACGCCCGCGACCGTCAGTACGGCCTTGCGGTGCGGGGTCCTCGCGATGGTGGGCAGCCAACGGCTGGCGAGTTCGGCGGTGCGATGCGAGGTCTGTTCGATGGCGGGGAGCCATCGGGTGAAGTGCTGCTTCACGATGGTTGCCCTTTCGATCGTCAGGACGCGCTCCGGGGTGAGCGGGCCTCGGGGGAACTACTGGCCGGTACGGGGTTTGCGCTCTCGCGGTACTGGGGACACAACCAGCCTGCCTTGTCGGTCATTCCGGAAATGCCGGAGAGGGGGCTGGGTGCGGCGCAGGTCACCGTAGGTACGGGACGGGTCAGCAGCGGACGTACCGGGAGGGCACCAACGGCCCGCAAGGATCAGTTCCGGACGCGGCGGTCAACCGGAGGCGGGCGCGCCGAACCGGACGAGAACGTGCCAGAGCTGCTTGAGGTGCTGAAGGGTGACCTCGACCGGTCCCCGGTCGACCCACCGTCCCGGCTCCCGCACCACTGACGCAGCCGCCCGGCCGACCAGCGCGGCATGGACAGGCTCCCCCGGTCGGGCGAACTGCGCGTGCACCCGGGCGGCGAGCGGTGGGATGTCGGGGCCGCGGAACTCAGCGTCGACTCCGTTGACCGGCAACTCGAACCCGGCGTGCCAGCGCAGCGGGAAGCCGTGCCGCCGGGCGATTCCGCCGAGGATCCGCCCGGCGTCCGTGCCCCGGAACGACGGGTCGACCACCAGCGCCTCGACGTCTCGGGCGAGATTCACCTCGCCGTGGATCTGCGCCTCGATGTAGTCGTCCAACGCCCGCCCGGCCACGGTCGATTCCCGCTCGCTGTGGCGGAGCAGCGTGCGCAACAGGGTGCCGGTGTCCATGCCGGCCAGGCCGAGGCTGACGCCGGTGCCGGCGGTGGCCTCGAGCAGCGCGGCGAGCACCGGTTCGAAGACGTCGAGGGTGCCGGCGTCCTTCGGCTGGGTGTGGCTGTCGCCGAAACTGAGGGTGGCCCGGCCGAGGGCCTCGGGGCGCAGCCGCAAATGGCAGGAGCCGAAGCGGGGACAGGCGCCGTCGGCGTGGTCGAGCAGGTTCAGGCCACCGTACTTCGGACGCTCCGCGGGGAGCACGCCCGGCCGCTGGTACGCCCCGCCGAACATCGTCGCCTCCCAGCGGTCCCGGTCGCCGCCGGGGAACGCGGTCAGCCCGCCGTTGGAAATACCCGTCTCGAACTGGCTGCGGTAGACGCCGTCCTGGTCGAGCGCCTCGGCCACCGTACGGCCGTCGCGCAGCAGGCGGTCCGGGTGGAAGTTGAGCGTCAGCCGACCGTACGCCGCAACGGCCGCGACGACCTGCTCCGCCTGGTACGCCGTCCCCGAGCCGGCAAGGTGCGGGGCGATGGTTGCGAGGGCCACCGGACGGTCCCGGAGCGCCATGTGGCGAACATGTCGCAGGGCGGCGGCCTGCGCCGGGGTCAGCGCGGGCGGCGCGGTGAGGGGGTCGGGCACCGCGCGAGGGTAGCAACGGCCGGGCAGCCGGGTGCAGCGGATTTCCGTGGTCAGGCGTCGGTGCCGAAGCCGTCGCCGTCGGCGCGTTCCTCGAGGGTACGCAGTTCCTGGAACACGGTGAGGTGCAGGCCCGCCGGGGCGTCGAGGCGGGCGTTGAGGGACTGCCACGGGGTGACGGTCGGCGGAGCGACCTCGGTGGCGCCCGCCGCGACCAGGCGCTCGGTCACCGCACGGCTGTCGTCCACTTCGAACGCCACCCGCAGGCGCGGCGCGACCTGCCGGCCGACCTCCACCTCGTCGATCATTCGCTTCTGCGCGGGATTCGCCAGCTCGAGGGTGGCCCGACCGGCCTCCAGGATCACCACCCGCGCGCCATCGCCGCCCGAGTACGCCGCCTGCTCGGGCAGGCCCAGGGCGTCGCGGAAGAAGGCTACCGCCGCGTCGTAGTCGTCGGCCTCGACGACGAGGCGAAGCTGGCGTACGGTCGGCGGCTCGTTTCCCGACGTGGTCATGACCGTTGAGCGTAGTCGTCCGCCGCGCCGAGCCGGGCGAGGAGATGGGCGTTGCCCGCAGTGGCGGTGAGCTGCTGCAGCAGCCGGTCCAGGGCCGACTGGCGGTCCATCTGGGACAGCGCGGATCGCAGGCCCCGCAGACGGTGCCGCTCGACGTCGGTGAGCAGCAGTTCCTCCCGGCGGGTGCCGGAGGCACGGACGTCAACGGCCGGGTAGCTGCGCCGATCGGCCAGCGCGCGGTCCAGTCGCAGCTCGGCGTTGCCGGTGCTCTTGAACTCCTCGAAGATCAGCGTGTCGGCGGCCGAACCGGTGTCCACCAGCGCCGAGGCGAGGATGGTCAGTGAGCCACCCTCCTCCATCGTGCGGGCCGCGGCGAGCAGCCGCTTCGGCGGGTTGAGCGCGGCGACGTCCACCCCACCGGAGAGCGTACGGCCGGTCGACCGGACGGAGAGGTTGTAGGCGCGGCCCAGCCGGGTCAGCGAGTCGAGCAGCACGACCACGTCGTGCCCCAGCTCGACCAGCCGCTTCGCCCGCTCGATCGCCAGCTCCGCCACCGTGGTGTGGTCCTGCGGCGGACGGTCGAACGTGGCCGCGATGACCTCGCCCTTCACCGACCGCTGCATGTCGGTGACCTCTTCCGGCCGCTCGTCGACCAGCACCACCATCAGGTGGCACTCCGGGTTGTTACGGGTGATCGCGTTCGCGATCGCCTGCAGCACCATCGTCTTACCCGCCTTCGGCGGCGAGACGATCAGCGCCCGCTGGCCCTTGCCGATCGGCATGACCAGGTCGATCACCCGGGTGGTCAGGATCTGCGGCTCGGTCTCCAGCCGCAGCCGCTCGCGCGGGTACAGCGGGGTGAGCTTGTAGAACTCCGGCCGGCGCCGCGCCTCCTCCGGCTCCATCCCGTTGACGGTGTCGAGGCGTACCAGCGGGGCGTGCCGGCCACGGCGGGGCGCGGCGGCGACCGTGCCGGTCACCAGGTCCCCGCGGCGCAGGCCGTACCTGCGCAGCTGGGCGGGTGCGACGTACGTATCCGCGGCGGCGGGCAGGTATCCGTCGACCCGGATCAGGGCGTGGTCGTCGATGGTGTCGACGATGCCGGTGACCGGGGCCGGCCCGGCGGTGTCGGTGTTGGTCATCGGGTGCCTTTCGATGTGACCTGTCGCCCCCTTCGGCGACGGGTGGGGAAACGATGGGCGGATCACGGTCAAGGCGTGCGGAGACACTGGCGTGCCGCAAGGTTCAGGCACGCCTGGTGGGCCGCCTCGGGCCTCCGATCGGGCCATGACGCACCGGGCCGGTGCTCACGGAGGCGGCCGGGTCAGCGGCAGCGGGCTCGGCAGGCAGCCGGAAACCCGACCGGCGAGGACGTCGCGGCGGCGAATGGGCGCGACTGTCGACGGTGATCAATGACCGGGCGGGCGACCCGCCGAGCGGTCAGGATGGCGGAAATCCCGGGTGGCGCCGTGCGCCGGCGTCCGGGTCTGTCGGCATAGTAACCCGGCAGCGTCGAGCAGGGCAAGTAGCCGGCCGGCACGGCCGGGTTGTCGCCATCGGCGGCGGGGTGCACGAGGGAGAACGTCTCCTGCTCACCCGGCTGCCCTGAGCTGTTCCCCGGGTCCGGCCGGGCCGGCGACCCGGCCGGACCCCGGGCCTCAGTGTCCCCGGGCGATCCACTCGTCGAGGTGGGGCGTCTCGGCGCCGATGGTGGTGTCGTCGCCGTGTCCGGTGTGGACGACCGTCTCCGGCGGCAGGGTGAGAAGCTGGGTTCGGATCGACTCGATGATGGTGCCGAAGTCGCTGTAGGAGCGGCCGGTGGCGCCCGGCCCGCCGGCGAACAGGGTGTCGCCGGTGAAGACCGCGCCGAGGTCGGGGGCGTGCAGGCTGCACGCGCCCGGGCTGTGGCCGGGGGTGTGCAGCACCTGTAGCGTGGTGCCGCCGACCCGGACGGTCTGGCCGTCGGTCAGCTCGCCGTCAGGTGGTGTGTCGGGGTGGATCTGGTCCCAGAGCACCCGGTCGGCGGGGTGCAGCAGCACCGGGGCGCCGGTGGCGCGGGCCAGCTCGGGCGCGACCCGCACGTGGTCGTCGTGGGCGTGGGTGGCCACGATGGCGACCACCCGGCGTCCGCCGACGAGCTCGCGGATGACGGCCACGTCGTGCGGCGCGTCGACGACGACACACTCGGTGTCGTCGCCGATCACCCAGACGTTGTTGTCGACGTCGAAGGTCTGCCCGTCGAGGGAGAACGTGCCGGAGGTGACGGTGTGGTCGACGCGGGCGGTCACGGGAAGACCACCACCGAGCGGAGCACGTCGCCGTGGTGCATCCGGGTGAACGCATCCTCGACCTGGTCGAGGGCGATCTCCTCGGTGACGAACGCGTCCAGGTCGAGGCGGCCCTGCCGGTAGAGCTCGGTGAGCATCGGGAAGTCGCGGCTGGGCAGGCAGTCGCCGTACCAGCTGGACTTGAGCGCGCCGCCGCGGCCGAAGACGTCCAGCAGCGGCAGTTCGATCTTCATCTCCGGGGTGGGTACGCCCACCAGCACCACCGTGCCGGCCAAGTCCCGGGCGTAGAAGGCCTGCTTCCAGGTCGCCGGGCGGCCCACCGCGTCGATGACCACGTCGGCGCCGAAGCCGCCGGTCGCGGCGCGGATCGCCTCGACCGGGTCCTCTTCCGAGGCGTTGACGGTGTGCGTGGCGCCGAACCGGCGCGCCCAGTCGAGCTTGCGGGAGTCGGTGTCGACCGCGATGATCGTCGTCGCTCCGGCCAGGGCCGCGCCGGCCACCGCGCCGTCGCCGACGCCACCGCAGCCGATCACCGCGACCGAGTCGCCCCGGGTCACCTGGCCGGTGTTCATCGCCGCGCCGAGACCGGCCATCACCCCGCAGCCGAGCAGGCCGACGGCGGCGGGCCGGGCGGCCGGGTCGACCTTGGTGCACTGACCGGCGTGGACGAGGGTCTTCTCGGCGAATGCGCCGATGCCGAGGGCGGGCGTGAGCTCGGTGCCGTCGGTGAGGGTCATCCGCTGCGCCGCGTTGTGGGTGTTGAAGCAGTACCACGGGCGACCCCGGCGGCACGCCCGGCACTGCCCGCAGACCGCCCGCCAGTTGAGCACCACGAAGTCACCGGGGGCCACGTCCGTGACGCCTTCCCCGACCTGCTCGACGACGCCGGCGGCCTCGTGGCCGAGCAGGAACGGATAGTCGTCGGTGATGCCACCCTCGCGATAGTGCAGGTCGGTGTGGCACACCCCGCAGGACTGGACCCGGACCACCGCCTCGCCCGGCCCCGGATCCGGCACCACGATCGTGGTGACCTCCACCGGCGCGCCCTTGCGCCGCGACACGACTCCCCGGACTTCCTGGCTCACGGTCCCTCCCGCCTGCGTCGGTCTCCGTACCTCCGTGAACCTACCGCCGATCACCGCGGGTGGCCCAGCCCGTGCACGGCGGGTTATCTCGCGCGTCCCGGGGTACGCGGGATCCGTTCTCCGGATCCGACGGGAGTGATCATGAGGCTGACGCATACGCCGCTCCGGCTCAGCATCGGCGCGTTCATCCTGAATTCCGGGCTCAGCAAGCGCGGCCTGGAAGGCGAGGCGGCGCAGGCGGTGCACGGCATGGCCGTCGGCGCGATCCCCCAGCTGGGACAGATCGAACCGAACCGGTTCGGGAAGCTGCTGTCCCGGGGCGAGATCGCCCTCGGCGCGGCGCTGCTCGTGCCGTTCGTGCCGTCGCTGCTCGCCGGCGCGGCGTTGACCGCCTTCGGCGCCGGGCTGGTGCAGCTCTACCTCAAGACGCCCGGGCTGCGGGAGGAGAACAGCCTGCGTCCCACCCAGGCCGGCACCGGCCTCGCCAAGGACGTGTGGCTGGTCGGCGCCGGGCTCACCCTGATGCTGGACTCGCTGACCCACGGCCGCCGTCACCACTGAACCGACCGCACCGCCGATTGGGCCGGAGGGCCCCGCGGCCACCAGGCGAAGCTCACCCATGCGGCGGTCCTGACCACCGCTCCTCGGGTGGACGGCGGTCAGGTGCCGGCGGGTGCGGGGGCCGCAACAGCGGCGCGTTCGGCGGCGTACCGGCGGCGGGCGGCGTTGCGGTAGCGGAGCACCTGGGCCGCGCCGAGTGCCCAGAGCAGATACTGCACGGCGAACGCCCAGCGGAACGCGTCCAGCGGCGGGGTGCTCCGGCCGGCCGGGGTGGTCAGGTCGAGCACCACGCCGACCGCCAGGATCAGCAGGATCGAGGCGACGAATCCGCCGACGTTGACGATGCCGGTGGCACTGCCGATGCGGTGCACCGGGTTGGCGGTGCGCGCGTAGTCGAAGCCGATCACCGAGCCGGGGCCGTTGACCGCGAGCACGACGACGAGGGCCACCAGCAGTCCGTGCGGCGCGCGTCCCGGCCAGGCCAGCACGACCGCCCAGATCACGGCGGTCGCGGCGGTGATCGCGAAGACCAGCACCGAGCGGTGGTACGAGTGCCGGGCGCACAGGTGGGCGATCACCGGGCCGCAGAGCAGGGTCACCACGGTCATCAGGGTGAGCAGGGCGGCCGCCGCGGTGGGCGAGAGTCCCTGCCCCTGGACCAGGAACGGGTAGCCCCAGAGCAGGGCGAAGACCGAGCCGGAGAACTGGGTGACGAAGTGGGTCCACAGGCCGAGGCGGGTGCCCGGCTGGGCCCAGGCCTCGGCGAGCTGCCGGCGTACGCCGCGCAGGTCGGGGGCGACTGCGGCGCCGTGCCCGGTGTGCGGAGTGTCCCGGACGGCGACAAGGACGAGCAGCAGCGCGGTCGCGCCGAGCGCCGCCGCGGTGAGGAACGCGGGCGTCCAGCCGGCGTGGTGCAGCAACGCCACCAACGGGATCGCGCCCAGCACCGCGCCGAGTTGCCCGACGGTGCCGGTGAGCTGCACCAACAGCGGGTTGCGCCGCCCGGGGAACCAGAACACCACGATGCGCAGCACGCTGATGAAGGTCATCGCGTCGCCGAGGCCGACCAGGACGCGGGCGGCGACCGCGAGGCGGACGTCGGTGGCGACGGCGAAGCAGAGCTGACCGGCGACCATCAGCGCGCCGCCGGCCAGCAGCAGCCGGCGGGAGCCGAACCGGTCGAGCAGTACCCCGACCGGCACCTGCATGGCCGCGTACACGGCGAGCTGGGCGACGGAGAAGGTGGCCAGCGCGGAGGCGTTGATGTGGAAGCGCTCGGCCGCGTCCACCCCGGTGACGCCGAGCGAGCTGCGGTGGAAGACCGCCACGAGGTAGGCGGTGAGCGCCACCGCGTACACCAGGGCGGCGGGACGGCGCGTCATGGGTCCATGCTGCGTCCCAGCTCGTCCCGGGTGTTCCGGCACCCCCGGATCGTGGTGCGGGCCACTCCGGGATCAGCCGGCGCGCAGGGCGATCAGGCCGTCGTCGTCGAGCGCGAACCGGGTCCGGTACGGCGCGCCGAGGCCGTCGAGCAGTTCCGCCAGCCAGCGGGCCTCCTCGGGCGCGGCCGGTTCCAGCCGCATCCGCCGCATACGCACCGGCGCCAGGCGCAGCCGGCGCAGCTCACCGGTCTCCGTGTCGAGCGTCGGCAGGTACGCCAACCGCAGCTCCGGCCGGTACGACTCCTGCCCGGCGATCCCCTCGTAGTCGTCGATCAGGTCGCCGCAGCCGTACAGGACGAGTCGCCTCCGGTACCGCTCGATCGGACGTGGGTGGTGTGCCGAGTGACCGTGCACCAGGTGCACCCCGGCGTCGATCAGGGTGTGCGCGAAGCGGGTCTGCTCGTCCGGCACGTCGTATCCCCAGTTCGAGCCCCAGTGCACCGAGACGACCACGATGTCACGTGGCCCGGCCTCCCGGGAGACGCGCTCGGCGAGCGCCTCGGCCGACGCCGCCGAGACGTCCAGGTACGCCACCCCGGGCCGCCGGTCGGCCGCGGCCCACTGCGGAAACACGCCGCTGGAGGGGGCGCCGACCGACCAGACGAGCAGCCGGTGGCCGCCGGGCAGCGGCACCACGGCCGGCCGCCACGCCTCGTCGGCGTCCCGGCCGGCGCCGGCGGTCCCGATGCCGGCCGTACGCAGGGTGTCGAGGGTGTCGGCCAGCCCGGTCGGGCCGAAGTCGAGGACATGGTTGTTGGCCAGCGTGCAGACGTCGAGCCGGGCGGCGGTGAGGCAGGCCCGGTTCGCCGGGTGCATCCGGTAGTGGATGCCCTTGCCGGGGGCGTACTCGCCCCGGCCGGTCACCGACGTCTCGAGGTTGACGATCCGGACGTCCGGGCGCAGGGCATCCAGCAGAGGCAGCACCGAACCCCACGGCCACTGCGGCGGAACCGGTCGCGGTATCGGACCGTTGACGGACTCGGCCAGCTCGACGTAGCGGCGGGCGTCGCTGACGGCCTGTTCCCGTAATGCGGGCGGCCCGGGGTGGGGCAGGATCTGGTCCATGCCCCGGCCGGTCATCACGTCGCCGGCGAGGAAGAGGGTCACCTCGGCCATGACGTTGGTGTTCCCGCCCCAGGCGTACGCGCACCTGCGGGACGGGCGAAGCCGCGGACGGCCACGCGGGCGACCTCCGGCGGGGCATTCGGCCGGAGGCGGTCGTCCTATCCTGCCGGGATGGAGATCATGGATGGTGAGGTGGCGATTGCCGCCGCGGAGGCCGGCGCCGCCGTGGTGCACTCCCGGTACGGGGCCGTGCTGGCGCGGGTGGAGAAGTCCGGGGGCGACTTCGCCACCGCCGCCGATCTTGAGGCGGAACAGGCGATCCTCGACGTCATCCGGGTCGCCCGGCCGGACGACGCGGTGCTCGGGGAGGAAGGTGGGCGCACCGGACCCGCCGGCGCCGAGCGCACCTGGCTGGTCGATCCGCTGTGCGGCACCGTGAATTTCGCGGCACGCACGCCGCTGGTCGCGGTGAACGTGGCCCTGCGCACCGGCAGCGACCCGACGGTGGCCGCCGTGGCCGACCCGTTCGCCGGGGAGATGTTCTGGACCGACAGCGGCCCGGCCCAGGTGCGCCGCGACGGGGTGGACGAGCCGCTCACGCCGTCCGCCGAGTCACGGCTGGTGGACGTCAACCTGGACCCGCCGTTTCCGAACGGTCCCACGTTCCGGGCTGTACGGCTGCTCGGCCACCCGGAGTTCGAGGCGCAGTTCCGGCCACGGGTGGTGTCCACGAGTCTGGCGCTGTCCTGGGTCGCCGCCGGCCGGCGGGCGGCGTACGTGACGGACGGCCAACTGTGGGACAGCGTGCACTTCGCCGCCGGGGTCGCCCTGTGCCGGGCCGTCGGCTGCGTGGTGACCGGCATTCACGGACAGCCGCTGGACACCGGCGCGGACGGGCTGCTGGTGGCGGCGGACCACGACACGCACCAGGCCCTGCTGGCCCTCATTCAGGAACAGTTCGCGGGTTGAGGCGGTGCCCGACCCGTTGTCCGGCAGCGGGCCGCGCCCAGAACTCCGTGACCAGCGCGTGGAACGCCGCGGCCCGCTCGATCTGCGGCATGTGCCCGGTGTCCCGGAACAGGTGACCGTGGGCCCTCGGCAGTCGGGTGCGGGCGTTGGCCAGATGGCTGGCCGGCAGGATCCGGTCCCGGTCGCCCCACACGACCAGCGTGGGCAGGTCCAGTGCGGCCACCGCGGTGAGCAACTCCCGCCGCCACCGCGGCCGTACGCCCCGCCAGGTGCCCAGGCTGCGGACGAGCTCCAGCATCACCCGGGCGGCGTGCGGCTGCCGGGCCGCGGCGAGAGCGGTGACGATGCGCTCCTCGGTGACGTGCGCCGGGTCGTGGAAGATGGCCCGTTCGGTGCGGCGGGCGATCGCCGGGCGCGGGCGCAGCAGCAGTCGTCCCAGCGGGCGCAGCGCGAGCAGCCGCAGCGCGACGGTGACCTCCCGGCCGAAGCCGGCGCTGTTGACCAGCACCAGGCTCGCCGCCCGGGCCGGGTCGTCGACGGCGAGGCGCATCGCCACCGCGCCGCCGAGGGAGTTGCCGACCAGGTGCGCCGGGCCGGTGATCCCGGCGACGTCCAGGGTCTGCGCGACGGCCGCGGCCAGGGCCGGGAGGGTGTGTGGCACGTCCAGCGGCGCGCTGCCGCCGTGACCGGGCAGGTCCACGCTGACCACCCGGTGGTCGCGGGCCAGCAGCGCGTGTTGGGTGGTGAAGTCGTCGAGGGTACGGCCGATGCCGTGCAGCAGCACCACCGGCGGGCCGTCGCCGGTGATCCGGCACCGCACCCGCCGGCCGGCGACGGTCAGCTCGTCGGCCGGCGGCGGGGCGACCGTCACGCCGACCGGTCCGGATCGGGCGCGACGGGTTCCGCGGCGGGGCGCGGCGTCGGCACCCGGGCGGCGCTCCGCCTCGTCGCCAGCGCCAGCACCGTCCCGTACCCGGCGGGGGCGAGCCGGGCCAGCAGGTCGGGCAGCTTCGCCGACCAGCCGATCAGCACCCGGCCCCGGCGGCGTCGGACGCCGCGCAGGATCACCTCGGCGGCCTTCGCCGGGTCGATGGAGAGCAGCTTCTCGAACTGCTGCCGGCCGGTCTCGAACTCCTCGCGGGGGACGCCGCTGCCCACCCGCGCGCTGGCCGCGATCCGGGTCCGGATGCCGCCGGGATGCACCGAGGTGACTCCGACGCCGTCGTCGACGAGTTCGTGCCGCAGCGCCTCGGTGAAGCCGCGGACGGCGAACTTGCTGGCCGAGTACGCGGCCTGCCCGGCGGGCGCGATCAGCCCGAACAGGCTGGAGATGTTCACCAGGTGTGCGCCCGGCTCGGCCTTGAGCGCGGGCAGCAGGGCATGGGTCAGCCGGACCACGGCCCGGAAGTTGATCTCGATGACCCAGAGGAACTCGTCGAGGGTGACCTGGTCGAACCGGCCGCCCAGCGCCACTCCGGCGTTGTTGACCAGCAACCTGATCCGGGGATGCCGGCGGCTCAACTCGGCGGCCACCCGGTCGGTGGCCTCGGCGTCGGCGAGGTCGACCAGGTGGGTGTCGATCCGGCGTTCGGGATGGGCGGCGCGGATCGCGGCGACCACCGCGTCGAGCCGTTCGGCGTCCCGATCGAGCAGGACCAGGTCGGTGCCACGTCGGGCCAGGCCGTGAGCGAGGGCAGCACCGATGCCGCTGGCCGCGCCGGTCACCACCGCCGTGCCGCCGGGGAAGACGAAGTCACGCATTCGGGATGGTCCTCTCGGTCGGACGACGGGTGCCGGTGGGCTGCCCGGCGTCGGCGGACGCACCGGTGCGGGAGAAGCGCACGCCCTCGTCGGTGAGCCGGCCGTACCGCATCAACAGCAGGTCCCGGGGGTAGTTCTGGTGCAGCCGCCAGGGTGCCCTGGGGCCCTGTTTCGGGAGCCGGTCGACGGCGCGCAGCACGTACCCGGACCTCAGGTCGATGAGGGGTGCCAGCTCGCCGGAGTCGGGGGCAACCGGGGTGACGACCTGCTGGCCGGTCGCGTCCAGGTGGCGCAGCAGCCGGCAGACGTACCTGGCGACGAGGTCGGCCTTGAGGGTCCAGGAGGCGTTGGTGTAGCCGATGGTCATGGCGAGGTTCGGCACGCCGGAGAGCATCATGCCCTTGTACGCGACCGTGCCGGCCAGGTCCACCTCGGCGCCGTCCACGGTCACCGTCATGCCGCCGAGGGCGAGCAGGTTGAGGCCGGTGGCGGTGACGACGATGTCGGCGGGCAGTTCGGCGCCGGAGCCGAGCCGGATGCCGTCCTCGGTGAAGGTGTCGATGGTGTCGGTGACCACCGAGGCCCGCCCGTCGTCGACCGCGGCGAACAGGTCGCCGTCGGGGACGACGCAGATCCGCTGGTCCCAGGGGTCGTAGCGGGGCGAGAAGTGCCGGTCGACGTCGTAGCCGACCGGCAACCTGTCCTCGGCGGCCCGGCGCAGGAACCGCTTCACCAGGCCTGGGAGGCGCCGGCTGAGCTGGAAGTTGGCCACCCCGAGCAGCACGTTGCGCCAGCGGGCCACCGAATACGCGGCCCGCGCCGGCAGCCGGCGCCGCAGCACGTCGGCGAGCCGGTCACGCGAGGGCCGCGCGATGACGTACGTGGGCGAGCGCTGGAGCATGGTGACGTGGCCGGCCCGCTCGGCCATCGCCGGGACCAGGGTGACCGCGGTGGCGCCGCTGCCGATCACCACCACCCGCTTGCCGGTCCAGTCGAGGTCCGCCGGCCAGTGCTGCGGGTGCACCAGCGGGCCGGTGTACCGGTCGACGCCGGGGAACTCGGGGGTGTGGCCGGAGTCGTAGCGGTAGTAGCCGGCGCAGGTGAACAGGAACGCGCAGGTGAGGACGACGTCCTCGCCGGTGTCGTCGCGGTGGGCGTGGACCGTCCAGCGGGCGCTGGCGCTGTCCCACTCGACGCGGGCCACGCGGTGCTGGAAGCGGATGTGCTCCCGCACGCCGTGCTCCCGGGCGGTCTCGCGCACGTACGCCCGGATGGAGTCGCCGTCGGCGATCGCCTTCGGATCGGTCCACGGCTTGAACGAGTAGCCGAGGGTGAACATGTCGGAGTCGGAGCGGATGCCCGGATAGCGGAACAGATCCCAGGTGCCGCCGATGGCATCGCGCGCCTCGAGCACCGCGTAGGTCTTGCCCGGGCAGTCGCGTTGCAGGTGGACGGCGGCGCCGACGCCGGAGAGCCCGGCGCCGACGATGAGGACGTCGACGTGGTCGGCCATGGCGTCTTCCGTTGAGGCGGCAGTGGACCGGACAGTACCGCGCCGAGGCGCGGCCCGACGAGCGGGCCGCGCCTCGGCGACGGCGGGGTGACCGGTCAGCCGACCCGGGTGAAGTCCATGATCCAGTTCGTCTCCCAGGTGCGCTCGCCGTCGATGGAGAACGCCTGCTCCCAGCGGCAGGAGGTCGGGGTGATCCCGGACCAGATGAACCGGCAGCGGACCGGCCGCCCCTCATCGATGTCGTCGGCGTAGAAGGTGCCGACGCCGTCGACGAACCGGCCCACCACGGGCGGCAGCTCGAGGATGCCGCGCCGGCTGTTCATCCAGTAGATCGACCACAGGCCGGTGGCCGCGTCGAGGATGCGCACCGTCGACCCGGAGAAGCCCCGGGTCGGGAAGCGGATCTCGTCGAAGCTGCCGCCGCCGTCGAAGAACGAGTGCGCCACCGAGATGCCGGGGAACTCGTCCCAGTCGTCGCTGCCGACGTGCCGCTTGGTCAGCCGCCGGTTGGTCACGTCCCAGGTGCCGACGAAGAAGTCGAAGTCGCCCATCAGCGGCCCACCGGCCCCTCGGTGCGGGTGTCGGCCAGGTAGCCGGCCAGGTCCGGCTCGTCGGGGGCGAGCAGGTGGCGGATCCACGCGGTGCGCTCGTGCTCCAGCACGCCCAACTCCCAGACGCAGCCCACTCCGGGGCGGTCCAGCGGGACGAAGTGCGCCGGGTCGTCGTCCGGGCAGTCCAGCGCGGGCTGCCCGGCGATCGCGGTCCGGCACTCCACCACGTTGTCCCAGAACCAGGTGTACGCCAGCAGGTACGCGCCGGTGTCCGCGCCCCGGTGCAGCACCACCCAGCTAGCCGGCGGCGTCGTTCCGTCGGGCTCGGGCAGCAGCTTCGGCAGGTAGGCGTACGCGGCCTCGACCACCTCCGGTTCGAGGCGGCGGTCCGGCTGGTCGATGTGGTAACGCTTGACGTGCCAGCCGGCGACCTCGACGGTCCCCGGCACGGTCAACTCCTTGTCGTGGAAAGCCATGTCCGCACGGTAGGGGCACTTCCCTGACAGGTAGTGTCAGTGGAATGCGGGCCAGTCGCCTCCTTTCCATCCTGCTGCTGCTCCAGGCCCACGACCGGCTCACCGCCGCCGAGCTGGCACGCCGTCTGGAGGTCTCGGTCCGCACCATCTACCGGGACGTCGAGTCGCTGCACGCCGCCGGCATCCCGCTGTACGGCGAGGCTGGCCATGCCGGCGGCTACCGCCTGGTCGACGGCTGGCGGACCCGGCTGACCGGGCTCACCGCCGAGGAGGCCGACCGGCTGCTCTTCGCCGGGCTGCCGGGGCCGGCCGCCGAGCTGGGCTACCAGTCGGTCGTGGCCACCGTCCAGCTCAAGCTGCGGGCCGCGCTGCCGCCCCCACTCGCCGACCGGGCCGCCCGGCTCGAACAGCGCTTCCACCTGGACACCCCCGGCTGGTACTCCGACGGCGACCCGTCGCCGTACCTCGCGCCAGCGGCGGAGGCGGTGTGGCGACAGCACCGGATCCGGGTCCGCTACCGCAGCTGGACCGGCGAGGTGACCCGGGTCCTGGAACCGTACGGCCTGGTGCTCAAGGGCGGCCGGTGGTACGTGGTGGCGGCCCGGCCGGACCGGGCCGAACCGGCCACCTACCGGGTCAACCAGATCCTCGACCTGACCCCGCTCGACGAATTGTTCGACCGGCCGGAGTTCGACCTGCCCGGCTGGTGGCGGGCGCACGTGGTGGAGTTCCGGGCCCGGCTGCACCGGGACGAGGCGACCGTCCGGCTCTCCCCGCGCGGCCGGGAACGGCTGCGCGAGATCGCGAGCGACCCGGTGGTCGCGGCGGTGGACGACACGGCCGGTCCACCGGACCAGGCCGGCTGGGTGCACGCCGTCATCCCGATCGAGTCGCTCACCCACGCCCACGGTGAGCTGCTGCGGCTCGGCGCCGAGGTGGAGGTCCTCTCCCCCGCCGCCCTACGCTACCGCCTGACCGACACCGCCGCCGCCCTGGCCACCCTTTACCACCCACCCCACCCCGACCGCCGCCCGCCTTTCCGGGCGGGGTCAGTGCAGGTCGTGGAGAGAATCCGCGATGGTGGCGATGCCGCGCTCGATGTCGCCGGTCGGGTTGGCGGCGTAGCCGAGCACCAGGCCGGGCGGCTGCGGTAACTGCCCGTGCCAGGACAGCGGCTGCACCTTGACACCGCGCCGCAGCGCGGCGGCCGCCAGCGTGACGTCGTCGAGGTCATCGTCGAGGGTGACCAGCAGGTGCAGGCCGGCGGAGGCGCCGTGCACGACCGCACCGGGCAGCTGGTCGCGGATGGCGCGGATCATCGTGTCCCGGCGGCGGACGTGCCGGCGACGCAACAGCCGAAGATGGCGTTCCAGCGCGCCGGAGTCCATCAGCTCGGCCAGCACGAGCTGGGGCAGGGCCGCGTTCCCGAGATCGGCCATCCGCTTGGCGGCCACCAGCGCGGCGTGGTGCCGGGGCGGCACCAGAACCCAGCCGAGGCGCAGGGCCGGGGCGAGCAGTTTTGAGACACTGCCGGTGTAGCAGACCTGCTCGGGGAGCATGCCGCGCAACGCCGGCACCGGTGGGCGGTCGTAGCGGTGCTCGGCGTCGTAGTCGTCCTCGATGATCAGGCCGCCCCGCTGTGCCCAGCGCAGCAGCTGGCGGCGCCGCTCGCCGTCGAGGACCACCCCGGTCGGGAACTGGTGCGCGGGGGTGAGCATCACCGCCGGGGCACCGGTGGCCACCAGCCGGTCGACGCGCAGGCCCTGCCCGTCCACCGGCACGGGCGGGGTGTCGAGTCGCCAGTTGTGCAGGTGCTGCCGCACGCCGAGGGAGCCGGGGTCCTCCACGGCCACGGTGTGGACGCCGTCGGCGTGCAGGACCTGGGCGAGCAGGCCGAGTGCCTGGGACACCCCGGCGACGATCACCACCTCGGCCGGGTCGACCCGGATGCCCCGGTTGCGGGCCAGCCAGGTGGCCACCGCCAGCCGCAACGCGGGTGCGCCGGTCGGGTCGCCGTACCCGAGGGCGGCGGGCGCGAGGCGGTGCAGCACCGCGCGTTCCGCGCGCAGCCAGGCCGCGCGGGGGAAGGCCGCCAGATCGGGTACGCCGGGTGTCAGGTCGAGTTCCGCCGGTGCGGTACGCAACGCGTCGAAGACGTCGGTGCCCGGCCGGGCGGCGAACACCTCGGCCCGGGCGGGCGGCCCTGGCACGGGGGTGACCACCTCGGCGGGCGTGGCCACCACGACGGTGCCGGCCCGGCCGCGCCCCAGCACGTGGCCGTCCTCGGCGAGCCGCTGGTAGGCCTCGGTCACCACACCGCGGGAGACGCCCAGTTCGGCGGCGAGGACCCGGCTGGCCGGCAGGCGGGCGCCCACCGGCACCCGGCCGTCGGCGATGGCCGCCCGTAGCCGGGCGGCGAGCCAGTCGGCGCGCCCACCCGGCGCAGCGTCGCCCACGTCGAGCTGCAGGAAGTCCGCGCCGGCGGTTATGGACTCCTCTGCCGACGATGGTTTGGCTCTGTCCATCGGACCATTATGGTCGCAGGCTGGACCGTGTGAGCATCGCCTTCCTGCTGACCACGCTGGTCGTGGTCGCCACCCCCGGCACCGGGGTGGTGTACACGCTCTCCACCTCGCTCGCCGCGGGCCGGCGCGCCGGACTCCTCGCCGCCGTCGGTTGCACCATCAGCCTCGTGCCGCATCTGGCGGCCGCGGTCACCGGCCTGGCCGCCGTGCTGCGCGCCGGCACCCCGGCGTTCCGGGTGGTCAGCTGGCTCGGCGTGGCGTACCTGCTGTGGATGGCCTGGTCCGCGCTGCGCGCCCGGGGCCCGCTGCCGTTCGACGACGACAGCCCGCCGCGGCCGGCCGCCCGGGTGATCCGCGACGGGGTGCTGGTGAACCTGCTCAACCCCAAGGTGACCGTGTTCTTCGTGGCGTTCCTGCCGCAGTTCGTGCCTCCGGACGCTCCGGCGGCCACCAGCCGGATGCTGCTGCACGGCGCGGTGTTCATGCTGACCACGCTGATCGCCTTCGCCGGTTTCGCCGTGCTGGCCGACACGCTCCGGCACCGGGTGCTGGCCCGGCCCCAGCTGGTCGCGCTGCTGCGCCGTGGTTTCGCCGGCAGCTTTCTCGCGCTGGGCCTCGGCCTGGCCCTCACCGCCCGATAGGAGCCTCCCGTGCGCTTCCGGCACTCGCCGCAGGTCTGGTCGGACTTCCCCGAGCTGGTCTGCGGAGTCCTGCACGCCAGCGGCATCACCCCCACCGTCGATGTCAGCCCGCGGCTCGCCCGGTACGCCGACGCCGCCCAGGCCCGGCTCGCAGGCGGGCCGGAGGGTGGTTTCCCGGAGATCCAGGCGTGGCGGCGGGCCTTCGCCGGGATGGGCCTGCCGCCGACCCGCTACCGGTGCGCCGCCGAGTCGCTGCTGCGCCGCTTCCGCCGCGACGGCGCGCTGCCTCGGCTGCATCCGCTGGTCGACCTGGGCAACGCGCTCTCCCTCGGGTACGCGGTGCCGGTGGCCGTCCTTGACGTCGACCGGATCGCCGGTGACCTGGCGGTGCGGCCGGCCACCGGCGAGGAGACCTACCTGACCCTCGGCAGCGGCGCCGACGAGCGCCCCGAGGCGGGCGAGGTGGTCTTCGCGGACTCCGCCGGCCGGGCGCACTCCCGGCGCTGGACGCACCGGCAGAGCGGCTGGTCGGCGGTCCGCGACGACACCACCGAGGTGCTGGTGGTCATCGAGGCGCTGCACGACGGCGCGACGGAAACGGTGCCCCGGATGCTCACGGACCTGTCGTCGGCCCTGGCGGACCTGTGGCGGGCGCCGACGCGGACGGCGGTGCTGACCGCCGGTGCGCCGGTCTTCGCGGTGGCACCGGCGGCGGCCGGCTGAGGGATGCTGCCGACGGCAGCGCCGCCGGAGTGCCCTCGCCCATCACGGTCGAGAAGCGGGACGGCTCGCCGACCGCATCGCAGGCGCTCCGCGAGCTGACAGCCGCCCAGGGCGTCAGCGGTCTGTGCGCCGCTGGTCGTCGGTGTGCATGATCTCGTGGAACTCGTCGGGAGTGATCTCGCCGGTGCGCAGCGGGCGGGCGTTCGCGGCGAACCGGGCGCTCCACGCGCCCCGCGGGTCGCGCTCGACCAGCAGGCCGCCCTCGGCGGCGGACGAGACCGCCTCGTCCGCGACCTGACCGGGGTCGTCGGTGTCGACCGGCTCGCCGTGCAGCTCGCGCAGCGCGGCGGCGAGCTGCGCGTCGGCCGTGGCACTGGTGCCCCACCGTCGGGCCAGCTCGACGGTGCGGCCCAGGGTGTCTTCCCCGACCTTCTCGGTGCGCAGGATGGCGCGCATCATGCTGAGGAAGGTGACGGTCACGGCGTCGGATTCGTCGGCGATCATGTCCGGCACCCTATCCGTCCGGTGCGACGAAACCCGTTGGGCAGCCGGCCGATGGCGGCATGATCGGGGACATGGAGCGACGACCGGCGCGGGGGCATCGGAACGTGCCGCACACCGCCGACGTGCGGATCGAGGCGTGGGCGCCGGACCGGGAAGGGTGCGTGGCCGAGGCGGTGGCCGCGATGCTGGACGGCTTCGTCGACACCGTCGGCGCGAAGGCCGCTGCCGAGACCGAGTTCGCGGTGCCGCCCGGCGACGACGCGGACATGCTGGTCGCCGTCCTCAACGAGGTGATCTTCCGGCTGGAGACGGCGGGCGTGTTGCCGCTGGCCACGGACGTACGATCGACCGACGGCAGGCTGCTGGTGCGGTGGTGGACGGTCGACGCCGACGCGGTGGAACTGGTCGGCGCGGTACCCAAGGGGGTGGCCCTGCACGAGCTGCGCTTCGGCCCCGACCGGGAGGGCTGGTCCTGTGCGGTGACGTTGGACGTCTGACCGCCTGACGAGCCGGGTCAGCCCTTCACCACGCCGACCGGGACGAGCCGGGCCACCCGCCGGCAGAGTCCGGCCCCCTCGGTGGCCTCGATGACGGCGTTGATGTCCTTGTACGCGGCCGGCATCTCCTCGGCCAGCCCCCGCCGGGACTTGCCCCGTACGGCGATGTCCTGCGCCTCCAGTTCGCGGCGCGGGTCATGCCCGCGTACCGCCTTGGTGGCCTGCTTGCGACTCTGCGTACGGCCGGCACCGTGGCAGGTGGAGGCGAAGGCTGGTGCCCCCGGCGTTCCGACCAGCACGTACGAGTCGGTCCCCATCGACCCGGGGATCAGCACCGGCTGCCCGACCGGGCGCAGGTCGTCCGGCAGGTCCGGGTGGCCCGGCGGCAACGCCCGGGTGGCGCCCTTGCGGTGCACGCAGAGCCGCCGCTGGTCGCCGTCGACGCCGTGGGTCTCGATCTTCGCGAGGTTGTGCGACACGTCGTACACCAGGCTCAGGTCGCTTCCGGTGACCCGTTCGAAGACCTGCCGGGCGGCGTGGTGCAGCAGTTGCCGGTTGGCCCGGGCGTAGTTCGCCGCGGCGGCCATCGCGCCGAGGTAGGCCCGCCCCTCGTGGGACGACACCGGCGCGCAGGCGAGCTGCCGGTCCGGCACGTGGATGCCGTACCCAGGCATCACCTTCTCCATGGCGTGGACATAGTCGGTGCAGATCTGGTGGCCGAGGCCACGCGAACCACAGTGGATCATCACGCAGACCTGTCCGGCGCGCAGCCCGAAGGTGTTGGCCACCGGCTCGTCGTACACCTCCGCCACGGCCTGCACCTCGAGGAAGTGGTTGCCCGAGCCGAGGCTGCCGACCTGGCCCGCGCCGCGCTGCACCGCCCGCTCGCTGACCTGGGCCGGGTTCGCGTCGCCGACCGCGCCGTAGTCCTCGCACCGGTCCAGGTCGCGCTGCACCCCGTAGCCGCGCTCGACGGCATAGCGGGAGCCGCCGCGCAGCAGGGCGTCGAGCTCCGTACCGTCGGCCAGGTGCCACACCGCGCCCTTGCCCATGCCCCGCGGGGTGGCCTCCCCCAGGCTGTCCATCAGCGCGTCGAGGCGGGAGCGCAGCTCGGCTCGGTCGAGGTTGGCGGTGAGCAGCCGCACGCCGCAGGAGATGTCGAAGCCCACCCCGCCCGGCGAGACGACCCCGCCGGCCTCGACATCGGTGGCGGCGACGCCGCCGATCGGGAAGCCGTAACCCAGGTGCACGTCCGGCATGGCGTAGGAGGCGCCGACGATGCCGGGCAGGGTGGCCACGTTCGCCACCTGCTCCAGCGACCTGTCCGCCGTGGCGTCCGGCAACAGCGACCGGGACGCGAAGACGACGCCCGGGACCCGCATCGGGTCATGCCGGTCGATCCGGAACCGGTACGGCGACTCCTCGACCAGCTCCATGGCGCGGGGCTACCCCGCTGGGGGTCGGTTACACCCGGCCTGGTGGAGATCGCCCGTGTTCTGGTCGGCCGTTGCCGGGTGGACCTCGACGGCCGGTGACGGCTCAACCCACCGCGATGTCGCGGCTCAGTGGCCGAGCGAGACGGAGGCCCGGTTGATGTACGCGATCTGGACGGCGAAGGCCACCAGCGCCACCACCACACCGACCGCGATCGCCGGGCCGAGGGTGGCACCGAACAGGCCGCTCAGCAGGGCGGCGCCGAGCCCGAGCAGCAGCGCGTTGACCGCGCCGACGAACGCGGCCGTGGTCAGCAGCGCGTGCCCGCGCCTGGGGTGGACGCCCACCTGCGGCCAGGCCGCCTGCATGTCACCCCCGGCCACCGCGTCGGCGAAGAACTTTTGCTCGCCCGCGAGCTGGCGGTGGTAGTAGGCGCGGATCCGTTGGATGCGCATGCGGCCCAGCGTGTCCTCCACCATGTTCTGCACCAGCCGGGCGAAGGTGAGCAGCCCGGTGATCACCAGGGTCGGCAGCACCGCGCCGAGGTACGGCTTGAGCAGGTGCCCGCTGCTGGAGACGAAGCCCAGCCCGATCAGCGCGGCGGAGAGCGTCGACATGAAGACCGTCGCCCGGCCCACCGATTCGGCGACGGTGGCGCTGCGCGAGGTCTGCAGCACGAAGTGCTCGGTGGTGACGGCGGTGAGCAGGGCCAGCTCCCGCGCGTCCTCGTCCATACCGTCTCCCCCTTCCCCGCTGTCACGATACGGATTCACGTCGCGGACGGGTGCAGAACCGACATCCCGTACTCGGATCACGCTCGATCGACCCGGCCGCCGTCCGGCTGTGCCGAGGGCGGGAGAATGGCATCCGGCGCGGCGGCCGCGGCCGGCGGTGGCGAGACGGTTGGGAGGCCGGGCAGGGTGTCCGAGGCGACGGAACGGCAGGCGGCGGCGAGCGAGGGGCGTGAGCTGCGGGCCGACTGCGCCCGGTGCTTCGGGATCTGCTGCGTCGCGCCGGCGTTCGCCGCCTCCGCCGACTTCGCCATCGACAAGCCGGCCGGTCAGCCCTGCCCGAACCTGCGCGCCGACTCCCGCTGCGGCGTCCACCGCGATCTGCGCCAGCGGGGCTTCGCCGGCTGCACGGTCTTCGACTGCTTCGGCGCCGGCCAGCACCTCGCGCAGGGCACCTTCGGCGGGCGGGACTGGCGCGACGATCCGGCGACCACCCGGGTCATGTTCGACACGTTCGCGGTGATGCGGCCGCTGCACGAACTGCTCTGGTACCTGACCGAGGCGCTGGCGCTGACCCCGCCCGGGTCGCTCCGGGACGACCTTGCCGCCGCCCTGGCGCAGACCGGGCAGCTCACCGACGGCAGTCCGGAGGAACTGCTCGCCCTTGACGTCGACGCGCACCGGGATCGGGTCAACCGGCTGCTGTCCCGGGCCGGCGAGCAGGCCCGGGCCGGGCGGGCGGGCGTGGACCGGCGTGGCGCGGTGCTGATCGGGGCGGACCTGCGCCGGGCCGGGCTGTCCGGGGCGAACCTGCGCGGGGCCTGCCTGATCGGCGCGGACCTGCGCGAGGTCGACCTGGGCGCGGCGGACCTGACCGGCGCCGACCTGCGTGGCGCCGACCTGCGTGGCACCGACCTGAGGCGGTGCCTGTTCCTGCACCAGTCGCAGGTCGACGCCGCGCGCGGCGACCACCGGACGGTCCTGCCGCCGGGCCTGCGCCGACCCGCGCACTGGTCGCTGACCATCACCCCGGCCCGGCCCTCGCGCGGGCGGGCCGCCGCACGCCGCCGCCGCTGACCGGCGGCCGAGGGGCTGGCCGGCGGGTGGTCGACTCCGGACGCGGCATCCTTGGATGGCGTTTCACCGCGCGGTCCCCGGCCGGGTCGACCACCGGCGGTACGCCGCGCGAACATCGCGCCAGGCCGCGCGCCGCGCGGATCCGCCCGCTGCGCCTCCCGCGTTTCGGGGGGCCGCAGCGGGGTAGCCGGAGTCGGCGTCACCGCGGGCGGCGCGGCACGACGGGAGGCGGACGGGTGGAGTATCGGGTACGCCAGGGCGAGCAGCCGATGGATCCGGCGCACGCCGAGGACGAGGCCGGTCAGGCCCGGCTGGTCCAGGTCGACGCGGACACCGACGTACCGGAGCCGGAGCCGGGCGCACCGAAGCCGGACGTGGTCACCGAGGACGACGGCTCCGGAGTGGCCGGCGGGTCCTCCGGCAGCAGCGCCGGTGGCTCGTCCATGCCGACGCACCCGGACGCGCCCCGCTGACCGGTTCGACACAAACCGTCGGCGTCAACGGGCCGCGACCGCCTCCGCCCGCGCCTCGGTCATGCCCCGGTTGGCCAGGGCGTCGGCCCGCTCGTTCTCCGGGTGCCCGTTGTGGCCCTTCACCCAGAGCCAGGTCACGTCGTGGCGGGCACAGGCGGCCTCCAACCGCTGCCACAGGTCGGCGTTCTTGACCGGCTGCTTCGCCGCGGTCAGCCAGCCATTGCGCTTCCAGGACGCGAGCCAGCCGGTGATGCCGTTGCGCACGTACGTGCTGTCGGTGTGCAGGCGCACCGTGACCGGGCGGGTCAGGCTCTCCAGCGCGCGAATCGCGGCGGTCAGTTCCATCCGGTTGTTCGTCGTGGGCGTCGCCTCGCCGCCGCACAGCTCGCGCTCGTGGTCACCCCAGCGCAGCACCACACCCCAGCCGCCCGGGCCGGGATTGCCGCTGCACGCCCCGTCGGTCCAGATCTCCACGACCCGGCCGGTCGCCGCCTCCGCCATGCCGGCAACCTACCCGGTACGCCGAGCGGCCGCGCCAGCCGACCCGCCGGGCGGGCGCCGGAACCGCCCCGGCCCGCCGCCGAGAAATGCCGACGACACCGGCCCGGCGCTCTGGCAGGGTGAGCGGTCGTGGACGGACGCTGGGACGGCCTACGGGCCGAGGTGCGGAAGACGATCGACGACCTGGTCTTTGCCGGACGGGAGACCGGCGTGCAGGTGGCCGCGTATCTGGACGGGCAGCCGATCGTGCAGGAGCAGGCCGGTCTGGCCGACGCCGGCACCGGGCGGCCGCTCACGGCCGACACCCCGGTGCACGCGGTCTCCACCGGCAAGGGGCTCACCGCCACCGTGGTGCACGTCCTCGCCGAACGGGGGCAGCTCGACTACGGCCTGCGTATCGCCGAGGTGTGGCCGGAGTTCGCCCGGCACGGCAAGGAGCACATCACGCTGCGGCACGCGCTCACCCACACCGCCGGGCTGCCGGCGCTGCCGCCCGACATCACCGCCGAGGACTTTGCCGACTGGGACCGGATGTGCGCGCTGATCGCCGACGCCCAGCCATGGTGGGCGCCCGGCACACGGCTCGCCTACCACGCGTGGACGTTCGGCTGGCTCGTCGGGGAGGTGGTCCGGCGGGTCACCGGCCGGCGGATCTCCGAGGTGCTCGCCGAGGAGGTGGCCGGCCCGCTCGGCGTGGCCGGGGAACTGTTCCTCGGGGTGCCCGAGGCGGACCTGCCCCGGCTGGCCCGGCTGGAGGACGCCGGCCTGGCGGCGATGATCGCGTACGCGAGCGCCAACCTGCCGAACTTCGACGCGGTGGCCCCGCCCGGCGTACGACCCGACGCGGCGATCGGCAGCCGCCCCGACGTGCTGCGCGCCGACGTGCCGGCGGTCGGCACGATGAGCGCCCGCGCGGTCGCCCGGATGTACGCGGCGTTGCTCGGCCCGGTCGACGGTGTACGACTGATCTCGCCGGAGCGCCTGCGGGAGGTGTCGGCGGTGGCGGTCCGCGCCGAGGAGTGGGTGTTCGGGCAGGAGGCCACCTTCGGCCTCGGGTACGCGGTCGACGACGGCTCGTTCGGCACCGCCGGCAGCGGGGGCAGCCTCGCGTTCGCGTACCCGGGGCTGGGGCTGACGGTGGCGGCGGTGCGCAACCGGCTCGGCGCAGGCGACGGCGACCCGATGGAGCGGCTCCGGGTGCTGGTCCGGGACGCCGTCGCCCGGGAACTCGGCCGGTAGGCGGCGCGAGCGCCTCGGTCGGTCACCGGCTACGAGCCGGCCCGGCCCGCCGCCCGCGACCCGGCCCCCGGCACGCCGGTGGCGGCGCGGCGCAGCCGGTCGCGCAGCCGGTCGACGGTGTCACCGAGCACCGCCCCGGTCATCGGCAGCCACGGGGTGGACCGCATCACCGCCAACTCCTCCACGGGGGTGGTGACGCCGTCGAGGAACCGCAGCACCCGCTCGGGCGGGTTACGGTCGAACAGCCGCGTGAAGAACTCCACCCCGTCGACGTGCCCCCGGTCCAGGGCACGCAGCGCCACCGCGTCCAGCCACCGGTGTCGCCGGGGATACGCGGGCGCCGGCACCGGCGGCCCGCCGGCCGCGAGGGCACGGGCGATCTGGTCGGCCTGCCGCAGCATGGCTGAGAAGGTGAAGCCGGTGGAGGGGCGGGTGGCACCGCCGGCGGTGCCGAGCCGGACCACCCGGGGCGACGGGCGGGTGACGAACGGCCCGTCGGTCATCGGGATGACGCCATGCTCCACCTCGCGCACCCGCAGCGTGTCCAGGTCCAGGCCGAGCCGACCGGTGTACCCGCGCAGCGCCGCGTCGTACGCCGCGTCGGCGAGCACCGCTGGCGAGAACTCGGTGTACTCGACCAGCGCGTAGCGGTCGCTGACCGGCAGCACGTAGCCGAAGGAGACACCCCGCGCGGGCTGTGGGGTGCGGAAATCCATCAGCACCGCCCGGTCCGGGTCGAAGACGGGCCGGTCGGCCGCCAGCCACCAGCCCCGGAAGTGCTGCAACCAGTTCGTCCGCCCGGGCCGCTGCGGTGGGCGGGGACGCGAGTCGAGCACCCAGCCGGCCCGCAGCAGCACCCGCCCTTCGGGGTCGTGGACGCTCACGCGGTGGCCGTCGTCGTGCAACGCGCCGGCGGGCGCGCCGATCCGCACCGCGCCGATCCGGCGCTCGGCGGCGGCAGCCCGGTCGTAGACCGGGGCGGAACGCAGCATCGCGTACCGCAGAGGGGCGAGCGGCAGCACGCGGCGGCCGGCGGGCGTCACCACGTCGACCCGCGACCAGCTGGCGCTCAGCACCGGGTCGAACTCGCCGCCGGGGGTGCCCCAGAACGCCCAGGTGCGGTCCTGGCCGCGCTTGTGCACCGGGTCGACCACGGCGATCCGAAGGCCGGCGACGTCGTGCCGGTCCAGGGCGGCCAGCACCAGGGCGGCGGCACCACCGCCGCCGAGCAGCGCGAGATCGACGTCGACCGGGGATGCGTCCACCCGCCCACGCTGCCACACGGCCCTCGGCGCACCCCACGCCGGGCCCGTTTGCCCAGGTCAGCCACGGGAAACCGAGGTGCCGACACGGGAGGGAGCGAGGCCATGAAGATTCACGATCCGTCCAGCCAGGCCATGGAGAAGGACTACGAGATCTCCGACCTCGAACGCCTGATGGGCAAGAAGGACTGGAAGAACTACGACGATGTGATCAACTGGCTGAAGAAGGAGGGTGACGAGGACCGGCGGTTCACCCCGGGCGAGGTGCAGCACATGATCGACGACTTCTCCCGGGCCCGGGACAAGAAGATGGACTTCGTGCGGGACCCTGAGCAGCTCTACCAGAAGCTGAAGAAGGGCCGGTAGGCGTCGCCTCGACCGCCGTCGTGGCCATCCCACGACGGTGCTCCAGCCGATCGAGACAGAGCGAACGGCAGGCCAGGGCGGCGAACAGCGGAGGTACGGACAGCGACGGCATCGGGCCTCCTCAGCCGACGCTCGCCGGGGTGCCCGGCGCCGCGACCCTGGGTTCGCCGTAGGCGGTGGCGACCGTCGCCCGGTCGAAGACCCGCCAGGTCAGCGCGATCACCACCACCGCGACCGCGAAGCCCACCCAGTACGGCGCGGTGATCCCGAACCTGGCGGCGACCACCCCGCCGAGCAGCGCGCCGACGCAGTTGCCACCGGCGGCGATGAACAGTGTCGTGCTGCCCACCCGGCCCATCAAGGCGGGCGGGGTGAGCCTCTGGCGCAACGAGTTCGCCACCATGTTCCACAGCGCGCTGTGCACCCCGAAGACGAACAGCGCCACCCCGACGACCACGGCGCTGCGCGAGGCGGCCAAGGCCAGGTGCAGGCCGGCCTCGATCAGCAGGCCGACGCGGATCGTCCAGGTGGCGGTGATCGTGGCGACGAGCCGGTCACCGACGGCCGAGCCGAGCAGCCCACCGACAGCCATGCAGGTGAACAGCGCGCCGTAGCCGACCGAGCCGAGGCCGAGCCGTTGGGTGGCCAGCAGCACCAGCACCGCGAGGGCCGCGGTGAGGGTGACGTTGAGCATGCCGATCAGCAGAGTCATGGTGCGCAGCAGCCGCTGGGACAGCAGCCAGCGGAACCCTTCGGCGACCTCCGCGCGGACCGAGCGGCGCCGGCCCGGCTCCGGCGAGCCGCGGTACGAGCCGGCGAGCAGGCCGACCAGCACGGCGCTGAGCGCGTACGTGCCGGCGTTGACGCCGAACGGGATGGCGGCGGCCACCACGAAGAGGAACCCGCCGAGCGGGCCGGCGACCATGTTCTGCATGACCTGGGTGCCGCCGCCGAGCCAGCCGTTGGCCCGTTCCAGCCGCGACCGGGGCACCACCGCCGGAACGACCGCCTGGGCGGCGGTACGGAACACCACCTCGCCCGTGTTCACCACGAACAGCACCGCGTAGAGCAGCGCCACCCCGGCCCGGCCGGTCACCATCGCGGCGGCCAGCACCACCAGGACGGCCACCCGTACCCAGTCGATGACGACCATCAGCCGCCGCCGGTCCAGCCGGTCCACGAGGACGCCGCCGGGCAACGAGAACAGCAGCCACGGCAGCCACGCCACCGCGGCACCCGCCGACACAATCAGCGGATCGTCGGTCCGTGACGCGACATACAGCGGCGCGGCCACGACAGCCATGCCGCTGCCCAACGCGGACATCGTGCTGGCCGCCCAGAGCCGTGCGAAGCGCCCGTCCAGCCGTTCCCCCGCGTTCCCCGCCATGGCCAGCGAACCTACCAGCGGTCACGGTTTCCGCCGACCGGGTTACGGTGCCGGTATCCAGCCCTGGGCCAGCTGCGCCGAAAGCCGGTCCCATTCGGCCACGCCGCCGCGCAGCGGCCAGGCCCGGGTCCGGCCCTCGGCACGAACCGTGTCGCGCAGCGAGGCGGCGAACTCACGCGACATGTTGGCGAGCCGAGCCGGCGTGACGTCATCCGCGACCCGGGTCATCCGCTCCTCGTACGCGCGCTGTTCGCGCCGCTGCCAGGCGGCACGCCACTTGGGATCGGCCGTCGGGGCGAGGACGACGACCTGCGGCGGCCTCCCCTCGGCCAGGGCGGCGACGATCCGATCGTGGCCGTCGAGGACGGTCAGCGTGTTCAGGCCGCTGACCCACTAGAGCAGTGCGGGCGGCAGCATGCCGTCGCGAGCCTGCCGGCGCCAGGCGCGGACGCGGTCGGCACCGGCCGGGTCAAGTTGCCGCAGCGGAAGGACGTCCCGTTGATCGTCCTCGGGATGGCCGTAGCCGAACCAGGTGATGTGGCCACGATCCGGGTCGACACGCCTCAGCCGTTCCCAGTGGCCGGGGACCGCCCAGTGCGGCATGCCGTCGGCGAGCACCCAGGAACCCTGGTGCAGCGGGCCGTCAACGGCCTGGCGAAGCCAGGTGACGAACTGGTGAGCCCACCGAGCCGACCAAATGGTGCCGTCGGCGCTGGTCTCCCGGATCCGGCGGGCGAGCGTCGCCGTGATCGGCGGGACCGGCGAACGGTAGCCGCCGGGCCGGGCGTAGTGGACGCCGTGGTGCCGGGGGTGTTGCCGGGCCAGCAGGACGACCCGGTCCGCCTGGCGGATCAGGAACCGTCCGTCGCCGGCCGCCTCCGCCCGCAGGCCGGAGCGCGCGGGCGCGGCGACGTCGAGGGTGAGGCCGTCCCAGCCCCCGCCCAACGACGCTGGCAGTGCCGCGCGGGTCGCCTGACCGCTCATCCGGTCACCTCCGGCGGCTCTCGGGTCCGAACAAGTCGAGATCCATTGGGTCAGGATGGTCGATGCTCGCCCATGGTCGCACCCCAGTATTCGACGGGTCGCATGGGAAGATCAGCCATGCCTGTCACCAACGCCTGGCTCGCCGGTCCCGCCCCCACCGCCCGCCTCGACCGGGACCGTCTCGAGGAGCGCATCCTCAACCTGCTGTCGTCGCAGAACATGTGCGTCCTCGCGACCACCGGCCCGGACGGCCCCCTCGCCACCCCCGTACGCTACTTCCACCTCAACTTCACCGTGATGTTCACCGCGCGGCCTCGCCGAAGATGCGTAACATCGCCGCCGATCCGCGGGTGTCCATCGGGGTCTTCGCGCCGTTGGTCGGGCAGGCCAGCAGCCGAGGTGCGCAGATCTTCGGCCGGGCCCAGGTGCTCCACCCGGGCGACCGGGACTTCGACCAGCACTGGCCGGCGTACCGGTGGCAGTCCGACCACGTGGAGCGGTCCCGGTCGCTGGACGAGCCACCGACCGGGCCGCTGATCGTGGTGCCGGCGCAGCGGGTCGTCTACACGGAACACTGGCTGCGCCGCGAGGGTTTCGCACCCCGCCAGTTCTGGCGGGCGTGACGCCCGGCCCATCCGCCTCTGCCGCGCCGCGCGGGTGCTCCCCCGGGCGGCAGGACGGCCCGGGTGGCGGCGGGGCGGCTATTTCAGCGGGCGGAAATGGTCCCGGACCAGGTACGCCGTGGTCTGCAGCCCGATCCACGCCCCCTGCACGTCGGCGCTGCGGGTGTGGATGCCACCCCACACCCTGGCGTTGATCACCTCGGCGAGCGCCTGCGAGAAGCTGCGGAAGTACCGCCGCGTGCCGGAATCGCTGCTGTAGCCGCTGAAGGAAATGTCATCCCGGCCGAAGAAGTACGCCAACGCCGACATGGTGGCGCCGGTGTTGCACGTGTGGCCGGACGTGTAGTCAGGGTGCGGCGGCGTGACAAGCAGCGGGGTCCAGGCGGGATCGGCGACGGTGGCGGGGTTGCCGTCGGTGTCGCCCAGGCGAATCGCCGTGACGGGCCGCCAGCGGTTCCACGTCCCCTTCTCGTTGAAGCAGGCGATGACGGCGTCCGCCTCGGCGATGTCCACCATCGCGAACATCCGCGCGGCCTGGAGGGCGTTCAACCGCTGGGTGGTCACGAGTTGGCGTTTGATCTCCCACTCGCCGAGACGCCGGTCGTGCCACCAGATCGCCGCCTCGGTCTGGTCCACGGTTCGGACGGTGCTGGTGGCCGAGCCGACCGTCTTGATCTCGTTGTAGTCCCGGGCGTACTGCGCGCTGGTGAGCGCGGGCGGCCCGGACGTGCGGAAGATCGACGCGCGGGGAAGCACGAACGGCTTCATGTGGCCGACCCAGCCGCCATCGTTGGCGAAGGACGGCGGCGTCGGTCGCCACTGGCCGGGCTCGGTCCCCACCGCGAAGGTCTGCTGTCCGAACGCGCCGTCCCCGCGCCGGGCGTCAATCATCGCGGCCGCTGCCTGCACACCGACGTCGATCCCCCGCCGTCTGCCAGGACCGTCTGGAATCGCGGCGAGCGACTCGTCGTACTTCGCACGCAGGGCGTCGTGCTGCTCCGGGAAGATCGCGTCGAGCACCTGGTACGCCGCCGCGGCCACGGCGGCGTCAACGGACTCGGACCCGTCGGCCCGGGGCGCGGCCAGGTACGGCTGATACGGCTTGCCGGCGATGGCGTTCACCGCGTCGTAGATGGCACCGTGCACCATCGCGGCGCCGCGCGACTGCACCTGCGGCGCCTGGCCGGCGGTGTCCCAGATCGCCGTCTCGGCATGAAGATCCCAGGTGAGGACGGATTGCGCGGACCCGGTCGCGCGCGCCGCCTGCGCGGCCGGCGGCGCTGTCGCGAGCGCGAACCCGGTGACCAGAACGGCGGCGACAGCCGCGGATGCCGCGCTGCGCACGGTGCGAACCCTGCTTGTCATGTTCTCTCCTCAGCGCTTCTGACCCACCAGTTCACCCCGTGCCACGGGGTCACAGCATTGAGCAATCACGACTATAGGCGCTGGCATTCGCGCTGGTCGATAGGGCAGGTGGGTGCCGTCAGAGGAGCAGCGGCCTCAGAAACCCCGCTGGCCGTACTACGACGGGCGGCTCACCGAAAGTCCTCCTCGCGGTACTCGCCGGCCGGCCGCGCCTCGGCCCCGGCGTGCTTGTCACGCTCGGCGGCGCGCAGCTCGGTACGGCGGATCTTCCCCGAGATGGTCTTCGGCAGCTCGGCGAACTCCAGCCGCCGCACCCGCAGGTACGGCGCCAGCCGCGCCCGCGAGTGCGCGAAGAGCGCCGCCGCGGTCTTCTCGTCCGCGGCCCAGCCGGGGGCCAGCACCACGTATGCCTTCGGCACGGCCAGGCGTACCGGGTCCGGCGACGGCACCACCGCCGCCTCGGCGACCGCCTCGTGCTCCAACAACGCGCTTTCCAGCTCGAACGGTGAGACCCGGTAGTCGGACGCCTTGAACACGTCGTCGGTGCGCCCCACGTACGTCAGGTAGCCGTCGGCGTCCCGGGCGGCGATGTCCCCGGTGTGGTAGTAGCCGTCCCGCATCGCGGTGGCGGTCAGCTCGGCGTCGTCGTGGTAGCCGGCCATCAGCGCGGTCGGCCGGTGGGCAAGATCGAGGCAGACCTCCCCGTCCTCGCCGGCCTCGCCGGTCACCGGGTCGACCAGGGCCACCACGTACCCGGGCAGCGGACGCCCCATCGAGCCGGGCCGCACCGGCTGCCCGGGCGGGTTGCCGATCTGCGCGGTGGTCTCCGTCTGCCCGTACCCGTCCCGGACGGTCACTCCCCAGGCCGCCTCGACCTGCTCGATCACCTCCGGGTTCAGCGGCTCCCCGGCGCCGACCACGCTGCGCGGCGGCTTTCGGAGCTGGGTCAGGTCCGACTGGATCAGCATCCGCCACACCGTCGGCGGCGCGCATAAGCTGGTCACCCCGCAGCGGTCCATCGCCGCCATCAACCCGTTCGGGTCGAAGCGCGAGTAGTTGTAGACGAAGACCGTGGCGCCCGCGTTCCACGGCGCGAACACGTTGCTCCAGGCGTGCTTCGCCCAACCCGGCGAGGAGATGTTCAGGTGCACGTCGCCGGGGCGCAGCCCGATCCAGTACATGGTGGACAGGTGGCCCACCGGGTACGAGGCGTGGGTGTGCTTGACCAGCTTCGGCCGGGCGGTGGTGCCCGAGGTGAAGTAGAGCAGCAGCGGGTCGTCGGTCCGGGTCACCCCGTCGGGCGTGAACGTGTCCGGCTCCTGGTAGGCGTCGGCGTAGGCGTGCCAGCCGGTGACCGACGCGCCGACCGCGATCCGGGTGTAGTCGCCCGGCGTCTCGGTGAACTTGTCGGTGTGTTCCGCCCCGACCACCACGTGCCGGGCCGCGCCGCGGGTCAGCCGGTCGGCCAGGTCCGCCGGGCCGAGCAGCGGCGTCGCCGGGATGATCACCGCGCGCAGCTTGATCGCCGCCAGGATGGTCTCCCAGAGTTCGAGCTGGTTGCCGAGCATGAGGATCAGCCGGTCGCCGGCCCGTACGCCCTGTGCCCGAAGCCAGGTCGCCACCCGGTTGGAGCGGCGGGACAACTCGGCATACGACCAGCGGCCCTCTCCCCCGTCGGCCTCGACGATCCAGAGCGCGGTGTCGTCGTTCTCCGCGGCAAGCACGTCGAACCAGTCCAGCGCCCAGTTGAACTCGTCCAGTGCCGGCCAGCGGAACTTCTCGTACGCGGTCTCGGGGTCCTCGCGATGGGCGAGCAGGAAGTCGCGCGCCGCGCGGAAGGCCTCGGTGCTGGCGGTGGCCATGGGGTTTCCTTCCTCTGTCTGCTTCGGGGCCGAGCCACCAGGCACGACCGGGACGCGCGACGAGGGGACGGGGCCGCGCGCAGTACCCTGATCCTCGATCGGGTGACGTGCGTCTCACCACCCCCGGACGGGGGTGGCCGAACGGCCTGGCGAATCCGGTGAGGTGATGACGGTGGGGCGGCTCTTTCCCCGCGACGATGCCGACGAAATCCGGGGCGCCGTGCTGGCCCTGCGCCGTGGTACCGGGCTGCCGGTCGCCTTCGGTGGGCTGGTGCGGCCCGGTGGACGGCACCGGATGGTTATCACCGAGCTGGCCGGGACCACCACGGGGGCGCTGCGCGGGTTGGCCATCGCCGCCGGTGCGGGCCTGGGTGGGAAAGTCCTCGCCCTCGGTCTGCCGTTACGGGTTGACGACTATCCGGTGGCCCCCACGATCAGCCACGAGTACGACACGCCGGTCTTCGCCGAGGGGCTGCGCTCGGTGGTGGCCGTGCCGGTGGTGACCGGCCGGGAGGTGCGCGCCGTCCTCTACGGCGCGGTCCGTCAGCGGCTGCCCTTCGGTGACCGCCTGGTCGCCGCCGCCGTGGACGTCGGGCGGGACCTGGAACGGCGCCTCGCCGACCGGGACGCCACCCGGAAGGCGCTGGCGGCCCTGCGTACCGCGCCGGCGCGCACCGACCGGGACCGGGGCGGACCGGAGTGGGAGCAGGTCCGGCAGGCGCACGCCGAGCTGCGCGGGCTGCTGCGCCGGATCGACGACCCGGAGCTACGCGATCGGCTCGACGCGGTCGCCGACCGGCTCGCCGGCGCCGTCGCGGGGCCCGACCGCCCGGCCTCGGCGGTGGCCCTGTCGCCGCGGGAGACCGACGTGCTGGCCTGCGTGGCGCTGGGGTGCACCAACGCCGATGCCGCGATGCAGCTCGGGCTAGGCCCGGAGACGGTGAAGAGCTATCTACGCTCGGCGATGCGCAAGCTCGGCGCGCACACTCGGTTGGAAGTCGTGGTCGCGGCCCGCCGGGCCGGGCTGCTCCCCTGATCAGGAGGCAACGATGAAGCAGTGGCGGAGGCCTCGGGCGGGTGCCCTCGTGCTCCTCGTCGTGCTCGCGGTCGGGGCGGTGCCGGTGGTCCGAGATCTGCTCCGGCCGATCGCCGAGGAGGTCTCCGTCCAGGCGTACGACCGCACCGACGATCCCCACGTGATCGTGGCGTTGGTCGAGGCCCACCCTGACTTCGTGCTGCACCGGGCGGTGGCGCGGGAGGACGCCGGGACAGTCGTCCTGCACGTCTCGATGCGTCCGCCCTCGCGCTGGTCGTGGTCCGGCAGCGACATCGCCGAACACCGATCCGTCCGGATCCGGCTGGACCGGCCCCTCGCCGACCGCGAGGTACGCGACGGCCGGCTCGGCACTCCCGTTTCCGAGCGCTGACTCCGGCCGCTGCGGCGAGGCAGCCGGAGCTGCGGCCCCGAAGGCGTTCCCGGTCCTGCCGGCCTTTCGCTAGGCGTAGCCCCTACGGCAGCTTGCCTCCCCCCTCCCGGATCGTCACATCCGCTATAGCATCCTAGGAGGCTAGCTTCCGTGCTCGCTTGGTGAGGATGGCGGAGCCATGACCCGGGCCGGGCGTGGCCAATCCAGCAGCCTGCGCGACCGGATCCAGGCGGTGGTCTTCGTGTACGACGTGGGCCTGGTGCGGGCCGAGCCGCCGCCGGCCCGCTGACGTCGCCGGTCCCTGGCCGAGTGTCAGCGGTCCTCAGCCGGCACCGGCCGAGGCCGGTGCGTCCCGGGCGTGGCCAGTCGGGACCGGTGCACCCCCTCCCGCAGCTCGTCGTCCCCCATCACGAGGTAGACCAGCGGGCAGTCCTGCGGCCCGGTGACGTCGAGCTGGCAGAGGGTGCAGGGCTCGCCCGGACGGATCGGACAACTCGCCGCCGGTCGGGCCGCTCTGGTGGTGCTCACGCTCTCATGGTCGTCCGCAGCGCCGGACGCGGGTAGGGCCATTTGTCACGCGCGGCGTTCGGGTGCCGGGGGCACCGGTTGGCCGGGCATGTCCGCCCCTGGCGGGCGGCAGGGAAAACACGTGACGGCAACGAAGATTTCTCATTTACGCCGAGTGACCGCCGCAACCCTCCTAGTGTTGGCCACACCGGTGCTAGTCACGGAGTTGGCCACCCGAACGGCGTCCCACGCAGTCAGCGGACGAAAAGTGAGGGAAGACGCGGATGAAGGCACAGAAGATTCTCGGATCGACGGCGGTCGGCGTGGGCATCGGCACGCTTCTGCTCCCCGCCGCCGCGCTCGCGGACACCACGGTCTCCCCCGCCACGACTCCGGTCGGCGGGACGGTCGTACTCACCACGACGGAATGCAACCCGGCGAGCGGTGACGCACTCTTCCACGTCACCGGGCCCGACCGGGACGAGAACGTCCGGTCCACCACGGCCGCGGCCGGGGGCGGGCTGAGCGCCGAACTCTTCACCGCCGGGTTCACCCTCGGCACGTACACGGTCACCACCACTTGCGGAGATGGCAGCAACGGCGGCACGGCCACCTTCACCGTCATCGCGATCGGCGCCACCCCGATCGGCGGCGCCCCAGCCGGTGGCGGTGGCAAGAACGGCGACACCGGGGTGCTCGTCACGGGCGGCGCGCTGGCCGCCGCGGCGGTCGCCGGTGGGACGTACGTGCTGATGCGCCGCCGCCGGCGCGCCACCACCGCCGCCTGACGGCCTCGCCACACCATCCCTGGGCGAGGAGGCCCGCGCCGGGACGTCATCCCGGCGCGGGTGCCGCCCACGTCGGACCGGAGGTGGAACCTGTCGCCGAAGAGCAGCAACGGAGACGGGCCGTCGAAGGCCCGGACCGCCGCCATCGTCGCCGCGGTCACGATCGCCGGAGCCACCGGCACCGGCATGGTCGCCGCCGGTCTCGGCACCACCGCCCTCCGGCCACCGCAGCCGGGCACCTCAGTGGCCCCGACCGCCGAACCCTCCGGCCCGTCCGGGCCGGTACTCCCCCGCTCCGAACCGGTCCGCGTCACCATCCCCCGCATCGGCGTCGACGCCGCGATCGTCCCGGTCGCCACCGACGAGGACGGCGAGCTGGAGGTGCCGCCGCTGGACCACCCGGAGATCGCCGGCTGGTACCTTCCGGGGTCCACCCCGGGCGAGGCGGGCAACGCCGTGCTGGTGGGACATGTGGACTCGCAGAACGGGCCGGCGGTCTTCTTCGACCTGGGCCGGCTGCGCCCCGGCGACACGGTACGGGTCAGCCGCGCCGACGGCCGGGTCGCCACGTTCACGGTGGACGGCGTCGGGGCGTACCCGAAGGACCGATTCCCCACCGACCGGGTGTACGGCGGCGACGCGGAGCCGCGGCTCCGCCTGATCACCTGCGGCGGCCGCTTCAACCCGCGTACCGGCAGCTATCCGGACAACGTCGTGGTGTTCGCCACCGCCACCCGTTGACGCCGCGTCACGCGCCGCTGGTGATGGCCGCCGCCGGCATGATCACCCCGCACCGGCTGTTCCGCCGCTCGGGCTGGCCGTAGACCCGGTCGGGGGTTTGTCGAGGTCGGACAGTTCCTGGTCGAGCAGCTCGGCCAGGCGGGTGACCCGCCACGGCTCGGACTCGGCGGTGATCCCCCGGCTGGGCATCTCCACGGTCATCAGCAGGTACAGATAGAGCCGGTACAGGCCCAGCCGGCGGCATGCGCCGGCGTCCAGCGGGAACGGCCTGACCGTCCGGTACGCCCGCACCACCGGATGGTCCGGTTCGTCCTCCGTACGCCGGAACAGCAACGGCGAGACCAGGTCCATCAGCGGGTCGCCCCACAGATAGCGCTCGCCGTCGACCAGGCCGCTGAGCCGGGGCGTGCCGTCCGGGACGTCCACCGCGAGCACGTTGCCCGCCCAGCAGTCGAAGTGCAGCAACGCCGGACGGCGTACCACGTCGAGGACGTGGGCGTGCCGGTCGACCAGCTCCCGGATCCGGACCGCCGGCAGCGGCAGCGGCACCCGCCAGTCGGCCGCGTCGGCGAGCATGTCGTCCAGCATGGCCAGGTAGGCGTCCCGCCAGGTGTCGGCGCAGGCTCGCCCGCCGTCGTAGCCGTACCGGTCGCCGGTGACACCGTGCAGAGTGGCGAGCGCGACGCCGAACTCGGCCTCGACCTCGGTGGTGTCGACGCCGGCCTCGGTCAGCTCCCACAGCGTGCGGCCGGGCAGCAGGCCGGTGAGCAGCCAATCACCCAGCACCGGGTCGCTGCCGTGGTGCAGCAGCGGCGCGGCCGGAACGGTGGGCGCCTGCTCGACGACCAGCCGCAGGTAGCGGGCCTCGGCGCCGATCATGTCGTGCTCGTAGCGCAGTAGCGGCACGGACGGCGGCGGTCCCACCTTCAGCACCACGGCCCGCCCGTCGTCCAGGGTCACCCACCAGACGGCGGCGAACCCGCCGCCGCTCAGCGGACCGCATCCGGTGATCCGGGGCGTGGGACCGAGGGACGCCGCGACGTAGCGGCCGACCTGGTCCGGGTCGAGGCGGCGTTGGGTGGGGCTCATCCGGCGCGCCCCGCCGCGACTGCAGCATGTTTCGTCGACAGGTCCATCTCGCGCTCCAGGGTAGTTGCCGGCGCCGCCGCGTGAAGTCCCGGGATGCGGCGGCGCCGGCCATCCTCACCCCGCCCGCAGGGCCGGCGCTCGGGACGCGGCGGCCGACGTCGGCCGTCCCGAGCCCCGCACCACCAGGCCGATCCCGAGCGCCGCGGCGGCGTAGAGGCCGGCGAAGGCCAGCCAGCCCACCGAACCGCCGTCGACGATCAGCCAGGTCAGCAGCACCGGGCCGAGCATCCGGGCCAGCGGCACCCCGCTGCCGAAGAAGCCCTGGTACAGGCCGTGCCGGCCGGCCGGTGCCAGATCGAAGCTGAGCTGCCAGGCACCCGCGCCGTGCGCCATCTCGGCGTACACCTGGGCGCCGGCGCCGAGCAGCAGGATCACCGCCGCCGCCCAGGGCGTGGCGGCGGCGGCCGAGAGCGCGAAGAGTCCACAGGCGACGACCATCGTGACGCCGGCCCGCCGCAGCGAGCGCACCGCTCCGGCCGGATCCACCACCCGCCGGGCGACCCGCACCTGGGCGAGCATCACCGCCGCCGTGTTGACCACCAGCAGCGCCGCCGCCAGCCAGGACGGTGCCGCGGTGCGCCGGGCCACCCAGAGCGGCAGCACCAGGCTGAGCAGCGGCAGGTACAGCATCATCACCGCGTTCAGGGCGGTGAGCAGCGCGTACGGCCGGTCCCGGAGCACCGCGAGGCGCCCGCCGCCCGCCCCGGGCGGGGCCGGCTCGGGTCGCCGCGCCGGGAGCCGCCACAGCAGCAGTGCCGCGGCCAGGAAGGCCACCGCGTCCATCGAGAGCACCGACCGGTACGCCACGGCGGTGTGCGTCCAGAGCGCCAGGCCGCCGAGGGCCGCTCCCAGACCAAGACCGGCGTTGACCACCGACTGCAGCCGCGCCCGCACCTCGGTACGCCGGGCCGGCTCCACCAGCCGGGCCAGCAGCGCCTGACGCACCGCCGCCAGGCCGGTCTGGCCGCTGCCGTAGACGGCGGCGACCAGGACGAAGACGGCCGGCTGGCGGACCAGCAGGAACGCGGCGACAGCCAGCGCGGTGGCGACGGCCAGCAGGACCGCCACCAGACGGGCGTCGCGCCGGTCGGCGGCGTGACCCGCCGGCACTCCGGCCAGCAGACCGACCGCCCAGCCGACGGAGAGCCCGAGCCCGACCTGCCCGGGTGACAGGCCGACCACCTGGGTGAAGTAGAGCGCGGAGGTGACGAGGAACGCCCCGTCCCCGATCGAGTTGGCCAGTTGGGCCAGAGCGAGCGTACGCGCCGGTCCGGGCTCGGGCAGCAGACGGCCGGGCACGGGTCAGCGCTCGATCGGCCGGCGGGTACGCGCCCGCTTCAGCTCGAAGAATCCGTCGGTGCCGGAGACCAGCAGCACCCCGTCCCAGAGCCGGCCGGCCGCCTCGCCACGCGGGATCGGCGCCACGACCGGTCCGAAGAACGCGTTCACCCGGCCGTCGGGACCGGTGACGTGGATGGTCGGCGTGCCGAGGTCCTCGCCGACCGGCTCCAGGCCGGCGTGGTGGCTGGCCAGCAGGGCCCCGTCGTGGTCGGTGGAGTCGGCCGCGTCGGCCAGGTCGAGGGACAGGCCGACCTCGGTCAGCGCGGCCACGTACAACTCCCGGCCGATCGGCGCCCGCTCGTGGTGGATCCGGTTGCCGAGCGCCGTGTAGAGGTCGCGCAGCGCCTCAGGGCCGAACTTCTGCTCGGCGGCCACGGCCACCCGAACCGGGCCCATTCCGGGAATGAGCCACTCCCGGTACCACTCCTCCAGCCCGTCGCGGCCCTGGTTCAGCACGGACAGGCTCATCACGTGGAACCGGACCCGCACGTCGCGGACCCGTTCCACCTCCAGCAGCCAGCGGGAGGCGTTCCACGCCCACGGGCAGCGCGGGTCGAACCACATGTCGGCGGTCGTCGTCATCGTCTCTGTCCCCTGTCCGATCTCGGTCACGTACCTGACGCTATGTCCAGAAGCGGCCCACCAGCAGAGCCGATCGATGCGCCGATCATTGGGCCAATCGTCGGCCAGCGGTGGCTCGGCGAACCGGCGGCACGGACGGGGCCCGCGGTGTTTGACCGCTGGCGCGGCGGGAAGACACGCGCGCCGCGCGGGCCGGTCGGCCCGATGCCGCCGGACGGCACCCACCACCCGTCGGGGCCGCGGCGCAGCAACGAGGGAGGAGCGATGGCCCAGGCCGCCACCAGACCCAGCAGCGCTCGGAAGGCCACCGGGGCGCGGAAGGCCCCGATGCCGAACAAGGCGGCGGCGAAGAAGGTCGCGACCGCCACCAAACGGGCGACCGGGGCGACCGCGGCCAAGACGCCGGGCGGCAAGCCCACCTCGACGACCGCCCGGGCCGCGAAGAAGAAGGACATCGCGGCCACCACCGCCACGCCCACCCGACGGCCGACCGCCAAGGCGACAGCCGCGAAGAAGGCGACCACGGCGAAGAAGGCCCCGGCCACCAGGGCCGCGGCGAAGAAGGCACCCGCCGCGCGGGCCACCGCGAAGAAGGCACCCGCCAAGAAGGGCACGGCCCGCAAGGCCACGGCGAAGAAGGCCGCGGCCAGCACCCGGGCCCGCCGGATCGCCGAGACCCGGACGCCGGCGAAGAAGGCGACCACCATGGAGACGTTCGGCAACCGGCGTACGGCCCGAACGCGCGCCCGCTGACGCCGGGCCGACCCGGTCAGGGGGCGGTGAGCAGGCCGACCCGTTCGGCGGCGGCAGCGGTGTGGCGCCGGTGCACCTCGCCCGCCTCGGTGGCGAGCCGGTCCCGTAACCGGGCGACCGCCGTGCCGGCCCGGTCGACCGCTTCCTGCGCCCGCCGGATCCGGCCGCGTACGGCGAGGTCGGTGAAGATGTTGTCGAGGAAGATGTCGACGAAGCGGGTCAACTCGCCCACCTCCAGTTCCGGCGCGACCCAGACCCCGGGCAGGCCGGCCAGCTCGGTACGCAGCACCGCCAGCCACCGGTCCGCGACCCGGGCCGCCGCGGCGGCATCGTCCATCCGGTTGTGCTTCATCGTGCTGCCCACGATCCCGCCGCCGAAGAACGTGTCGTAGGTGGACCAACCGTCCGCCCGGGCCAGGCGGTCGCGTACCGCCGCGAGGGCGGTCCGGGCGGCCATCGCGGTCCGGGCGGCCGCCTCGACCTGTCGGGCTCGGGCGGCGAGCCAGTCCTGTTCGGCGGCCAGCTCGACGAGGCGCGTCGCCCGGGGATCCCGCCCGGCGTGCAGGAGCCGTTCCCGCTCGTCGAGCAGGGCCGCGTACGTCGCGGGCGCGTCGCCTGCGGACACCAGGACCACGCCGACGTGAACGCGGCCAAGAACATCCTCGAGCGCCCATTACCGGGAGGCGGGCCGGCCCGGCGCGCTGGAGGAGCAGAGCCGCTTCGTCCGGGAGGACTGCCGTTGGACCTACCTGGACGCCGTACCCGACTGACCCGGACGGCACCGTGGGCCTGGTCCGGGCGTGCCTCGGGACGCCGAGGCCCGGCCCCGGCACTACGCCGACGCCGGGTCCGGCCCCGATCAGCGGCCGGGGGCCGGGGCGCTCAGCGGCAGGCCGAGCCGGTCGATGGCCGCCCGGACAAGGTCGTCCGGCGTCGCCGCCACCTCCAGCACCACGCCGGACTCGTCCGCCTCCAGGTGCTCCAGGATCGCCCGCTGCGAGTCGAACAGGCTCGCCGGCATGTAGTGCCCGACCCGCCGGTCCAACCGCTCCCGCATCAGCTCCGCCGCCCCGTCCAGGTGTAGGAACTCCACGACCGACGGTCCCTGCCGCAGCACGTCGCGGTAGGCACGCTTCAGCGCCGAGCAGGCCAGCACGGTGGAGACCCCCTCGGCATGCCGCTCGGCCATCCAGGTGGCCAGGGCGCGCAGCCAGGGCCAGCGTGCCGCGTCGTCCAGCGGGATGCCGGCGTGCATCCGCGCCACGTTGGCCGCCGAGTGGAACTCGTCCGCCTCGGCGAACCGCAGGCCGGTCAGCTCGCTGATCCCCCGGGCCACCGTCGTCTTGCCGGCTCCGGACACGCCCATCACCACGATGTGCCGGGGCTCACCAGTCATGGACGGTGCCGTCCTTGAGCCGGTTGAACGGCAGGTACGCCGGCTGGTACGGGAATTTGGCGGCGGCCTCCTCGTCGAGTTCCACGCCGATGCCAGGCTGCTCTCCCGGGTGCAGGTAGCCGTCGGTGAAGGTGAACGACTGGCGGAACACCTCGTTGGTGAGGGGGCCGTGCTGCATGTACTCCTGGATGCCGAAGTTGTGGATGGCCAGGTCCAGGTGCAGCGCGGCGGCCATGCCGACCGGCGAGATGTCGGTGGGGCCGTGGATGCCGGACTTGATCTGGTACTGGGCGGCGAAGTCGAGCAGCTTGCGCATGGCCGTGATGCCGCCGGTGTGGGTCACGGCGGACCGGACGTAGTCGATGAGCTGTTCCCGGATCAGCGTCTGGTAGTCCCAGACGGTGTTGAACACCTCGCCGATGGCCAGCGGGGTGGTGGTGTGCTGGCGAACCAGCCGCAACGCCTCCTGGTTCTCCGCCGGGGTGCAGTCCTCCAACCAGAACAGGTCGTACGGTTCGAGCGCCTTGCCGAGCTTGGCGGCCTGGATGGGGGTCATCCGGTGGTGCCCGTCGTGCAGCAGCGGCAGTTCGGGGCCGAACTCGTTGCGTACCGCCTCGAAGACGCCGGGCAGGTGGCGCAGGTAGGCGCGGGTGTCCCAGTCCTCCTCCGGCGGCAGCGGGGTGCGCTGGGCGGGCTCGTAGTCGTAGCGCTTGCCGTCGGCGCTGGGCTGCGCGGCCACGCCGTAGACGGCGTCGATGCCGGGCACCGAGGTCTGCACCCGGATGGACCGGAAGCCCAGCTCCAGGTGGCGGCGGATCGAGTCGAAGAGTTCCGGCACGTCCCGCCCGGAGGCGTGCCCGTACGCCATGATCCCGGTCCGGGAGGCGCCGCCGAGGAGCTGGTAGAGCGGCATCCCGGCGGCCTTGGCCTTGATGTCCCAGAGGGCCACGTCCACCGCCGCGATGGCGGCCATGGTGACCGGGCCGCGCCGCCAGTACGCCGACCGGTACAGGAACTGCCAGGTGTCCTCGATCCGGTGCGGGTCCCGCCCGATCAGCAGGGGAACGACGTGGTCAGCCAGGTAGGACGCGACGGAGAGCTCCCGCCCGTTGAGGGTGCCGTCCCCCAGCCCGGTCAGCCCCTCGTCAGTGGTGATCTTGAGGGTGACGAAGTTGCGGTCGGGGCTGGAGACGATGACGTCCGCTGCGACGATCTTCACGCGGGGGTGCCTTTCTCGAGGGTGGGGTCAGCGTAGGGTGCTGCCGGGCTGCAGGCCGTCCAGGAGGGACAGTTCGTCGCGGCGCGGCAGGGTCTCCCAGTCGCCGTGCCCGGCGACGGCGAACGCGCCGAGGGTGACCGCGCGGCGCAGGCGTCCGGCCAGGTCGAGTCCGTCCAGGTGGCCGGAGAGGTAGCCGGCGGTGAACGCGTCCCCCGCGCCGACGGTGTCGACCGCCGTCACGGGCAGCGCCGCCGCTTCCAGCCGGCCGTCCCGGGTGTACGCGCGGGCGCCGTCGCCGCCGAGCTTCACCAGCACGGTCGACACGCCCCGGTCGAGCAGTTCGGCCACCAGGGTCGGCTCGTCGGCGCCCGGCGTGCCGACCAGGTCCAGCTCGTCGGCGGAGGCGACGACGACCGAGGCGTGCCCGGCGAGCGGGGTGAGCACGGCCCGGGCGGCGTCCCGGCTCCACAGCTTCGTCCGGTGGTTGACGTCGAGGCAGACCAGCGCCCCGGCCCGGGCGGCGGTCTGCGCCGCCCACATCGTGGCCTCCCGGGCGCTGTCGGACAGCGCCGGGGTGATTCCGGTCAGGTGCAGCACCCGCGCCCCGGCCGCCAGGGCGGGACGCAGGTCGTCGACGCACAGCGCGGACCCGGCCGAGCCGGCCCGCTGGTAGACGACCCGGATCAGGTCGGCGGTGCGCCGCTCCAGGAACATCAGCCCGGCCGAACGCTCCGGGTCGCGGGTCACGTGGGTGACGTCCACGCACTCGGCACGCAGCTGCCGCAGCAGGAACCCGCCCAGCTCGTCGTCGCTGACCCGGCCGGCGAAGGCCGCGCGGTGGCCGAGCCGGGACACGCCGACGGCCACGTTGCACTCCGCCCCGGCCAGGTGCGGGAGCAGCGGGCCACCGGCGGCGAGCGGCCCGGCCGAGCGCAGCGACACCAGTGACTCGCCGAAGGTGAGCAGGTCGACGCCGGTCCCGACGCGCGGGCCGGGTAGGTGCGGGCCCGGGCCGCGCGCGGCGTCGAGGTCGGTGGCGGTCATGCGACGGCGGCGAGGTAGGCGCGGGCCCGCTCGCGCAGGGCGTCGAGGTCGCCGCCGGAGGCCGCGTCGCCGACCAGCGGCCCGCCCACGCCGACGGCGATCGCCCCGGCGGCGAAGTATCCGGGCAGGTCGGCCAGGCCCACCCCGCCGACCGCGACGAACGGGATGTTCGGGAACGGGTCGCGCACCGCCTTCAGGTACGCCGGACCGCCCACCGACACCGGAAACAGCTTGATCGCCGACGCGCCCATCCGCATCGCGGTGTACGCCTCGGTCGGGGTGAAGGCTCCGGCGGCGACGGGCAGGCCGCGCCTGGCCGCCGCGGGGATCGACTCGACCACGGCCGGCGTCACCACGAACTGCGCGCCGGCGGCGGCCACGTCGGCGACGTCGGCGGCGGTGAGCACCGTCCCGGCGCCGACCAGCGAACCGGCGGGTGCGACCGCGCGCAGCGCCTCGACGGCCGAGGCCGCGTTCGGCGTGGTGAGGGCCACCTCGACGATGCGTACGCCCTCTTCCAGCAGGACGGTGCCGGCGGCGATCGCACCGGCGGTGTCGGTGCCCCGGATGACCGCGAGGATCCGGGTGGCGGCGAGTTCGGCGGCGAGATTGACAGTCACAGGATCACCATTCCGCATAGGAGCCGTCGCGGTGCCGCCAGGTGGGGCTGCGCCAGGCGTGCCCGCGCTTGTCCGCCACCCGCACCGCGTTTTCGTCGATCTCGATACCGAGACCGGGTCCAGTGAGCCGCTCGACGTAGCCGTCGACGAAGGTCAGTGGCTCCTTGTCGAGGCAGTAGTCGAGCACCTCGGCGCCGAGGTTGTAGTGGATGCCGATGCTCTGTTCCTGGATCAGGTAGTTCGGCGTGGCGAAGCCGACCTGCAAGCAGGACGCCAGGGCGATCGGGCCGAGCGGGCAGTGCGGGGCGAGCTGCACGTCGTACACCTCGGCCAGCGCGGCAATCTTGCGGACCTCGGTGATGCCGCCGGCGTGCGAGAGGTCCGGCTGGGCCACGGCGATGCCGGCCTGGAGCACCGGCAGGAACTCCTGCCGGTTGTAGAGCCGCTCCCCGGTGGACACCGGGGTGGTGGTGGCGCGGACCAGCTCGCCGATGAGGTGCGAGTTCTCCGGGACGACCGGCTCCTCCAGGAAGAACGGCCGGTAGGGCTCGAGCAGCGGGGCGACCCGGCGGGCGGTGGCGAGGCTGAACCGGCCGTGGAAGTCGACCGCGACATCCCGGTGGTCGCCGAGCACCTCGCGGGCCGCGGCGACCCGCTGGACCACACCGTCGAGTTCGGCCACCGAGCCCACCGGGCTCATCGGGCCGGAGGCGTTCATCTTCACCGCGGTGAGGCCCGACTCGACGGCGGCGCTGATCTGGTCGCGGACCTCGCTGGGCTCGTCGCCGCCGACCCAGCCGTACACCCGGATCCGGTCCCGGACCGGGCCGCCGAGCAGCTGGTGCACCGGGGCACCGTAGTGCTTGCCGGCAATGTCCCACAGTGCCTGATCGAGGCCGGCCACGGCGCTGGCCAGGATGGGCCCGCCGCGATAGAAGGAACCCTTGGTCATGACCTGCCAGTGGTCCTCGATCCGCAACGCGTCCCGGCCGATCAGCAGTTCGCTGAGCTGATCGACGGCGGTGCGGACGGTCTCGGACCGGCCCTCGCAGGTCGCCTCGCCCCAGCCGACGATCCCGTCGGTGGTCTCGACGCGGACGAAGAGCCAGCGGGGGGCGACGAGGAAGGTCTCGACGCGTTCGATGGTGGTCATGCCGCTCAGCCCTTCGTGGCGCCGGCGGTGAGGCCGGAAACGATGTACTTCTGCACGAACAGGGCGATCACCATGATCGGCAGGGTGACCACGGTGGCCGCGGCCATCAGGCCGCCCCAGTCGATGCTGGCGTAGCCGACGAAGTCGAAGATCGCCACCGGCAGGGTCTTGGTGTCCGCGCCGGAGAGCACCAGGGCGAACATGAAGTTGTTCCAGGAGAAGATGAAGGACAGGATCCCGGCCGTGGCGATGCCCGGCACGGAGAGCGGCAGGGTGATCCGGCGGAACGCGCCGATGTGGGTCAGCCCGTCGACCAGCGCCGCCTCCTCCAGGTCCTCGGGCAGGCTGTCGAAGAAGCCCATCATGATGTAGACGATCAACGGCAGCGACACGAACATGTGGCTGAGGATCAGCACCGTGAAGCCGCCGACCATCTGCAGGTTCGAGAAGACGTAGTACCAGGGCACCAGGAGCGAGACACCGGGGATGACCCGGGCCATGAGTACGACGAGCGCGGACTTCTTCATGTTGAACCGGCTCATCGAGTACGCGGCGGGCACCCCGAGGAGGAGGGAGAGCACCGTGGCGGCGAACGCCACCCAGAGGCTGTTGCCGATGAACTGGACGTAGTTCGCCTGCTGGAGCACGTTGTGGTAGTTGTCCAGCGTGGGCGAGAAGGCGAAGGCCTTGTCGGTGTCGTAGATGTCGACGTTGGTCTTGAACGAGGCGGCGATCATCCAGAGCAGCGGGGCGATCAGCGAGAGCACCACGACGGCCAGCGCCAGCGCCTTGAAGACCTTGAACGGCCGGCTCGGGTTCATCGCTGCAACCCCTTCTTGCGATAGGTCAGGGCCCACATCACCCCGATGATGATCAGGAAGAAGATGATGAGGACCGTCGATGAGATGCCGTACTCGTTGTAGTCGAAGCTGAGGCCGTACGCGTAGACGTTGAGGGTCTCCACCTCGTGGAACGACCCGCCGCCGCGGCCCTTGGTGGCGTAGAGGATGTCGAAGGTCTTCAGCGCGTCGATGCCACGCAGCAGGATCGCGACGATCACGGTGGGCATCAGCAGCGGCAGGGTGACGTGCCGGAACCGCTGCCAGGTGCTGGCACCGTCGATGAGGGCAGCCTCCTGGGGCTCGTCGGAGAGCGACGTCAGACCGGCCAGCAGGATCAGCACGACCATCGGAGTCCACTGCCAGATGTCGATGAACATCGTCGTCGGCAGGGCCGAGCTCTGGCCGGCCAGCCAGGGCTGCGGGCCGATGCCGAACCAGCTGAGCAGCTGGTTCGCCATGCCGATGTTGGGATCGAAGATCAGCCGCCACATCATGCCGACCGCGACCGGGGTGGCCACCAGCGGCAGGAGGATGGCGACCCGGATCCACTTCTCACCACGGAACGGTCGCCACAGCAGCAGGGCGATCGCCATGCCGAGCGCGACCTCGACGAGGAGCACGACGCCGGTGAAGAAGACGGTGCGCCACACCGCCGGCCAGAACCGGTCGGTGTCGCTGAGCACGTCGAGGTAGTTCTGGAAGCCGATGAAGTTGCTCTCGGCGCGTACGGAACCCTCGGCGTCGGTCAGGCTGAGGTATCCGGTCCACGCCACGGGAAAGACGATCAGCAGGGCGACGAAGGCCATGGCCGGTGCCGCGAAGAGCCACTTGCGATGCGCGTTGGCCCAACGCGACCAGGCCGACTCCGGCACGGATGTCGGGCGCGCGTCGGGCGATCTGGTGACGGGTGCGGTAGGGGCTGACATGAGGTCTCCGGTGTTCAGGGCCAGGGGTCCGAACGGCGGGGTGGCGGAGCCGGTCGGCCCCGCCACCCCGCGCGCGGGTTACTTCGCCTCGTCGTCGAGGAACTTCTGGAACGCCGCGTTCGCCGCGTCCGCCGAGGCGGCCGCGTCCTTGCCGGTGATTGCGTCGACGATCGGCTGGCCGACGATCTCACGCGCCTGGGCGACCTTCACGACCAGCGGACGGTCGTGGCCGACGCCGGTGGTGGTGCTGGCCGTGGTGGCCTCGGCGAGGTCCTTCGGGTAGGTCGCGATGCCCTCGGGGTTGGCCCAGACCGAGGCGCGGGCGCCGGGGACGCCGGCCTTCTGCTGTTCCAGGGCCTGCTCCTTGCCGGCCGCCCACTGGATGAACTTCCAGGCGTTGTCCTTGTTCTTCGACCCGTCGTTGACGCCGAGCGCCCAGGACGGGATGTTGTACGACTTCGAGCCGGCCGGGCCGGCCGGGAACGCCGCGAAGCCGACGGTGTCGGAGACCTTCGACTTGGTCGGGTCGGTGGCGTTCTTGTAGAGCGAGTTGGCCTCGGTGTAGAAGGCCGCCTTACCCTGGGTGAAGATCGCCATCGCCTCCGACCAGCTCATGTCGGTGCTGATGTTCTTCGGCCCGTGCTCACGCAGCAGCCCGCCGTAGTAGGCGTACGCCTGCTTGGCCTGCTCGGTGTTGACCGTGGCCTTCCCGCTCTCGTCGACGAAGTCGCCGCCGAAGCTGTACAGGAAGCTGGAGAACTGCGTGACGGCGGCCGCCTTGCCGGTACGGGCCACGAAGCCCGCGACTCCGGGGTTGTCGGCCTCGACCTTCGCCGCCTGCGCCTTGAGCTCGTCGAGGGTCGTCGGCGGAGCGGTGAAGCCGGACTTCTCCAGCAGGTCCTTGCGGTAGTAGAGGACCTCCGACTCGGTGATGATCGGCACGCCGACGACCTTGTCGTTGTACGTGGTGGCCTGCACCGGGCCGGCCTGGAAGTCGCTGAAGTCGAAGCCGCTGTCGGACTTGGTCCGCTCGGTCAGGTCGGCGAGGTACTTGTTCTTGGCGAACAGCTTCCCCTCCTGCAGCGGCCGGTACATCATCACGTCGAGGTCGCTGGTCCCGGCGTTCAGCTTGACGTTGTACTGGTCGGAGAGCTGGTCCTCACCGAGCTGGGTGACCTCGACCTTGAGGCCCGACTGCTTCTCGAACTCCGGCAGGGCCTTCTTGATGTTCTCGGTCCAGACGTGGTTCACCAGCGTCACGCGCAGGGTCTTCGACCCGCTGCCGCCGTCGCCCCCGCTGCCACAGGCGGACAGGCCCATGGCGGCAACCACGGCCAGAGACGTACCGATTACCGATCGACGTCGCACCGTTATCTCTCCTTTACACGTGGTCGCCGTCCAGGGGAAGAGCGCCACAGCGTTGTAACGTCTGCTTTACAGCGGGATGCTAGGCCGAAAAAGCTGACTTATTCAAGGGGTTGATCTAACTGATATGATCCTTGACGTGGAACCGTACTCCTCCGGGGGCATCGCCGCCCAGCACGCCCCCGCCGAAGCCGGGCTGCACGCCCGCGTGCTCGAGCACCTCGGCACCGCCATCTGTGGTGGCGAGTTCGCCCCAGGGACGGTCCTCAACATCGACGAACTGGTCGACCGGTACGAGGTGTCCCGCTCGGTGGTCCGCGAGGTGCTGCGGGTCCTGGCGTCGATCGGATTCATCGAGACCCGACGACGGGTCGGGGTGACGATCCGGCCGGCACACGACTGGAACGTCTTCGACCCGCAGGTGATCCGCTGGCGGCTCGCCTCGGCGAGCCGGATCGCCCAGCTCCGGTCGATCACCGAGCTGCGCACCGCCATCGAGCCGCACGCCGCGCAGCTGGCCGCCAGCCGGGCCGGTCACGACGAGGCGAGCGATCTCGTCGGCCTCGCGGCAAAGATGTGGGCCGCCGGTCAGGCCGGCGACGAGGAGCGCTTCCTGCGCCTCGACATCGAGTTCCACCGGCGGGTGCTGCTCGCCTCCGGCAACGAGATGTTCGTCCGGCTGCAGGATCTGGTCGCGGAGGTGCTCACCGGCCGGCACAAGCACCACCTCATGCCGCACCACCCGCACGAGCAGGCGCTGCACCTGCACGCCGAGGTGGCCCAGGCGATCCAGCGGCAGGACGGCGAGCGCGCCCGGGAGGCGATGGTGCAGCTCATGGAGCAGGCGTTCGACGAGATGAAGTCGATCTGGGAGCAGACCACCGAGCCCGCCCGGTAAGCAGGCGGCGGATTCGGCGCCGCCGCCGGCGGGACCGTGGCCGCGCCGGGGCGACCGTCAGCCGAACTGGACCCGGTCCAGCCAGAGGTCGAGCAACGCGGCGTCGCCGAGGACCTCGACGCCCGCCGCGCCGACCGGCCGCCGGCGATAGACCAGCAGCAGCAGCTCGGTCACCGACCCGCGCACGGCCACCGCGGCCTTCTCGTGCGCGCGCCGCCAGGCCAGCGTGTCGCCGGTGAGGTCGACCACCCACTCCGCACCCGCCTCGGCCGGGAGGTCGGTGGCGTGCAGGTGCAGGCTACGGCCGGGACCGAGCAGCTCACGCCGCTCCGGGTAGATGTCGCACATCATCGGCAGCGAGCCCAGTTCCATCCACTCGTCCAGCGCGTCGACGGCCACCGCCGGATCGACGGCGAAGTCCACACCCAGCGCGAGCGCGGCGTCGGCCCGGTGCATCAGCGTCTCGTGGGCGAACCGGCGGGCCCAGAACGCCGTCGCGGACGAGACCGGCAGCGGAGTCCACGTCGCGACCTCGGGGCCGGCCCCGTTCAGCGCGCCGGCCAGCTCGGCGGCGGACTCGACCAGCCAGGGGCCGACCACCGCCGGCTCCTCCCGCGCGAACGCGGACAGGTCACGGAAATGGGTGTCGTCGGGCGGAACGGTCGCTCGGGTCCGCACCACCTCCGCGGCCCAACGCTGGCCGCCGCCGAGGTGCCGCACCAGCTGGCCGAGGTTCCAGCCGGGGCACGACGGCACGGTCACGGTGAGGTCGGCCCGGTCGAGGTGGGAACGCAGCAGGTCGCTCTGGGCGACGATCTCGGCGCAGTGTCGGTCGAAGCTCAGCGCTGTCACCAGCCCAACCTAGATGCCCGCCCGCTAACCCGTCGGGAGGTCGGAACCGGGTGTCTCGTCCCACCCCGGGGTGCTCGAACTGCTGCTGCCCGACCGCCGGCCCAATCCCGGGCAAAAGCCGGAAATCGGCCTGGTCCGGGGCGAGGTTGGCGATGATCGAGGACGTGGGTACCAGGATGCCGCAGCTCGTGCCGCCGATGCTCGCCTCCAGCGGCGCGTTGCCCACCGGGCCCGGCTGGGGCTACGAGTTCAAGTGGGACGGCGTCCGCGCGATCGCCTACGTCGACGACGGGGTCCGGCTGCTGAGCCGCAACGACCGGGACGTCACCCGGGCATACCCGGAGCTGGACGAACTCGCCTCGCTGCTGGCCGGGCGGCGGGCGGTGCTCGACGGGGAGATCGTGGCGCTCGACGCCAGGGGCCGGCCCGACTTCTCCGCGCTGCAGCACCGGATGCACGTCCGGACGCCGGCTGCCGCGCTGGTCGCCGCGACCCCGGTACGGCTGTACCTGTTCGACCTGCTGCACCTCGACGGGCGAGATCTCACTCCCCTGCCGTACACCGAGCGCCGCACGGCGCTGGAGGAGCTGGAGCTCAGCGGCGACAGCGTCGACACCCCGCCCTACTGGTCCGGCGAGGCCGGCCGGGACCTGGCCACGGCGGCGGCGGAACTCGGCCTTGAGGGGGTCGTCGCGAAGCAGCTCCGGTCGCCCTACCAGCCGGGCCGCCGGACGCCGGCGTGGGTGAAGGTGCCGCTCAACGACACCGTCGAGGTCGTCGTCGGCGGCTGGAAACCGGGCGCGGGCCGGCGGGCCGGCACGATCGGCTCGCTGTTGCTCGGCATGTACGACACGCGCGACAAGCTGCACTACGTCGGGCACGTCGGCACCGGCTTCACCCAGACCGTCCTGCGCGATCTTCAGCAGCGCCTGAAGCCGCTGAGCCGACCGGACTCGCCCTTCGTCTCCCCGGTGCCGCGCGAACACGCCCGCCACGCCGTATGGGTCGACCCGAGCCTGGTCGGGGACGTCACCTTCCGCTCCTGGACCCCCGACCGCCGGCTGCGTCACCCCTCCTGGAAGGGGCTGCGCAGCGACCGGGAACCGGCCGAGATCCGCCTGCGGGCGTGAGCGTCAACTCCCGGCCCGGGCCCGCCACTCGCCGGCCAGGACGGCGAAGGTCAGCTGGTCAGCCCACTCGCCCCGGAACAGGTGGCTCTGGACGTGGTGCGCCTCCTGGCGCATGCCGAGCCGGGCCATCAGCCGGGCGGACGCGTCGTTGCGACCGTGGCACCGGGCGTAGACCCGGTGCAGCCCGAACTCGTCGAAACCCCAGTCCAGCAGAGCGGCGGCGGCCTCCGTGGCCAACCCGCGACCGCCGTGGTCCGGGTGGAAGACGTACCCGAGCTCGGCCGTACGATCGGACGCGCTGCGCCAGACCAGCTCCACCGTCCCGATCACCCCGGCATCGGTGACCACGGCCAACGTCAGACAGTCGCCCTCCGCGCGCAGCGCGTCCTCGCCCGTCATGGCCACCACCGACGCCCGCGACTCCTCCCGGGTACGCGGCCCGGCCTCGCGCAGCCAGCGGGCAACGTCAGTGCGCCCCTGGTACGCGTACACGTCGTCGAGATCGTCCAGGGTGACCGGACGCAGCGTCAGGCGCGCGGTTCGGATCGGATACGCCGGCTGGGACATCCGACGATCCTAAGGCGGGTCACCTCCCCGGTGAGCCCCCGATCGTGAGGCCGTTTCCGGCTTTCGGTGCGGACAGCTCGACGGCCGGGCTCTCGCTGCTGTCCATTGCGATGGCCGGGCGTCGGCGCCGGGCCTCGGTCAGCACAGTGCGCGCGCCGCCGCGACGACGGCGTGCACGCCGATCCCCGCCTGGTCCATCAGCTGGGTCGAGGTGCCGGAGGTGGGCAGCCCGCGTACCGCCAAGTGGGCCACCCGCACGGGGTCGGCGAGGTCGGCCAGCGACTCGAGCACGGCCGAGCCAAGCCCGCCCTCCGGATAGTGGTCCTCGACCACCACCAACCGGCCGCCGGTGTCCCGTACGGCGTCGAGCAACCGCTGCCGGTCCAGCGGTTTGACGGAGTAGAGGTCGATGACCCGCGCCTTGATTCCCTCCCGGGCCAGCTCGTCGGCGGCGGCGAGACAGTTGTGCACCGTCACCCCGGCGCCGATCAGCGCCACGTCGTCGTCCTTGCCCGAGCGGAGCAGCTTGCTGCCGCCGATCGGGAAGTCGTCGCCGTTGTCATAGAGCACCGGGTACTTGCCGCGGGTGGTGCGCAGGTAGGTGATGCCCTTGCGGTCGGCCATCCCGGCGACCAGGGCGGCGCAGGACACGGCATCGCTGGGATAGAGGACCGTCGAACCCTGCACGGCCCGCAGGGCGGCCAGGTCCTCCAGCCCCATCTGGGAGGGACCGTCCGCCCCGATCTCCACCCCGGCGTGCGAGCCCGACAGGGCGATGTCGGCCCGGGAGATCGCGGCCATCCGGATGAAGTCGTAGGCGCGGGAGAGGAACGCCGCGAAGGTCGCGGCGAAGGGCCGGTAGCCACGCACCTGCAGCCCGACCGCGGCGGCGACCAGTTGCTGTTCGGAAATGAACATCTCGAAGAACCGGTCGGGGTACGCCTCGCCGAATTTGTCGGCCCGCGTGGAGTCACTGACCTCGCCGTCCAGGGCGACCACGTCCGGTCGCGAGCCCAGCGCCCGCAGGGCGTCCCCGTACGCGTTCCGGGTCGCGACCATCGCGCCCTTCTCGTACCGGAGCGGCTCGGGAGGCTGCGGGGCGGAGGGCTTCTCGGCGGACGGAACGGGCTCGGGGCGGGGCCCGCTGACGCGGATCTGCCGGACACCACCGAGGGCCTGGATGGCCCGCTCGGCCACGTCGGGTTTCAGCGGCTTGCCGTGCCACCCGGGCTTGTTCTCGACCTCGGGCACCCCCTTGCCCTTGACCGTACGGGCGAGCACCACGGTCGGACCGGTCGCCTCCCGGGCCTGGCCGAACGCCTCGTCGATCGCCACCAGGTCGTGGCCGTCGATGACGATCGGGTGGCAGCCGAACGCCTCGACCCGCCGCCGGTAGGTGTCCAGGTCCCACTCCAGCTCGGTCGGTCCGCGCTGCCCCAACCGGTTCACGTCGACGATCGCGGTGAGGTTGCGCAGCCCGTAGTGGCCGGCCTTGTCCAGGGCCTCCCAGATGGAGCCCTCGGCCATCTCGCTGTCGCCGCACAGCGCCCACACGTGGAACGGCAGGTGGTCGAGATACCGTCCGGCCAGCGCGATCCCGACGCCGACGGGCAGTCCCTGGCCGAGCGAGCCGGTGGCGACGTCGACCCAGGGCAGGGCCGGGGTGGGGTGCCCCTGCAGGCGCGACCCGAGCTGGCGGTAGGTCTCCATCAGCTCCTGCTCGCTGATCGCGCCGACCGCCCGCAGGATCGCGTACAGCAGCGGCGAGGCGTGCCCCTTGGAGAAAATCAGATGGTCGTTGGCCCGGTTCGGCGGGTTCACCCAGTCGTAGTGCAGGTGCCGGGCGATCAGCACCGCCATCAGGTCGGCGGCCGACAGGCTCGAGGTCGGGTGCCCGGACCCGGCCTTGGTGCTGCAGCGGATCGCGTCCACCCGTAGCTGCGCGGCGAGTTCACCCAGCCGGGTGACCTCCTCGTCGCCGAGGGTGCGCTCTGCTTCCATCGTCACCGGTATCGCCTCCCGCGATCGGCCCGTTCCCGGCCGGGCCACCGCGCCCACGGCCGGTCCGGCCGCTTCGCCAGGCCCTCTCGCCCACACGGTAGCCAGGAGAGCCCCGAATTGTCCGATAACCGTCGGGTTGTCAGCACAGCAGGTGAGGCCGGCGGCACCCGCGGTCGACCTGTGGGTGCGGTCGACCGGCCCCGTCATGGCACGCCGACCCGACGACCGGCCGGCGGCACCGTTCGTGCCCGCCGGCCCCGGGAGCTGACCAGCCAGGCGGCCACCGCCAGGTAGGGCAGTGCGGACAGCGCGAAGGCGACGCGGTTGCCGGTCACGCCGGCAACGAGGCCATAGCCGGCGTAGAACACGACGATCGTCAGGTCGGTGGCCATCCCGGCCACCGACGTCACGGTCGCCCGGGCCGGCCCGGTGATCCGGGCCTGCAACCGCACGTCGGCGAGCACGGTGGCGAGTTGGAACGCGGCGAACGCCACCGCGAGCAGCACGAAGCCCGCCGGACGGCCGGCCAGCGCGCCCGCCGCCAGCGCCGACGCGGCGAGCACCAGCAGTCCCGCATACCCGCCGTTGGTCAGCCGCTCCCCAACCGGGGCAAGCAGCCCGCCCACGGTCAACCCGGCCCAGAGCAACAGGAGCAGCAGCGGCACCGTCGCCTCGGCGACGCCGGTGTCCCGGGCCAGCAGGCCGGTGTACTCGTCGAGGCCGCCCCAGATCGCGGTGACCGCCGGGACGAGCAGCAGGGCCGCGCGTACCGTGCGGTCGGCGCGGGCCTCGGTCAGGCCGGCGCGCAGGCTCGCCAGCCAGCCGGCCTCGTCGCTCCGGCCCGCGACGCCCGGCTCGCCCTCCGCCGGCGCGGCGGCCACCACGGGCGCGGCCGGCCGGTGTTCGGGGAACCGGGTCGCGACGGCAGCGGCGAGCAGCGCCGCGAGGACGCTGGCCGCGCCGACCGCCCGATAGCCGCCGGCGGCGAAGACCGGCCCGGCCAGCGCACCGGAACCCGCCGCGGCCAACACCTCTGCGGTGCGCGCCCGGCCCAGCAACCGGGCGTACCGGTCGGCGGCGCCGACCCGGTCGAGCTCGCTGAAGACCAACGCCTCCAGGGTGCCGGAGCGCAGTGCCCCGCCCGCGCCCCAGAGCACGAACCCGACGGCGAACACCGGGTACGACGGGACGAGCACCCAGAGGGCGAAGGCCACGGCGGGCAGCAGCGGGGCCAGGGTGAGCAGCAGCCGCCGGGACAGCGCGTCGGCCCAGGCGCCGGAGGGCACCTCCAGCACGACGCCGGACGCCGACCAGAGCACGAAGAGCGAGGAGATCTGCCCGACCGACAGCCCGGTGTCGGCGAAGAGCAGCACGTACAGCGGGTAGAGCAGGACGAAGTCGGTGAGGAACGCGTAGCCGTAGAGCGTGGCGGCCAGCCGGCCGGTCGCGGGCACGCGCGCAGGGGTGACGATCATGAGGCCTTCCCACGGGGACGCAACGGATACCGGACGTGCGGCATCCGCGGCGGCCCGCGGCCTCTAGGGAAGGATCAACATCGCCAGGTCATGCGCCCGATGCTATCGGGCCCCGGCCGCTCGCGTGTCCCCAGCGAGGGGTTGCCGCCTCCCCCGCAATCGAGCGCGAGGGAGGCGGCAACCTGCTCACAACTGCTGGACCCAGTACGGGGCGACATCCATCCAGCCGTTGGCAGCGGCACCGTTGAGGCGACCCGAGCTGCCGGTGCTCAGGGTGTACCAGGAGTCGACGTAGTCCGGGTCGTCGGTCCACCAGCTGGCCGGCATCGCGTCGATGATCGCGCTGACCAGCGGCGTGTAGGCGCCGTAGTCGACGACCGTCAGCAGGGCGGTGATCAGGGCCTTGGCGAGGTCGCGGTAGTTGGTGTCGCCGTCGTCCTCCCACATCACCACGTCGGCCAGGTTGTACTTGTAGTTGTTGAAGTGGACCAGCAGTTGGTTGGGGTAGTAAATAGTGCCGTCGTTGTCGAGGTACGGCATCTCCACGATGTTGACCGTGGCCTTGCCGTCGAGCCCGAATCCGCCGACGACGTTGAAGATCTCGGCAGCGCCCTTGATCCACGGCTCCTTGTCGTCGTTCAGCCGGATGGCGTTGACCTTGGTGGCCCAGTAGCCGGCCTGCGCCGTCACCGTGGACCCGCCGCCAGCCGGGCCTGCCGCGTCGCGCCTGACCGGCGCCAAGCCCCGCGCGGCCAACTCGTGCCGGACCTGTGCCAGGCCCCGCTCCATCGACTTCCGGACGTCGACCTCGACCACCAGCACCGGACGGGTGGGCACCCGGACCGGGTCGAGGAGGACGCGTCCGCCGGCGGGGTCGTAGGCGGCCACGCCGGTCATCGCGTCGTCGGTCGACGCCGCCGCCACGAGCGGGCGCTCGGACCGGGTCAGCAGGGCGGCCATGCTGTCGTGCCCGAGCCGCAGTCGCAGCACGGAGCCGGTGTTCTCCGGCAACCCCTTCGCCGCCAGCACCGCCTGGTTCACGGACCGCGCGGTGCGGTCGGCCCGCGCGTTGAGTCCGGCCGTCAGGAGATCCACCGGCCCGGCGGTGACGGCGGACACGACGCGGTCACGGGTGGCGGGGTCGGCGAGCGCGTCGGCCACCTCGCGGGCGACCCGGTCGGTGCCGGCGGAGACCGGCCCGACGCCGGTCGCAGCGGCGTCGGTGCCGCGCGGCGCGCGGGCCGGGTCGGCCTGTGCGGGTGTCGCCGCCGAGGCGATCAGGGTGGCTGCCGCCATGCCCAGGGCGAACACGGCAAGACGGCGGGAACGTGGATGCATGGGGACTCCTCTGCGGTCGCGGGCGCCGGCTGGCGGCCGGCACAGCCGGCTACGCCCATGATCGCATCAATGCATCGAGGTTCGTCAATGCCATCTCTCGACCGGGGCGCCTTCGGCGAACTGGACATCGGGCGCCCGGTCGGTGTCGCGCCGTTACTCCGGTCAGATCGCGGTGGCCTTGACCACCTTCCACTCCCCGTCGACCGGGACCATGGTGAGGACGACCCGGTTCTGGTCGACCTTCTCCCCCGCCGTGGTCACGTTGCGCCGGTACTGGTTGAGGTAGAGCAGCAGTTCGACCCGGTCGGGGTCGGCGCTGACCACGCCGGTGGCGGAGACCTCGGCGAGCACGACCGCCTGCTGCTTGGCGGCGGTTTGCTTGAGCGCGGCGGTGGTCTGCGCGTACTCGTCGGCGAACGCCCCACTGGCGAAGGTGCGGCCGTTGGCGACGCTGTCGTCGAAGGTGCGGTAGTCGTAGGAGAAGAGCGCCCTGGCGGCGGCGGGCGCGGTGGCCAGTGCCTGGCGTACGGCCTGGTCGCGCTGGTCGGCGCGGCGGTCGCCGTACCAGCCGGCGAGGGCCACGGCCGCCGCGAGGACGGTAGCCACGACGAGGGTGGGCACGAGTCGGATCCGCGCCGGGCGTCGACGCAGGACGGTCGGGATACGCATGGCTCTCCTCCTCCGGGTCAACCGGAAACGCCACGTTGTCATAGATGTTCATGGAGCCGAACAGTGCGCCGTCCTGGAACAGCACACGGAACAGCTTGCGCACCTCGTACAGCGCCCGTTCCGACAGGCTGGGCAGGTTCCGCCCCTCGATCAAGATGTCGCCGCGGTCCGGGCGCAGCAGGCCGACCAGGGTCTTGAGGAACACCGACTTGCCCGTGCCGGACGGTCCCAGCAGGACGGATATCTCGCCCGCCGGCAGGGTCAGGGTGACGTCCGACCAGACGGGCTGGCCACCGAAGGACTTCGTCAGTCCCCGCACGGCCACCTCGACGCCCATCGACCCCTCCCGTCACCTGTTCTGCCTTGGACATCGCCGGGATCGGTCGAATCGCAACAGTTCTGGATCCACTCCTTTTCGGCGTCGCCCCGCTACAGAACGTGAGAGGTGCGAAAACCAGCCTGCTTCAGTACGGTGCGGTTAATTCGTCGGTGTTGAAGGTGTCTCGCAGCCCCATGAACCGAGCAATCGACCCAGAGCTGGTCCGTCGGGCCGTCCACGGTGACCGGGCCGCGATGGCGGAGCTGCTCACCGGCGTACGCCCAGGCCTGGTCCGCTACTGCCGCGGCCGGCTCGGCCGGGTCGGCGGGGCATACACCACGGCCGACGATGTCGCCCAGGAGGTCTGCCTGGCGATGCTGCGGGCCCTGCCCAGATACCAGGAACAGGGCGTCCCCTTCGCCGCGTTCGTCTACGGCATCGCCGCACACAAGGTGGCCGACGCCCAGCGTGCCGCCATCCGCGACTCCGCCGTCACCCCCATGGACACGCCCCTGGAGAAGCCCGACGGCGCTCCCGGGCCGGAGGCGCAGGCGGTCGCGACCGACCTCGCGCGCCGGCTGTCGGCGCTGTTGGACCGGCTGCCCGACGTGCAGCGGGAGATCGTCCTGCTACGGGTCGCGGTGGGGCTGTCGGCCGAAGAGGTGGGGGCGATCGTCGGGATGTCCGCGGCGGCCGTGCGGATGGCCCAGTCCCGCGCTCTGGCCCGGCTTCGTAGCCTTGCCGGGGACGCGTTGGACGAGGTGGCGGCATGAGCGAGCGCAGGCGAGCGAATCATCAGCACGGCGCTGGTGAGCCTCATGACGGCGTCGAGCAAAGCGAGACGGCGGCATGAGCGAGCGTCAGCTGGGCAGTGGCGAGGAGGCGGTGGACCTGGAGGTCCTCGCCCGCGACGACATGCTGCTCGACGCCCTCGGCCGGGGCGAGCCAGCACCGGCCGGCGACGAGCTGGCCGGGCTGCTCGCCGCCTGGCGGGACGACCTCGCCGACGGCACCCCCGACCTGGCGAACCTCCGCCCGCCGACCCCGGACGGGGACGCACCGGCGGTTCCGCTGCACCCGGCCGGCCGGTACCGCCGGCCCCGGCCCTGGACGCTGCGCCTTGCCGCGGCCGGGATCGCGCTGCTCGCCCTGGTCTCCGGGCTGGGCATCGGCAGCCGCAGCGCGGAACCGGGCAGCCCGCTGTGGTCGTTGACGAAGCTGCTGTACCCGCAGCAGGCCGAGGTGCGGGTCGTCGAAGGGACCATCGCCGAGGCCCGGGCCGCGCTGGCCGCCCGACGGTTCGACCGCGCCCGGCAGCTGGTCGACCGAGCCCGCAACGAGTTGACCGCGGTCACCGACCCGTCGGCCGCAGACCGGCTGCGCGGCGAACTCGACGCCCTGTCAGCGCAGCTGACCGCCACCCCGACCACCGTTGCGCCGACGGCCGCCACGCCCTCCCCCGCACCGACCGTGCAGCCGACCGGCTCCACCCCTCGGCCGGGCACCGCCACGTCGGCCCCCGAGCCGGCACCGTCCCAACCGGATACGCCGAGCGGCTCGCCGAGCGGGACCCGGAGTCCACTGCTGCAGCTGCCCCTGCCACTGCCCTCTTCGCCGTTGCTCCCGTCGCTGCCGGGCCTGCCCCTGCCCACCGGCGACCTGCTCCGTTAGACAGCGGACGAGAACATACCGGGCACATCGGGTATATGTGTGGTCCCGTCACCGCTGTGGTCGGTGCCCGTCCCCCTCGGCGGCCGCGGCCACGCGCTCGCTGGTCGGGCCGAGCCCCGGGGCCTGCTCCGCCGCCCCCGGCCCGCCGGGTGCCGCCTGCTCGCGGGCCCGCCGCCCGTACTCCTGGAAGAACTGCAGCAGCTCCACCGGGAACGGCATGACCAGGGTGCTGTTCTTCTCCGCCGCCACGTCCACCACCGTCTGCAACAGCCGCAGCTGGTACGCCCCCGGTGTGTTCGCCATCGCCCGGGAGGCGTCGGCGAGCCGCCGGGACGCCTGGAACTCACCGTCGGCGGCGATCACCCGCGCCCGCCGCTCCCGCTCCGCCTCCGCCTGGCGGGACATCGACCGCTTCATCTCCTCGGGCAACGACACGTCCTTGACCTCGACCCGCTCGATGAGCAGCCCCCACGGCTTCTCGGTGGGCGCGTCGATCACCGCCTTCAACTCGGCGTTGATCCGGTCCCGGTCGCGCAGCAGGGTGTCCAGGTCGGCCTTGCCGATCACCGACCGCAGCGCGGTCTGCGCCACCTGGAGCACCGCGGCCGGATAGTCCCGCACGTTGACCAGGGCCTTCACCGGGTCGACCACCCGGTAGTAGACGACCGCGTCGACGGTGAGCGTGACGTTGTCGCGGGTGATGACGCCCTGCGCGGGTACTCCGATCACCGTGGTCTGCATGCTGACCCGCACCATCCGGTCGGCGACCGGGATGATCAGTTGGAGGCCGGGCTGCCGGATCCGCTCCAGCACCCGGCCGAAGCGGAACACCACGCCGCGCTGGTACTGCTGCACCAGCCGGACGCTCAGCGACAGCCCGAGCAGCACGATCGCGACGACGACGACCAACGCGACTACGGCGGCGACTGCCATGTCCCCCTCGATCCCGGAGGCATCCGCCTCCCGGCGCCGCGCCTACCCGTTCCGCCGCCGTCCATTCGTGCGCGGGCCGTACGCCAGCCAACCCTGCCGCGGTGGGTGGCGTTGGCGGTGAACTCCCGCGGAATCGGCGGGACGCGGGGCGACCGCCCCGGCGTCACTCGGGGGGCCGGCTGGCGCCCCGCGCCACGGCGTCCGGCACGATCCGCCCGGAGTGCAGGTTCAGCACGGTGTCGGCCACCTCGATCAGCCGGACGTCGTGCGTGGCCACCAGGACGGTCGTCCCCCGGCGGACCGACTCCCGCAGTGCCGCGACGACCTGCTCGACGTGCCCGTCGTCCTGGTGAGCGGTCGGCTCGTCCAGCACCGCCAGCTGTGGGGTGAGGACGAGCGCCCGGGCCAGGGCCGTCCGCTGTTGCTCGCCCAGCGACGTCTCCCCGGCCGGACGCCGCGCGATGTGCTCGAGGTCCATCCGGGCCAGCAGGTCCGGGTCGACCGGCGTTCCCCGCAGCAGGGCCGGCAGGTGGACGTTCTCGGCGACGGTCAGCTCGCCGACCAGCGCCAGCCGCTGGGGCGCCAGCGCGACACCGGCCCAGTCGCGCACCGCGGTCGCCGGTTCGCCCTTGATGCGTACCCGGCCGGCCGTCGGAGCCATCACACCGGCCACCAGATGGCAGAGGGTGGACTTGCCCGACCCGGAGCGCCCGGCGAGGGCCACCAGCACTCCAGGGCCGATCCGCACCGTGACCTCGTGCAGCACGGTGACGGCCGCCGCGCCGCGCCCGTGGGTGTGGGTGACCGACTGGACGTCCACAAGCGACGGAGACGGGCCGCTACCCATCCGCTCCCCCCTCCCGGCCGCCCCGATCCGGCGCCAGCAGGCGCACGTGGTCGGCGTGCACCTCGACCAGCGCCCGGCCGCCCGGGAACAGGGCCAACGCCTGCTCCGGAAGCTGCACGCGCCCGAACCCGTCGATCGCGGCGGTCCGTCCCGCCGTACCGTGCTGCTCGGCCGACAGCACACCGTGCCGCAGGTGCAGCAGCACGTCCGCGACGGCCACCGCCCGGGCGTCGTGCGTGGCGAGCACCACCGCCGCGCCCTGCTCCGCGCACCGGCGCAGCCGGGCCAGAACGAGGTCGGCGGTGGCATCGTCGAGCTCGGCGGTCGGCTCGTCGGCGATCACCAGATCCGGTGGCCCGACGCACGCCGCGGCCACGGCGAGCCGCTGTTGTTCCCCGCCCGACAGCGCGCCGGGGGGCGCGTCCGCCCGGTCGGCGAGCGCCACGTCGTCGAGCACCGCCACCGGGTCGACGGATACACCGCGCAGCCACGCCGTCTGCTTGACCTGTGCCCGGGCGGACAGTTGCGGGAACAGCCCGTGCGCCGGCCGCTGGGCGATGTACCCGATGTGACGCCGGCGCAGCCGCTGCAGCTGGCGCCGGCTCAGCGCGGCGACCGGGACGCCGCGATGGCGCAGCGATCCACCGGCCGGCCGCTCCCGCAGCGCGAGGATCGCCAGGAGGGTGGACTTCCCGCTGCCGGACGGTCCGGTGATCGCGGTCAGCGTACCGGGGCGGACGCGCACGTCGACGCCGCGCAGCGCCTGGGTCGGACCGGTGGGCGTCGGATAGAGCTGGAGCAGCTCGGCGCCGTCGAGCAGCGGCCGGGTGACGTCGTCAGGCATCGGTGCGGTACGCCTCCTCCTCGCCGCGGCCGGAGCGCTGCCCGCTCACGGCCGTGGCCGCCCCGGCCGCCAGCAGCGCCGCCAGGGCCGCCGCCCCGAGCGCCGCCGGCGTGACGACCAGCCGGAACGCCGGCGCCTCGTCAGGAGCGACGTCGAGCAGCCGCCCGGCCAGCGGGGTGAGCAGCAGCAACCCCGCCACGGCGCAGAGCAACGCGACGGCCGCGAGGGCGGCCTGTTCGACCGCCCGCGACAGCAGGACGCGGGACCGACCGAAGCCGAGCCGCGCGAGCATGAGGTCGGTGGGCCGGTCGGCGGCCGCGCGACGCTGGGCGTGCACGCAGAGCGCCAGCACCGCGAGCAGGGCCAGGTAGCCGGCGACGGCCACCTGGTAGCCGCCCGCCTGTTCGGCGGCGACGAAGATGTCCCGGCGCCGTAGCTGGGTCGCGGTGTCGAGCTGCCGCGGCTGCACGCCGTGGGCGCTCAGCACGGCGTCCACGGTCACGTCCGACGCACCCCACAGCTCGGTGCGGGCGAAGACGCCGGTTGCCAGGTTGTCGCGTGGCTTGAGCCGGGGGTCCGCCGGGCCGAACGCCGGGAACGCCGCGCCGGCGGACACCACGTACATCGGTTCGCCGGCGTAACGGGGAAACACGTCGACGGCGTCCACGACCCGGAGGCGTTCCCGCCAGGGCCCGGCCTCGACCTGGACGAGGTCGTCCACCTCGCTCCCCGCCACCCCGACGGCGATCGCCGGCAGGCCGGCCTTCGGGGCGTCCGGGTCGGCGGCGGCGAGCCGGCTCAGCGCGCGACGGGCTCGGGCGAGTTCCGGCCCGTGTCCCCAGGACGCGACATCGACGAGCGCGGCCGGGTCGGCGACGAGGAGCTGGTGCGTACCGAAGGTCGCCGCGTTCGTGACGTCGATCCGCCAGACGAGCGTGGTGCGGGCGGGCAGCGGCGGGGTGTGCGCCTCGGGCGCCGGTGCGTCGGCCGGCGGCTCCCCGTGCTTCGGACGCGGCGGCGCCAGCACCGGATCGTCGTCGAGCTGCCAGGCCGCCTCGATGGTGGCCACCGTATCGGCACCGGACCGCACGGCGACCCGGTCGTCGATCGTCGTCCGGGTGGCGGCCACGCCCGAGAGGGCGAACAGCACCATGCCGAGCCCGGCGGTGACCGCGGCGGCGACGGGGGCACGGCCGGGCGCTGCCGAGGCGAGTCGACGGCGGGCGAGCCACACCGGGGTCGGGCGCGTCACCCTGGGCGGTCTCCCCGGCCGGCGCCAGCCGGCCCGGATCAGCCAGGGCAACAGCCGCGTGCCGAGGGCACCGGCCGCGACGAAGACGAGCAGCGGCACGAGCAGGTCCGTGCTCCGGGCGTCGCCGTCGGTGCGGTCCGCGGCCGCCAGGCCCGCCGTCGCGGTGACCGCTGCGGCGACCAGCAGGATCAGCCACGGTACGCGACGACGGTGGGTGTTCGGGGCGGCCGGGCGGACCCGTCGGGCCGCGACGGCGCCGGCGAACACGCCGACCAGGATGACGCCCACCGCCATCGACGCCGCCGCGAGCCGCAGCCCCGGCCCGACGGACAGGGCGGTCACGGCACCGGGGGGACCGACCTGCCCGACGACCGCCCACGCACAGAGCCAGCCCAGTACGCCGCCCAGCGCGGCCGGCAGCAGGTGTTCGAGCGACCAGAGCAGGGCGACGAGGGCGGTGGGTGTGCCGGCGCCGACCGCGTGGCGCAGCTCGATGTCACGGCGACGCAGCGCGGCGGCCACCACCGCGACCAGGGAGGTCAGCGCGACCAGCACGGCGGCCCATTCCAGCGGCAGGGTTCGTCGCCGCGCGCCCGCCGCCACCTCGCCGGCCTGTTCGCTCAGGGTGCCGATACCGCTGGCCACCCGGCGGGCGAGGATCTCGCCGTCGGATCGGCCCTGGACGTACCGCTTGCGCAGCAGGTCGATCCGGTCCGCCACCACCCGCCCCTCGGCGAGCGTCAGACCGGGGGCGAGTGCGGCGTCCACCGACCAGAGCATCTGGTCGCCGACCCCGTCCGCCAGTGCCTCGACGGTCGCGACGTCGCCGATGACGAGGTACGCCGGCAGGGTCTCCAGCGCGCTGTCGGGTGGCAGCTCACTTCGGCGGAGGGACCAGTCCCGGCGGCCCGGCGGGTCCAGCGGCCGGCGGCCGTCCTCGGCGACCTGGTAGCTCCCGGCCACGGTGGTGTCGACGTGCCGCTCGTCGCCGTTGCGGGTACGGGCGGAGAACGTCACCGGGTCGCCCGCCTTGACGCCGAGTTCCCGAGCCAGCGGCACGGGCAGCCAGACCCCTCCGCCGGCCCGCCCGACGGGCCCGTCCGGCGCTGCTACGAGCTGCTCGGCCGGGTCGGGTAGGGCGAAGAGACGGGCGCGCTCGCCGCGGCCCCCGTGCGCGAGAACCGACTCCCACAGGGCCGACTTGTTGAGTTCGACGCCCACCGACTTCCCGTTGAGGGTGGGCGCGGACAGTCCGGGAATGGAGCGGATCTCGTCGAGAACGGCGAGTTGGTCGGCACTGGACGGCGACGCCGACGCGGTCAGCCGGATGACGTCCGCGTCGCTCTGGCGGGCGCCGGCGGGCACGGCGGCACGGGCGCTGTCGAACGCCGCGTTCTCCGACGCCTCGGCGAACATCGGCGGTGCCGCGCTGGCCGTGCCGAGCACGGTGAACACGAGCAGCACCAGCAGCGACCACGGCCCCTGGCGCACCCCCCACCACGGCGCCGACCACGGCAGCGGAGTACCGCCTCGCCGGGCGCGGCGGGACGGGGCGCGGCCGGCCGAGGGGACGTCGTTCGCGCCCGTCTCGTCGAGCCGATGCGCCATCCGGATCCCTCCGTCGTGTGCGGATTCACCGATCCTGCCCGCTCACCCGCCGGAAGGAAGGCCGCACCGACACAACCGGACAAACCACGTCCCGACCGCGCCACGGGCGATGCCCGGCGAACTGTTCTCAGACACTGTTGTCAAGGATACCCGGGGCACCTAACCTTGACATCGGAGTCAGAGCTAGACGCGACTGGAGGAGCGCCGTGAGTGCCCAGACAGGACCCACCCCGGGCCGCGACCTGGCCGGACATCAGCGGTCGCCGGCGCGCGAGACGGCATTCGGCAACGACCGGATTGACCCGCGCGGCCGGCGACGGCGGATCGTCGAGTCGATCGCCCTGCTCAGCAGCGGGCTGCTGGCCGGCGCGTTCGGCTACGGGGCGGTCAATGTCGTGCAGACGTTCAAGGCGGTGCCGCTCGACGTCCGACTGACGTTCCACACGGCACTCATGAAGATGAACGGGCCGGTGATGCAGAGCACGATGGGCCTGGCCGTGCTCAGCAGCGTCGTTCTCGCGGTGCTCAGCCGCGGGGCGGCCCGCCGACTGGCCGCGACCGCCGGCGCCCTGGTCGCGACCTCGTTCCTGGTGACCCGGTTCGGCAACGTGCCGATCAACGCGAAGATCAAGGTATGGGCGGTCACCACCGCGCCGCCGGACCACGAGGCGATCCTGCGCCGCTGGGAGATCTTCAACGACGTACGCACCGGCGCCGCCCTGGTCGCGTTCGTCCTCCTGCTGGTCCTCGCCTCCACTCGCCTCGGGGACCGGTCGTGAGGCTCGCGGTGTTCGGCGCCGGCGGGGGGGCACCGGCCGGCTGCTCACCGCGCAGGCCGCCGCCGCGCGGGTCACCAGGTGGTCACCGTGGTTCGGGATCCCGCGCCGCGGCACCCAGAGCATCGTGACGGCGATGCGGAAGGCGGGCGTCGGCCGGTTGGTCGTGGTGACCGCCGCCGGCCACACCACTGACGGGGACGGCCCGCTGACGCGCGCCGACGTCGTACGTGGACCGATCACATCGAACACGATTCACCCCTAGCGCTCCGGTCGACCTTGGCAATATCCTCCACAGCACGCGAGGCAGTTGGAGTTCCTTTTCATGCCCCGGACGGGCCGCCGCCCGTCGCCGCGTGCCGTCACGGGCGGTTCTGGCCGGCCACAGAGGAGATGACATGTTCGACCACCCTGAGTTGGACCGCCGTACCCTGCTGCGCGCCGGCCTCGGCGCCGCCGCGGTCGCGGTCGTCGGGAACGAACTCGCGTTCCCCGCCGCCGCGCAGGCCGCCACCGGCGCGGACCTCGACTGGATCATCAGCTGCGACGGGTGGGGCGCCCGCCCGCCGGCCGACCCGCTGTCGATCAGCGCCACCCCCACGAACAAGATCATCGTGCACCACATGGCGTTCCCGAACAGCACCGACTACTCGGAGGAACACGCCAAGCAGCTCGCCCGCGACTGCCAGGACCTGCACATCGACGGCAACGGCTGGTCGGACACCGGCCAGCACTTCACGGTCAGCCGGGGCGGCCACATCCTGGAGGGCCGCCACGGCAGCCTGGAGCGCCTACGGGCCGGCGACCGGCAGATGATCTCGGCGCACTGCCCCGGCGAGAACGGCCGGGCCATCGGCATCGAGAACGAGGGCACCTACGTCACCGACACCCCGCCGCGGGAGCTGCTCGACTCCCTGGTCAAGCTCTGCACCACCATCTGCCAGCGGTACGGGCTGCACGCGCACGACATCTTCGGCCACTGGGACTTCCGGGCCACGCTGTGCCCGGGGGCGATGTTCTACCGGGAGTTCCCCGCGCTGCGGCGCCGAGTCTTCGCCGAGCTCGGCACCCACCTGTCCGAGGTGCCGGCCCGCCGCTGGCCGGACATCTGGCGCTTCGTCGGCGGCCCCGTCGTCCAGGTCGCGCAGCAGCTGCTCACGTTCCGCGGCTACACCGTCCCGGTCAACGGCGTCTTCGACGCCGCCACCGTCGCCGCTGTGCAGGACTGGCAGGCCCGCAACGGCATCCCGGTCGACATCGACGCCACCCTCACCGCACCGACCTGGGAGACCCTGGCGCCGGAGCTGGACAAGGACGCCGTCGGCATCCCGGTCGGCGCGGTGCAGTTCATGCTGAACTCCAAGGGCTACGCCGACGTCACGGTCACCGGCACGTACGACCACCCGACCAAGAAGGCCCTCAAGGACCTGCAGCACCTGCACGGTCTGGAGCCGACCGGCAAGGTCAGCACCACTACCTGGTGCGCCCTGGTGGGGGGCGTGGTGCGTCAGTCGTTCCAGAAGAACTGACCGACGTACCTGCGGGGAAGGCGGTGGAGGTGTCAACGGCGCCACCTCCACCGCATCCGCCGGCCATCATCTCGTCGCGCCTCGTTGGTCCCGGCTCGTCACTCTGCGACGATGCCCAGATCACCATCGAGGAGGCGAAATGATCAAATTCAACCCGTACCTCAGCTTCCGGGACACCGCACGCCCGGCGATGGAGTACTACCAGCAGGTGTTCGGCGGCAGCCTGACGTTGAGCACCTTCGGCGAGTTCGGCAACCCGGAGCCCGGGCTCGCCGACCTGGTCATGCACTCGCAGCTCGAGACGGATCGCGGCTTCACGCTGATGGCCTCCGACACCCCACCGGAGATGGGACCGCCCACGGTCGGCAACAACATCGCGGTGAGTCTGAGCGGCGACGACGCGGACGTGCTCCGGGACTACTGGAACAAGCTCTCCGACGGCGGCGCCGTGTCCGTCCCGCTGGAGAAGCAGATGTGGGGCGACGAGTTCGGCATGTGCGTGGACCGGTTCGGCATCGGGTGGCTGGTGAACATCAGCCAGCCGTCCTGACCGGGGGGCGAGACGCCGGCGGTCGCGCAGAACGACGGCTGCCTGAGTGCGGTGGACCGGGCCCCACCGCCTAGGGTGGCCAGCCATGGAGAAGACACGGCAGTCGCGCCGCGACGGCGGCATCACCGCGCTGGTGGAGGGATTCTTCGGTGCGGCCTGGTTCGGCTGGGGGCACGCCGCCCCACCCGGCTGGCTTGATCCGTGGCTGACCGTCGGCAGCGTGGCCGCCCTGCTCGTCGCGGTCGCCGGGGCGGTGGTCGGCTTCTCCAGCCCGGCATCGACCGCCGCGATCAACAATCGCGCGGCCGGCCGACGGTACGGGATCATCGTGGGCGTCGAGTTCGGGCTTGCCGGTGTCGGTGCCGCCCTGTTGGGCGGGTTCGGACAGCCGGACTACATCCCCGTGTGGATCTGCGCCGTGGTGGGCGTCCACTTCCTGCCGCTGGCACCGGTCCTCCGCGACCGGAACCTCGTTCCGCTGGGCGTCCTGGTCACGGCCACCGCGGTCGCGGCGTTGGTGGTCGGTCTGACCACCGGCGTGGCGCCGAGCACGATCACCGGCGTCGGCGCGGGGCTGTCGCTGTCGTTGTTCGGTGTGCTCGCGCTCGTCGGGGCACTGCGCCAGCCGCGCTCCGCCCCCCGGGGTGACGCCGCGCGCCTGTAGCCGCTCGGCGGCGGACCGACCGCCGTGAGAACCGGCCACCGGACGCCCGCATACGATCGTCCGGTGGCCGGCCTCGACGACACCACCCGCGACGAGGATCGGGCGCGCCAATGAGCGCCGGAACGGTGCCGATCGGGCCGACGCTGGTCGCCGCCCTGGTCGGGCTGACGGTGGCGGCCGCCGCCGTGCTGTGGCTGAGCGGGATCGGCCGGGGCCGGGCCGTGCTGACCGCGGCCGCCCGGGCCACCGTCCAGCTCGGCGTGGTGTCGCTGGTCATCGTCGCCGTGCTGCGCGCCTGGTGGAGCACGGGCACGTTCATCCTCATCATGTACGTGGTCGCCGGTGTCACCGCCCGCCGCCGGATCGGGCCGGCCTGCCCCCGCCGGGTCGCCCCGATCGCGATCGCGGCCGGGGTGGCGCCGAGCCTGGTGGTGCTGCTGGCCAGCCGGGCGCTGCCGGCGACGCCGTTGGTGGTGCTGCCGACGGCGGGCATCCTGATCGGCGGGGCGATGACCGCGACCAGCCTCGCCGGCCGGCGGACCCTGGACGAGCTGCGCACCCGGCACGGCGAGTACGAGGCAGGGTTGGCCCTGGGCCTGCTCCCCCGCGACGCGGCGCTGGAGATCTGCCGGCCGGCCGCCGGGCAGGCCCTCATTCCCGCGCTGGACCAGACGCGCACGGTCGGACTGGTCACCCTGCCGGGCGCGTTCGTCGGTGTGCTGCTCGGCGGGGCCGGGCCGCTGGAGGCCGGCGCGACCCAGCTGCTCATCCTGCTCACCCTGCTGGCGGTCGAGGCGGTGGCCATCGCGCTGGCCCTGGAACTGCTCGTCCGCGACCGGGCCCGCACCGCGCCCTGAGCCGCCAGGAGTGTACCCGGACCGTGAGGGGGTACCTGCGGCCGGTGACCAGGGTACGCAGCCTGCGCGTCCGACCCGACCTGCTCTACGTGGCGAGCGGGTGGAGCAGCCTCGTCACCGACGTGCGCGGCCGGATCAGCGGCACCGATCCCCAGGGCTTCTTCGCCCGCAACACCCGGGTGCTCAGCCGGGAACGGATCGCCGTCGACGGCCGGGAGCCGGTCCCGTTCGCCACCGGGAACGTGCGGGGACACGCCCAGCTCTCGTACGCGGAGCTGGGCAACGGGGAGGAGCTGCCGTCGCGGGCGGCATACCTGATGACCGAGCGGTTCGTCGGAGCGGGGCTGCGGACCCGGTTCACCGTGGTCAGCTACGCCGCCCGGCCACTGGAGTTCGCGCTGCAGATTCGGGTCTCGGCGGACTTCGCCGACACCAGCGAGGCGGAGACGGGTCGACGGTTGCAGGTCGGCGAGGTCGGCACCCGGTGGGATCCGGCGGCGGGGGAACTTCGCCTGACCTACCTGTGCGACGGCCTCGACCGGGCGGTCGCGATCGTGGTCCGGGCCGACAGCCCGGTGGTGTACGACGACGGCGCGTTCCGCGTCGGGGTGGCGGTGCCACCGCGTGGCAGCGCCCGGGTTGAGCTGTTGGTCGAGCCGGTCTTCGACGGGGAGCGGCTGGCCGCTCCCCCGGCGACGTTCACCGAGCCGGACGATTCCGCCGCCCGGGCCCGGTCCCGGTTGATCGGCGAGCTGACCGATTTGAGCAGCAGCAACTTCGACGTGACGGCCGCGTGGCGGTGCGCCACGCACGACCTGGCGGTGCTGCCGCTCGGCGAACCGGCCGGGCCGGCGGCGCCGATCGCGGGGTTGCCCATCTACCAGGAGATCTTCGGCCGGGACACGATGACGGCGTCGTGGCAGGCGTTGCTGGCGGGTCCGACGATGCTGGGCGACAGCCTGCGGCTCATCGCCGGGCACGTGGGCGAGCGGCTGGACGACTGGCGCGACGAGGAACCGGGCAAGCTGCTGCACGAGGCGCGCCAGGGGCCGGTCTCCGCGCTCGGGCTGAACCCGTTCACCAGCTACTACGGCGACTGGTCGACCGCGCCGGACTTCCTGGTCTTCCTCGGGCAGTTCCTCGCCTGGACCGGTGACCTGGACACCGTACGGGAGTTGTTGCCGACGGCCCAGCGTGCGCTGGGCTGGATCGAGCGGTACGGCGACCCCGACGGCGACGGCTTCCTGGACTACCACCGCCGCTCCCGGGCGGGGTTGAAGAACCAGGGCTGGAAGGACTCGGACACCGCGATCGTCGACGAGTACGGGCAGGTGGTGGCCGATCCGATCGCGACCAGTGAGCTGCAGGCCTACTGGTACGCCGCCCTGCGGCACGCCGCCGTGGTGTTCACGGTGACCGGCCATCCGGCCCGGGGCGCCGCCCTGCTGGCCCGGGCCCGGGCGCTGCGCCGCCGTTTCCACCGCGCGTACTGGCTGCCGGAGCGGGGCTGCTACGCGATGGCGCTCGGGCCGGACAAGCGGCCGGTGCGTTCCACCAACTCCAACGACGGGCACCTGCTGACCAGCGGCATCGTGCCGCCCCGGGTCGCCGCGCTGGTGGCCGACCGGCTGTTCGCGCCGGACATGTTCAGCGGCTGGGGGGTGCGGACGCTGTCGGCCGACCACCCCGCCTACAACCCGTTCAGCTACCACCGGGGCAGCGTCTGGCCGGTGGAGGCGGGCACGATCGGCCTCGGCCTGGCCCGGTACGGCTGCTGGCCGCACCTGCACCGGCTGGCCGAGGGGATGTTCGCCGCGGCGGCGCTGTTCGAGGAACATCGGCTGCCCGAGGCGCTCAGCGGACTGCCCCGCGGCCCGGCCCACCCGCACCCCGGCGTCTACCCCAACTCCTGCTCCCCGCAGGCCTGGTCGGCCAGCGCGATCATCGCCCTGGTCCAGGCGATGTTGGCGCTGCGACCGGCCGCGCCGTTGCGGACGATCTTCGTGGATCCGCATCTGCCGGAGTGGCTGCCGGACCTGCGGTTGGAGGGCGTACGGGTCGGGCACGCCACGGTCGACCTGACCGTACGGCGCCGCCGGGGCGGGCGGACGTCGGTGACCACGCGCGGCGACCGGCTGGCGGTGGTCCGCCGCGCCCCCCGTCAGGCGATCTCCGCCCGCCGGCACCGGTGACGGCGCGGGGTGTAGCCGGAACCCGGTGGGGAATGTGGTGCGGAACTGGGGCCGAGACGAAAGGGACCGGCATGGAGAGTCGCGCCAAGGCGATGGGCCACGGGGTCCATCCCATCCTGATCGTGTTCCCGCTGGGGCTGCTCGCCACCGCGGTGATCTTCGACATCCTCTACCTGGCGACCGACCGGACGGGATTCCAGATCTCGGCCGCGTACACGATGGGCATCGGCATCCTCGGTGGCCTCCTCGCCGGGTTGTTCGGTTTCATCGACTGGCGTGGCATCCCCGCCGGTACCCGCGCGAAGCGGGTCGGCGCCGTGCACGGCCTCGGCAACGTGCTGGTGCTGGCGCTGTTCGCGGCGAGTTGGTTCCAGCGGCTGGCCGCCACCAACTGGGATCCGCACGCCCCGGCCCTGATCTGCAGCTTCGTGGGCATCGCCCTCGCCGGCGTGACCGGCTGGCTCGGCGGTGAACTGGTCGAGCGGCTCGGCGTCGGCGTGAGCGACGAGGCCGGGGTGAACGCCCCGAGTTCGCTGTCACGCCGCTCCGCCGGCGGAGCCCGGGCCCGCGGCGCCTGAGTGGGCATCCCTCGTCTCGGCCCGGCTCCACCAGGGCATCAACTGGGCGATGCCGAACGCTACCTCGACGGCGAGGAACAGCCACAGGAGCCGGGTGGCACCGTGGGTCAGCGCGTACGCCTGCCACATCGTGAACAGCGTGCGCGCGGCCCCGTCGAGCAGTCCGTGGACCGGCAGTGGCCGGACGATGCGCACCAGGGCCCAGAGCGCCACGAGCGAGCCCATCAGGTTCGCGTACAGGGTCTGCAGCGGGTCGAGGGCGGGCAGGACGCCCAGCCCGAGCGCGCCACCCAGCGAGGAGAGCGCACCGTGCAGTAGCGCGTAGGTCCACGGCGTCGCGAAATCCCGCCGTGACGACGAGGTCGTACCAGGCGCTGGCGCATACGACGCGAAGGTAGGTCCGGCGTGCGGGGGCGATCAGATGTCTCACAACGAGGCTCCACCGGTCTTGTGGCAGTGACGCCTCACGCTAAACACTGGAGTAGACTCCAAGGTCAAGTCCACGGTCCGGCGGAGGATCATGCGTATCGGGGAGCTGGCCGCGCAGACGGGCATGACCAGGGACACCATTCGCTTCTACGAGAAGGCTGGCCTCGTCACAGGTCGGCGGCTGCCCAACGGCTACCGCGACTTCCCACCCGAGACGGTGGTCTGGTTGCAGTATGTCCGCACCGCGCAGACGCTCGGATTCTCGCTGGCCGAGATTGCCCGGCACGGCGCGGAACTACGCGACGCGCCTGACTCCGCGCAGGCGTTGTCCGCGCTGTTCGAGGAGAAGATCCGAATTGTCGACGTACGGATGGCGGAACTCGCGGCGCTGCGGGCCGAGCTCACCGCACGCGTCGGCATCGGATGCCCGTTGCAGGCCGATCGAGCCAGCTGATCACGGGCCGTCGGCTGCGCCGGTCAACCCTGGTCCGGACTGGCGGGCTGATCGCCGGGGAGGAGCTTGTCCAGGGTGATCGGCAGGTCGCGGATCCGGACGCCGGTGGCGTGGTGGACGGCGTTGGCGATCGCCGCTGCCACGCCGACGATGCCGATCTCACCGACGCCCTTGGTGCCCATCGGGTTGACGTACGGGTCGTCCTCCTCGATCAGGTGCACCTCGATCGCGCCGACGTCGGCGTTGCTGCTGATGTGGTACTGGGCGAGGTCGTGGTTCACCACGTGACCGAAGCGGAGATCGAGCACGCCCTGCTCGTGCAGCGCCATGGACAGACCCCAGGTCATTCCGCCGAGCAGTTGCGAGCGGGCGGTCTTCGGGTTGACGATCCGGCCACACGCGAACACCCCCAGTTGCCGGGGCACCCGTACCTCGCCGGTCTCCTCGTGCACCCGCACTTCGGCGAACTGCGCGCCGAAGCTGTGCATCGCGTACCGCTTGAGGTAGGGGTTCTCCGGCATGTCCGCGGTGACCTCCAGCCCGTGGGCCGGCACGGTACCGCCGTGCTCGGCGGCCAACCGCTGGCGCAACTGGTCGGCGGCCGCGCAGATCGCCGAGCCCCAGCTGGTGATCCCCGCCGATCCGCCCTCCTCGGTGGCCGGAGGGTACGCGGTGTCACCGAGTCGCAGGTCGACCTGCTCGACGTCGACCTGCAACGCGTCGGCGGCGACCTGGGTCAGCGCGGTCCGGGTGCCGGTACCGATGTCCGCGGCCGCGATCAGCACGACGTACCGGCCGTCCGGGCCGATCCGGATGGTCGCCTTCGAGCCGGGCAGCCGGAGCACCGGGTACGTCGCGGCGGCCACCCCGGTGCCCACCAGCCAGCTGCCCTCGCGGCGCGCCCGTGGGGTGGCGTCGCGCTGCTCCCAGCCGAACCGGCGGGCCCCCTCGCGTAGACAGGCGACCAGGTTGCGGCTGGAGAAGGGCAGGCCGAAATGGGGGTGCACGTCCGGCTCGTTGCGGATCCGCAGTTCTATCGGGTCCAGGCCACAGGCGACAGCCAGCTCGTCCATTGCCGACTCGAGCGCGAACATGCCGGAGGCCTCCCCGGGCGCCCGCATGATCGTCGGCGTCGGGACGTCCAGGTCGGCCAGCAGCTGGCGGGTACGGCGGTTCGGTGCGGCGTACATGCCTGGGGTGGCTCTGGTGCTGTGCTCGGCGAACTCCCTGACTTTCGAGGTCTGCTCGATCGAGTCGTGGTCGATCGCGACCAGCCGACCGTCGCTGCCGGCACCAAGCCGGACCCGCTGAATCGTCGGCGGCCGGTAGCCGGTCTGCGAGAACGTCTGCTGCCGGGTGAGCGCGAACTTCACCGGTCGCCCCGGAACGAGCCGAGCGGCCATGGCGGCGAGCACGACGTCGGCCCACGGATAGACCTTCGACCCGAACGCCCCGCCGACGTGCGGCGATATCACCCGTACCCGGTCGGGGTCGAGCCGGAACGCACCGGCCACCACGGCCTGGATCCGGTTCACCCCCTGGGTCGACAGGTGCAGGGTGAACCGGCCGTCCGCCCAGCAGGCGATCGTCGTGTGCGGCTCCAGCGCGTTGTGGGTGTTCCAGGAGGTGCTGTAGGCCTGGTCCACCCGCACCGCCGCCGAGGCCAGCGCGGCGTCGACGTCGCCGTCGGCGGTGCCCATCGGGAAGATCGGCATCACCTCGTTCGGCACCCGCAGCTTCTCCCGGTGGGCCCGTACTTCGCCGCGTAGGTCGACGTTGTGGGGCCGCGCCTCGTAGTCCACGCGGACCAGGCCGGCGGCGTGCCGGGCGATCTCCGAGGTCTCCGCGATCACCCCGCCGACGATCTGGCCCCGGAAGGCGACCTCGTCGGACTGCAGGATGCGCAGGTCACCGTTGTCCGTGGCGACTCGAGGCGCGTTCTGGTAGGTCAGCACGGCCAGTACGCCCGGCTGGGCACTCGCCTGGCTGCAGTCGATTCCGGTGATCCGGCCGACGGCCACGGTGCTCTGCACCGGGAACAGGTACGCCGGGTGCTCGGCCGGCTGCTCGAAGGCGTACCGGGCCAGGCCGCGCACCTTCTCCGCGCCCTCGAACCGGTCCAGCGCCCGGCCCATCGCCCGGGGCGTGATCGTGGTCATCGCGGCGCGCCCGTCAGATCCAGCAGCGCGCGCACCATGGTGTTGCGGGCCAACGGGACCTTGAACGCGTTTCCCGGCAGTGGTCGGGCGTCGGCGAGTTCGGCCTCGGCGGCCTGGCGGAACCGTTCCTGCGCGGCCGGGCCGCCGCGCAACAGCTCCTCGGCCCTGACCGCCCGCCACGGCTTGTGCGCCACCCCGCCGAGCGCCAGCCGTACGTCACGCACCACGCCATCCGCCACGTCGATCGCAGCGGCCACCGCGACCAGCGCGAACGCGTACGACGCCCGGTCGCGGATCTTGCGGTAGCACGAGCGGGCCGCGAACGGCAGCGGCGGCAGGTCGATCGCGGTGATCAGCTCGCCATGCTGAAGCACGGTGTCCCGCTGTGGTTGCGGTCCGGGCAGTCGATGCAGCTCGGTCATCGGGATCGCCCGCTCCCCGTCCGGCCCCTCGGTACGCACCACGGCGTCCAGCGCGGCCAGCGCGACGGCAAGGTCCGACGGATGGGCCGCGACGCACTCCGGCGAGGTGCCGAGGACGGCGAGGTCGCGATGGTACCCCTCGATGGCGGAGCAGCCGGTCCCTGGCTCGCGTTTGTTGCACGGGGTGGTGACGTTCTGGAAGTACGGGCAGCGGGTGCGCTGCAGCAGGTTCCCAGCGGTGGTGGCGAGATTGCGCAGTTGGCCGGAGGCGCCGGAGAGCAGGGCCTGGGAGAGCACCGGGTACCGTCGCCGGATCAGCGGATCGGCGGCGAGTTCGCTGTTGGGAGTAGCGGCGCCGATCCGTACCCCGCCGTCCGGCAACTCGTCGACCTGGTCGGAGGTCAGCCGCCGTACGTCGACCAGCAGGTCCGGCCGGGCTACGTCGAGCTTCATCAGGTCCACCAGGTTGGTCCCCCCGCCGAGGAAGGCCCCGTGCGGCGCCTCGGCGAGCAGCGCGACAGCCCCGGACACACTGCCGGCACGCTCGTAGCGGAATGTCCTCATCGCCGCGCCGCTTCCTGGATCGCCGGCACGATGTTGGCGTACGCGGCGCAGCGGCACAGGTTGCCGCTCATCCGCTCGCGGACCTCGTCGTCGGTCAACATCGCCACGGCCGGACCGTCACCCCCGCCGGCAGGCTGGCCCGCGGTCACCGCGCTCGGCCAACCGGCCTCGGCCTCCCGCAGCATGCCGACGGCCGAGACGATCTGGCCCGGCGTGCAGTAGCCGCACTGGAAGGCATCGTGGCGGATGAAGGCATGTTGCATCGGATGCAGCTCACCGTCCGGTGCCAGCCCGGCGGCCGTCACGATCTCCGCACCGTCGTGCGCCACGGCGAGCGCGAGGCAGCTGTTGGCCCGCCGGCCGTCGAGCAGCACCGTGCAGGCACCGCACTGCCCGTGATCACACCCCTTCTTGGCACTGGTGTGGCCCAGCCGCTCGCGCAGGGCGTCGAGCAGCGTGGTGCGGACATCCACGGTCAGTCGGTGCGGGGTCCCGTCCACCCGGATGTTGACTTCGACTTCCATCTCGCCGCCCCCGGTCCCGTCCAGCCAACCTGACGGGGCCGAGAGTAGCCAAGGCAATCCGATATGTCGCAGAAACAGATGGATTGCCGTATTGCCGCCTGGGCCGCGTGACCCAGCAATGCGAAACGCCAGGTCGACACCTCGCCTTCGAACACTTGTGCGAACATGGGTACGTGTCGAGTGAGGCCACCATCCTGCACGCCGACCTGGACGCGTTCTACGCGTCGGTCGAGCAGCGCGACAATCCCCGGCTACGCGGCCGCCCCGTGATCGTCGGCGGCGGAGTGGTGCTGGCGTGCAGCTACGAGGCGAAGGCGCGCGGGGTGCGCAGCGCGATGGGCGGGCGGCAGGCCCGGCGGCTCTGCCCGGAGGCGATCGTGGTGCCGCCGCGGATGGCCGCGTACACGGCGGCGAGCCGGGCGGTCTTCGAGATCTTCCGGCGAACCACCCCACTGGTCGAGGGGCTCTCCATCGACGAGGCGTTCCTGGACGTGGGTGGGCTGCGCCGCCTGGTCGGCCCGCCCGCCGACATCGCGGCGCGGCTACGCCAGGAGGTACGCGAACGCGTCGGCCTGCCGATCACGGTGGGGGTGGCCCGGACGAAGTTCCTGGCCAAGGTGGCCAGCGGGGTGGCCAAGCCGGACGGGCTGCTGGTCGTCGCGCCGGAGCGCGAGTTGGCGTTCCTGCACCCGCTGCCGGTGGAGCGGCTGTGGGGCGTCGGGCCGGTGACCGCCCAGCGGCTGCGCGACCGGGGCATCCGTACGGTGGGACAGGTGGCCCGGCTCGACGAGCCGGCCCTGGTGTCGCTGCTCGGCCCGGGCGCCGGCCGCCACCTGCACGCCCTCGCCCACAACCGCGACCCGCGCGCGGTGCAGGCCGGACGGCGACGGTCCTCGATGGGGGCCCAGCACGCACTCAGCCGAGCCCCGCACTCCCCCGCCGAGTTGGATGCCGTCCTGGCCGGACTGGTCGACCGGGTGACCGGGCGGATGCGCTCGGCCCGGCGCACCGGGCGCACGGTGACCCTGCGGCTGCGCTTCGCCGATTACACCCGGGCGACCCGCTCCTGCACCCTCGACAAGGCGACCGCGCAGACCCGGCCGCTGCGCGAGGCGGCGCAGACGCTGCTACGCGCGGCGCTGCCGGAGATCGAGACCCGGGGCGTGACGCTGCTCGGGGTCTCCGTCGGCAACCTCGGCGACGGCCACGTGCAGTTGACGTTGCCGTTCACCCGCGACCCGGGCGCCGAGTTGGACACGGCGGTGGACGCGGTCCGGGACCGGTTCGGTTCGGCCGCGCTGACCCGGGCGGTGCTGCTCGGGCGCGACCCGGGCCTGGAGATGCCCCGGCTGCCGGACTGACCGCGGAGGTATGGTGCGCGGATGTCGATGTTCCGGACGCCGCAGGTGATCCTGTTCAGCGAGGACGTCACCCGGGCCGCCGCCTTCTACGCCGGGCTCGGGTTCACCGAGACGTTCCGGGTGCCCGCCGAGGGCGAGCCGATCCATGTGGACCTGGCCCTCGACGGCTACAAGATCGGGATCGCGTCGGTCGCGTCCAGCCGGGCCGACCACGGTCTCGACCCGGTGCCGTCGGGTCAGTGCGCGACGGTCGTCCTGTGGACCGACGACACCGCCGCCGCGTACGCGGCGGTCACCGCCGACGGCGCGCCCGCCCTGGCCGCCCCGCACGTCTGGCTCGACCGGCTGCTGATCGCCTGGACGGCCGACCCGGACGGCAACCCGATCCAGATCGTCCAGCACCTGCCGGCTGGATAGCCGGTCGTCGCGGCGCCGGCCGCTGCCGCACAATCCAGTGATCACGCGGCATCTGCCGCCCGGTACGCGTGATCGCCGGCCCCGGGGACGGGACCGGCGATCACCGCTGGTGCGACTACGCGATGCGGCGGATCCGGCGGATGGCGACATAGACCAGGAGCAGGGCGAGCACGACGAAGATGCCGGTCTCGATGCCCTGGAAGAGCCAGAACCGGCTCCCCGGTTGGTAGAGCTGCCAGTTGTAGGCGCCCGGCCCGAGGCCCAGCTCGGCACCGCAGGCCTGGCCGTCCGGCCCTTTACCCCCCGGCGGGCAGGCGATATGGGTGTCGGCCGCCACCATTCGGCCGTCGGCGTTGCGGACCCCGCTGGAGAGAACCCAGTCGCCCCGGGACATGAGCGGCTGGTCCGTCCCCTCGATGGGAGAGGTGAGGGTGCGGGCGGGTTGATAGTGCGGCCTGGCCAGGATCGCCACCGCTGCCCGTACGCTGACGAATCCGACGAGAGTGACGCCCATGGCGGGCAGCATGCGACGCCAGACGGTGCCGGCGAAGATGCCGAGCGCCACGGCGAAGAGGGTGTAGCCGATCGGAACGACGCCCTGCAGGTCGAAGACGATGACGCCCATCCGGCCCTCGTGTGCGGCCTGGGTCAGCGGGCTGACCCACCAGGACATGCCCAGCCCGTAGCAGACCGCGAGGGCGAGCGCCGCCGCACCGACGAGCCCGAACTTCACCAGCGCCCAGTGTGTGCGGCCGACGCCCTGGGTCCAGACGAAGCGGTGCGTGCCGTGTTCCACCTCCCGGGCGACCAGCGGGGCGCCCCAGAACAGGCCGACCAGGATCGGCAGGACGAGCAGCAGGACGGCCACGAGATTCAGGCTGCCGTACCGGGTCGTGAACTGCCGGAACGCCCCGTCGCAGCTGCCCACGGTCTCCGGGGCCACGTTGGCGTCGGCGAGCTGGCGCACGCAGTCGGGCAGGCCGAGGTCGGCGAACGTGTGCCGCATCGACAGGCCGATCGGGATCATCAGCGCGGCGAGCGCCGCGAACGCGACGAGGGTGAACAGCGCTTGTTTGCGGTGTTGCCGCCAGGTCAGCCAGATCATGCGGGCACTCCCCACTCGGCGTGACTGGTCGTCGTGTCGCCGTCGGCCAGGTAGGCCAGGACGATGTCCTCCAGGCCGACCTCGCGCTCGGTCCAGGCGGGATCGTTGATCGCGCCGCTGGTGCGGACCAGCAGCGTGGACTGCCGGTCGGTGTGGCTGGCCCGGACCACCGCCGCGACCCCGCCGAGCGGGCCGCCGTCGTGTCGGGGGCCGACCAGCTGCCGGTGCTCGGCGACGAGTTCGTCGACCGGGCCGGTGAGTCGCACCTGGGCGGATTGCAGCACGATCAGGTAGTCGCAGACCCGCTCCAGGTCCGCCAGCAGGTGCGACGAGAGCAGCACCGTGGTGCCGGCGTCGGCCACGCTGCCCATCAGCGACTGCAGGAATTCCCGCCGGGCCAGCGGGTCCAGGCTGGCGACCGGCTCGTCGAGCAGCAGCAGCCGTGGCCGTTTGGCCAGCGCCAGCGCGAGCGCCACCTGTGCCCGCTGCCCGCCGGACAGTTTGCCGACCGGCCGGTTGGGCGGAATGCCGAGCTGGGCCAACCGGTTGCGGGCCAGGTCGGCGTCCCACCGCCGGTTCAGCTTCGCGCCGGCGGTTACCAGTTCGGCGGCGCTGAAGTCCCGGTACAGCGGGGTGTCCTGGGCGACGAAGCCGAGGTCCGCCAGGGTTCCGGTGTTGTTGTAGGGCGATTCGCCGAACACCCGCACGGCCCCTGCGTCGGGCCGGAGCAGGCCCACGGCCAGGTGCAGCAGGGTGCTCTTGCCCGCGCCGTTCGGCCCGACCAGGGCGGTGACCCGCCCGGCCGGCAGGTGCAGCGAGCAGTCCCGCAGCGCCCAGGTGTTGCCGTACCGCTTGCCTAGCTGGTCGGCCTCCAGGACTATTTCCATCCTCTGTCCTCTCCTCCGCTCACGCGGGCTCCTTCTGCGGTGTTTCGTCGGCGAGTGCGGCACGCATGGTGGTCTCCACCAGGGCGACGACGTCCTCGGGGGTGAGGCCCGCGGCGCGTGCCCGGTGCAGCCAGGCCACCAGGTCGTCACGCAGCTCGGCCTGGTTGGGCAGGGAGGCGCCCGCCAGGGTCCGTTCGACGAACGTGCCGACCCCGGGTCGGCCGCCGACCAGGCCCTCGATCTCCAGTTCGCGGTACGCCTTGAGCACCGTGTTCGGGTTGATCGCCAACGACTGTGCGACGTCACGAACCTTCGGCAGCTGGTCGCCCGGCGCCAACAGGCCGACTCGTAGCGCCTGCTTCACCTGCTGCACCAGCTGCATGTAGGTGTTCACCTTCGACCGGCTGTCCAGCACAAACTCGATCACCCAGGACGATCCTCTCTATTGTCCTACGGCAGTAGGACTATAGGACAGGGTTGTCGCGATCGGTGACGCTGTCAAGGCCCCGCCATGGCGCGTCGCCCGACGTGGTGACGTCCGACCCCGGCGGGCCTGGCCGGTTCTGTCGGTGGTCGGCCGTACCCTGGCCTCCGTGGTGGGTTCGATCGACCGCGTCCAGGTGCTCGGCTTCCGGGCGCGGGCCCAGCAGTTGGACCGCGCGGACGGCACGTTGGCCGACACCGCCGTGCTCGACATCGGCGTGCAGGACACCGGGCCGGACGGCGGCCGGTGGGCGCTACGCAACCGCGGCGTCGACGGCCCGGCGCTCGCCGAACCCGATCTGGCCACGCTCTGGACCGTGCGCGGCGCTCCGCACCTGTACCGCCGCGAGGACCTGCCGCAGGTCGCCGCAGCCGTGGCGCCGTTCTCCGAGGCCGATGCCGGCAAGCGCATCTACGATGCGGCCAGGCCGTTGAAGGCGGCCGGCATCGGCAACCTGGCCGCGCTGGACGCGGTCGCCACCGCCATGCGGTCGGTGGTGACCGAGCCACTGGTCAAGGGCGCGGCGTCCGCCCGGGTGGCCGCCCTGATGTCCGAGCCCTACCTGCGGTTCTGCCGGCCGTGCGACGCCACCCACCTCTACGAGATGCCGTTCCGGCTCGCGGCGGTGCGCGCCGGGCTGGAGTTGCGGGCCGGCACGTCCCCGCCGGTGCTGCAACCAATCGTCGGTTTCCGGCCGGCGGACCGCGTGCCGGAGCGCTTCGACCTGATCCGCGCCTATCTGCGGTTGCTCGGCCCGGCCACCCCCAAGCACGTCGCCGACTACCTCGACGCACCGGTCAAGGACGTCAAGATCCGCTGGCCGGCCGACGTGGTCGAGGTGTCCGTCGCCGGCGAGGCCCGCTGGGTGCTGTCCGCCGACGCCGACCGGTTCGACGCGCCACGCCCGCAGGTGGTCCGGCTGCTCGGCCCGTTCGACCTGTTCCTGCAGGCAAAGGACCGCCCGCTGCTGGTCGACGACCCGGCCCGGGCCAAGGTCCTCTGGCCGGTGCTCGGCCGGCCCGGCGCGGTGCTCGCCGACGGTGAGGTCGCCGGCACCTGGCGGCCCCGCCAGTCCGGCGGGAAGCTGACCGTGCAGGTGGCGCTGTGGTCGGCGGCGACCTCCCGCCTTCGGGCCGCCATCACCGAGCAGGCCGAGCGGCTGGCCGCCCACCGGCAGGTCCGACTGGTCAAGGCGGACTTCGCCGACTGACACCGTGGGCACCGCGACGCGGACCCGCGACGGCCGTGGAGACGGCTCCAAATCCCGCCTGTAGGAAATCTTCCCCCGATGGCGTTGACTTCGTCGATTTCCAACACAACAATCCCCATCTATATCGATGCCTGTCGTTATCGATGGGCGACTATGGGAGGAGGTATCCATGGCAGCTCTGCAAGGCGAGATGTCCTGGTTCTGCTGCGGCAGCGCCTGGGGTCCCTGCGGCACCGCCGGCGGAGGCGCCTGCGGCACCTGCAAGTCGGGCAACTACCAGCACGCCTGGCCCAACGCCTCGGACGCATGCTTCGCCATCACCCACCCGGACAAGTGCGGCATCAGCATGAGCCGCCGCACCTGCGGCTTCACGCATTACACCACCAACCCCTGCAGCGGCAAGCGGATCGGCACCACGATCGCCGATTGCGGCCCGCAGACCGACCTGTGGTGCGGCGAGCGCACGTGCTGCGGCGCGTCCTGCGGCACCAACCGCATCATCGACCTGACGCCTGCGGCGTACAGCGCCATCGCCAGTCTTTCCACCGGGCTGCGGCCCTGCTCGGTCGACGTCGTCTGAACGGGAGACGCCACCATGAACCAGACCCTGAATCGCCGGCGGCTGCTCGCCACCGCCGCGCTCGGTGGCGTGGTCGGCGCCACCGGGCTCGGCTCACTCGCCCCCGAAGCGGCCTTCGCCGCCGAGCCCGTCACCGTCGAACCGGGCGCGCCGGACCCGAACTTCGCCGAGGGCCGGATCAGCAAAATCTCCGGCAGCATGCTGCTGGTCACCGGCTCGGACCTGGTCCTGCACTCGATCCGGATCACCGACGGCACCAGCATCTGGAAGCTGAACCCGACCACCTTCGACCAGGTGGCGGTCGGGGACGGCCTCTACGCCCGCGGCCTCCGCCTGCCCGACGGAACGCTCGCCGCGGACTCCATCTGGGTCAACATCGTCAACCTGCACGCGCACATCGCGTCGGTCGGCCGCAACATGCTGCACCTCGACCATCAGGGCCGCCGGATCGTCGCGCACGTCGTGCCGGGACGCTCCGCCGCGGTCTACAACAACACCCCGGCGATCAGCGACATGTCGCTGCTGCGGGTCGGCCGGCACGTCCAGGTTCTCGGCGCCTGGCATCCGGACACCAACGAGATCAGCATCGCCACCGTCTACGCAGCCGCCTGATCGGCGAGGCCCGGGCGGGGCGGCCGCGCACCGCCCGGGCACCCGCCGGCCGGACCACCCGATTGGAGAAGAATGATCGAGCTGATCGCGGCGCTGCAACCGCTGGTCGTCGGTGCGGTGCTGATCTGGTCCTCGCGCGTCAAGCTGTTCAGCCGGCACGCCGCCGCGGCCGCCAACCGGTCGGCACTCGTCCGGCTGCTCGGCCAGCGGCGGGCGCTGCCCGCGTACCGGCTGCTCGGCGGCGTCGAGCTGACCCTCGGCGCGCTGCTCCTGCTGCCGCCCGTACTGCGGCTGGAGGCGATCGCGGCGACCGTGCTGGCCGTCGGTTTCCTCGGCTATCTGGCGTACGCCCGCCAGGCCGCGCCCACCTCCTCGTGCGGCTGTTTGAGCGCCCGTTCGGCACCGGTCTCCGGCCGCAGCCTGGGCCGGGCCGCGCTGCTGGTGGCGGCGGGCGCACTTGCCGCCGTGGCCCCCGCCGGCTGGCCGGGCGCGCTGTCCGAGCGACCGCTGGCCGGGACCGCGATGCTGGTCGCCGAACTGGCGGCGGTGGTGGCGCTCTCGCCCGAGCTGGACGCCGCCTGGCTGCTGCCGCTACGCCGGCTGCGGGCCCGGTTGACCCACCCGCTGCGCGGCGGGTCCGGCGTACCGCTGCTCGCCACGGTGCAACAGCTCCAGCTCAGCGACGTCTACCGGCGGATCGCGCCGCTGCTCCGTTCGGACGTCCGGGAGCACTGGGACGACGGCGACTGGCGCTTCGTCGGGCACGCCGCCCGCTACCAGGGCCGCCCGGTGACCGCGGTGTTCGCCGTGCCACTGGCCGACCGGGAGCCCGACGCGGTACGGGTCGCCGTGGTCGACGACGCCAGCGGGCAGACCGTGCTGAGCCTCGCCGGCGCGCCGCCCGCCGGGCCCCGACTCGCCGTCGCACCCGCCTGAAGGCGGCGGGACGACTCGGTGCCGGCGGGATCGGCACCCGGGCCGGGCGGGACCACCGGGTCCCGTCCGGCCCGAACGGCGCCCACCGGCTCCGCGCCGCGGTCAGGTGTGCGCTGCGGCCGGGTGCGCGCCGCGTGCCGAGATCCGTGCCCGCGGCCGGCGGCGGCGGTACGGTCCCGGAGTGACCACCGAGACCCCGATGCTGCGCACGGACACCGCCGCGCTCGACTACTACCTGCTGCACGGCGGGACGGGTGACGGCCATGCGGCAGGGCTCGTGGTCGAGGAGTTCGTCCTGGCCGACGACCTTTCCGCGCCCCTGCTCCGCAGCGCTGGCTGGACGCCGGCCGCCGGCGGCTGGTGGAGCTCCGCCGCGTTCGCCCGGTCGGTCCGCGCGGACCGGCGACTCCGCGCCCGCCTGACGGCCGTCGACCGCGCCACCGCGGCGGCGACCTACCACCGGCTCGGCGGCGGCACACTGCCCGCCGAAGAGGCGCTGCGCGACCAGTTCCACGACGACCTGCCGCTGTCGTCCGGGGCACCGCTGCGGCTGGGAACCGGCCCGGATGTGCACCGGGTGCTGTTCGCCGGCGAGCTGGACGATGGCCGGTTGGCCGGCCTGAGTGCGGCGCTGCGGCTGGCCGAGGGCCCAAGCACGACCGGGGCGCGACCGGGGGTGGTCGGCACCGGGCGGCTGCGGGTCGACGACACGAACCTTCGCTGGGACCTACGACGCGTCGGCGGCGCCTGGTGTATCGACGTGATGTCGGAGCCGGCGGCGGGAGACGCCTTGCGACGGATGCTGCGCCGGCTCACCGGCCTGGCGCGCGGCCAGGGGCTGGTCCCCGCCACCGTCGATCGCCTCTCCTGAGCGGGCTGGCGCGACGGTAGCCCGGCCGGGAGGACCGGGACAGGGGCCAGTTTCCGGTCGGTGGTCTGCCACCGAACCTGCGCCAGGGCCGTGTCGGGACCCGGACCGGGCGGCCGGCCACGCCCGCCCGGCGAACGGGAGGTCAGCCGCGGAACGTCCGGTCGAGCAGGGCGAACAGGGCGGACCAGTGCCGCTCGGTGGCCGGCTCGTCGTACATCGGGGTGTCGGACTGGGTGTAGCCGTGCGGAGCCCCGGTGTAGACCTCCGAGCGGTAGCTGACGTCGGCCGCGTGCAGGGTCTTCTCCAGCGTGGCGATCTGCGCGGCGGTCATCGACGGGTCCTGGTCGGCGTGGCCGAAGTACAGCTCGCCGGTGACCGAGCCGAGGGCCAGGTGCGGGCTGTCCGGGGCGTCGGTGACCACCCGCCCCGCGTGGAAGGCGGCCGCCGCGGAGATCCGGTCCGGGTACGCCGCGACGGCCCGCAGCGCGTTCGTACCGCCCATGCAGTAACCGACGATCGCCGCCGAACCGGGGGCGACGCCCGGCTGCCCGGCAAGGAAGTCCAGGTAGGCGCCGGTATCCCGGGCCACCACCTCCGGGGTCAGCGCCTGCATCATCGGGCGGAGCTGCTCGATCAGCTCCCCGCGCCGGTTCGCGTCTCCGAGCAGGGCCAGGTCGATCAGCGGCGCGCGGCCGGACCGGTAGAAGAGATTCGGCACCAGCACGACGTAGCCGCGCGCGGCGATCTTCTCGGCCATCCGCGCGACGGCCGGGCGCAACCCGAACGCGTCGGTGAAGGTCAGGACGGCCGGGAAGGGGCCGTCCCCGTCCGGCCGGACAAGGTACGCGTCGGCCACGCCGTCGTCGGTCGGCACGTCCACGGTCGTCGTCTGCACTGCGGGACCTCCTAGCGCTGATCGTTCCGCCGTGCACGGTACTCGCGCCACCGGACCCCGGCCCGTCGAACCAGTGGCTTCGGCGCGCGTCAATCGTGACCTCTCCCCCCTGTCGCCCGATCCGGCGATACATCCACAATTGACTCTGGACGGGACACTGCTCCCGTCTCCACGCACCACCGTCAACGCAGGAGTACGAAAGGGAGGAACAGTGTTTCCCCTCACCCCACCCAGCACGATCCGCCATCCCGCCTCGCGGGCCGCCCTCGGGACGGCCCTCCTGGTGGCCGCCGGCCTGGCCGTCCCCGTCGGCCCGGCGTCGGCGGCGGGGGCGGCCACCAGCGCACCTGTCGCCACCAGCGCCGCCCTCGTGACGGTTGCCGCCACCAGCAGCCGGCCGGTCCTGCGCCAGGGCACCAAGGGCGCGGCGGTGACCACCCTGCAGCGCCGCCTCACCGCGTTGCACTACGACGTGGGAACCGTCGACGGCGCCTTCGGACCGTCGACGTTCCACGCGGTCGTCGCCTTCCAGAAGGTGAACGGTCTCGCCCGCGACGGCATCGTGGGGCCGCGCACCTGGTCGGCGCTCGACCGTCCGGTCGTCCCCAAGCCGAAGTACACCCACTCCGGCTATTCGCTGGAGGCCAACCTGAGCAAGCAGGTGCTGTACCTGGCCCGCGGCGGTTCGGTGGTGCGCATCCTGGACGCGTCCAGCGGCAAGGCCAGCACGCCGACCCCGACCGGCAACTACACGATGCAGCGACGCATCGACGGCTGGCGGCAGAGCAACCTCGGCCTGCTGTGGCGGCCGTACTACTTCTACAACGGCTACGCGGTGCACGGCGCCAACTCGGTGCCGGCGTATCCGGCCAGCCACGGGTGCGTGCGGGTGCCCGTGCCGGCGATGAACCGGCTCTGGTCGACCCTCAAGGTCGGCACCCCGGTGCACATCTACCGCTGACGATCGTCCGGCCGGCGGCCCCCGGGGGTGATCCCGGGGGCCGCCGTCGTCCGTGGCTCCACCGGGATGTCGATCCGGCCCGATGGTCGCGCCGCGCCGGCCGTGCCGTTTGAGGCGGTGCTGGCGGGGAAAGCGGGGCATCCAGCCGAGAGAAGGGCCTTGCAGATGGACGACAATCAGTTCATCGGCCTGGTGGCGAAGCGGACGGGGACGTCGTCGGAGCAGGCGACCGCCCTCGTCCGCGCCACGCTGACCACCCTGGCAGAGCGGATCGACGGCGGCGAGGCACGGGACCTGGCCGGCCAACTCCCGCGGGGTCTGCGGCCGTACGCTTTCGCCTCCGGTGAGACCGCCGAGCGGTTCGGACTCGACGTGTTCGTCGAGCGGGTCAGCGGGCGGGCCGACGTCGACGTGACGCAGGCGAAGGACGCGGTGACCGCGGTGTTCGACGTCCTCCGCGAGGCCCTGCCGCCGGACGCGTACGACGATGTCGTCGCGCAGCTCCCGGCGGAGTACGGTGACGTCGCCGACCTGACCGCCCCCTTCGTGGAACGTACGCGCTGAGCGCGGCCGTCGGGAGATCATGGTGAGCACCGATCGGGGCGAGCAGGCCGATCCGCTGCGTCAACCGCCGGAGGCCGACGCGCAGGAGCAGCGGCAGGACGAGACGGTGGTCGGCCCGCCGGACCGGGTCTCGGACGCGGTGCCGGAGGCGTCGGAGGCCGACCTGGCGGAGCAGGGCGTCCTGGTGCCGCCGAGCGACCAGGCCGACCTGGCCAGCTCGGTACGCGGCGACGTCACCGACGCCGACGCGCAGGAGCAGAACCAGGAGATACCTGTGCCGGACGAGGATCGCCGGGGCTGAGCGGGCCCGGAGGGTCGGGCGGTCGGCGGACACCGCGCGGCGAAGCGGGTACGCGTCCAGGCCGACCCGGCCGGCTGTCTCGCCGCCGACGGCCCGCCGCCCGAGATGGTGGACGGCGGGCCGGTGCGGCCCGGATCAGTGTGTGGCCACGGCGACCGCGTCCGGCTCGATCGCGGCGAGTCGCGCGGGCCGGACGACGGCCAGCAGGACGGCGGTCGCCGTGATCATGCCGCCGGCGATCACCGCGGCCATCGCCACGCTTCCGGTGCCGAGCGCACCGACCAGCGGCGCGGACAGGGCCCCGATGCCGAACTGCACCGCCCCGAGCAGCGCCGCCGCGGTGCCCGCCGCCTCGCCGTGCCGGGACAGCGCCAGGGCGGGTGCGTTCGGCATGGCCAGCCCGGCCGCGGCGAGCACCACCCACAGCGGGGCCAGGATGGCGGGGAGTCCACCGAACCCGGTGGCGGCGACGACGACCAGCACCAGTCCGGCCGCGGTGCCCATGGCAAGCGCGGCGACGAGGATCCGCTGCGGCGTGTACCGGCGCAGCAGCCGCACGTTGAGCTGGGTGGCGGTGATCAGCCCGACGGCGCCGGCGCCGAAGGCGATCCCGAACTGCTGCTCGTCGAGCCCGTACTGCTGCTGGAAGACGAACGACGACCCGGCGACGTACGCGAAGAGCGCCGCCATGGCGAGCCCGGTGACCAGCACCAGGCCGACGAAGGTCCGGTCGCGCAGCAGGGTGGCGTAGTCCCGCCCGGTGGCGGCCACACCGCCGCGGCGGCGCTGCTGGGGCGGCAGGGTTTCCGGAAGCCCGACGGTGGCGACGACGGCGAGCAGGACGCCGAAGACGGCGAGGGCGACGAAGACGCCCCGCCAGTCCGACCAGCGCAGCAGCCCGCTGCCGAGAGTGGGGGCCAGGATCGGGGCCACACCCATCACCAGCATCAGCCGGGAGAAGAGCTTCGCGAAGGCGGAGCCGCTGAACAGGTCGCGGACGACCGCCGTCGCCACCACGGAGGTGGCCGCGACACCGAGTCCCTGCAGTACGCGCAGGGCACCGACCGCCCCGATGTTCGGCGCGAGCGCGCAGAGCACGGAGGCGACGATGTGCAGGCCGATGCCGGCGAGCAGCGGCTTGCGTCGGCCCACCGCGTCGGACAGCGGCCCGATCAGCAACTGCCCGATGGCCAGGCCGGCGAGGGTGCCGGTCAGGGTCAGCTGGACGGACGCCGAGGTGGTGTGCAGGTCGGTGGTGATGGCCGGGAGGGCCGGCAGGTACATGTCGATGGTCAGCGGCCCGATGGCGATCAGCGAGCCGAGGACGAGGACGAGGCGCAGCCGTTGCCGGGTGCTCATCAGGTCACCGGCGAGCGGGGCCGGAGTGGATTGCTCGATCGTGTCGACGGTCGCGGTCATGGGGCGTCCGCCCGGAGCCGGACGGAGAAGTGTGCGGCAGTCACACCAGCCACCAAATCATCGGATGACCGTTCTCATTCCCGCTCGGAAGGATGGTGCCTCAGGTCACATCCTGCGCGAACGCTCAAGTGCGCCGATCGTGGAATCGGTAGCGACGCGAGCCAGCAGTGGAGGACCTGGTGCCGGATTATCCGAAGGCGATCACCCCCGTCGACCACGTCGAGCCGGTGCCCCGCCGGGTCCGCGCGTTCCTCGCCGCCGAGCCGGTGCTGGACACCATGCGGGCCCGGTACGTGTGGGAATGGCCGTACTACCCGCAGTACTACGTCCCGAGCGCGGACGTGGATCGTGCCCTGCTGCTCGACGAGCAGCGTACGGAGCCGTCGCAGCGCGGCACCGCCCGGCTGCACGGGCTGCGGGTCGGCGACACCACCCGTGCCGGCTGCGCGCGGTGGTACGGAGACGACGCGCTGCCCGGGCTGGCGGACACGATCCGGTTCGACTGGGCCGCGCTGGACGGCTGGTTCGAGGAGGACGAGGAGGTGTTCGTCCATCCCCGGAACCCGTACGCCCGGGTGGACGCGCTGCGGTCCTCGCGCGGGGTCCGGGTGGAGCTGCACGGGACGGTGCTGGCCGAGTCGACGTCGCCGGTGCTGGTCTTCGAGACCGGCCTGCCGACCCGCTACTACCTCGACCGCACCGACCTGGAGCTCCGGCACCTGGTGCCGTCGGACACCAGGAGCGCCTGCCCGTACAAGGGCCGGACCAGCAACTACTGGTCGGTACGCGTCGACGGCCCGGTGCACCCGGACCTGGCCTGGTCGTACAGCTTCCCCACCGCGGCACTGCTGCCGATCGCCGGGCTGGTCGCCTTCTACAACGAGAAGGTCGACCTGATCGTGGACGGGGAACGGCTGGATCGGCCGCGTACCCACTTCTCCTGAGCGGACGCGGCCGGTCGGGCCGGCGTCGCGGTGGCGCAGGGAGGCCCGGCCGAACGGCCCCAACCGGACATCTTCTAGCATGTCAGGCCGGACGTGGCCGCCAGTTCGGCTCGACGAGATGCCACCGGGGGTTGCCAACATGCCGTACGCCGACGTCGCCTCGCCCTCAGCGGGCAACGACGAGGCGACGTCCTTCGACGCCTTCTACCGGGCCACCCGGCAGCGGCTCTTCGAGTTCCTCCACGCCCTGACCGGTGATCCCGCCGAGGCGCAGGACGTGCTGCACGAGGCCTACGCCCGGGCGTGGCAGCGGTGGTCGACGGTGACCACGTACGAGGCGCCCGAGGCGTGGGTACGTACCGTGGCCCGGCGGATCGCGGTGAGCCGGTGGCGGCGGGCCCGCAACCGGCTGATCGCCCACCGCCGGTCCGGCCCGCCAGGAGAAATACCCGGTCCCGACGCGAACCGTGTCGCGCTCCTCACCGCGCTCGCCCGCCTGCCGGTCGAGCAACGGACCGCCATCGTGCTGCATCACCTCTGCGACCTGCCGGTGGCCGAGGTCGCCCGGGAGACGGGCACGCCCGAGGGCACGGTCAAGGCCCGGCTGGCACGCGGTCGGCGCGCGCTCGCCGGCCTGCTCGGCGTAGACCTGGAGGAGACGAGCCATGTCTGACGAGCTCGACGCGCTGTTCACCACGTTGCGTGGGACACCCCCGCCGGCCACCTTCGCGCCGGCCGACCAGGTCCGCCGGCGCGGCCGGCAACGGAGCCACCGCCAGGTTCTCGCGGCGGGCGCCGGCGTGCTCACCGTCGCGGCGGTCGCCGGAATGCTGGGCGCGGGCCTGGCCGGGCAACGACCCGGCCTCCTCTCCGCCCCGGACGGATCGGCGGGGTCGACCGTTCCGACGACGTCGACCGTTCCGACCACGTCGACCGTCCCGACCGCGTCGGCCGCGGCCACCGCCATGTCCTCGGCACCGGCCGGCCCGTCCGCGTCGGCGTCCGCCGACCCGCTGCTCCAGACACAGGACCTCGGTCCCGGCGACTGGCGGCGCTTCGAGGCGGAACAGATGGAGAACCCGGACCGCTGGTACTGGGGATTCTGGGATGGTCTGTGCCCGGCGTACCGGTCCCGTTCGTTCACCTCGCTGGCACGACAGGAAGCCCTGGAGACGGTCGCCTACCGAACGGGCGGCGCATCCGGTGGCGGCACCAGCGTGTCGCAGATCGTCGAGCGGTACACCGCCGGCTGGGGCCATGACAACCTGACCGATGTCCGCGCCGTCATCGACCGGTGCGGGCAGGCGAAGCCCACCTCGGCGACGCCGACCGTGGAGCGGTTCGCCGTCGTGGACACCGGCTTCGCCGGCGACGAGTCCCTGCTCGTCCAGCAGGACGTGGTGCAGCTACGGCCGAGTTCGGCCGAGCACGTCGGCTACATCGCCGTGGTGCGGGTCGGGGACGTGGTGACCACGGTCCGGGCGTATCCGCCGGAGCCCGACCGGGTGCGCGGCCTGGCCGAACTGGCGGCGGCCCGGCTGGGGTGAGCCACGTCGGGACGGGCCACGGCCACGGCCGGGGGCGGTGCTCGCGGCGGTGGGACGGGGGCGGTGCGGGTGCGCCGCGGGCGGTCAGGCCCATTCACCGGTGAACAGCGGGGCGACCGGGCGCTCCCGGCGCCCGATCCGCAGGTCCCCGAAGACCGTGCTCCGCGCCGCCCGCTCCACCTCCGAGTCCAGGTCGATTCCCAACTCCGCCGAGGCGTCGTGGGCCGCTCCGATCAGCACCAGCTCGGTTCCCGGCTGGTCGAGGAAGTCGGGTGGGTCGAGCGGGGCGAACCGGCGCCCGTGGAACGCCGCCTGCAGCGCGGCGGGCAGCCGGACCTTCCGGGGCCCGCGTAGGCCGACGCCGGGCGGAGAGGGCGCCTGCGGGTTCTTCACCGTGACGATGTAGCTCGCCTCCGACTCGATGCTGAGGTCGTGCTGCGCCGCGCCGAGACGCGGCGGGAGTTCGAGCTCGTACGCGAGGTGGGTGTGGTCGTCGTGGCGCGCGATCACGTACGCGCCCTCCGCCGCGGGCCGGGCCGGCGGCTGCTCGCGTCTGTCGCGGGTCCTCGTCCGGTAGCTGCGCGCCCGCAGGGCCTCGTGCAGTTGCTGGGGCCGGTCCACCACCTCGTCGACGAATGCCCAGAAGCGGTCGTGTTCCTCGATGCCGGGCAACCGTTTGCGTCCGACCACCAGCAGCCGTAGGTGCCGCCCGTGCCGCGGGTGCATCACGACCAGCAGCCGCTGAACCTCCGCCAGCGAGTCGACGTGCTCCTCCTCGACCCGTGGGCGGTAGAGGAAGTAGATGTCCCCGTCCTCGAGCAGCTCGGCCATTCGCCCCGGGTACCCGGTACGGCCGGTGGCCAACGCTGTCCACGACAAACGGACGAAAACACGGCCTATTCGGGCTTGTAACGACCAAATCTTGATCTGCCCATTACATCGATGTATAATACTATACCAATTAAAGAAGCGGTCGGGTGACCACCGGAAGAAATGCCTCACAACGACTTGAACCGGCGACTCCACCAAAGGCCGCACGTCCGAACAATCCGAGTAGACGGGAAATTCGGTTTCAGGCTGGTCCGCACCGGACCAGCCACATGCTGGCCATTCACAGCCGCCTGCCCCAGCTTCGACCTGACCAGCGCCAGTTGGCCAGGTGCTCGACGCCGCGGTGAAATGCCCCTGGAACAGGCGGAACCGGAAGAGGGCGGAGAATGAGCGGAATTCCGACCGCATCCCTGATCATCGGCATCGCATCCTCGCCGGACGAACGCAAACGACTCGCACAACTGCTCGCCGGAACAGCGGCCTTCCTGATCGTGTCGAGCGTCGACCAGGCCCGGGAGTTCCTCGGCGTGCCCGGGGCGCCCCGCGCCACCGCGGCACCACCCGTCGAGGCCGCGATCCCCGCGGCCGTGGCGGGCGCCGGCACACCGCCCGGACTGAGCGTCGACTCCGACCGTCGAATGCTGCGCTGGCTGGACCGTGAGATCGAACTGACCCCGTTGGAGCACGACTTCCTGCGCTGCCTGGTCGGCACGCCCGGCCAGGTGTGGACCTACGAGGAGCTGCACCTGACGGTGTGGGGCAACCGACACCTGGGCCGCGGCTCCGACATGCACTCGGTAGTGCGCCGGGTACGGCGCAAGCTCGCCCGGCTGGACGCCACGCCGACCATCCACGCGGTCCGTGGGGTCGGCTTCCGCCTGGCCACCGCCTGACCGTCAACGCCGCCGACACACTCCCACCCGGCCGATCCGCCCCACCACGCGGTCCGGCCCGCCTGGTCGATGACCAGGCGGGCCGGATCTGTCAGCTGACGATCAGATCGTCAGCACTTGATCGGGGAGAGCGCGAAGTCCTCCACCACCGGCGTGCCGTTGACGAGCTTCGTCTGACGGGTCTGGGGCTTCCAGCCGTCCTTGGCGACGATGAGCGTCAGCGGGTTGTTCCGACGGTCCATCCAGTAGGCGTACTTGCCGTCCGCGTCGGCGACGAACGTGTACGAACTCGCCCACGAGTCGACCTGGACGATGGCGCCGACCACGGGAGCCTTCGCACCCTGGCAGCTCGTCCCGGTGACCGTGCCCATCAGCTTGCTCCAGGTGTTCGGCGGGTTCGCCGTCATCGTCACCGCCACCGGCTGCACCGTGTACGGCGTGTTCTGCTTGATCGCGACCGAAGCGTTGAACGTACCCGGCTGGTCGACGTTCGCCGTCATCGCGACGGTGACCGTGACCTTCTGACCCGGCGCCAGCGTGGCCGACGTCTTGTCGATCGTCATCCAGCTGACGTCCGCCGAGGCCTCGGCGCACCCCTCGAACCCGGGCAGCGCCTCGCTCTCGGCCGCGGCGTCGAAGTTGCCCGACGAGCCGCCGACCTTGTAGAAGCCGCACGCCGCGCCGCCACGATAGCGAGCGATGTTGGCGTTCGGCAGGTTGGACCACGAGTTGCTGGCCGGGTCGTACGCGAAGCCGGCGTTGGTGATGGCGCCACCCTGCACGCCGGCGACCACCATGAGCTTGCCGCTCGCGACCGCGAACGAGCTGGCCCAGTTGTCGGCCGGCGCGTCGGCGATGGCCTTCCAGGCGTTGGCCGCCGGGTCGAAGGCGTAGCTGGCCTTCTGCGCCACGGACCCGTCGTTACCGCCGGTGCAGTAGACGGCACCGTCGATCCCGCCGCAGGACAGGAACGCCACCGACTTCGGGTAGTTGGGCAGCGTCTCCCAGGTGTCGCTGCCCGGGTCGTACCGGACCACGGAGTTCGACATCGGCGTGCAGGACGACGTCGTGCAGCCGCCGACGGCGTACAGCTTGTTGTCCGCGACCGCCTGGCCTGCCGCGGCGCGCGCCGCCGGGTTGGTGGCCTTCTTCGTCCAGCTGTTGGCCGCCGGGTCGTACGTCCAGGTGGTGCCGTCGGGCCCGGACGCGCCCCAGCCACCGGTCACGATGATCTTCCCGTCCGCGACGCCCACCGTCACGGCGTTACGCGCGCCCGGAAGATCGGCGATCGGCGCCCAGTTCTGGGCGACCGGGTCGTAGACGTAGTTCTTCGCGGAGGAGGCCGTCCCGTCGCCACCGGCGATCGAGTAGACCTTGCCGTCGAGGTTCACCACCCGGTTGTCCATCACCTTCGCCGGGTAGTTGGCGATGTTCGTCCAGGGCGCGGCGTGCGGGCCGACCGCGGCGGGGGTCGTGGACGACTTGTCGGACGCCTGGGCGGCGAACGACGTCGGGACGTTGAGCCGCTGCTCCGGTGCGCCGCTGGCGGCGAGCAGCTGCTGCTTGCTCAGCTGGGAACCGTCGGCCCGCTGGAGCACGAAGCCGCCGTCCCGCTCACTGAACTCCACGTCGACCGGAGCCCCGCCGGTGTTGGTCACCGTGAAGCTCTTGCTGACCTTGCCGTCGGGCATCTTCGCGGTGCCGACGACCTCGGCCGGCTTGATCGACAGCTGGCCGGCCGCGAGCTGGAAGCTCGTGCCGGTCACCCAGTCGGTCGCGACGTTGACCTGCTTGCTCTGGCCGACGTACTTGCCGGCGTTCGCGGTGAACTTGTGCGAGCCGGTCAGCGACGAGAACATCCAGAAGAAGCCGTCGGGCAGCTTGGTGTCGTCCGGGGTGGCCACCGTGGTGGCCTTCTCCGCCGGCCGATCGTCGCTGGTGACGGTCGCACCGTTGACGTAGCTGTTGTCGTTCTTGTCCTGGACGTGGCCGAGCACCAGGCCACCGTCGACCGGCTGGCAGGTGACCTGGCTGCCGATCAGCACGTTGTCGACCTGCCACCACCATGCCCAGGCGGCGTCGTAGTAACGGAACCGCACCCGGGTCTGCGCGTTGCCGGCCGCCTGCGGGATCTTGACCTCGGTGGCCAGTGGCCCGCGGGCACTGGTCGACTGCAGGAGGACGTTGGACCAGGTGGCACCGCCGTCGAGGCTGAGGTCGACCGCACCGCGGTTGGCGCTCAGCTGCCGGAAGTCCTGGTTGAACCGGATCACCGGCGCCGCGACGTTGGTCAGGTCGACGACCGGGCTGACGAGGGAGGTGTCCTGCCGCTGGCCGCTGCCGTACTTGTCACTGTCGACGATGGCGAAGTTGCCGGTGCCACCGGTCAGGTTGCCCCGGTTGCCCGGGTCGTTGAACTGCCAGACCTGGCCGTTGCCAAGCCCGTCCACCACGGACCAGCCGGACGGCACGGTGGTGCCGTCGAAGGTCTCGTACACCCCGTCGGAGCCCCACCGGTATCCGGGCGCCGCGGTGCAGGAGTTGGCGACCACCGGAACGGCCACGTTGTGGGTGACGTTGCCCGAGCCGACCACGACGTCCTTGGTCACCGTCTGGTAGCCCGGGTACTGCGGCTCGACCTTGACGCTGTACGTCGCCCCGGCCGGGAGCTTGAAGCTGTAGCGGCCGTCGGCGGGCGTGGTGTAGTCGGACACACCGGCCGGACCCTCGACGCTCACCTTCGCGTAGAGCGGCCAACCGTGTCCGGAGCCGTCGGTGACCGAACCACTGACGGTGACGCTCGGCACCGCCGCCAGCGCGACGTTGATCGTGGTCGTCGCGTTCGTGGTGACCGTCGCCGGCACCGTCTTGCTCTGGTAGGCGAATGCAGAGACGGCGACCTGGTAGTCACCGGCCGGCAGGAGGGACGAGTACTTGCCGTCGCTCCCGGTGGTCAGCTGGCGGTCGGCCCCACCGGTCAGGGCCACGGTGGCACCCGCGATCGGGGCGCCGGTGGCCGCGTCGGTGACCGTGCCGGCCAGGGTGCCGGTGTCGCCGATCGGGGCCGCGTCGAGCAGCGCGAGAACGTCCAGCCGGCCCTCGCCGTAGACGTTGTTGTTCGCCGCGGTGCCGCCGCACTGGCTGTCGGCCTTGTCGACCGCCGTGGTGTTCAGCAGCGCGCGGGTCGCGTTGACGTCACCGACCAGCGCCGGTGCCGCCGACCACAGCAGCGCGACCGCCCCCGCCAGGTGCGGGGTGGCCATCGAGGTGCCGTTGTAGCTGGCGTAGCTGCTGCCCGGAATGCTCGACCGGACGTTCACGCCGGGTGCGGAGATGTTCGGCTTGATCGTGCCGTTCTGCCCGGCGCCGCGGGAGGAGAAGCTGGCGATGTTGTTGTTGATGTCGTACGCGCCGGCGGAGTAGTTGCTGGTCAGGCTGCCCGGCGAGCCGCTGGTCTGGCAGCCGGAGCCGTTGTTGCCGTTGGCCCAGGCTCCGAAGATGCCCGACGCGGCCCACGCGTTGGTCACGTCCTCCATGAACGGTTCGTTGGAGGGCAGCGTGGTTCCCCACGAGTTGTTGATGATGTTCGGCCGCTTGCTGGCGTCCGGGTTCTGGCCGTTGAGGTCCCGCGGCTGCAGCATCCACTGGCCGGAGGAGATCAGCGCGTCGTCGGTGGGGCAGCAGCCGTTCGCCGCGATCCACTTGACCTCGGGCGCGACGCCGATCTGGTTCGCTCCGTCGGAGCCGGCCATCGTGCCCATGGTGTGGGTGCCGTGGCCGTTGGTGTCACAGGGGGCGGCGGCGCAGGTCCCGGCGGCGTTGTACCAGTTGTAGTTGTGGTCGAACGTGCCGTCGCCGTTGTTGCCGCGGTAGGAGTTCACCAGCGCCGGGTGGTTGAACTGGACGCCGGTGTCGATGTTCGCCACCGTGATGCCGGCGCCCTTGACACCGTACTGGGACCAGACCTGGTCAGCCTTGATGTTCGCGATGCCCCACTCGAGGGCGTTCACCGTCTTCTCGTTGGTGCCCTCGGTGACCTCGGGCACCTTGTACTCGATCGGGGCGTACAGGCCGTCGACCTCGGCGTGGGTGGCGAAGTTCTGCACCATCGTGGACGAGCCGCCGCTGACCCGGATGGCGTTGGTCGCCCAGAAGGTCTGGTACTTCACGCCCGCCTTGTCGAGCTCGGCCCGGATCTTGCTCTGGCTTCCCGCGGCGGTCTTCTGCAACTCCTCGGCGACCGCGGTGCCTCGCTTGTTCCAGTCCTTGGTGGCGCTGGCCTTGGCGAGGTTCGCCTTGTCCTTGAAGTGGATCCAGAAGTCGCCCTCGCCCTTGGCCTGCAGCTGCTTCGTCAGATCCGGGCGGATCTTGTCCGAGGTGGACGCCGCGCCGGTGCCCGTTTCGGCCTGTGCGCCGGTGCTCATGGTGACCAGAGCTGTCGTGGCGAGGGCCAGAGCCGCGCCTGCGCTCACCAGAGATCTGGCTATGCGCCTCGTGTGTGGACGTCTCAGCATCGCTGCTGCCTCCTCCAGAACGACCCGCAGTTGACCGAGTCATGGCGAAGGGTGCAGGAGATCCTCTGGATCACGCTGGAACGAACGAACCCCCCATGCCCCCGGGCCGCCGTGCGGGTCACGCCGGCTGCCCGATTGGACACTATGATCTAGAAGAAAGGACGATCAAGAACGGGATGTGAGCAACTTGTCACTAACCGTTGCCTGGTTCGCGGCAAGATTGACAATTATCGTCACGGTCATGAGAAAGTTAGGCAGAAATTGCCCATCGTTTCGGGGTGGGAGCTGTGGCCGAGGACGACGAAAGTAACCTGCCGGACGAATCGGCTCCGGCCGAGAAGCTCTTTCCACTGTTGATCGCGGTGACGCCGTCGCCGGCCGAACGGATCCGGCTCGCGGAACTCCTCGACGGCGTCGCGCCACTGCTGCTGGTGGCCGACCTCGATGAGCTGCGCAAACTGATCGCGGCGCCGCGGCAACCCGCGACAGCGCCGGCCGCGCCACGGCCCGCCCCACCACCGGCGGCGGCACCTGACGACGTCCTGCTGATCGACTCTGCTCGATCAACCGCCCGCTGCGGCGACCGGGAGGTCGATCTCACCCGACTCGAGCACGACCTGCTGACCTGCCTGACCGCCGAGCCGGTCCGGGTCTGGAGCTACCCCGAGCTGCACCGCTCGGTCTGGCGGGACGAGCGGCGGCAACGCAAGGCGGACGTACAGTCCCTGGTGAAGCGACTGCGGCGCAAGCTCGCCCAGCTGGGCACCGGCGTCACCATCGACGCCGTACGTGGTGTCGGGTTCCGGCTGGCCGACCATCAGCGTCCGAGGATCGGGGCCGCGTGACACTCGGCGGCACCGGGTGGTCAATCCGGGGTGGAGGCTCGCCGCGCACCGGTGGGCCAGAGGATCGTGGTCGGAATGCCGAGCTGCCGTGCCCCGTCGACGGTGCGGTCCGTCCCCGCGGCATGGCAACCGGGTTCGCCGTCCCAGACCGCGACGAGTCGCTGAATCCGGCGGAGCAGTTCCTGGTTGGCGGCCACGTAGGCGGCGGTGCCGGAGCGGCGGTGTCCGGTGTGGATGATCCGGGTGGCCCGCTGGAGCAGTTCGTCGAAGGCGGCCCGGCTGTTCGGTCCGATCGCCATCGAACGGTAGTCCGGGGCCGGCAGGATCACCTCGTACGTCCCCCCGGCGGCCAGGACCGCGCGCGCGAAGATCTGGTCGGCGCCGGCCGCCAGGCAGGTCACGCCGTGCACCGGCCGGTCGCTGATCCGGCGCAGCTCGACGCGGAGCGCGTCGGCGACGAGCCGCTCGGTGGCGGGGGTCAGGTGGATGTGCCCGGTGATGCCGACGCGCAGCGGCGCGGGGTCAGGCCCCATCGGCCGGTCCTCTCCGCTGGGCCGGCACGGTGCGGGCCAGCCGGATCAGCTCGAACCCGCTGTCGGAGAGCACGTCGGGCAGCGCCCGGATTTCCTCGCGGTTCTGCTCCTGGACGTCGGGGGTCAGCTCGTGCCAGGGCCGCAGGGCGGGATGCCGCCGCCGGACGTCGTCGCGCGGCTTGCCGTACGTCCAGCCCTCCCCCTGCCGTTCCTGACACCACCGCTCGTGCTCGAGTCGGGCGAGCTCGTCGATCCGGTCGTCGATGGCCTGCCCGGCGGCCGAGGCGTCGCCGGTGCCGCCGTGTCGGGGTGCCACGACGCAGCCGAGATTCAACAGCTTGGCGGCGATGTCCTGGACGTGCGCCCGGTTGGCCCGCCGCAGTGACTCGGGCAGGCTCGACCAGTCCACCATGGCGGGCGCGTCACCGGGGCGCACCCCGGCCCGCCGCTGGGCGCGCAGATATCGGTCGTGGATCTGCTGGGCCAACCGTTCCGTGAGGTCCTCGGCGATCAGTGTGGCGTCGCAGGCGTGGGTGAGCACCGGATAGAGGCACAGCTTGCCGTGCACCTCGTCGAGCAGGTCGTGGCGGGAGTCGCCGTGGAAGGCGGCGGCGAGCGCCGCCTGCCGGTAGACCGGCACGAAGACGGCGCTCTCCGCTCCGCGCCAGAGCGCGGGTGTGTCCAGTACGAACTGCAGTCCCCTGCGCTCGTCCGGGGCGCAGAGATAGATGCGGTCGTAGCCGCCGGCGGCCAGTTGCGGCAGACCGGTGAGCTCGTCGAGATCGTGATCGTACGCGGAGAGTCGGCAGACGGTGGTCAGGAACGGGTAGCGGGCGGCGGCCAGGGCCAGTTCGGTGCCGGCGTCGGGGGCCACGAGGTCCACGTGCAGGAGTGGGTCCGGCTCGCCGGCGCCCGGGTCGGCCCGGCACCCGCGCCAGTGCCGGGCGGTCTCCACCAGCAGGGCGCGCCGGAAGGCGCCGGTGCCGGCGATGAGGACCTTCAGCGGTCGGCCGGGCGCGGGACGGCGCAGCGGGTGGTGCCGGTGCAGCGCGCGGGCGGCGATGTCGTCGACGTGGAAGTAGTCCAGCCGCAGCCGGCTGGATCCGGCGGCACCGAGCCGCCGTGCCTGCAGGGACAGGCACATCTCGGGGTCGTGGACCTGGACGTAGACCCGGGGTGGCTGCCCTCGGTCCTGGATCAGCCGGCTGGCGGTGTTGGCGATGGCGTGATTCCGGTCGTCGTTGCCGGTGCAGGCGTAGACGATGCGGGCCATCGGCAGGCCGGCGCCGCGCAGCACCTCGGCGCTGGTCGGGTCGCCGACGACGCCGAGGTAGCGGCGCTGGCGGTACTCCAGTGGTCCGAACGGTTCGGAGCGCACCACGACGACGCGTTCACCGTCGGCGAAGAGCCGGTCGGCGAGCATCTGGGCGAACTGCGAGTCGCCGCAGACCAGGGCGTGGTCGCGGGCCCGTCGGGCGCGCAGGCGGCGAATCTCGGCGGCCAGCAGCAGCCGGCCTGCCTCGACCACGGCGAGCAGGGTGAACAGCGGGGCGGTGAAGCGGGCGATCTGCAACTGCCACGGGTAGGGGCCCGCCTCCTGGAACGGTTCGGCGCCGAGGACGAAGAGTTGGAGGTCGTAGTAGAGCACGTCGTACCGGTCGTGGAGGCTTTCCGGTCGGGCCTGCATCAGACGTTCGAAGCCGAGGTAGCCGAGCACCAGGGACAACAGGCCGATGACCCCGAACACGATCCCCAGCCAGCGGGTGGGCGGGCGGGAGAGGCCGGCGAGGGGTTGCGTCATCGAGCGGCTCTCGGGTCGGCGGGGTCACGGTGGCACGAGCCGACCGCGCCGGGGCGCCGGGATCGGCGCCGCAGCCACCAGGTTGCGACCATGGGCCTCATGGTATTGGACGTAGTCGATCGTGACGGCGCTCGGCGCACCTGGCCGATCGGCTCTTTTCACAGGTGAACCCGGGCCGACAGCCGGCGACGATCCGGCGCGGCGACAGGTCGTGCCACCCGATTTAGCCCCTATGTCTGCACGACGGTCAGTTCATTGTGGAAAGTCAGTAAATCTTCCTGCATTCAGCCTCGACCGAATCTCCAGGAGGGGGTGACATATTGCCGTTCGTCGTTGGATAATTCCGCAGTCACGCGCCGCGAGCACCCCCTTTTTGTTGCTGCGCCGACGCATATCGAAGGAGTCGATTCGGTGAAGCGGGACCACTCCCCCGTGCTGCCGGGAAACGGTGCCACGGACTACGCGCGCTACATGCGCACGGAGACACTGCTCGACCTGCAACGACGTCCGGAGGAGATGATCCACCGCGACGAACTCCTCTTTCAGGTGGCGCACCAGTCCGCCGAGCTGTGGCTGAAGCTGGCACAGGCCGAACTGGCCGAGGCGGTGACTCTGGTCGATGCCGGAGATCCGGCGACGGCCGAGGCGCTGCTGACCCGGGCAACCCTCGCGGTACGGCTGATCACCGAGCAGCTCGAGATGTTCCGGCATCTGGCGCCGGCCGTCTTCCAGGAGATGCAGCCGGCGCTGGGCAACGGTTCCGGCGCCGAATCACCTGGCTGGCGGCAGGTCCAGGCCGCGAGCCGGCAGCTCGGCCGGGCCTTCGGCGAGCATCTCGTCGCACGGGGGACGACCCCGGCGAAGTTGCGGGGAACGGCACCGAGCGACCCGGTCCACCGGCTGGCCGAGGCGATGCTCGACTGGGACGAGCAGGTGTCGCTGTGGCGGGTCCGGCACTACCAGGTCGCGCTGCGGATCGGGGGCCACGCCCCCGCGGGCACCCCGGGCAGCCCCGTGACCATGCTCGCCAAGCTCACCGCGCACCGCTTCTTCCCCGAACTGTGGCAGGCCCGGGTGAATCCCACGACAGAGGCGGACAGTGACAATTATCACCCCTCCTGCCCCTGACATCCGCCCCCGCCCCGTAATTGTCAAGCCCCCCGCCGTCGCAATTTACCGGAAGGAAATGACGAGGTGCGTTCGTGCGCGAGCTGACGAGTTGGCTGTCCGGCACGTCAGACCCCGATCGTTTCCCGTACGCCGCCGTGCTGGAAAGGTTTCACCGGGTCGGTAAACACTTTGTCGAAAAGGACCTCCTCGCCCTGCTCGACGAGACCCGGGCACGGCTGACCCCGACCGGGGCCGACAGCACGACCGGCCGCGGCTCCGGCACCCGGCTGCTGGCCGACTTCCTCGACGTCACGCTCGACAAGTGGGACGGCCGCTACGACTACCGGACCTACCTGGCACTGCGCCTGCTCGGGCTGCCCGACTGGCCGGACGACACGCCGCCCGGCCAGGACTCCCGACCGCCCTGGGAGGGCGAAACCCCCGGGTGGACAGTGGACCCGGCCGGTGCGCGACGGGGACGCGACCGGCTCCTCGTCGGCCTGGTCGCCGACGCGCTCGCGTTCGAGCTGACCGCCTCGGCACACGCCACCGACCTGCTGCCCGAACAGCGCCCGGCACCGGAACTGGTGCTCAAACGCTGCCGGCTCGGGATCCGCGCGGTCTCCCCCGCACTGGCCCGCCTCGGCCTGACCGAACCGCCCGCCGATCGCGAACCGCTGGCCGCGGCGGCCGCGCTGCACGCCCGCGCCGCCCCCGTCCACGGCACCGCACAGGAGCTGGCCCTGCGCCTGAGCATGCTGCCGGTCTACGTGTCGCACGACGAGTACCTGTTCATCCGGGTGCTCCAGGCGTACGAATGTCTCTTCGCGGGCCTCGTCGACGAGCTGCGCGCCACGATCGCCGCCCTCTCCGCCGGCCACGCGCGAGCGGCGGCCGACCGGCTTTCGTACGCCCGGGACCAGCTCACCACCGCGAGCCCGCTCTTCTCGCTGCTGGCCACCATGCAACCGGAGTCGTTCCGGACCTTCCGCCAGTACACCGAAGGGGCCAGCGCCATCCAGTCCCGTTCCTACAAGCTCATGGAGTCGCTCTGCCGCAGCCCGGAGGCGACGCGGCTGGACTCGGCCGCGTACCGGTCGGTGCCGGAGGTCCGCGACCGGGTGCGGGCCGGGCGGCCGTCCGTGGACGACGCCTACCGGGCGGCGGCGCGCGAGGGCCGGCTCGACGGCCCGGACCGCGACCTGGTGCAGCGGCGGATGCGGGAATTCGCCGAGGCCGTGCTCCAGTGGCGGCGTACGCACCACCGGCTGGCGACCCGGATGCTCGGCCCCCGCCCCGGCACCGGCTACACCGAGGGCACCCCCTATCTGGCCGCAACCCGCTCCATTCCGGTCTTCACCGCCGTACCCGACGGTCCCCGCCCGTCCCCGACCGACCCGACTGGAGGCTCCCCCGAGTGAGCGAACCCGACCCGGCCCCCGACCGCCACCGGCCGCAGTGCCTGGACGGCGCCGCGCACGCCGCCCTCCGCGCCGAGTTCCCGCTGCTGGCCGACCGCGTCTACCTGAACAACAACTCCACCGGCACGGTGCCGAGGGGCGTCGAACAGGTGCTCGGTGGCTACTGGGAGACGCTGCGCACCTGGCGCGACGACGTCTGGCAGGGCTGGCACGTCGGCCTCGACCGGTACGCCGACTCGGTGGCGGCCCTCCTCGGCGCGCCCCCGGGCAGCGTGGTCACCGACGCGAACCTCAGCACCCTGCTCGCCCGGATCGCGTCCTGCTTCGACTACCGCCCGCCGCGCGACCGGATCGTCACCACCGACCTCGAATACCCGACCGTGCCGTTCATCTGGAACGCCTTCCGCCGCTACGGCGCCCGCCTCGACGTCGTCGGCACCGGCGGGCCACGGTTCGACGAGGACACCCTGGCGGCCCGCGTCGACGAGCGGACGCTGCTGGTGTGCGTGTCGCACGCCAGCTTCACCTCCGGCGCCACCATCGACCTGCCGCGGCTGGTCGCCCGCGCCCACGAGGTCGGCGCCCTGGTGGTCGTGGACGCCTTCCAGACCGTCGGGGTGGTCCCCCTGGACGTGACCGCGCTCGGCGTCGACGTCGTCCTCGGCGGCGCGCACAAGTGGCTCTGTGGCGTCGGCACCGCCTTCCTCTACGTACGGCCGGACCTGGTGGCACAGCTGGAACCGGCGGCGACCGGCTGGCAGGCCGGCGACCGGGCGCTGACCTTCCTGCCGTCCACCGGGTGGGCCCCCGGCGCGCAACGGTTCGCCGGCGGGACGCCGTACCCGCTCACCTCGCTGATCTCCCAGGTCGGCCTGGACCTGCTGGCGGGGGTGGGCATCGACGCCATCCGACGGCACTCGCTGGCCCTGACGCAGCGCGTCCTGGACCGCGCCGCGGCGGCCGGCATCGACGTGGTCAGCCCCACCGAACCGCACCGACGCGGCGGCGTGGTGTGCCTCGACGTCGCCGACGGGGAAGCGGTCAAGCGGCGACTGGTCGAACGGAACATGATCTGCAGCTGGCGGGGCTACCTGCGGGTCGGCCCGCACGTCTACAACACCCTCGACGAGGTCGACGCGTTCATGGACGCGCTGGATAAGGAGCTGGGCAGATGAGCGTCACCCTGTCGCCGCGGGCACTGATGAGCCTGCTCGCCAACGGCCCCAAGGCCATGGACGTGCTGGAGACCGCGCTCGCCATGGGGCTGCTCGACGCGCTGGAACCCGGGCCGGCCCGCCTCGACGCGCTGGCCGCCCGGTTCGAGGTACGGCCACTGCGGCTGTACAAGTTCCTCGACTGCCTGGAGAGCCTCGGCTTCCTCACCCGCAGCGAATCCGGCGACGACATCGGCACCGTCAGCTACCGGGCCCTACCCGGACTACGCGACGCGGTCGTGGCGGTGGTCGGCCCGGACGCGCAGGAACGGGACCGGGACCGCTACCCGTGGCGACACCTGCACGGCCGGCTGGCCGAGAGTCTGCGCGGCGAGGTCAGCATGAGCGACGACGACTTCGCGTGGCCGCCGCAGAGCGACGAGCAGACCGCCGACTTCGAACGCAGCATGGCCGTCGGGCTCGGCCCGGTGATCGAAACGACCCGGCGGCACGCCGACCGGCTGTGGTCGGACCGGCGGCGACTGCTGGACGTGGGCGGCGGCGACGGCACGCTCGCCGCGCACCTGCTCGACAGCGCCCCGGGGCTGCGGGCCGACGTCTACAACCTGCCGGCGGTGGAACCGCTGGTGCGGGCCACCCAGGTCGACCGGGGCCACCCGGACCGGCTGGGCTTCGTCGGCGGCGACTTCCTCGCCGAGCCGCTGCCGGCGGGGTACGACGCCATGTCGTTCGTCCGGGTGCTGCACGACTGGCCCAACGCGGTGGCCCGCCGCCTGGTCGAGAAGGCGTACGCGGCGTTGCAGCCGGGTGGGCTGCTGCTGATCGGCGAGGAGTTCCGCACCCCGGACCGGCTGGCCATGCAGTTCTTCTGGAGCTACTTCCTGATCGGCGTGGACAGCTGCGTGAGCCGGCTGCGGGAGGTCGAGTTCTACACCGGGCTACTCAAGGAGGTCGGCTTCGACCGGGTGGCGGTGCTGTCCGGCGCCTGGGAGCTGATCGTTGCGTACAAGCCGGAGACCTCGCGCTGACCAATCCGCCGACGGCGAAACCCCGCCGTCGGCGGTCGGCGGCTCGATCGGTCAACGGCGGAGGCGGCGGCTCAGGGCACCGCCGGGTCCAGATGCTTGGCTCGGACGCGGTCCGCCGCGTCCTTGGCGATGAGCTCGTTGTCCGCCAGGAAGTCGATCGCCCGCCGGACCGCCCGGGCGTCGTGGAACCCCTGCCAGACCGAGACCAGGCGCGGATACTCCTCGTACAGCTCGGAGCGGAAGCGACGGAAGGCGCCCCTGCCGTCGATCGCTCGTCGCAGCCTGCGGCCGGCCCGCTCGTCGCTGAGCAGATCCGCGAAGTCGGCCATGTCCCGGTACCAGACCCAGGACGGTGCCGGATCGATGAGCACGAGGTCGAGCTCCTCGAGGTCCACCGGCGTCTTGCCGTCGATGCCGCCGTCGGCCGTCCAGAGCAGCACCTCGCCCGATGCCGGATCGATCAGCCACCGGTGGTCGTACGCGCTCTGGTCCTCCAGCGCGGCCGCGATCTCCTCAAGATCGAATTCGTCTGGATCACGCATCCGTCCCGCCCTCGTCAAGTCGTGGACGCTCCCAAGCCACCGAGGATACGCGGTTAGGATACCCAGGCCCTCGGACGATCAGCCGAGTGAGAAGCGCTCGTCGCTCACGCCGGACACGGCCGGCGTTCGACGCGGTGACCTGCCTCGACAGCCCGGTCGAACAGCGTCAAACCGTGCGGGTGACCCCTTTCCGGTTCCGACAGTGCATCGGCAACTGCCCGGTCAGGCGATGACGATCCGCCACCGGAGCCGCACCATCTGGAGTGACCCGAGGGAGCGCCCGGATGCAGCCAGATTCAGGTCCACTGTCGCCGATCGACGCGTTGGTCCCGTTCGACGCGGTGTCCGGGATCCCGGTGTTCAGCCTCATGAAAGGCGTGCTGGGCGCGATGGAGGCGGCAAACGCGGCAGCGGAGACGGCCGATTTCCGGCGCGCCGTGCTGCGGCAGATGTCCGTCTCGAACGCGCTCGGGATGGTCGGCGCGGCGATCGGCGTGGTCGGGCTCGGCGTCGCCATCTACGACCTCGCCACCGAACGCCGGCGGCGGGAGCACGCTGTCCGGCTGCAGATGTGGTTGCAAGCATGGCAGCACGCGTTCCAGTTGGAGCAGCAGCGCGACGCCGAACGGCTGCGCCAGCAGACGTTGGAGTTGGAGGCGTACAGCAAGGTCCGGCCCTTCCGGGAGCTCGGCCCGCTCGGTTCGCTGCGGGCCGACATCGGGCTCAAGGGGGGTACGGGAGACGCCGACGCTGCTGATCCCGGCCCCGCCGTACGGCTGGCGTCGATCACCCTGCGGTACGGCGGCAAGCCCTTCGGCGTGGATACTCCTTCAGAGCCCGAAACCTGACGGGCTGCTTCAGGGCGCCGCGCAGGATCGGTCATCCGACCCCGAGTGCCGATGAGATCTCCAGCAGGTCGGCAGGTGGATGCCCAGCGGGCCCGTCGGGGTTTCGCCGACTGTAGGGGCCGGCACTGACAAGCGCGCCGTCGGCCTGCCGGCGCCACTGTGGCCATTCCTCCGGCTCGTCCAGCAGGCATTCGGCGAGCTCACCGGCCCGCAACCCGGCGCCGCACTTCGTCAGTGCGGTCGTCAACGTGTCCGTCGCATCCGCAGGCAGATCGGAGTCCCCGAGCGCGGGGAGCAGCAGTAACAGCCGGGCGTCTGGCTCCACCACCCCGAATGGCGCACCCGGCCAGGCCGCGGTGGCCCCCAACTCGGGCCAGCTCAGCCCTGGGCCAAGCTCGTGGCCCCCCACGACCGCCAACTCCAGCGGGTGCTCCCCGCCGCGCCGGGACAGGACGAACTCCGTGTTCCCCGCCCCGGGAACATTCCGACTGATCACGTCGATCTCGTGCTGCCCATCGCGCAGCGCGAGCCGATACACCGGCCACGCCTCCGGATCCGTCAGCCGACGGTAATAGTTCAAGCAGTCTTCCTCGTCGACCTCGAACACCGCGGTGACCAGCGAGGTGTCGTGGTAAAACGTGTCGCACAAGTAGGTCGGCCAGAAGAGCGGGTCAGCCAGGAACCGCCCGCCGTCGATCAGCGGAAGGTCCTCGTACCCAGCAATCGTCACGTCCACGTGGTGAGCCATTCATCCTCGGGCTTGCGCCTCATCCGCATCCAAATGGCTGGATCAGCTGCCCTACCGTGTGGATGCTCCTTCAGAGCCTGGAGTCTGACGTTACGTCGAGCTGGCGTGGGTCGAGGCCGGGTTGCGTGCGCGCCACCGGGCTATGGTCGCCTTGTACGGCTCCGGCATATGCAGACCTGGCACCTCGTCGTAGGCGAACACCCCGAGTTCCTTGTGCTCGGCGGAGTACGTGAGTTCCTCAGCCCCCAGGTACACAGCGCCGTAGCTGACGATGAAGACGTGCCGGACGGGGGTGATCTCATAGACCCAGCTGTCGATGATGTCGACCCCGGTGACGCTCAACCCGAGTTCCTCTGCGACCTCCCGGCACACGCCCTCCTCGGGTGTCTCCCCCACCTCAAGCTTGCCGCCCGGCAGCTCCCACTCGTCGCGTTCGTTCCTGAGCAGCGGGACCCGGCCGTGGTAGTCGACAACCAGCTTGACGGAGATCGGCAGTTGATACTCGAAATACCCTGGATTGCGCTCGACGAGGTACGGGGGTCGGTCGATCATCGGGAGCCCTTCCATCAGCGTACGGAGTCAACTACGAGGTGAGCAGCACGGCGGCGACATCGTCGGCTCGTTTGAACCGCCGGCCGCCACCCGACGTCCCGGCCTCAGTTTTCCGGATCAGAGCTTCCAGGTACGGCAGCCCGCGCCCGACGGCGTCGGTGATCACGTCTGCCCACTGTTGGTAGAGCTCGTAGTCGGTGACCAGCCGGGCGAAGCCGTCGGTGCAGAGCAGGATGGTGTCGGTTGTCGCCCAGGCGCCGGGGAAGCTGTGTGGACGCAACTGACGCCGCGGATGGCCAGAAAAGACGGATTCGGCGTCGCCAGAGGTCATGGTGTAGAGCCGCCGCTCGTGCATCGCGGCGATCACCCGCTGAGAGTCGGGTTCGCCGACCTCGACTGCCGCCGCCTCTCGGCGGTCAAAGTACCCGGTGGCCAGGACGGCAGGTTCACGACCTGCGACGACGGCTGTGGCGTCACCGATCCGGCTGATGTCATACCGAACGCCCTGGTCAACGCAGAGAGCAATCGAACAGGCGGGCGGGACCCGATCGGTTGGGAACCCCAGCGCTCTCTGCTGCCTGGCGATACCGCCGGCGATGAGCTCAAGCAGAGACGCTGCAGCGCCGTGGTATCCGTCCTCGCCGGCGGAGGTCAAATGCTGGTCGATCGTGTCAACAAGCCACTGCACATCGCTGTCCGCAGGAAGCGCGCCATCCTGGTAGAGGTCGGTGGCACCGTCGATCACCCAGGCCAGGGTGCCCCGGTGGCCGGCGCGGTCTTCGTTCGCCCTCGCGCCACCCGCTGTGGTAATCAGTGCTTGCACCCTCACCGCTGGCTCGATTCACGACATCCACGCGGCCGGCACCAGAATCCCCGCCCCGATCAGTGCGCAGCCGATTACGACCGCGGCAAACACCCGGCGGATGCCGCTGTTGTTGACCAGGGAGAAGGTTCCGAACACGACGCCAACCGCGCCCGACGCCACGAGCATCAACCGGACACCGTCTATCCCTTTGCTCTGACTCGCGATGTTACCCGCAGTGGCAATGAATGCAACGACCGCCGCCAGCAGGCCGAGCAGTTGGAGCTGCTGTGCCTTGAACTCAGCCAGCTCCGTCCGGAACCGGCCATGGGCTTGGGCCCACCGGGCCCGCTCCTGCATCAGGTCGATCCGGATCCGGGTGGTTTGGTACTGGGTCAGTCGGCGAAGGTAGTCGCGGGAGGTGCGTGGCTCCAGCTCGATTGCCTGCGCGACGGCTGATCTGGCTGCCTCGAACTCTCCGCGCAGCGCAAGCAGACGGCCCTTCGTCTCGAAGTAGTGGGCAATCCTGCCCTGCGACAGGGTGATCGCTCGGTCGACGTATCGCTCCACCTCATCGAGGTCGCGCGCGCTTCCCGGCTGCTCCAGACGTTCCAGGAACTCCACCCAGAAGGCAGCCAGTTGGTGCACCACCGCCGCAACGCCGGGCATCGAGACAACTGCCTGCCGGGAGTACTCCACGGCGCTGCGTAGCGAGGCGAGGTCGCCCCGGGTACGGGCCACGATCGCTCGAAACGTGTCGAAGTACGGCTCCGCTCCAAATTCCCCCTCGTACTGTCGGACAACCGCGCTGTATTCAGCATGGCGTTCCTCGCGCCGCAGACGGAGCAGAAGCGCGTACAGCGCCGCGAACCGCAGCCGCGCCCGGGCGGCCCGGTCGTCGACAATTTGACGCAGGGCCGGCTCCGGGTCGGGGTGCGCCTCGAGGACCTCCCGGATCATCAGCGGAAAGGCGCTGTCGGCGGGCACCGGCACCTTGGCCAAGGCCGCCGCCAGCCGGACGCGTTCCGTGCTGAAGGCCGACGTCGGTCTGGGTCTAGGAATCCGCAAGTCGGAACCCCCGGTTCAGCCAGGTGTACGGGTGGCCGTCCTCAACCTCGGCAAGCAGCCGTACCAGGCGACGGCTACCGCTGAACGCTGTCCGCCCGTGCAGGACCCGATGGTTGTGGACGAGATAGCCATCGCCGGGGGCGAGACGAAGGCTGCTCCTCGTCGCGACGACCAGGCGACGGAGCGCCGCCAAGACGTCCTTCCGCCCGCTGGCGCTGTGTGGGCTGCCGATTTGGTCGTCGCGATAGCGAAAGCGTGCGAGACGGCCACGTAATTCGATGAGTGGTGGTCCGTTGCCGCTGCCTCTTGGCCCCAGTCTCAGCCCGGCGATCACCCCGTCGTCGAACTCTCTGCGGAGGAGGGCCAGCACGCGAGCCCCATCGACCAGTACGGACTCTCCGCCGGTGAGCGCTGGCACAACCATCACCGTGGCCAGCACGCTGGGTGGCCGTGCGACCATGCTCCGGTCTGTGTGCGGAGGCAAGGCAGCAGCGGAGAAGCCGGCGTCGTTCGCCCCATCGACGGACCGATGTCGTGGCACGATGACCGTCAACCCGTCGCTTGACTGATGTGGGTGGCTGACCGGCTCGGTCCAGTGACTGAGTAATTCCCTGACCCCATCGACACTGCCCTGCCGGATAAACACCAGCCCGTCGCGGGCGAGAGCGGAGGGCACACGATCGGCATCGATATCGGCTGCGCACCCCGCCGCCAACAGTCGCATGATCCGCCTGGCAATGGTCGAAGTGACGCGCTCCACGATCCATCGACCATAGCTGTTCGGGCAACCGTCACGCAGCATCGCCGCGAGCTGCTTCTGAGACCTGCATCCGGTTAACCGTGCCTATCGGCCACGGACTTTCACCTTGCCCCCGCAGCTGGCGCTCGCAGGCGAACGCGTTGCCCAGCAGTTCATCGCCCCGCCCGACGCGCCGCGACCGCTCCAGCAGCTCGGCCTCGTTGTTCGGTACCCGGATCTGCGATCATGCCGGGAGCATGATCACAATGGCGACCCTGGTGAAGGAGAAACGTCATGTCTGACAGCAGCGTGCGACACCGTATGGGCAGGACCACCCTCGTCGTCCGCGGGCCCGACCGCCGGCCGCTCGCCGACCAGGTTGTGACAGTTGCCCAGCAACGGCACTCCTTCGCCTTCGGCAACATCGGCTTCGACTTCGTCAGCCTGGTCGGCGGCCCCGAGCCGGAGGCCGTCGCGGACGTCGAGGGCTTCGGCGGCACGAACGACGGGGACCTGGAGCGGCTCGGCAACCTGTGGCTCAGCCCCTTCAACACCGCGACCCTGCCGTTCTACTGGGGCCGCTACGAGCCGCGGCGCGGCGTCACCGACACCGAGCGCCTCACGAAGACGGCCCAGTGGTTTGCCGAACGCGGCGTCACGGTCAAGGGACACCCGCTCGTCTGGCACACCGTGCAGCCGCCGTGGCTGCTCGACCTCGACCTCGACGAGGTCGAGCGGCTGCTGCGGGCCCGGATCCGTGACCTCGTCGGCGGGCTCGCGGGGCTCATCGACGTCTGGGACGCGATCAACGAGGCGGTCATCATGCCCGTCTTCGAGAACGGGGACAACGCGATCACCCGGCTCGCCCGGGCCCGGGGCCGCATCTACCTGGTGCGGATGGCATTCGAGGAGGCCCGCGCGGCCAATCCGGCAGCGACTCTGGTGCTCAACGACTTCGACCTCAGCTCGGCGTACGAATGTCTCATCGAGGGGTTGCTCGAAGCCGGCGTCGGCATTGATGCAATCGGGCTGCAGACCCACATGCACCAGGGGTACCGGGGCGAGGAGTACATGCAGCACATGCTCGACCGGTTCGCCCGGTATGGTCTTCCGCTGCACCTGACCGAGACCACGCTGGTCTCCGGCCACCTCATGCCGCCCCACATCGAGGATCTCAACGACTACCAGATCCCGGACTGGCCGACGACCGCCGAGGGCGAGGCCCGGCAGGCCGAGGAGATGGTACGCCACTACCGGTCCCTGGTCGCGCACCCGGCGGTCCAGTCGATCAACTACTGGGGGCTCACCGACAACGGCGCCTGGCTGGGCGCTCCCGCCGGCCTGCTCCGCGCCGACGGCAGCCGCAAGCCGTCCTACGATGCGCTCGAAACCCTCATCAAGGGCGAGTGGTGGCTGCCGCCCACCGACCTGCGCACCGACGCCGACGGCACGGTCACCGTGGAGGGCTTCCTCGGGGACTACACCGTTTCCGTCGGTGACCACACCGAGCGGTTCACCCTCAGCCCCACCCAGACCACCGCAACCGTGAACCTCGGCTAGCACCGACCACGGACGGTGATCAGCGCATAAGAGGGATCGCTGCATTCGTGGTGGACGGGATGATTCGTGGCCTCGCCGAGCTGCACGGGATGGACGGTTCCCGCTATGCCAGGCTCAAGCCGTTGAGGACATCCTGGAGGGAGGCCGGTTCGCGACCGGTCAGTTCGGCGACCGCGTCGGAGGTCGCCGCCCAGCGGCCCTGACGGATGGACTCGAACATGCTCGCGTACGCGTAGGTCCACCATGGCTCCTCGCCGTGGCGCAGCAGCCCGCCGGCGAAGGCGGCCGGCGTGGTGTCGGCGTACCGGTACCCCAAGGCTGAGGCGATCGTCTCCAGGGCGAGGCTCTCGCGCCCGGTCACGTCGTGATGCGCGTTGGTGGGTTCCCGCAGTGCCAGGGCGGCCAGGCAGCGTGCCACGTCACTTCGTGCGACCAGGGAGACGCGGCCGTCGGCGGCCGGGAGCGCGACCGTCCCGTCGGCGCGGCCCGCGCTCGTGCCGACCTGCCGGATCAGACCGAGGAAGAACTCGGTGAACAGGCCGGCGCGGACGATGGAGTACGCAAGGCCGGAGGCACGGAGCAGCCGCTCGGTATGACCGTTGGTGTATGCGTAACAGAACGGGGAGTCCACGTCCGCGTCCAGGCCGCTGAGCAGCACAACGTGCCCGACCCCGCGCCGGGTCGCGGCGTCCAGGACGTTGTGGTGGTGGACGACCACCCGCGCGGCCTCACCATCGCTGGACACGAACACCAGCGTGTCGACCCCGTCCAACGCGGCGCGCAGCGCCACGGGGTCGTCGTACGGCGCGGTCCGGCTCGACAGCGCGACGACATCGTGCCGTCCCTCGTCGGCCAGCAGGCGCACCACGTGACCGCCGATTCGACCAGTGCCCCCGGTGACCGCGATCCTCATTCCTCCCACCCGAACCCGTCCGGGTCGGTGAAGGGCCCGGCATCGCTGCCAATGACGATCCGGTGCGATCCGGTGCCGTCCGGGGAGACGCCGGCATCCTTCGCGGCGGCGCGCCGCCCGTACAGCGCCAACTTGACTGACGATTCCGGGGTGGCGAACTCGACGTACTTGCTGCCGAAGCTCTTCGCCACGACCAGGCCGCGGTCGACGTAGAACTGCTTGCTCGCCTTCACGTCCGCGACCCCGAGCAGCAGCACGATGTCGTCGATCTGCCGGGTCGCCGGGCCGGTGTCCTTCTTTGCCGACGTCGCGACCTTCCAGATCGCCCCGTCCGGGGCCTGCACGACGCCGCCGTACCCCCAGAACCCCTTCTTCGCCGGCTTCAGTGCCGTGGCGCCGGCGCCGAGCGCGGCGCCCATGAGGCTGTCGACGGTGCTCGGCTGGGACACCACGAGCGACATGATGAAGCCACGAAAACCGGTCGTCGCCGCCTCCAAGGCCCGTACCCGAACATGAGTACCCACACCGAACGCACCGTAGAACGCGCCGGCGGCAGTGGAGTCAGGCACTTCGAGGGTGACAGATTTGATCGAGGTCATGCGCATCACGCTACGGGCGGCTACGTGACCCGGGCTTCTTGATTCCTGACCGGTCGGGTCGGGGGCCGCTCGCCGACCAGGTTGTGGCGGTTGCCCAGCATCTGCTGGTACCCCTGACTTGCGATGGTTACGCCAGCGGGTATCGGAGGTCGCCTGACGGGTCACGTCGAGCGGGGTCTTGCGCGGCCGATCGCGGGTTCGGGCCTGTTGCCGCGGCCCCACCGGTCGGTAGGGTCGTCCGCGTGGATCTGGAGGACATCGCCGCCCGGCTCGGGGTGCCCGTCGAGGACGTCGACCGCGTGCACCGGCTCGCCGGCGACCGGCCGTCGGCTCCGCTACCCGCCAAGGCCGACGCTCCCGCGATCCTCGACCGGCTCGCGGTGCGGCCGGACGACGCCGCCGAGATCATGGCCGGCTGGCCCAATCCGGGCTCTCCGCTGTGGACCCCGGAGCTGCGCTGGCTGCTCGACCGCTCGATCGCTCTGGTCCGCGCCGATCTCGGGGGCCACGGCTGGTTGTCGCCCGGTCCGGAGCTGCCACGCGAACGGGGCCCCGCCTGGCGGCATCTCTACGTGTACACGTACCTGGCCCTGGTCGACGTCGTCACGGATTACCACCGCGACCACGACATCGCCGATGCCGTCTCGTGGGTGACCCTCGCGGATCTGGGTCGCAACCTCGCGATCGACCGGCGGATGCACCGCGAGGGCTGGCCGGTCATGCAGAGCTGGCTGACGCTGCACGCGCGCGGCGGCGTCTACGAGCTGGGCCGGCTGCAGCACCATCGCGGCAGCACCGCCATCGACCTGCACATCCCCGATTCGGGGCCGATCACCCCGGAGGCGGTCGCGGCGTCGCTCGACGAGGCCCGCGCATTCTTCCCGCGCCACTTTCCCGACGAGCGCTACACGGCGTTCTCCTGCGGCTCGTGGCTGCTCGACCCGCAACTGCTGGAGTACCTGCCCGGGGACTCGAACATCGCCCGGTTCCAGCAGAGGTTCGAGCTGGAGCCCTACGAGGAGCCGGAAGGGCTGGACGCCGACGTCGAGGTGCTGCGGTTCGTGTTCCGCACCCTGACCACGCCGCTCGACCAGCTACCGCGCCGCACCGTGCTCCAACGCGCGATCATCGACCACCTGAAGGCCGGGCGCCACTGGCAATGGCGCCGCGGCCGCTTCCCGATCTAATTAGATCCTTGGCCGCGAGAATCTGAACACGTGGGTCAGGTCTTCAGGCTGCGGTTTTGGTCACCGTACCCGCTGGGGTAGCGGTACGAGCGTGAGCGAGAACCGTCCTACTTGTCGCGCTGTCGGCTCACCATCTCGGTGATCCAGATGGGCGCGAACGGAGACGTGCAGCCCGAGGAAGTCGGGTAATCCTTAAGCACCTCCAGGCGCTCGCCGATGTCGATCGCACGGGCGCGGTACTCGGCGTGCTCGATCCCGATGTGGCCCAGGCACTCGTTCATCGCCCACTGCAGGCGATCTGGGGCGTCTTTCATCTCCGCCTCGATGACATCGAGCAGTCCTGCGAGGTCGAGGCCCTCGGGCTTCTTCGTCACGCGTTCGGTGGTCAGCGCCCAGCCGGCACTCGCTACGACAGGATCCGGATCGGCGGACCAGGCCAGGCGCAGCTCTTCGGAGTGCGGGTTCTTCTTCACCACATAGTTCACGAGCCAGTCGTGCACCTTGGGTGTGCGCCCCTGGCGCAACATGACATCCAACTCGTCACGCTCGAGCGCCTTCGGGCGGCAGATCAGCGTCGCCAACAGTCTCGCCGCGGTGTCACCCGTCTCCCAGAGCTGGCGCGCGAGTTCCTGCTGCGTCCTCAGCCGCTTCGCGAGCGCGCGCAGCTTGCCGAGGTTCACACCGTGATCGTCACCGTGTCTCTCGTTCACCTCACGTATTCTCGGGTCGTCGAGCTCGGCCAACTCGGCCATCACCTCGGCCACCATCGTCTCGGTCACCTCAGCCTCCAGTCCATCACGTGCGAGATTCAACCCTGCCGGATCGAGCCTCGACGGGCCCGACACGCGGACCCCGTGGTATCAGCCGGTACGCTGTTCCGACGGCCCGAGTAGATACGCGACAACGTCCGCGGCGGTGTAGTCGTAACCTCGGCGAATCAGGTGCGGAAGGAACGCCAGGTCCTGCCCGAGTGTCACCAGCGGAGGCTCGACGTAGCCGTCCGGCCGTCGCTGACCGAGCCCAACGGTGGCGACCAGCCCATTGCACAGACACCGGCTGCCTACCGTGTCGTCGACCGAACCGCCCTTGCGAACATACTGGTCGACCGGTTCCGCAGGGCAGCGGTATCCGACCCAGCCGTCCTGGCGTCGGTACGGCGTACGTAGGTACCCCAGGTCGCAGTGCCGCGGCCGGTCGGCGTAGACCTGCTCGTCGGCGGCGGTGCCGGGCAGGTGCACCAGCTTGAACGGAAACCCCGTCGGGGACGCCGCGGCGTGATTGCGTACGACGAGTGCGTCTCGCGCTGCGTCCCGCAGCATCCGTTGCCGTAACGCCGGGTCGAGGCCCGATTCGCAGCACAGCGCGAACGCGGTCCCTACCTGCACCCCCGTGGCGCCCGCGGCCCGGGCGGCGGCCAGCCGCTCCGGCCCGGTCTGCCCGCCGGCCACCCAGAACGGCAGACCCAGGTTCGCCACCTTCGCCACGTCCAGCCGGTCCCGCGGCCCATACACCGGCTCGCTGTCGGCACTGAGGGTCAGCGGCCCGCGGGGCCGCGCGCTGTGCCCGCCGGCGGTCGGGTTCTCCAGCACGAAACCGTCCGGGCGGGTGCTCTCGTCACGGGCCAGGTAGGTGGCCAGCGTGGCGGACGACACGATGGCCAGCAGCCGCGGCCGCCGCAGCGGTTGGGGCGCCTCGCCGATCAGCTCCCACGGGTCGAAGGCGAGTTGGTGCTGCTCGCCGGGCGCAGCGGCGTTCACCGCGACCGACAGCCGCGCCGGGACGTTGGCGGCCAGGGCGTCGAGCATGCGCGGTATCTCGGTGGGCAGGCCGGCGCCCATCAGCACATAGTCGACGCCGGCCAGCATCGCGCCGTACACCGCCGCCGGCGTGGCCAGCTGGATCTTCTCCAGGTAGTTCACCCCGACCGCGCCATCGTGGCCCTCCTTTGCCAGGAAGACCTCGACAAAGTTGGCGACCACCGTCAGTTCCTGCCCGCGGCACCCGGGCCGCAGCCGCAGCCGCGGCACCGGCCGGAACGGCTCGCCTTCTGGCCGCCCGCCGGGCACGAAGTACCGGTCCAGCACCCGTTGTGCCACGGCCGGGACCGGGAAGTGCCCGAGAGCCCGGCGGATGTGACCGCCGTCGTCGCCGCGCTGCAGGCGCCGGGCCAGCAGGGCATCGAGGGCGACGCCAGAGACCACACCGAGCTGCCCGGTGGCCGCCACCGCCCGCGCCAGCCGCCAACCGGAGATGCCGACCCCCATGCCGCCCTGGATGACGACCGGAGGGTCGAGCACGATCGGGGCCATTTCCCCGGCCATCAGCGGTTCCGCCGGTTGGCGTCGCGTGTGGGCAGCCTTCTCAGTAGCCGCCAGGCCCCGGGCAGCAGGCCGGCCGCCAGCACCGCCTTGAGCACGTCCCCGATCAGGTAGGGGACAAATCCCAGGGCGAGCGCCCTGGACAGGCTCACGCCCATCGCGACGGCCAGCCACGGCACGCCGACCAGGTAGATCAGCGCGTTGCCGGCCGCCATCATGCCGATGGTGCGCCATGGCCGTCGGTCCGCGCCAGCTACGGCGAGCCGGCCGACGAGCGCGGCGGCGAGCACGAAGCCCAGCAGATAGCCGAGAGTGGCGGTGCCCAATCCGGACGCGCCGCCAGCAAACCACGGTACGCCGAGGCCGCCGGCTACGACGTACAGCAGCATGCTGACCGCCCCGCGGGTCGGCCCCAACGCCGCCGCGGCGAGCAGCACGGCGAAGGTCTGCCCGGTGATCGGCACCGGCGACCCCGGCACCGGGAGCGCGACCTGTGCCGCAGCCCCCGTCATGGCGGCAGCGCCGACTACCAGGACCACGTCACGCGGAACGGATCGGCCCCACACCTCCGCCAGCACTCCCGGGGTGCGGCTGTACGCCGCCGCACCTACCACGCCTTCCGCCATTCTCGTCCCTCCTGCCGCCGCGCCCAGGTGGCTCGGGCACGGCTTTCAGCCCCGCTCGTGCTGTCACGACCGGAACGCGCCGCTGCGCTGTGGACAGACCGACAGCGACAGACGCGTTGTGCGAAGCCTGGGGCACACCTACCCGGTACGGCAGGGCCGTAGGTCCCGCCCCTCGGTTAAGAACCCGTGGGGACCAAAAGAACCAGATCCGGGTCGTACTCGGCGAGGGCTGGGAGATTCTGGAGGTCTGACCTCACCGTGACTCCCCGTCGGGGCGGACCACTCCGCGGGCCAACCCGTCGGCGGTGAGCTGGACCAACTCCGCGCCCAGCGTCGCCGCCTGCCGCATCGCAGCCTCGAACGCGTCCAGCCGCTGGAACGCCTCCCCCTGCGCCCGCTGCTCTTCCAGCGACAGCCGGCGCACCTGCGCCCGGCGGATGTCGAAGCGCAGCGTCCCGGACAGACTCGACGCCTGCTTCTCGTTCGCCGACGTCCGCAGCTGCCCGGCCAGGAACCACGAGTCCAGGGCCGCCGCGTTGGGCCGCAGCAGATAGAGGTTGCGCCCGAGCAATGTCCCCTCCGAGGTGACCACCCGGGCGGTGAGCTGCCGGGCGATCATCGGCACCACCACGTCCCCGACCGCGAGCGGGATCTCCTGGCCGAGCTTGCCGTCGTCCCGTCCGGAATGGCCTTCGCCGCTCAGCACGTCCTGCACGGTCAGCACCGGCGGCCCGCCCGCTGACGGTTCGCCCCCCTCGGCTGACGTGGCGCGGATCGGGCCGATCAGCTGCAGCGCGCCGGACCGGGTCAGCTCCCCCACCGACAGATACTGCCCGTCCGGGCCGTCGGGTCCGGGCGTGACCTGCGGCATCAGCGCCGGCAGGTCGCCGACGATGGCGGCCAGCCGCTCTCTGGTGCGTACCAGATGCTCGCCGGTGGCCGCGCCCGCGACGGCGGGTTGCCGGCGCGCGGGGGTGAGGTCGACCTCCTCGTCGAGCAGTTCGATCACCGGGACCGCGCGGGCGAAGCCGGGCTCCTCGAACTCGGCGTCGGGGGCGGCGGTGCAGGCCCGCCACGCGGCGAGGATTCGCGGACCGGTCTCGGTCAGGTCGCCGCCGGCGGCGTCGACCAGCAGCATCCGCGCCGGTGGCGGCACGTCGGGCGCGGGTCGCCGCAGCACCCACAGGTGCAGCGGTACGCCGTGCGGCGCGGCTGCCCCGGGCGGAAGCGCGATGACGGCGCGCAGGGCGCCGCGGCGCAGCAGTTCGGCGCGGATGCGTCGGCCGGCGCGGCGGCTGGCGACGGTGGGCGGCATCAGCAGTACGGCATGCCCGCCGGTCTGCAGGTGGGCCAGGGCGTGTTGGACCCAGGCGAGTTCCGGCTCGGTGCGCGGGGTGGTGCCGACGATCCAGCGTGGGTCGTGGCCGAGTTCCTCGTCTCCCCAGTTGGTGATGCCGAACGGTGGGTGATTGACGACGGCGTCGAAGGTGCGGCCGGCGAACGCGTCGGCGCGCAGCGAGTCGCCGGTGCGGAGCTCTCCCGGCACCTCGCGTAGGGACAGCCACAGTCCGGCGAGCCGGGCCAGGCTGTCGTCGAGTTCCTGCCCGTACGCGGAGGTGCAGCCGGCGCGGACGGCGGCCCGCAGGATGGCGCCGGAGCCGGCGCTCGGGTCGAGGACGGGGCCGTCGCCGACGCCGGAGAGCGCGACCATGAGGTCAGCGAGGTCGTCGGGCGTGGCGAACGGGCGGCCCGGCCCGGGTGCGGAGAACCGCTGCCACAGCTCGTCGAACGCGCCCTGCGGGCCGAGTTCGTCGGCGAGCGCGTCGATGTCGGGTAGCAGCGAACTGAGGTGCGGGTCGGCAGGCACGTGGGGATGTTGGCCGCGTTGCCCGGCCAGCAGGAGTGCGCCGACGGCGGCGAGGCCGGCGGCTGGGGATTCGCTGGCGGCGGCGAGGCGTCGCCACAGCCGCTCGGCGGTGGCCAGCTCGGGGAGTTTGCCCTGGACTCGGAGCCACTGCTCGACCTGGGTCAGGTCGAATTCCGGGCTGGCCGCGGTGCCGCTCACCGGGGCGGGGAAGTTGCCGTGTCGCTTGCGCCAGTTGCTGACGGCGGCGCGACCGACCCCGGCGAGCCGGGCGATCTCCGCCGCCGTGATGGTCGGGGTCTCCTGCACCTCCGCAGTGTGCCACACCCGTCAAGCATCCCGTCTGTTGACAGTGTTCTCAGATGATGCTCTCATTGACGCCGCCACGTTCAAAGCAGGAGGACAGCGATGCGCAAGACCACGACCCTCGCCCTGATCGCCACCGGCCTCGTCGCACTGGGCTGCGGCGCCGGCAGCACCGACGAGGGCACCAGCAGCAAGGCCGACGCCAGTGGAGCCAAGGACGACGACAAGCCGAAGACCGCGAAGATCGGCCAGCCGGCCCGGGACGGGAAGTTCGAGTTCACGGTGAAGTCGTCCAAGTGCAGCGTCGCCAAGGTCGGCAGCGACCTGCTCGGCGCGCAGGCGCAGGGCCAGTTCTGCCTGGTCACCATCAACGTCAAGAACATCGGCAAGGAATCGCAGATGTTCGACGGCAGCAGCCAGAAGGCGTACGCCGCCGACGGCACCGAGTACTCGGCCGATGGCAACGCCGCGCTCTACGCCAACAAGAACGCCGAGACGTTCCTCAACGACATCAACCCCGGCAACCAGGTCACCGGCGTGGTCGTCTTCGACATCCCGAAGAAGGTCAAGCTCGCCAAGCTCGAACTCCACGACTCGCCGTTCTCCGGCGGCGTGACGGTCTCCCTCGCCTGATCAACCGCTCGCCCCGGGGTGGGGCTCGCGACACCCGCCCCGGCGCGCACCCTACCGCACTACCGCCATCACGACTCTCGACGCGAGGAGATCGAAATGGGCCGCGCGAACCACGTGATAACGACCGAATCCGGCAGCCACCCTACGCCTCACAAGGACACCAGCCGACCGGCGAACGATCCGCCGACGCTGTTCGATCTGGACTTGCCCGAGCCTCCGGCCGGCACCTATCCGACTTCGGTCTACCAACTTGAGAGGGTGCCGCCAACGGTCGAAGGTCTCCGCGACGCGCTGGATTACCGCTACCTCCGCAAGCACGACTTTGTGATCGAGGAACGCCTGGTCGCCGGTGCTCCTGCTCTACTCGTGCACGGGATTGTGCCACGCGAGCGAGCCGACTGGTGTGACGTGTTGGCATCGCTGACTGGAGAAACGGTCGACCTGGGGTTCAGCAGTGGCGGCGCTGCCCTGCTCGTTGCGGTCGACGGCCACATTTACGCGCTTGCCTACGGCACTGTCGGTCGGCACATGGTCGACCTCGATCTGGCCAACGCCGGCTTCGGGATCGGCTTCGCGGTGCGTTCTCTCGCGCCAGACGAGATCAAGCAGGTGCGCCGGCGGGTGTTCGGTACCACCGGTCGGGTCGATCGCAACATGGTGCCTGGCGGCCAACACATCCGAATGTATGGAATCGACAAGTGGGGCGAGATCGTCGGTCAAGTCAGCGGCCGGGTGTTCAACCTCAACCTGACCGCCTGCCGGTCCAACCGCAAGGCCACCCCTGTGGAGGGCAGCGATGCCCTCCGCATCCACCTTGGTGTCGACCCGGACAACCTTCTGGCTGACCTTCGAGAGATCGACCGCGTCTGCAGGCAGGAGCCTCCGTTTGAAGACCTGGAGTTCATTACCCAAATTCGTCCCGTACCGGCCCGAGACCCTCGATTGGCGGAGCTCGAGGAGCATCTGGAACTACTGCTCGCGTCTTCCGACCCGGACGAGCTCGATCTGGCCGTGCCAGGCCGGGTCCTCGGTGAGATCGAGCGGATCCAGTCGTACAAGCTTCGGGTCCCTAAGTCTGGACTCCCCGCGGCGCGCCTTTCGGAACTCACGCTGGCCGATATCCTTGCTCAGACCAGCGGCGTGGCCGAGGGCGAGCGATGGGCTTCCCTGTGCAACGGGCGAGTCACTCTCTACACCGACACCGTCGGTGAGGAGGAAGTCGATTCTACAGCCGCATCGCGTTGGATCACTGCCCAGCTCTCAAACGATGCAAGTCAGCTCCTGCTGCATGAGGGCGGCTGGTACGAGATCGGCAACCAGCACCGCGAGTTCCTCCGCCACGAGATAGAGCAGATCTTGGCTAGGCCGGCAAGCATCGCCCTGCCTGCCTGGACTTCCGACTCGCTAAAAGAGGCGGACTACAACGCTCATGCTGCCTCCGTCTGTGGTCTGACTCTCCTTGATCGCCGTCTGCTACGCACGGCGCAGCACCACCGCGGCATCGAGGCCTGCGACCTGCTCGGGCCGGACGGAGAGTTGATCCACGTCAAACGGGCCAAGGGCAGCGCGCCGCTGAGCCACCTGTTCGCCCAAGGAGAGGTGTCAGTCGACGCGCTGCGGTACGAGCCGGATGCTCGAGCCGCACTGGTCGAAATGGTCCGCCAACACAGTTCCAGTCGCCCCATCGGCGTGGACTTCCGTCCTCGTAAGGTCATCTACGCCATTGCCCTCGGCGGTGGGCGGACGGTCACCGCAAAGTCGCTCTTCACCTTCGCCCAGGTCGCCCTCTATCGGGCGATGAAGGCGCTGCGCAACGAAGGCATAGAGGTCGAGGTGATTGGCATTCCGTCGGCCTGATCCGCCCACGGAATTGCCTTCGGCTCCGAGAACTGCGGCGAGTGGCGACCCGCTCACTGCCGCCACGTCCGCTTGCCGGGTCGAGGCGTACGGCTCTGCAAGCCTTCCCCACACCCGCATCAAGCCGAGGTCGCCTGATGAACCGCACCGAACCCCTGGTTGAGCTGATCTTCGACCGGCTCGCCGCCGACCGCGTACCCGATGACACCGCCGAGGTGGTCCTCGCCGCGCTCAGCGGCGAGGCCGACCTGGACTCCGCGCTCGGCGGCGAGCCGACTGCCCTGGAGCCACAGCGCACGGCGGCGGACGAGCCACGGGAGCGGATCTGGCTCTCGTCGGTCACCGTCGCCGGTTTCCGCGGCGTCGGCCCGGAACGCACCCTCGCCATCGAACCCGGCCCGGGGCTGACCGTGGTGGTCGGCCGCAACGGCTCCGGCAAGTCCAGTTTCGCCGAGGCGGTGGAGCTGGCCCTGACCGGGGACAGCGCCCGTTGGGCCGACCGCAACAGCGTGTGGCGGACCGGGTGGCGCAACCTGCACGCCGGTGACCCGTGCCGGATCGCCGTCGAGTTGCGCGTCGAGGGGTACGCTACGCCGACCCGGGTGGTCCGCTCGTGGCCCGCCGGGGCGGAGCTGGACGAGGCCGAGGTGAGTGTCACCAGCGCGCACGGCGGCCACAAGGATCTCGCCGAGCTGGGGTGGGCCCGGCCGCTGGAGCTGTACCGGCCGTTCCTCACCGCCGCCGAGCTGGGCCGGCTCACCGCCGGTACGCAGAGCCAGCTGTTCGACGCGATCTCCGCAATCCTCGGTCTGGAGGCGATCACCGACGCCGACCGCCGGCTGATGGCCGCCGCGCGGCCCGTCGACGCCGCCATCAAGGAGGTACGCGCACAGCGCGTCGCCCTCGCCGCGGCCCTTGCTGAGCTGCCGGACGACCGGGCGCGACGGGCGGCGGCGCTGCTCGTGACCCGCCCCGACCTGGCGGCGCTGGCCGCGATCCTCGACGAGCCGGACGAGCCGACCGCCGACGAGGCGGTGCTGCTGTGCCGGCTGCTGGTGACGATGCAACTGCCGGACAGCGACGCGGTGGCTCGGCTCGCCGGGCAGCTGCGGGACGCCGCCGCCGAGGCGCGCCGGCACGACGGCGGCCGGTCGCGGGCGTCGCTGCGCAGCGCCGAGCTGCTGCGGCTGGCCATCGAGCACCACGACGACATCGGTAGCGGGCCGTGCCCGGTCTGCACGACGGGCCGCCTCGACGGCGGCTGGCGGGTCAGCGCCGCCGCGTCCCTGGGCGAGCTGCGCGACCGTACACTCGCCGCGCAGGCCGCCGCCGCCCGGCTGAAAGCGCTGCTGCAGCAGGCGCACTACCTGATCGACGACCTGGACGTGCCCGACGGCACCGCCGCCGGCGTGCCGATCGACGAGCTGCACGCTGCCACCGCGGCACTGCGGCAGGCACCCGCCGGGCCTGAGGACCTCGCCGACCACCTGGCCGCGCGATACCCGGCAGTGCTCGCGGCCTCACAGGCCACGCAGGCGTACGCGAAGAGCCTGCTGCGCGAGCGCGACACCGGCTGGCAGACGGCGGCAGGCGAACTGCAGGCCTGGATCGTGGCGGCCGGGCTCCTGCCGCAGCGGGAACGCGCGCTGTCCCGGGTGAGGGCCGCGCGGGCATGGTTGCGGGCGACCGGGACGCAGTTGCGCAACCAACGGGTGGCGCCGTTCGCGGAACACTCGCAGCGGATCTGGGCGCAGCTGCGCCAGGAGAGCAACGTCGAGCTGGGCGCGATGACCCTGCAGGGTACGAACACCCGGCGGCGGGTGGTGATCCCGGTCAGCGTGGACGGCGCCGACAACGGCACCGCGCTCGGCGTGATGAGCCAGGGCGAGATGCATGCCCTCGGGCTGGCCACGTTCCTGCCTCGGGGCTGCGCGCCGGAGAGTCCGTTCCGGTTCATCGTGGTCGACGACCCGGTGCAGAGCATGGACCCGGCCAAGGTGGACGGGCTGGCGCGGGTGCTCGCCGAGCTGGCCGAACAGCGGCAGGTGGTGGTGTTCACCCACGACACCCGGCTGCCCGACGCGCTCGGCCGGCTCGACCTCGGTGCCGCCCGCATCATCGAGGTGACCCGCGCCGAGCGGTCGGTGGTGACCCTGCGGCCGGGCACCGACCCGGTGACCCGCTACCTGGACGACGCGTACGCCCTCGCCCGCAACGAGGAGATCGTTGCCGAGGTACGCGGGCCGGTGGTGGCGGAGCTGTGCCGCTCGGCGATCGAGGCGGCCTGCCACCGGATCGTGTGGCGGCGGCGGGTGGCCCGAGGCGTGCCGCACGACGACATCGAGGCGGCCATCGTGGCCGCGACCCGGCGACTGACCACCACGGTCGCGTTGGCGATGTTCGACGACGCCGGCCGGGGCGGGGACGTGCTCGGACATCTGGGCCGCCGACACGGGCAGCGGGCGGTGGGCGCCTACCAGGCGTGCCGGGAGGGCGTGCACGGGACGTACCTGGCGGACCTGCCCGGCCTGGTCGCCGACGCCCGCCACCTCGCCAAGGCCCTGCCGTGACCGCCGGGGTGACCGCGCCGACGCCGCAGCGCTGCCTGGCGGCGGCCGACCAGATGCTGCGCGGCGCCGGCTCGCTCGGCGCGACCGCGGTGACCGCCGGCTGGTGGCCTCGGGCGTGCGCCTGCCTGATCCGGCTCGCGCTGGAAGGCGGCATCGACTCCTATTGGCGGCGGGTCAAGCCGAGCGTGGCCGCGTGCCGGCAGGGCCGGGCGAGGCAGCTGATGCTGCGCGGCCGACTCGGGCCTGGCGTGGTCGTCGCCCGCCGGGTGGCGTTCGCCTGGGCCACCCTGTCGGCCGCCGCCCACCACCACTGCTACGAACTGGCGCCGACGGCCACCGAGCTGCGGCGCCTGCACACCGAGGTGAGCGCCCTGCTCACCCAGCTCAATGGAGGAACGGATCCGGAACGATGAGCTACCCGCAGCCCGCACCCGAGCCCGCCCTCCCGCAGCCGCCGATGCCCACCCTGTTGCTATTGGGGGGCGGGTTCGCGGTTACTGGGCAAGGAAGGCGGCCAGGCCGTCGAGGACGCGCGCGATGTCGGTGTCGTCGCTGTAGGGGGCCAGGCCGAGCCGAAGTGCGTGCTCGTCGTCCAGGCCGAGGCGGCGGAACGGCTCGTACGCGTAGAAGGATCCGGCGGGGGCGAGCACGTCACGGTCCAGGAGGAACTGGTACGCGTCCCAGGTCTTTCGGCCGGGCAGGGTGAGCAGCAGGGTCGGGGTGCGGTCGGCGGCACGGGAGTGGACCACGACATCGGTGCCCAGTGCCGCGAGTCCGTCTTCGAGTAGGCGACGAAGGCGCGTCTCGTGCTCGTCGACGGCATGCAGGGAGTCGCGCAGCCGCTTTCGGCGCGAGGACGTGCCGTTCGTGGCTCGGACGGCCGCGGGGGCGATGCCTGCGAGGAAGTCGACGGCGGCGGTGGCACCGGCGAGGGTCTCGTAGGGCAGGGTGCCAAGTTCGAAGCGTTCGGGGACGACGTTGGTGGAGGGCAGCAGCTTGTCCGGGTGCAGAGCCTCGAGCAGGTCCGGAGAGGCGGCCAGCACGCCGCAGTGCGGGCCGAGAAACTTGTACGGGGAGCAGACGAACAGGTCCGCGCCGAGGGCGGGGACGTCGACGAACTGGTGTGCGGCGTAGTGCACGCCGTCGACGTAGACCAGCGCGCCGACGGCGTGTGCAGCGTCGGCGATCGCCCGCACCGCGGGCTTGGTGCCGAGCAGGTTCGACGCGGCGGTGACGGCCACCAGTCGCGTCCGCTCGGTGACGGCGGCCTCGACGGAGGTGGAATCGATCTCGGCGGTGACGGGGTCGATGTCGATCCAGCGCACGTTCGCGCCGGCGTTCTCGGCGGCGATCAGCCAGGGCCGGACGTTGGCGTCGTGGTCGAGCCTGGTCACGACGACCTCGTCGCCCGGGTGCCACTGCCTGGCGATCGCCCGGGAGAAGTCGAAGGTCAGTTGCGTGGCGCTGCGGCCGTGGACGATTCCGCGGGCGGGGACGCCGAGCAGGTCGGCGTAGGCCTGCCGGAAGGCGGTGACGGCGGCGTCGGCGTTGGCCTCCGACACTGAGCCCGTGCCGCGGTTGGACAGCGGGCTGGTGATCGTGGCGGCGATCGCGTCGGCGACCGCTCGCGGCGTCTGTGTGCCGCCCGGACCGTCGAAGTGCGCGATGCCCGAGGCGAGGGACGGGAACTGCGCCCGCAGCGCGGCCACGTCGAGCTCGGTCGACCCACTGACGGCGGATTCATGGGAGGTCATCGTGAAGTCTCCTGAGGGTCGGGGCACACCGTCGCAGTCGGGGGCAGCACCGGAAGCGAGTCGTGTGGTCAGCTACTGGCCACCAATCGCCGGGCCGCTGCCCTCCGCTCGCCGGCACGTGCAATATAGTGCAGGTCACTGCCGTGTGCAATATGCTGCACGTTCGCGGCCGGGAGCCTGACGGACGAGTCGAGCGCCCCACCGGGCTGATTGCGGAGGTGTCGATGGGGGTCGAGGCCGGCTGGAGCGACCCGTTCATCGAACGGGTCGGCCAGGAGGTGCGCCGGCGCCGCCAGGAGGCCGGCATGACGATGCAGCAGCTGGCCGACGCATCCGGGGTGAGCGTACGGATGCTCAGCCACATCGAGCATGGTGAGGCCAACCCGAGCCTGGTCACCGTCGCCAAGGTCGCCCACGCGCTCGGCACTGACTTCGCCTCCCTGGCCCGTGAGACCCGGCCCGGCTCACTGGTCGTCAACGCCCCCGGCGCCGCCACGGGCATCTGGTCCTCGGCTGCTGGAAGTCACGCGGTGCTGTCCACCGCGAGCACTGTGCGCCCCACGGCAGCCTTGTGGGACTGGACTCTCGTCCCCGGGGACTCCTACCAGGCCGAGCCGGACCCGCATGGCAGTGAAGGGCTGTTCCTGGTCATCAGCGGCGTCCTCACCCTGCTCGCCGACGGCCACGACGACACGGTTCTCGAGCCGGGCGCATCGGCACGGCTCGCCACCGACCGGGACTACGGCTACCGCAACGATGGCAGCGATCCCGTCAGATTCATCCGCGTCACCCACGTCACCGCCTAGTACTCCAACGTCGGAGCCGGTTGTCGTCGGAGCGGCTGCGACCTCAGCCGTAGCAGGCCTAACCGGCAGGGTCGTGGACGGCGTCGGCTTCCCATCGCCGTTCGGCAATGCCACGATTGTCGGGCGGCCATGATCGGGGCGCGGGCCGGCTGGGGCTCGGCGCCCGCGCGGGCCACGACCTTTGGAGGTCGCATCGTGCGCCTGTTACGCCCGCTGCTCGCCTGCTCACTCCTGATGGCCGGCCTGCTTGTCGGATGTGGCCGTGGCGATCCGGCCACGTCCGCCACCATCGCCACCACCCCGCCAGCAGGTGTCACCGAGCGGACCGTGCAGGTCGCCAACGGTGCCGATCGGCCGTTGCCGACGCTGCTGGTCCACCCGACGGCGGCGGGCCGTTTCCCGGTCGTGGTGTTCAGCCACGGCTACACCCGCCGCCCGGAGGACTATCTGCGGCTGTTCCGCACCTGGGCGGAGGCCGGCTTCATCGTCGCCGCACCCACGTTCCCGCACTCGGCCCGCGGCTCGGAACTGCTCGACGACAAGGACATCGTCAACCAGCCGGGCGACAACGCGGCCGTGCTGACGGCCGTACTGGCCCTCGACACCACCCAGAGTGATCCCCTGTACGGACGCATCGACCGTGGCGCCGTCGCCGCGGCGGGGCATTCGTTGGGCGGCATGACGACCGTCGGCATGTTCACGAAACATCGCGACGACCGGCTCAAGGCGGGCATCGTCCTCGCGGGCGGCCAGTGGCCGTTCGGCGTGGGCTACTCGGGTGCCCCGGCGCCGATCCTCTTCGTTCACGGGCGCCGGGACACCGTCGTCGAATTCGCGGGCGGCACCGAGGCGTACGAGCCGCTGGCCTGGCCCAAGGCGCTGCTGGAACTGCCGGACGGCGACCATCTGGCGCCGTACCTCGGCCCGGACCCCGACTTCGACGTGGTGGCCGCGGTGACGGTTGACTTCCTGCGCTGGGCACTGCTCGGCGATCAGCCGGCGCGGGGGCGGATGGCTGGTGACGCGGGCAGCCGCGGAAAGGTGGAGGACCGTTTGTAACGGATCGTCGCGATCCTCCCCGCGATTCCGGCGCGTAGGCGGGTACGTCCAGGTCACCCGCCGACTGTTTCCGGCATCGACGACCCGGGGGGCCGATCATGAATTTTGGCTTCGTGCTGGCGCTGGGCGCCGCGTTCTGCGCTGCCACCGCCGCCACCCTGCAGTCGATCGGGGCGCGCCGGATCGCGGCCACGGAGCACCTTGATCCTCGGCTGCTGTGGCGGTTGCTGCGAGTCGGGCCGTACGCCGCGGGCCTGGCATTCGACGGAGCATCGTCCGGGCTCAGTTTCGCCGCACTGCGGACCGTGCCGCTCTTCGCGGTCCAGGCGGTGGGAGCGGCGAACCTCAGCATCGTCGCGCTCATGGCCATGCTGGTACTGCGGGTCCGACTTGTGGTTCAGGACGCCATCGCGATCGGCGGCGTGATCGCCGGACTGGCGCTGTTGGTGATCTCGGCCGTCAGTGGGCCACCGTCCGAGGTGCCGAGGGCGGCCGGTTGGTGGCTGCTGGGGGCGGTGATCATGTTGGTCGTCGGCGCGTATCTGGGCAGCCCTCGGATGCGTAGACCCGCCCTGCCGGGGCTGTTTGCCGGGCTGTCCTTCGGGTCCGCAGCCCTCGGTGCCCGGCTGCTCGGCCGGGTCGGCGCGGTCGGTGACCTGCTGGCCAATCCGATCACCTACGCGCTGGTGATCGCCGGCTTGAACGGGCTGCTCCTGTATGCGGCGGCCCTGCAACGTGGGTCGGTGACGATCGCCTCCGCGTCGACCATCGTGGGGCAGACCGTGGCGCCGGCGATCGTCGGTTGGCTGTTGCTCGGCGACCGGGTCCGGCCCGGGTTCGCGCCGGTGGCGGTGGTGGGCTTCGTGCTCGCTGTCACCGCTGCGGTGGCCCTCGCCCGGCATGCCCGGCCGCATGCGCCTCGCGCCGAGTGGACCCGGTAGCCGGCACTGACACCGGTGCCGACGCCGACGCGCCCCGACCGGATGGCCGGTACTGACGCATCGGCATCGGCGACCTGCCCTGCGGAAGGGCCGATGTCGCCGCTGAGCCCACCACCGCTCGCCCGCGGTTACACCTGCCCGTGACAGTCGAGGCAGGTAGACGGGGGGACGTGCTGCATCACGACCAGGGCGTCATTCGTCGTTTTGCGCCTGGCTTGCTGGCAGTCGCCCACAATTGGGGGGACAGGGCGAGCCGCCACGGACCGGCCACCGCCCGCACGGGAGGCTGGGACAGGGGACGGCGATGGCCACCTACGAGTACCGCTGCCTGCAGGACGGCAGCTTCGACGTCACGTTGCCGATCGGGACGGCCGGCCCCACGCTGTGCTGTCCGCGCTGCGGGGGCCCGGCCGGGCGGATGTTCTCCGCGCCGCGGCTCGCCCGCACACCGGCGGCGCTGCGCGAGGCGATCGACCGGTCGGAGCGCAGCGCGGAGCGGCCGGACGTGGTCGGGCGCGTACCAGGTGGTCACCCCACTCGCCGTTCGCCGAATCCCGCTCACGCCCGCCTGCCCCGATGGTGACCCGGCTCGGGCGGCCGCACCCACCTTCCCCGCGCCGGCGGGCGGATCGAAAGGCGGTACACCGTGCCTGAGCTGCTGTTCGCTCTCGACTCGAGCAAAAGGTTCACCGACCAGAAAAAGGTCGGGCACAACCGCTGGCATCCCGACATCCCACCGGTGGCGACGGTCCGACCGGGTCAGACGTTCCGCGTCGACTGCCGCGAATGGTTCGACGGGGCGATCCACAACGACGACTCGGCCGAGGACGTCCGGGACGCTCCGCTGAAGCGGGTGCACGCCCTCAGCGGACCGTTCGCCGTGGCGGGTGCCGAGCCGGGCGACCTGCTCATGGTCGACATCCTCGACATGGGTCCCATCCCGCAGGAGGACTCCGGCCCCCTGGCCGGCCAGGGCTGGGGTTACACCGGCATCTTTCCCACCAACAACGGCGGCGGATTCCTCACCGAGCAGTTCCCCGACGCCTACAAGGCAATCTGGGATTTCAAAGGCCACCAGGCCACATCCCGGCACATCCCCAGGGTCTCGTTCACCGGCATGTCCCACCCGGGGCTGATGGGCACCGCCCCGTCCGCCGCGCTGCTGGCCACCTGGAACCAGCGCGAGGGAGCGCTGATCGCCACCGCGCCGGATCGGGTGCCGCCACTGGCCCTGCCGCCCGAGCCGGAGAACGCGATCCTCGGCACCCTCACCGGCGCCGAGTTCGACCGGGTTGCCGCCGAGGCGGCGCGCACCGCTCCGCCCAGGGAGAACGGCGGCAACCAGGACATCAAGAACTTCACCGTCGGCAGCCGGGTCTTCTACCCGGTGTACGTGCCCGGCGCCAACCTGTCCGTCGGCGACCTGCACTTCTCCCAGGGCGACGGGGAGATCAGCTTCTGCGGTGGCATCGAGATGGGCGGCTTCATCGACCTGCACGTCGACCTCATCAAGAACGGCATGCAGACGTACGGCGTCGCCGAGAACGCGATCTTCCTCCCGGGAAACACCCCGCCCCAGTTCAGCCGGTGGCTCGCCTTCTCCGGGTTCTCCGTCACCCTCGACGGCGAACAGCGCTATCTCGACTCGCAGCTGGCCTACCAGCGCGCCTGCCTGCACGCGATCGAGTATCTGGCCCGCTTCGGATACCGGCCCGAGCAGGCGTACCTACTGCTGGGCGCGGCACCGATCGAAGGCCGGTTCTCCGGCGTGGTGGACATCCCCAACTCCTGCGCGACCGTCTACCTGCCCACCGAGATCTTCGACTTCGACGTACGCCCCACCGCCGCCGGCCCCACCAAAATCGACCCGGGCCCCGGCGCGCCGAAGGCCAGCATGCGTTAGCGCCGTTGAAGACGCGTACTCGGCGATCCGTTCGACGGTTCGGCCGGTCCTCGTCTCGACGAGGACTCAAGCCATGGCGCGATCCGTGGCGCGGTCACGACCAGCGCGACGGCGAGCACCGCGATCACCGCCTGCCCGATCCGGCCGGCAGTGACTCCTCCGGCGCGATCCAGCGCGTAGTTGGCGTACCCGTTCGCCAGGGCGTCGGTGGTGAGAACGACGCAGCCCAGCACCAGCCCTTCGACCCGGCGCAACGCCAGCAGCAGCGCGGCGAGCGGATCCAGCACCGTCAGCGACAGGAAGTAGAGGGACAGCCAGGCGGGGGTCGACGCGGGCGGACCGGCCCTGCCGCCGAACAGGTCGATGACGTGTACGACTCCGCCGTACGCGAACACGGAGGCGGCGGCCACGACGGCCACCCGAACCCAGCGCGGCGCGCCCGTCCATCGCCCACTGCCCACCCGGCCATCATCCCTCGCCGGCCCGGTCGATCCGCTCACCCGGTGCCGGCCGGGCAGAGGCACTAGGTTGAGCCCATGTATTCGACTCGCGTCTCGCAGCACGTCAAAGCCCCGCGCGCAGCCGTCTACCGAGCGCTGGTGGATGCCGACGCGATCGCCAGATGGCGGGTACCAGCCGGCATGAGCAGCCACGTTCATCACTTCGAAGCTCGTGAAGGCGGTTCGTTCCGCGTCTCGCTCACCTACGACACGACCGATGGTGCCGGCAAGTCGTCGGCCCGCACCGACACCTACCACGGTCGTTTTCTCCAGCTCGTCCCGGACGAGCAGGTGGTCGAAGAGTTCGAGTTCGAGACCGGTGACCCGGCGTTTCGCGGCGTCATGACGATGACCACCTCGCTCGCTGACGCGGAGGGCGGCACCGAGGTCCTTGTCGTACACGAGGGCCTGCCGGACAGCGTCCCCGCCGCCGACAACGAGACCGGTACGCGCATGGCACTGGCAAACCTCGCCCGGCTCGTCGAGACCGGCGAGGTCTGAGGCATGCTCGAGGCCGGCAGCCGCACGCGGGCGCAGCCGCCCCCACCGGCTGTCGTCTTCGAGGCGCTCACCGAGCCCGACCGCGACCCGGCGCGGCCCTGGCTGCGGCTGCTCGACGACGAGCAAGCACCCCGGATCCTGCACGCCGAGCACCCGCACCTGGTCGTCTGGTCATCGCTGTGGCCCCGGCGAGCGGACGCTCAGGTACGTTTCGACCTGGCGCCCGACGGCGGATCCGGTACGCGGTTGTGCTGGAGTCTGCTGGTCGCCGAGCCTTTGCCCGATCCGTCGCTGCTGGGACACCTGCGCAAACGGCTCAACGAACTGATCAACGCGAACCTGCGCTACGCCTTCGGCCAGTAGGCAGAGCCACCGACCCGGTCGACGTCCGCCGCCCTACGCCGCGGCGGGGTGAAGGTCCCCACGCGCTACTGTCTGCCGGGTGGTGATCAACGAATGAGTCCACGACAGCAGACTGCCGGCAGCATGGTCGTACGCTCCTGGCTGGCCGCCCGCCTCACGCCGGGTGGCGCGCTCGGTCTGCCGTTGACCGTCAGCTTCCTGATGATCGCCGCCGCCGGGTGGGGGCTCGGCGAGCTCGCCGACAGCGTACGGGAGAACGACGACCTGGCGGCAGGTGACGCCGGGGCGACCGCCTGGATGGTCGCTCACCGGACCGGATGGCTCACCGCCGCGCTGCGGGTCGTGACCGACCTGGGCGGGGTCTGGATGGCGTTGGCGTTGGTCGCCGTCGCGGCACTCGGCATCCCCCTGTCCGGCTCCCGATGGCGCACCGCGGCGCTGATGGCGCTGGTCACCGGTGGCACCAGCGCCCTGGTCAACGGTGTGAAGCTGCTGATCGCCCGCCCCCGGCCGACGCTGCCGGAGATGATCTCGACGGCGAGTGGCTTCTCGTTCCCGTCCGGCCACAGCGCGCAAGCGGTCGCGGCGTACGCGTCGCTGGCGTACCTGATCGGTCGTCGCTGGCCGGTGCCGGCGGTGCGGGTGTCGGCCTGGGCGGGCGCCGGGCTGGTGGTGCTGCTGGTCGGCTTCTCCCGGCTGTATCTGGGCGTGCACTGGCTCACCGACGTGCTGGGCGGCTACCTGCTCGCCGCGGCGTGGACGACCGCAGTCTGGGCGGCCGTCCGGCTCGCTACCTCCAGCGGCGGCGCCGCGTCGCGCCGGCAAGATCAAGGTACGGCTGAACCGTAGTCGTTGTCGGGTGCGCCCTCGCGGTCGGCCCGGACCTTCGTATCCTGGCCATATCCAGGACCGTGGGGGGCGGCATGGACGACGACGCGCGCGAGCAGGCACTGATCACCGCCCTGACCACCGAGCATTTCGTGCTCCAGACCTCCCGCAGCGCCACGATCACCGAGTCCGTCGGGCGGGCGACCGTGTTCCTGTCGCTGCTCTCCGCCTCGCTGATCGGGCTGGGCTTCGTCTCCAGCAGCGGGCACCTGACCAAGCCGTATCTCGGCGCGGTGCTGCCGACCCTGGTGATCACCGGGCTGCTCACCTTCGGCCGCCTGGTGCAGAACATGGTGGAGAACTCGCTGGACCTCAAGCGCATCCAGCACATCCGCGCGTATTACCACCGCCGGCTCGCCGGCGAGCACACGTTCTTCGCCGACGCCGTGACCGGCGGGGGCGACGTCCAGGCGATCTCGGCGGCGGTGGCGAGCAAGCCCGTTCGCTGGCAGTTGCTGCTGACCACGGCGGCGATGGTCGGCGCCGTGAACGCGCTGCTGATCGGCCTGTGCGCGGCCCTGCTGACCGGGGTGCTGGGCGGATCGGCGGGGCTGGCGATCGGGCTCGGCGTGCCGGTTGCGCTGGTCGCCTTCGCCGCTCAGGTCGCGTACATCAAGCGGGCCTCGCTCTGGCTGACCGGCTGACCGGCTGACCGTCGCCGTGCCGCGTGGTTAGTCACCCGCAGGCGGGGTACGCGTGCGGCGGCCGGCTGAGCCTCTCCTGCCCACTACCCTGTCCGGGAGGAACAACCGATGTCACACGACTATCGCAAGACCTCCGAGGCAGTCTCCCAGCTGTCGCCGGAGCAGTACCGGGTGACTCAGGAAGCCGGGACGGAACCAGCCTTCGACAACGCGTACTGGGACAACAAGGAGCCGGGCATCTACGTCGATGTCGTCTCCGGTGAACCCCTGTTCGCCTCGGTCAACAAGTACGACAGCGGAACCGGCTGGCCGACCTTCACCATGCCGGTCGAGTCACGGAACGTGGTCGAACGCGAGGAGTCCAGCCTCGGCATGGCCCGTACCGAGGTCCGGTCGGCGCACGGGGACAGCCACCTCGGGCATGTGTTCGACGACGGGCCCGTGGAAACCGGCGGTTTGCGGTATTGCATGAACTCGGCGGCGCTTCGGTTCGTTCCTCGGGACGACCTCGAACGCGAAGGCTACGGCGAGTATCGCCGACTGTTCTGAGCATCGTCGCCGGAACCACCCTGTTGCCTCGGCGGCGGTGCGCTCAACCGGCGAGACGGCGCAAGCCACCGCGCCACCGCCACTCGCCGGTCAGCCGCCCGGTGCGGCCCTCGCGCGAACGCCCTCCATTCCGGTGAACGACGGTCCAATCGGCGTTGGTCGGGTCAGCCGACGGGATCGCGGGCTCCGCGCACCGTGACGAGCGCCAGCCCGGTGGCGAACACCAGTCCGGCACAGAGCATGGCGCCGACGTCATGGCCCGGACGAGCCGGCCAGATCCAGGGGGTGGTCAGGGCCGGGCCGTGCCACTGCGTGTACAGCGCGTACACGGAGATAATCAGGTAGGCCGCCGGGCCGGTCCAGGCCAGCGCTCCGCCGAGCACGGCGGCGCAGAGCAGGCCGACGCCGGTCACCCCCGCCGTGTTGCGCAGCACCTCCAGGGTGCCGCCCGCCAGGTGCATTCCGGTGCCGGCCGCGGCCAGGGCGCCGGCCGCGACGGTGGTCAGCGCCAGCACCGTGCTCAGCCGAAGGATCGGCAGCCACCGGCCGGTGGCGCGTTCCGGGCCGCCGAACGGGCTTGCGGTGGCGACCACGATGACCGCGGCGCACCCGGTCTCGAAGATCAGCGGCAACTGCAGCGCGCCGTACGCGTTCCAGGGCCGGTGCAGCGCGACCCGCAGCAGGACAGCGCAGGCCGCGATCGCGGCCAGCGCCGCCGGGACCCGGCGGCTGGCCAGGTGCAGACGCGTCAGGCGCAGGCCCGGCCGAAGCGCCCGGCCGAAGCCCACTCCCCCGGCCGGCGCCTGACGTGCTTCCTCCGCGGTCATGGCAGCTGCGCCAGGCTGATGTGGCCGGCCCGCAGCGCGGCCAGATGTTCCCTGAGCCAGGCTCGCCGGGCCGCGACCGGCAGCGCGGCGAAGCGCTGAGCCGCGGCGGAGATCTCCGGGTCCGGCTCCGCGGCGTTGGTGTTCAGGATCGCCGCCACGACCGCCTGCTGTGCGGGGCTGGTCTTACGGCCCGCGTCCACGACGCTCGCCACGATCGCGCGTCCGCCGTCCGTCGCCACCGCGGCGGCCAGTTCGCGGGTGGTCTTGGTGGGGCCGAGCAGTTGGTTGGGCAGGAGCAGGTGGAACACCGGCATCGGGCCGCTCGACGACGGGGAGTCCGCGCGGACCTCGACGGTGTTGTCCGGTCCCTGTTGATATTTCGCGGCGGCTTGTTCGATGCGAACCGGCGCGCCGGGCAGGCCCGCCACCTCGTTGAGCACCGGTTCGAGGGCGTCCGCCACCACGGGCAGGTAGAAGGCGTGGGCGGGGTGCAGGCAGACCGGGATCGACGTGTGGCTACAGACCGGTGTGTAGCGGATCGGACGCTCGTCGGCCGGATCGTGCAGGGCGGGGATGGAGATCATGCCGTGCGCGTCGAGCCGCCCGGTGCCGGCCAGCGCGACGGCGGTGCCGGCCGCGAGCAGGCCCGCCGCGGTGCCGGCCGCGGCACACCGGCGCAGCCGCCGACCGCCGGCGCCGGTGGGCAGACCGAGTACGCCCAGCAGCGCCGCGGTGAGGCCGGCGAGGAAGATCACCTGGGTGATGGGCAGGTCGGGCAGGTAAGGGTGGAAGATCGCGGCCCCCTCATCGGGGCCGATCTCCCAGGGACCGGCGACCAGCGGGGATATCTGCCAGTACGACTGGTCGCCGTGGATGAACTGCACGCCGATCTCGAGCGCGAGAAACGCGCCGACCGCGACCAGTGGTGGGGTGAACCGGCTGGGGCGCAGTGCCCCGGCGACGAACCCGAGCGCGGTGAACGCCGGAACGCTCGCCGCGCCGACCACCGCCGGCCACCACAGTGGCCCGCCCCAGGCGCCCTGCCAGGCGGTGGCAACGTACCCGGCACCGACACAGCCGAGGTAGGCGACGACCGCCCACCCGGTGGTGGCGGCCCAGGCGGCGAGTTGGCGGGCCCAGCGCGGTCGGGCGGTCCCCACCACCAGGTCGGCCAGGCCGTGGCGGCCCTCCCGCGACCCCGTCCAGGCTGCGGCGCCGACCACCGTCGGCGCGAAGACCGACACCGCGCCGGTCTGCATGGTCATGGCGCGGACATTCCACAACGGCGGGTACGCCATGCTCTGCCGGTAGCTGACGAGCCAGAACAGCGCGGCGGTCAGCGGCAGCATCCACAGCATCGCGTTGCGACGCAGTTCCAGCCGCAGCAGCCGCCCGGCCGCGGCGAGCCGACGGTGCGGGGCCAGCACCGTCCGGGCCGGTGCTGGCGCTGCAGGCGCGGCGGTCATGACCGTGCCTCCGCCAGCATCGCGCTGTATCCGCGTTCCAGCGGGGAATCTCCCGCCGCGTCGGTGCCCTCGGCGCGGACGGTCAGCTCCTGGGGTGTGCCACGGAAGACGATCCTTCCGCGATCCATCAGGCCGACCTCGGTGCAGGCGGCGCCGACGTCCTCGACCAGGTGCGTGCTGACGATCACGGTGGCGCGCTGGCCGACATCGCGCAGCAGGGCACGCAACGCCACCCGCTGCTCGGGATCCAGCCCGGCTGTCGGCTCGTCCAGCAGCAGCAGTTCGGGATCGTTGACGATCGCCTGTGCGATCCCCACCCGGCGCAGCATCCCGCCGGAGAGGGTACGCAGCTTCGCCTTCGCCTGATCGCCCAGGCCCACCCGCTCGACGGCGGCCGCCACCGCGCGGTGCACCTCCGCCGGCGGCATCTCCTTCAACAGGGCGAAATACTCGACGAACTCCACGACCGTGAACCCCGGGTAGTAGCCCAGGTTCTGCGGCAGGTAGCCGAGCCGGCGTCGGATCTGCTTGCGCTGCCCGTAGTCGCGGGGATCGCGGCCGAGCAGCAGCATCCGCCCGGATGAGGGCGGCAGCACTGTGGCCAGCATCCGCAACAGCGACGTCTTGCCCGCCCCGTTCGGGCCGAGCAGTCCGAACACTCCGCGTCCGGTCGCCATCGTCACCCCGGCCACGGCCTGGGTTCGGCCGAGCCGACGGGTCAGGTCGGTGATCTCGACGTTCACGACACTCCTCTCGGGATCCGGGTCGCGTACAGCACGATCGCCGCGCAGCTGCCGGCGACCGCCAGGTAGGGAAGAACCAGTGCGGCCTCGGTGGCCGCGGCGGTCAGCCGCCCGGCGACCGCCTGCGCGGACAGGACCGTGATCACCCAGCCGGCGACGCCCGCCGCCACGCCCACGTTCGCCGATCTGGCGAGCGTCGCGGCCGCCAGGGCCAGCGCGCACACCGCGGTCATCGGGACCAGCCAGCCGAAGGTGACCGCCGTGGCGACTCCCGACGAGGCCGAGGCGGCCACCCCGAGCACCGCGTTCAGGCCGAACACCGCCAGCGCCCGGACCAGCAGCACCATCCGGTCGCTGACCGCCATGCTGTATGACAGTTCCCAGGCGGGGTCGACCCCCGGCCCGTACGCGTACGCGATGCCCGTCGCGGCGATGCCCGGGGCGAGCAGGGCCACGTACGGTGTCCCGGTCCCCCGGGTGGCCAGCGTTCCGGCGGCCAGCACCACCGCGGTGGCAATGACCCACCCGAGCAGCAGCGACGGTGTGGTCACCAGCGCCCGGGCCAGGCCGGGCGAGCGCAGCACGCGCGCGGTCAGTCGCTCCACCGGCCCGGGGCGGCGCCGCCACACCTGGGCGGCCACCCCGATCCACACCCTGCGCAGATCGACGTCCACCGGCTTCGCGCGCTCGCCGGCCACCTCATGGCCACCGGTCATCGTCCGCTCCCGTCCCGCAGCGGCCGGTGCCGCCGCAGCGCCTCCCGCAGCAGCCGGCGGACCTGGTGCGCGCGGCTCTTCACCGTGCCCTCGGGAACGTCCATCAGCTCAGCCACCTCCGCCACCGCCCTGTCCTCGACGTACATCAGCCGCCACGTCTCGCGCTGCGGGCTGCCCACCGGGCCCAACGCCTCGACGGCGTCCGCCAACTCCAGCCTGGACAGTGCTGCCTCCACCGGGTCCGCGGTCTGCGGCTCGTGGGTGACGCCCACCGCGGACAGCGACGCCTCGGGCTGCCCCCGCCGGCGCAGCCACAGCGCGGCCTGCCGGCGGGCTATCCCCCACAGCCACCCGCCGGCGCCCTCCAGCCGGTAGCCCCCCGCCCCGCGCCAGGCCGCCAGGAACGTCTCCTGCAGCACGTCCTCCACGTCGGCGGCAGGCAGCACCGCGCGCAGTCGGGCGGCCACCCACGGCGCGTGTCGCGAGAACAGCTCGCGTAGTGCCGTGTCGTCACCGCCCGCCATGGCAGCGATCAGCTCATCGTTCTCCATCGCCTTCTCTGTTGCGTCTCGGCCGCAGGAGGTTCACCGACAACCTCACATTCTTTCTCGGCTGTCGCGCGCCCCTCGCCGGCCGCCGTGGTACGCGGGCCCGCCGTTCGGCGCCGCGAAGGAGCCGTCCGGGCGCGGGAGCAGCGCGACGGAGCCGGCGAGGTCGAAACCGGGCGCCGCGCTCACCTCAACGGCGAGCGCGGCTCCGTCGGTGCTCGGGCCGGGCAACTCTGGCCGGGGCTCAATCCTCCCGGATCCGGCGTCCGGTGACGGAATTGTTTCCGGCAGATCGGGAAGGCCGTCCCATGGCCTTTCGGGGTGCCCGGAACCAGCGTCCCCGCGATCCGGCAGGGCCCGAAGGCCGGGCGCGAGAACTCGTACGGCATTTTTTCGCCACCCGGCAGCTGGCCGCCATCGGGGTGATCGCTGTCCAGGCCGGGCTCGCCACGGCCACGGCCTGGATCATCGCGACGGACTTCCTCGGCCGGAACGCGCCGGTCTTCGCACCCGCCGCCGCCCTCGCCACCATCGCCTCCGCCACCGGTCAACGCACCAGGCAGACCGTGGAACTGCTCATCGGCGTGGGGCTGGGCATCACGGTGTCCGACGCCTTGCTCTATTTCATCGGCAGCGGGCCGTGGCAGATCGCCCTGGTCGTCTCCAGCTCCATCGCACTCGGTCTGTTGGTCGCCGGCCGCAGCGGCGCCCTGGTCAGTCAGGCCGGCGCCACCGCCACCCTGTTCGCCACGCTCGCCGGCAACCAGCGCAACCTCGAACTGCCCCGCATCCTCGACGCCGCCGTGGGCGCCTCGGTCGGTTTCCTCGCGGTGGCACTGCTGCTGCCCCTCGACCCGCTGCGGGCCGTCGACCGCGCCGCCAAGCCGTACTTCGCCAACCTCGCCGCCGCCATCCACACCACCGCCCAGGCCCTCGCCGCCGGCGACCGGAGCCTGGCCATGCAGGCGATGGGCCGGCTCGACACCGTCGACACCGAGGCCAAGCGCCTGAACGAAGCGTTGCTGGGCGCCGAGGAGGTGGTGACCATCGCCCCGTGGTGGCGTCGCCAGCGCCGCCGCCGTTACCAGCAGATCCGCGCGGCCGCCGACCATCTCGACGGCTTCACCACCGACATCCGGGTGATGATCCGTCGGGTTGCCACCCTTCTCGAATACCACGAACCACTCCCGCACACCCTGCATCAGGGGGTCAGTGCCCTCGGCGACGCCCTGGCCCATCTTCGCCAAGGGTTCGCCACCGACGAAGAGTCAGGACATACCCGGCAGAGCATCCTGGATGCGGCGCGCTTGGCCGGGCAGAGCGACCGGCAGCAGATCGGCGCGTTCGGCGAGACGATCACGCTGCAGATCCGCAGCGCCGCCAGCGACCTGTTGCGCGCGACGGGCGTCACCCCTCAGGAGGCCAACCAACTGGTTCGGGAAGCGGCCACCGACGCCGGGAGGGACCGACAGGGCGGGCGGAGCGGGAATGACCAAACGGCGACATAACGCTTGGCTATCGGTTGATTTCTGAGCGTACCGGTCGATGAGATCGTGTGGAGATGATCACCGCTGGTCACGACATCGCTGCTGGATTGCCGCACCCCTTCCACGTCGACGCCGACGGCGTGAACCGCCCTCCCGGCCCCGAGAAGCACCCGTACTACGCACGATTCGCCGCCTCCGGATCCGGCGTGGTGCCGATCGTCCGCCAGGTCGCCGGCGAGCTGGTCCCCGCCTTGCTGATCTGCCGGTACGCAGACGTGCGGGAGGTGCTCCGCCGGCAGGACGTGTTCTCCCGGGCAGCCGCCGCGCACGCCGACCAGATCGACGTGACGGGAACGATGCTCGGCATGGACGGCCCGGAGCACGCACGGGTGCGGGGCACGGTCAAGGACTCGTTCACGAAGCCGGCGGTGGCCGAACTGCGCCCCACCGTACAGGCGGCGGCCGAGGCCCGGCTGGCCGAGCTGATCGCCGGCGGCCGCCCGGCCGATCTGGTCCGGGACTTCGCCATCCCCTTCACCCTCGATGTCGTCTGCGACCTGCTCGGCCTGCCCCGGGAGGATCGCTCGCAGTTCCGCCGATGGGGCGACATGTTCCTCGGAGCCGGCGATCTCAGCCGCGCCGACGCCGCCCGGTCCGCCGGCGAGATGGGCGGCTACGTGTGGAGCCAACTCGACCAGCGACGCGGCTGTCCCGCCGGCGACCTGCTGACCCGGATCGCGACGGCCGCCGCCGACCAGCCGACGGACATCCAGGTCAAGTTGCCGATTTCACTGGTGGTGGGCGGTTGGGAGACCGCCGCCAGCTCGATCGCCACCTTCGTCCACGTGCTGCGTTCCCGCCCGTACGAGGGCACCCGGACCGGGTGGGAGCACCTGCTCGATCATCCGGAGCAGGTGGACTCCGCCGTCACCGAGCTGGAACGGCTCTATTCCACCTCCAACGGAGACGAAATGCCGCGCCGCGTGATGGCGGACGTGGAGCTGCCCAGCGGCGCCCGGCTCGCCGAGGGCGACATCGTCATCCCCTCGCACGACGCCGCCAACCGCGATCCGGCGGTCTTTCCCGATCCGGAGCGGATGGACTTCGATCGCGATCCGAACCCGCACCTGTCCTTCGGGTACGGCCCGCACTACTGCATCGGCGCCCACCTGGGCGCTCTCGAGGTCCGTACCGCCATCGCGCTACTGCTGCGCGAGCTCCCCGGCCTGCAACTCGCGGTGCCCGCCGAGGAGGTGTCGTGGAAGGCGGGGCACGCGATCCTCGGCCCGACGGCGTTGCCGGTGACCTGGTGACCGGCCAGCCGTCGCAGCCGAAGATTTCCAACAGAAGTGCCGCCTGACATTGAAGCTTCTTTTCGAAAGCGGATAGGCTCCCGGGAAGATCTACCGTCCACCTTGGAGGTACTGACCATGCGTAAGCTGATGTCAGCGGTCGGAGCGGGCGCGTTGCTGACGGCGGGGCTGTTCGTCGGCGCCGCGCCGGCACAGGCGGCGACCTGCACCCTGGTGCAGTCCGAGATCTACAACGGGGCCAACATCATCGCTTGGGCGCGGGGCCTGCAGGGCTGCGCCGGTGACGTCTACTGGGAGATCCAGTCGGGCGACAGCGGCGGCTGGCAGGTCACCGAGAACGGCACCACCTACTACGACAACCAGGTCGGCAACTACTACGGCGACATCGACCTGCCGTGCTACCTGCGCGTCTACGCGAAGTTCGGCGCTCAGGAGAAGCTGACGCAACCGGTGCGCAACAACAACTGCGGCGGCTGACAGCCGACGCCGGGCGGGGCACCACCCGCCCCGCCCGGCTCACCACCGGTTCGCGCACCGAGGGACGATGTCGGCCACCAGGCAACGGCCTCCCGCCCCTCAGATGGCCCTGGTCCCGGCCCGGGCCCACGCACCTGGCGCACGGGCCCGGAGTGCTCGGGCTCGCTCCGCCACCCGTTACCGGGCGCCAGGCCGGTGATGGGGCCGGCCACGCAATGTCGTCGATGGCGAGCCACGGCGCGACGGCCACGGCCGTGGGCGTAAGCCCGGCGAACGCCTTGACCTCGCGGTGAAGGTGGGCCTGGTCGACGTGGCCGGTCTCGGTGGCAACGCTGCCGCCGCGGCCGGTTCCAACCGGATCTGGAGGCACTCAGCGACCCCGCCACCGGTTGCCCGAAGATCGCCGGGCAGGAGCCCGATGACGACAGTGCCGCAGTCGTGTCGGCCGTGGGTGTCGAAGACGAGGCCCTCACCCTCGGTCAGGTCGACGATCAGGGTGACGGCTGGGTGCGCGACCATGGCGACGTCCACGAGTGCGGGGACACGTTGGCGGAACCCGGCCATGCTGATCCCCGAAGCCGGTCTGACGGGCGCGGGACTGCGATCTCCACCGACGCCCAGTCGGGTGGCAACCCGGTCGACAGCACGTGAACAGTCTATGCCTGAGAAGTCACGGGCGAGGTTCCAGCGGCCGTTGCCGTAAAACCCAGCAGCAGTGCGCTGGTCCTCTCGGGCTCTTCGAGCATGGGCATGTGCCCGACGCCCGGCAGCAGCTCGACCCGCGCCTTCGGCACCGTGTCGTACTGGTGCGCGGACGACGGCTCCCAGCGGGGGTCGGCAGCGCCGAAGATCACCAGCACGGGGACCTTGAGGGCGGCGAGGCGTTGGGGCACGCTCCGCTCGGCGAGGTACGCGGTGTAGCGGCGCAGCAGCGTCCGCATCGCGCGGTACGTGATACCCCGTACGTCGGCGACCAGGTCGTCCGGGATCTCCACCGGGCGGGCGCACGCCACGCTGATCCCCCTGCGGATCATCGCGTCGGAGCGCCTCCACCAGAGCAACGGACCGAAAGGCGGGGCCAACAGGGCCCGAAGAAGGACCGGCTGCGGAAGGAGCGCACCGGTACTCGGGCCGGTGCTGATCAACGCGAGCGACCCCACCAGGTCGGGGCGCTGTTCGGCGAGCGCGGTGGCGAGGTAGCCGCCGCTGGAGTGCCCGACGACGGCGACACGACGAAGGCCGAGATCGTCGAGCACCGCCGCCACCCGGCCTGCCTGCACCGGCACGTCGTATGAAAGGCCAGGCGGCGACTGGCCACAGCCCGGGAGGTCAACCCGGATGACGTGATGGTGGACGGCCAGTGCCGGGACGACCGGGCTCCAGGAGGCGCCCGAGGCGCCCGATCCGTGGATGAGTAGCAGCGGCGGCGCCTGCCGCGGGCCGTCGTGGACAACGTGCATTGCCTGCGATCGCTCGACGTCGTACTCAGTCATGAACGGGATCGTGCATGGTCTGCCGGCCGGAAGTCTTGGACAAATGTCGTCGTGGAGTGCGCCCGGGGCCGACCCTGAGCTGACGCGGCCTGGTGCGAGGTGTGCCTCCGGTCTGCGTTCGACGGCGCCGGCCCGGACGAGGCGCCGCTGGGGAGATCGCTACGGCGTGCCGGGAAGCCGCACCGTGACGAGGAGTCCGCCGGCGGGGCGGGGGACGAGGTCGAGGGTCCCGTCGTGGGCGCGGACGATGCTGTGCACGATGGCCAGGCCGAGACCGACGCCGGCGTGCTCGTCGGCGCGTACGCGTTCCGTTCCGCGCTGGAAGGGTTCGGTGAGGGTCGGTACCAGTTCGGGTGACAGCCGACGACCCGTGTTCTCGACCTGCAGCACGCTCGTGTCGCCGTGCGCATCGGTGTGGACCCGCACGGTGCCGCCGGCGGGGAGGTTGTGGACGATGGCGTTCTGAACGAGGTTCATCACGATCCGCAACAGCAGCTCCGCGGAGCCGCTGGTGTGGGCCGCCCCGCCGGTGACGTCGAGCGTGATCCGGCGCTGTTCGGCGAGGGGAAGCAGCGTTTCGGCGGCTTCTTCGGCGAGGAGGGAGAGGTCGGTCCTCTCGCGGGTGACGTTTCCGCGGTCGCCGCGGCTGAGCAGCAGGAGGGCCTCGGTGAGGTCGATCGCCCGCGTATTGGCAGCGTGCAGGCGTTCGATGAGTTCGTCCCGGTCCCGCGTGGATTCCTTGCGGGCGACGTCGAGCAGCGTCCGCGAGATCGCGAGCGGGGTGCGCAGTTCGTGGGAGGCGTTCGCGGCGAACCTCTGTTGTTCGGCGACGTGGGACTCGAGTTGTTCGAGCATCGAGTCGAACGCGTCGGAGAGCTCACGGAACTCGTCCTGGCGGCCCTGCATCCGGATCCGGTGCGATAGCGACCTGTTTCCGGCCAGCCGTGCCGCATCCGTGATCTGTGTCAGTGGTGCGAGCATCCGGCTGGCGAGAATCCACCCTCCGACGAGGCCGAACGCCAGTAGGAATGCCAGCACTGCGGCTGCCCTCGGAGCGAAAACGTGCAGGAGGTTGGACCGAACAGGAAAAACGCCATTAGCGGGAATGCCGGTGGAGGCGGAGACGATAAGTGCACGCTCGGGGACATAACGCAGGAGGAACACCCATACCGTCGCAAGCAGCAGAACGCCGGCAAGCATGAGGAATCCGGCGTAGCTGAGGGTGAGTTTGACCCGAACGCTCAACCCAGGGGCCCTATCCACGCTCGCCTCCCTCGTGTCCGGCCTCTGATCGCGGGTCGATGCGGTAGCCGACACCTGGCACGGTGGCGATGAGCCATGGCTCGCCGAGTCGTTTGCGCAGTGCGGAGACGGTGATGCGCACGGCGTTGGTGAGGGGGTTGGCGTTCTCGTCCCAGGCCCGTTCCAACAGGTCTTCGGCGCTGACGACACCGCCTTCGGCGGCGACGAGGACTTCGAGCACGGCGAACTGCTTGCGGGTGAGCGCGACGTAGCGTTCGTCGCGGAAGACCTCCCGGCGGAAGGGGTCGAGCCGCAGGCCCGCGATCTCGCGGACCGGAGGCCGGGCGTGCCCGCGTCTGCGGTCGAGCGCTCGCAGACGCAGGACGAGTTCCCGGAGCTCGAACGGCTTGGTGAGGTAGTCGTCGGCACCGAGCGCGAACCCGGAGGACTTGTCGTCGATCCGGTCGGCAGCGGTGAGCATGAGGATCGGGATGCCGCTGCCGGAGGCGACGATGCGCCGGGCGACCTCGTCGCCGGAGGGGCCGGGGATGTCGCGGTCGAGAACCGCGAGGTCGTAGGAGTTGACGGTGAGCAGCTCCAGGGCGGTGTCGCCGTCGCCGGCGATGTCGGCGGCAATCGCCTCCAGCCGCAGACCGTCACGGACAGCTTCGGCCAGGTGAGGCTCGTCCTCCACGATCAGCACGCGCATACCGGAAGCCTATTGTCCGCACGAACTGTCGCCCACACGTGCACACCCGGACAACGGCTCAACCTGCCGATACGGGTGTGGGGCGAGGCTGATCCGGCGACACCTGCGCCGTGGTGCGCCACCAGCGGCGCGACGCCAGCCCGGCCAGCACGGCGCCGGCCGCGTTGACCAGTACGTCATCCACCGACGACACCCGATCCAGCCGGAAGACGTATTGTGCGGTTTCGACCAGAATCGAGCAGCCTGCCCCCAGTGCCAGGATCCGCGGCACGGACGCCAGCGCCGCGAATCGCATCGGCGCGAAGAACCCCAGCGCCGCGAAGATCAGCAGATTGCCGCCGATCCCGACCGGCCCCATCGTGACCAGATCCCGCAGCGGGACCAGGCTCACCCGGCCGGGGACGACGCCGACCCCCGGCCCCGGCATCAGGGTCAGCCATACCATCGGCACCGTCCCGTAGGCCATGCCCACCTCGGCCAGCGACGTCCGCCATGCCGAGGTGACGCCGGCGGCACGCCGACAGCGCGCCAGCGCCCACACCACCAGAGCGGCCAACGGCAGCCCGACCAGCATCATGAGCAGCACACCGTTGAACGTATCGAAGCAGCCGTGCCACTGCCCGGCCATGCACCTCGGAGCGGACATCAGGAGCGGGCGCCGCACGACGAACGCCACGCCCGCCAGACCGAGGATCGCCAGGCCAACGCCCACGATCCTGCGCGTACGGCGGGGCGGTGCCGGCAGGGATGAACTCTGGTTCACGCCCCCATCAGAGACGGAGGGCCGTTGCGATGGCGTATGCAATTTTGCATACGCCCGCGATACACGGCATCCCCGGCGTCCTTGCCCGGCACCGCGGCCCCGACCAGTGCCCGCAGCCGACCGTCGACGTCGATGGGCAACCGGCCCACGACCCGGACGGTCACCGTGTGCTCGGCCTGTTACCGAGCGAACGCAGGCCACGCGGACGTGGAAGGCCGAGTGCCGGAGCACGCAAGGCGTGCTCCGGCACCGGTCGGGGAGCCAGCCGGCACCGGCTCGCCGTCATCTCCTCACAGGCGGGCCTTCAGGTAGGCGCCGGCCGCGAGCAACTGCGTGCGGGCCGACTTGTTGGTGGCGGTGCTGGCCGCCTCCGCGTACCGGTCCAGGGCGGCCTTGGCCTGCTCCGGCCTGCCCGCCGCCGCCGTGCTCTTGGCCGCTTGGAGCTGGCCGAACAGGTGGTCGGCGAGGTCCTCGCTGATCAGTCGGTCCGCCTGGTACCGCCGCACCAACGCCTGGGCGTTGTCGTAGGTGGCGACGACCTCGAAGGCAACCGTCGCCTCCGTGGTGTTGCCGGCCAGGTCGGTCGCCGCGACGGTCAGCTTGTGCTCGCCGGCCGTCGGTGCGACACCCGCACCGCTCTCGATCGCCGCTCCGTCCAGTCTGAGGGCCACCGAGTCGACGCCCGACGTGGCGTCCCGTGCCGTGGCGGCGATCGGCAGTGACCTGCCGAGGTCGTACCTGCCGCCGTTCGCCACGCCGTCGACGGTCACCACCGGGTCCGTGGTGTCAACGTTCAGGGACACCGCTTTCAGCGCGGAGATGTTGCCGGCCTCGTCGATCGCCCGGAGCCGCAGCTCCCGCCGGCCGTCCCCGGTCACCTGGATCGGCTCACGGTACTGCGTCCAGTCGCCGTCGCCGTCGACGAACTCGATGCGGACGGGGCCGCCGCGGTCATCGCTCGCCGAGGCGGTGACCGTCACCGCCGAGTTGTACCAGCCGCGCTTGCCGTTCGGCTCCGCCGGGTCGACCGACACGGTCAGGCTCGGTGCCGTCGTGTCGAGAATCCGGAAGTAGTCGAAGCCGACCGTAACCGGCTGCACCTGCTCCGGACCCAGCGCCATCAGGCCGAACGAGGTCATCGCCGCGTCGTTGGTGACCGGCTGGCCGAGCGAGGTCCAGTTGACCCCGCCGTCGCTGATCTGGGCCGAGTAGGTGTTTCCACTCCGGCTCAGCCGCAGGTAGTACCAGCCGCTCTCGGACGAGTCGGCGATGTCGATCGACCGGTTCCCGCCATTGCCGAACTGTGCGTTGCGTTCCGAGACGAGCTCGGCGCGCAGGTCCGTCGGCGTTCCGACGTTGTTGTTGGCCACGACGTCGAACTTCACGTAGTTGTCGTCGTTGTTGTAGACCAGGAAGCCGGCCAACTGCCACTTGTGCAGCATCGTCGGCGTCAGCCGGGTCTCGATCGTCCAGTCGCCGGCGGCGACGTCAGCGGGGATCTTCTGCAGGATGAAGTTCCGCGGCGAGTCGTTGTTGGTGCCGTTGATGTCGCCCGGCTGGGTCTCGATCCGCAGCGCACCGCCGCTCACCGCTGCCTTGGTCGAGTCGTACCGCACCACCGAGTTCCATCGGCAGCCGTCGAGCGTGCTGCCGTCGAACTCGTCGCTGGGCGCGCGGACACCGTCGTCCGTGCCGTCCGGCGTGATGGTGAAGTGGTCGAACACGGCGTTGACCTGTGCCGTCCCGGTGTCCCCGGCGGCCATCGGGCCGACGGTCGCGTTCGGGATGACGTTCGCGGAGCCGGCGAGCGCCGTCCAGGTCTGGCCGTCGGCGGAGTACGCCGCGGTCAGCTTCTGGCCGTCGCTGACCAGTCGCAGGTGCGCGGTGGACGGGAAGTCGGCGGGCAGGCCCACGTTGGCGTGCCAGGTCCGCGTCCCGCCGGCCTCGGTCTGGAACTCCATGATCCGGCCGCCGGACGAGTTGCGGGTGAACGCCAACTTGACGTAGTCGTTGTCGGTGCCGTGCATGAGCAGGCCGGCGTGCTGCCACTCACGGTTGTGGGGGACGGTCACCTTCGTGGTGATCGTCCACGGTCCGACCTTGGCGCGCTGGCCGGTGTAGCTGATCGGCCCGGTGTTCGCCTCGTTGATGTCGCCGTTGGTGACCGGCAGCACCAGCCCGCCGTTGGTGACCCGCACCGGCAGGTTCGGCGCGTTCCGCACCGTGGTCCACCGGTTGGTGTTCAGCGTGTCACCGTCGAAGGTGTCCGAGCCGCGGATCGCGCAGCCCGGAGCGGTCTCCGGCGGTGCCGGGTGGATGGCCTTGTCGACCAGGGTGAAGCCGGTGAACTTCGCCTCGCTGGTGGCCGAGGCGTTGTGCGCGGTGACCGCGAGGCCGATGTCCTGCGGGCTGGCGGCGCCGGGCAGCGTCACCGGGTCACCGACCAGGGTGAACGACTTCCCGTCCTTGCTCCAGTAGCCGTAGTACTTTCCGCTGTCACGCACGATCCGCACCCAGGCCGGGTAGCTCGTCGTGCTGGCGCCGGTGCTCGCGTCGAGTTGGCCGTTGCCGTCGGTGTCGCGCAGCCACTCGAACCCGGAGCCCGCCCGCATTGTCATCGCCGCGTACCCGGGCGACTTTCCGGGCTGGGTGATGTCGTTGCGGACGATCAGACCGGCCTTGGCGGAGTTGTTCGTGTTCGTCTGGCTCTCGATCTTCACGGTGGCGGTCCAGGTGTTGCCGGCTCCCGCCGGCAGGTACACCGAGCCGTACTGGTCGGTGCCCTGCCACATGTTCTCGCCGCCGGCGTTGATGATCCACGTGTCCTGGTCCGGCCGGTCGAACGCGGCGGTGGTGTTGCCGTAGGTCTGCCAGGCTCCGTAGAGGTCACCGACCTCGACCTGCACGACGCGGGACCTCGTTTGGTGGCCCTTGTTGTTGGTCGCGACCGCGGTCAGCTGGTAGCGCTTCTCCGTGGACGCGTTCCACTTCATGGTGTACGGCGCAGTGGTGTCGATGCCGATCGACGTGCCGTCCACGAAGAACTCGACCTTGGTGATCGTGTTCTCCGCGTCGCTCGCGGCTGCGGTCACCTGGATCTCGCCTGGCTTCAGTGAGTCAGCCGGCGTCGGGGAGGTCACCGCGATCTTCGGCTTGCTCGTCGGCGAGACGCCCTTGCCGTCGGCCTCGATGAAGTTCAGGCGCCGTTCACCGGCACCCGGGAACACCGCGTACAGGGTGAACGTTTCGCCGGGGTCGGACACGTCGACCGGGACGTCCACGTAGCCGCCGCCGCTGGTCGGCGGCACCTGCGCGGTGCCGAGCAGCTCACCGTCCGGCGCGCCCCGCCGCAGTTCGATCCTGCTCGCGGTGGCGGCCGACGCGCGCACGATCAGTCGGTCGACGTTGCGCAGGTTGACCGGGTCGTACGACGCCCAGGCCCCGTTCTGGCCGACGATGGAGCTGCCGTGGCCCTCGACGTCCCGCGACGAGACGACCGTCATGTTCGACGAGTTGTCGAAGAACTCCGCCTCCCGCTGCTTCGGGAACATCAGGGTGGTGTCCGAACCGGTCAGGCTCGGGATGCCGCCCGAGCCGCCGGAGTCGGCGTAGCGGCCGTCGATCGCGTAGAAGACGTTCATGTCCTCGCCGTGCCCGCCGCCGAGGTCGGCGACCACCTTGCCGGTGCGTCCGTGCAGCGGTTCGGCCGGGTGCGCGTGCTCGTCGTGGCCCATCGCCGGCTGGATGATCACGTCGGCGTCGTCGATCTGGGTGTCTTCGGCGTCGGTGACCGACAGGTCCCAGCTGATCTCGTCGCCGAAGTCGAAGAACGCGCCGTTGGGCGGCAGGTTGAACTTCACCTTCGGTCGGGTGTTGCCGACCGTGATCGGCACCGTCGCCGTCCCGGTCTTGCCGGCCGGGTCGGTCACCGTGAGCCGGGCGTTGTAGACGCCGTTCGTGGTGTAGGTGTAGCTCGGCTTCAGCTCGGTGGAGTCGACGGTGCCGTCACCGGTGAAGTCCCACTCGTAGCGCAGTTGCTCGTTCTCCGGGTCGGTGCTGCCGGAGCCGTCGAAGCGGACCTGCAGCGGCGCCTGTCCGGAGTCCGGCGACGCGCCGATCTTCGCCGTCGGTGAACGCGAGCCGGAGATGTAGTCGACCCGGTACAGCCCCGAGTTCGGGTTGTCGCGGCCGAAGCCGCCACCCCAGTCCAGCACGTACATCGAGCCGTCGGGGCCGAACTTGGAGTCGATCGGGGCGAGGAACTCCTGCTGCGGAAGGAATGGGTTGACCTTCTCGACCCCGCCCTGCCCGTCCGGGAGGATCGAGTACATCTTGTTCCGCGACCACTCGTAGAAGAACGGTTTGCCGTCGTAGGACGCCGGGAACTTGGTGTCGGACTCCAGGTTCGGGTCGTAGTTGTAGAACGGGCCGCCCATCGGAGCCAGGCCGCCGCCCTGCGGGATGACCGACGGCACCGAGGAGCGCTTGTAGCCGTACCACATCTTGGCCGGCTTGGCGGCCGGCAGCTCGGTGAGGCCGGTGTTGCGAATCGAGTCGTTGATCGGCTTCTTGCAGTCGAAGTACGGGCCGACCGTCACCGGGTTCGTCCGGTAGTCCACGTCCCGGAACGGCTCGTTGTTGCCCATGCACAGCGGCCAGCCGTAGAAGCCGGGCTCGGTGATCAGGTTCCATTCGGCGATGCCGGCGGGTCCGCGGTCCGGGTTGTCGTTGCTGTTGTCCGGCGAGTAGTCCGCCATCCCGATGGCCCCGGTCTTCGGATCGATCGAGAACCGGAACGGGTTGCGGAAGCCCATCGCGTAGATCTCCGGCCGAGTCTTCGCCGTGCCCGGCGCGAACATGTTGCCCGCCGGGATGGAGTAGGTGCCGTCCGGCTCGGGGCGGATCCGCAGCAGCTTGCCGCGCAGGTCGTTGGTGTTGGCCGAGGTCGCCCGCGCGTCGTGGAACGTGCCGTCCCGTTCGGACAGTGGCGCGTAACCGCCGGACGGCTCGGAGTGCGGGTTCACGTCGTCGCCGACGCTCAGGTAGAGGTTCCCGTCCGGGCCGAACGCGAGGCCGCCGCCGGTGTGACCGGGCTCGTCGGGTAGCCGGCGGGCCGGCACCTCGAGCAGGACCTTCTCCGTGGCGCGGTCGATCTGCGAGCCCGGCCCGACGGTGAGCCGGGACAGCCGGCTGAAGAAGTTCGCCGGGTCGCTGTCGTTCGTGCTCGCCGGCGCGTAGTAGATGTAGAGGTAGCCGTTCTGGGCGAACTTCGGGTCGAGCGCGATGCCGAGCAGGCCGTCCTCACCGCCGGAGTACACCGGGATCGTGATCGCGGTGGAGGTGGTCTTCGTCCGCGGGTCGTACACCCGGATCTGGCCGCGCACCAGCTCGGTGAAGAAGACCCGGCCGTCGGGCGCGACGTCCATGGCGAACGGGGCGCTGGTGTTCTGGTCCAGCGGGACCCGTTCGAACTGGTCCCACACCGTGCCGCCGCAGTCGCCCTCGACCAGGCCGGCCGCCCACCGCACACCGCCGACGATGTGCTGCACCAACCCTGGCTCGCCGGTGTAGTGCGCCCCGAAGTGGCCCATGCCGGTCATCCAGGCGCGGCCGCCGTCGTACGGCTTGCACCACGAGATCGGGTGGTCGTAGCCCATGGCGTTGCCGCCCGGGTCGTACGTCGTTTCGTCCATCGTGGCGAGCACGTGCGCGTTTCCGCGGACGTTGAGCGAATAGTTGTACCACTCGTCGGCGCGATCCCACCGCTGCGGCAGGTGCGCGGTCGACGGGTGGCTGTGGTCCTCGACGCGGACGGTGCCGGGCAGGCCGGGGCTGGTGCCGGTGGCGGCATGGCCGGGCATCAGCGCGCCGATCATGTTGTCCCACCACGCGTAGTTGCCGCGCATGTCGGTCGCGTTGTGGATGGCGACGATGCCGTGGCCGGCCTTCATGTAGCGTTCCATCGCCGCCTTCTGGTCGGCGGTCCACGGGTCGCCGGAGGCCTGGAACATCACCAGGGCGTCGAAGTGCGCGAGGTCTTCGTCGTTGAAGATCGACGAGTCTTCGGTGTGCTGCGAGGTGATCCCGGCGCTGGCGAAGGCGGCCTGCAGCACGGGAACGCCCTGCTCGATCGCCTCGGTGTGCCGGAACTGCGTGGTCTTGGTGAAGATCAGCACGTGGGCTTGGCCGTGGTCGCCCGGGTGTGCGGCCGCCGGCGCCGGGCTGATCATGGACAGCGCGAGCGCGCCGACGACGGGTATCGCGAGCAATCGTCCCCACCGGGGACGCCAGGACACGTTCATCAGATTCCTTCCGTGGATACCCCGGCCTTCGGGCCGGGGAGGAAACGGACTCGCCGATGAAGCAGGAAGATCCACCCTGCGAGGGGAGGAGTCCCCCGCCTTCAGGCGGGTGGAGGAAGTCAAGACCGTGCGGCGTGCCGGCGCCGTCGGACTGGCGTGGAGTTGGTGGTCAGCTCCGGGGCATCACCGACCGCAGGAACGTGAGGCCGTCCACGGCGAGCGCGTCCTGGCTCGCGGCGAGCGGACGCCAGATGGAGGCGGCCGTCGCAATCGACGCGTTCTCCGCGGTGAACGACTCGATGCACAGCGGGCCCGTATAGTCCGCCTTGTCCAGCGCGGCGAGGATCGCCGGCCAGTCCAGGTGGTCGGTGCCGGGCGTGCCGCGGTCGTTGCCGCAGACCTGGACGTGCGCCACCCGGCCGGCGGCCGAGCGGATCGCCGCCGGGATGTCCGTCTCCTCGATGTTCTGGTGGTAGACGTCCAGCGCGACCCCGCAGTGCGGCAGGTCGCCGATCGCCTCGAGGGCCTGGCCGATGGTGTTGAGCAGGCTCGTCTCGTAGCGGTTGAGCGGCTCGACGGCCACCGTGACGCCGGCCGCGCCCGCGTGCTCGACGACGGGGGCGAGGCTGTCCCGCAGCTGCGCGTACGCCGCGGCCCGCTGGGTCGGTGACAGCCGCCAGGTCCGGCCGACCGAGGCGTACGCCGGTCCGGCGATCACCGGCGACCCGACCGTGGCGGCGGCGTCCACTACGCCGAACAGGTAGTCCTGGGTGGACCTGATGGTGGCCCGGTCCGCCTCGACCAACTCACGACCGGGTGGCATGACGAGACACACGGTGGCCCCGAGGCCGTGGTCGGCGAGCACCTGGGCGGCTCGCTTCGGCTCCCAGTCGCCCAGATTCTCCACCGGGAGTTCGAGCACGTCGAAGCCCCAACCGGCGACCTTGGCCGCGAGGGCGGCCAAGGTCGCGTCGGTCAGCGGCGAGGTCCACACCCAGGTGTTGACCCCGAGCGGATGTCTGCTCACTTCCAGGGTCCCGGGTAGCCCGGCATCGCCTCACAGCCGCACATCGCGTAGTGCAGTGGCGGCATGTCCTGCTTGACGTAGTCCTTGACGTCGTCGCCGGTGATCCGCGGCTGCGGCAGCACCCACTCCTTCGGCACCTGCTCGCCCTTGAGGATCTTCAGCGCGGCGATGATCGGGGTGCGCCACTGGTAGGTGGGATAGGTCGGCGCGACCGCGGTCAGGTTCTCGTCGACCCACATCCGCAGGAAGTCCTGCTGGTCCTCGCCGACGATGGCGGGCACGTCGACACCGGCGTCCTGGAACGCCTCGACCGCGGCGACGGCGGTCGCGCCCGCGTCCATCCACACGCCGTCGATCTTTCCTTCGCGCTGGATGTAGTCGGCCACGATGCTCTTGGTCTTGGCCGCGTCGCCGTCGGTGAACTCCACCCCGGCCACCTTGAGCTCGCTGCCGGCGAAGATCTCGTTGGCGGCCGCCCAGCGCTGCTCGAGCACGTCCACTCCGGGCAGGATTCGCAGGGCGAGGATCTTGCCGCCCGGCTTGACCTTTTCCTTGAGGAACTCCGCGCCGTTCGCGCCGAAGGCGAAGCCGCCGATGGGGTGGATGAAGGTGACCGGGCAGTTGGTGTTGACGCCTCGGTCGAACACGATCACCGGCACTCCGGTAGCGCACGCCTGCTCGACGGCCGGCGTCAGCGTGGCGGTGGTGTTCGGCGAGATGATGATCGCGGCGCATTTCTTGGCGGCCAGCGACTGGATGTCGCTGATCTGTTTGTCGTCCTTGGCCTCCGCATCCAGCACGGTGAAGGTGGTGATCTCCGGATGCAGCTTCACCTCCTGCTGCATGGTCTTGAAGCCCACCTGCCGCCACGGGTTGTCCACTGCCGCGTTGGAGAAGCAGAGGGTGTAGTTCCCGCCGGGCTTGGCGAACTTCGTGGTGTCGACCAGTTCCGGCTTGAGCATCTGCTCCCACGGTTTGCCGTCCGGCCCCTCTGGCGTGGCGTTGCGGAACGCCAGCTGGCGCTCGTACTCAGCCTGGTCGAAGAACTTCGACTTGCCGGCGGCCGAACTGGGTGATCCGCTGCCGGCGCTCTGGTCGTCGGGCAGGTCGCTCGAGCACCCGGCGAGCGCGAGCGCGCCCGCCACAGCCACCAGGGCCCATCTCTTGGTCATTATTTTTGTTCTCCTTACTAACCTTGGGGACTTCAGGAGGAGGCGGGTTGCGCGGGGCGCGCGCCGTTTCGTTGTTTCGACCACGACCGCAGCCGCTGCCGCCCGCCGCTGCCGAGGGAGGCGTAGGCGACGGCGGCGATGATGATCACGCCCTGCACGGCCGACTCGAGGGCGCCGCTGACGCCGAGGAGGTTCAGCAGCGTGAACAGGGCCTCCAGGGACAGCGCGCCGGCGGCGGCCGCGACCACCGAGCCGCGTCCGCCGCCGAGGAGGACGCCGCCCAGTACGACGGCGGTGATCGCCCGGAACTCCAGGCCGTTGCCGACCTGCGCCGAGACGCCGGCGAACCCGCCGAGCAGGATCGCGGCGACCGCGGCGAGCACTCCGGAGAGGACGAACGCGAGCAGCCGGAGCCGGTCGACCTGGCCTCCGGACAGTCGTACGGTGGCCTCGTTGTCGCCGACCGCGACCAGCGCCCGGCCGGTGCCGGCGCGCATGAACAGCGCCGCGGCCACCAGGATCGCCAGCAGGATGAGCACTGACCAGGGGACGTCGCCGAGCAGCGGGACGTCCACGGAGCCGCGTCCGAACGTCCGGAATCCGGTGGAGAGCGCGCCGCGTGGGGCGCCGCCGGTCCACAGGAAGATCGCGCCGTTGAGCACGAGCAGCATGCCGAGCGTGACGATGAACGACGGCACCAGGAGCTTCGTCGTGACCAGCCCGTTGACCAGTCCGACCAGCAGGCCGAACCCGAGCACGAGCAGGATCACGCGCGCCGTTGCGGACTCACTTCCGTTGATGAGCCGGGCGGCGATGACCACCCCGGCGGTCACCAGTGCGCCGACCGACAGGTCGAACCCGCCGGAGACGATGACGAAGTACTGCCCGATCGCGAGGATCATCAGGGGTGCGGCCCGCTTGAGCAGCGCCAGGTAGCCGGACGGCTCGTGGTAGGCCGGGCCGACGATCGCGAGGCCGACGAGCAGGACGAGCAGGACGACGAGCACCGGCGCGGTGCCCTCGGCCAGGCGGGGACGCCAGGTCATGTCAACCTCCCACGAGCGCGGTTGGCCATCATGCGCCGGGCGTAGAGCGCGACCGCGGTCACGAGTACGACACCGCGCACCACGTCCTTGAAGAACGGGTCGACCTCGAGGTCGTCGAAGATCGTGTCGAGGGTGGCCAGGATGAGAACGCCGCCGATGGTGCCGACGACGCCGCCCCGGCCACCGGCGAGCAGCGTCCCGCCGAGCACGACGGCGGCGATCGACTCCAGGTCGTACCCGGCGTCGGTGCCGACGTACGGGGCGCCCGAGCCGAGTCGGCTGGCGAGGTAGATCCCGGTGAGGCCGGCGGCGACCGAGCACAGCACGTGCGCGGTGACGATGACCCGACGGGCCGGTACCCCGGACAGCCGGGCGACCTCGATGTCGCCACCGACGGCGTACATGTGGTAGCCGGGGCGGGTCCGCGACAGGTACCACCAGGTGAGTGCGGCGACGGCCAGCATGAGTAGCGCCGCGACCGGCACCGGGCCGATCCGGTCGTAGCCGAGGTGCTGGAAGCCGCGCGGTACGTCGCCGGTCGGGCCGGTGTAGGTGTCCTCGAGGTAGCCACGCAGGATCAGCGCCATGCCGAGCGTCGCGATGAAGGCGTTGGCCTTGAGGACGGTGATGACCAGCCCGTTGACCAGGCCGACCCCGGCGGCCACGGCGAGCGCGAGCAGCACGCCGGGCACGACCATGCCGTCCCGCCCGGCCATCGTCCCGGCCGCGATCAGTGAGGTGAGGCCGACCAGGTAGGCGACGGAGAGGTCGAGGGATCCGGTGAGGATCACCATCGTCTGTCCTATCGCGACGAGACCGAGCGCGGTGGCGCGGGTAAGGATGTTGAGGATGCCGGCCTGGTCGAGCAGGACCTCGCCGCGCAGCCCGACCAGGACGCTGCCGACGACGAGCAGGGCGACGAGTGCGAGGTAGACGATGGCGACCGGGGTGAGCCGCCGGAGCGATGCCGGCCGCGCGGCCGTCCGCTTGACCGCCAGGGTGTTCTCCTGAAGGGTGCTCATGCCGCCTCCTCACCGATCCCCTGCCCGGTGGCCAGCGCCATCACAGCCTCCTCACTGGTGCCGGCGGGCAGCTCACCGGCGAGCGCACCGTCGTGCATGACGAGGATCCGGTCACTCAGCCCGATCAGCTCGGGGAGCTCGGAGGAGATCATCAGCACCGCCACGCCGCGCCGCGCGAGATCACGCAGCAGCACGTGCACGGCCCGCTTCGCGCCGACGTCGATGCCGCGCGTCGGTTCGTCAACCACCAGCACCCGCGGCTCGATCGCCAGCCATTTGGCGAGTACGACCTTTTGCTGGTTGCCGCCGGACAGGAACCGGACCTCCTGGTGCTCGCCACGGGACACCACGGCGACCAGGTCGAGCAACGCCTGCACGTCGGCGCTCGCGCGGGAGCGTGCGCCGCGCAGCGCGGCGCGGCGCACCAGCAACATGTTGTCGCGTACGGACTGGCGGAGCGCCAACCCGTCGCCCTTGCGGTCCTCGGTGACCAGCGCGATCCCGAGGCGTACGGCGGTGCGGGGTCGGTTCACCCGCTGCGCCTGCCCGTCCACCTCCACCTTGCCGCGGGTGAACGGTTCGACGCCGAACACCGCGCGTGCGACGGCCGAACGGCCAGACCCCTGCAGCCCGGCCAGCCCGACGATCTCCCCGGCGCGTACCTCGAGGTTCACGTCGCGGAGGCGGGCGTTGCCGGCACCGCGCAAGGCGAGGCGGACCGGCCCGAGGTCGTCGGGGGCCGCCCGGTCCGGGTAGTACTCGCCGAGTTCGCGGCCTACCATGTGCCGGACCAGGTCTTCCGAGGTCAGCTCGCTGGTCGGGGCGCAGGTGACGAGCCCGCCGTCTTTGAGCACGGTGATCCGGTCGGAGAGGTCGAACACCTCGCGCATCCGGTGCGAGACGTAGAGGATCGCGATGCCCCGCTCGCGCAGCCGGTGGACCAGGTCGTAGAGCAGTTCGACCTCGTGATCGGCGAGCGCGGCGGTCGGCTCGTCCATGCCCAGCACCCGAGCGTCGGTCGACAGCGCCTTGACGATCTCCACGACCTGCTGCTGGGCGACCGACAGTGATGCCACGGTGTCGGTCGGATCGATGCCGTCTTCGCCGAGCCAGTCCAGCAGCTTTCTGGTGTCGGCCACCATGCGCCGCCGGTCGACCTGCATCCGCCGCACGGGCTCGCGGCCGAGGTAGACGTTCTCGGCGACGCTGCGGTGCGGCAGGAGGGTGAATTCCTGATGGATGATCGCGATGCCGGCCCGCTGCGCGTCGGTGGGGCTGGCGAAGGAGGTCTCGACGCCGTCGACCTCGACGGTGCCGCTGTCCGGTCGGTGCACCCCGGCCAGCACCTTGAGCAGTGTGGACTTGCCCGCGCCGTTCTCGCCCATCACCGCGTGTACCTCGCCGCCCCGCAGTTCCAGGTCGACGCCGTGCAGCACCGGCACGCCGAGGAAAGACTTGTTGATGCCGCTCAGTCGTACGCTCGTCGTTGTGCCGGGCGTCATGCCGGCACCTCGGTCCACGCGCCGTCCGCCGCCGCCGACGCCAGCACCGTCTCGGTGAGTCGGACGGCCCGCAGGCCGTCCGCGAACGTGGGCAACCCGTCCGGGACGTCCTCGCCGCGCACCGCCCGGTAGGTGTCGGCGACGAACGCGTCGAAGCAGTCCTGGTAGCCCTGCGCGTGTCCGGCGGGCAGCCGGACATAGCGCGCCGCGGAGGGATGCAGGCTTTCCGGGTCACGCAGCAGTGTCTGGCCGCCCTCGCGCCGGCCGATCCACAGCCGCTCCGGGTCCTCCTGGTCGAATCCGAAGCTCGCCTCGGTGCCGGAGAGCTCCAGGTGCAGCCGGTTCTTGCGGCCCGCGGCGACCTGCGACACCACCAGCGTGCCAACCATCCCGGCGGCCGTGGTGAAGTGCACGGCCGCCAGGTCCTCGGTGGGCTCGCTGTTTGCGCGGACGCGCTCGTGCACGACCGCGGTGCGCGCGGACAGCCGGGCGATCCGGTCGCCCGTGACGAACTCGAACAGGTCGCACCAGTGCGAGCCGATGTCGGCGAACGCCCGTGACGGCCCGCCGAGCGCGGCGTCGACCCGCCAGTCGTCGTCGGACGGGCGGGACAGCCAGTCCTGTAGGTAGCCACCGGTCACGCTGGCGACGATGCCCGCCTCGCCCGCGGCCAGCCGCGCTCGCAATTCGCGCACCATCGGGTGGAAGCGGTAGACGAACGGCACCGTGGTGACCCGGTCGCCGGCCGCCTGCACCAGTGCCCTGGCCTCGGCGCTGCCCGTGGCGAGCGGCTTCTCGCAGATGATGTGCACGCCGGCGGCGAGCGCGGCGGCGGTGACGGGGGCGTGTAACGCGTTGGGTGTGCACACGTGCAGCACGTCGATATCGGCGTCGTCGAGCAGGGCCGCCAGGTCCGGGTAGCCCTCGTCCGCGCCGACGGCGCGCGCCGCGGCGGCGGCTCCCTCGGGGCGTGATGCCACCGCGGCCACGACGGTCGCCCCCGCGCGCCGGGCGGCCTCCGCGTGCACCCGTCCCATGAACCCCGCGCCCACAACCGCCACACGCAGGGTGCGCTGCTCGGACTCGAGCCCACCAGACGTCTTTATGACATCGGCCACAGACATGCGGCGACGATAGCGCCGACTTATGGCGGACGTCAATCAAAAGTCTCGCCCCGGTCGCCGATACCGCGATGATCAACACCTCAAACCCTCACCTCCGCCAACGAAACCCGGAGGCTTCGCTTTAATTGAGGTATGAACCAAGGGCAAACCACCGTCCCGGCGTCGCCCGGCGAGCTGCTACGGCTGCTGCGCGACGGACAGGCGCGCACCCGTGCCGAACTGGCGACCGAAACCGGGCTGGCCCGGTCCACCGTGCGCCTGCGCCTCGACGCGCTCATGGACGCCGGGCTGGTGACGGACTGGGGCAACGACGCCGTCACCGGCGGCCGGCCCGCAAGCAGGTTCGTGTTCAACGCCCGCGCCCGACTGGTGCTGGCGGCCGACGTCGGGGCCACCCACGCCACCGTCGCCATCGCCGATCTCACCGGTGAGCCGCTGGCCATCGAGGAGCTCACACTGGACATCGCCGACGGTCCCGACGCGGTGCTCGGCCTGCTCATCGACACCTGGCGCCGGATGCGCGCCGACCACGACGCCACCGCCCCCGTCGCCGGCGTCGGCATCGGGCTGCCCGGCCCGGTCGAGCACTCGACCGGCAAGCCGAACCACCCGCCGATCATGCCGGGCTGGAACGGGTACGACGTACCCGCCCGGATCGCCGCCGACTTCGCCGTGCCGGTGCTGGTGGACAACGAGGTCAACCTGATGGCGCTCGGTGAGCATGTCCGCTGCTTCCCGGCCGAGGCGCACATGATCTTCGTCAAGGTCGCCACCGGCATCGGCTCCGGCCTCATCAGCAACGGCCGACTGCACCGAGGCGACGTCGGCGCGGCCGGCGATCTCGGGCACATCCTGGCCCCACACGCGGGCGACGTGGCCTGCCGCTGCGGCAACACCGGGTGTCTGGAGGCCGTGGCCAGCGGTCCCGCCATCGCCGCGAAGCTCCGCGCCGCCGGCCTCAACGCGATGACCAACGCCGATGTCGTGGCACATGTGCAGGCCGGCAGCCCGATCGCCGGTCAAGCCGTACGCCAGGCCGGCCGGGACATCGGCGAAGTCCTGGCCGCCTGCGTCAGCCTGTTCAACCCATCACTGATCGTGATAGGCGGGGCACTCGCCCAGGCCGGCGAGATGCTCCTGGCGGGGGTGCGGGAGTCGATCTACCGACGTTCCCTGCCGCTGGCCACCGAGCGTCTGCGCATCGTCACCTCACAGGCCGGCGCGAACGCCGGTGTCGTCGGCGCGGCGTCGATGGTCGTCCAGCACGCCCTCTCCCCCACCGTGCTCGACCGCGAGCTGGCGTGACCGTCGGCGAGCCAGCCCAAGCCTGCATTGAGCCGGTTTAGGCGCACTCCACGGTCGCTTGGCGTACCCGCTGCGCCACGATCACCATGTCCAGGTATCGGGTGACGGCTGGCCCGACAGGGTGCCACCGGCTCCGCGCAGATGCCGGTGGAGGAGGGCGGTCACGTACGCCCGGACGGTCGCCACGCTGCGGGCCGCGTCGATAGACACGGCTGCGTGACAACTCCCGCCGACTTCCGTGACCTCGGCGGATCGCACCTTCGACGGTAACCGGTTACAGTCCTCGAACCGGATCAACCACGACCGTCAGGAGGTACCCGGTGACGAACGCCAGCGGACCCGAGCCGTCCGACGCCCGGACCGATTGGGAAGCCCGCATCGCCCGCCGCAGCGACGAAGACGGCACGGCCGCGCTACCCGACCTGCCACCGCCGGCCGGGCTGACCGCCACCCCCGGCCACGGACACGTCCGCCTCTCCTGGCAGCCCGTCGACGGCGCGGTCGGCTACCTGGTGCATCGTGCAACGCTGGACGGCGACCGGGTGTCTGGGCCGTTCACCCCGGTGGACCACCTCGGCGGAGATGTGCTCTCCGTTCCCGACACCTGGTACGTCGACACCACCGGCACCCCCGGCGAACGGTACGGGTACGCCGTGGCCGCCGTACCCGAGGTGACCGTGACCGGCGCACTGAGCGACCCGGTCCCGGCTACCGCCCTGCCGGCCGCCGGTGATCCGCCCACCGTCACGCTGCACCTCGACCCGGAAGCCGCGGGCACCGACCTGCACCGGCCCTGGCAGCCGATGATCGGCAGCGAGCGGCTGTCCCAACTGCTCTGCCGGGACCGCTCCGGCGGCCGGGAGATCGGCACCGAGCTGCTGGCCGCGCTCCGCCGGGTACGCGACGAGATCGGCGTGACCACCGTGCGGGCGCACTCGATCCTGCATGACGACCTCGGCGTCTACCGCGAGGTCGACGGCGAGCCGGTGTACGACTTCAGCCGGGTGGACCGGGTTTACGACCTGCTCCTGGGCATCGGAATGACGCCGGTGGTGGAGATCGGGTTCATGCCCCGCGCCCTGGCCAGCGACCCGGAACGGACGGTCTTCGAATACCGGGGCATCATTTCCCCGCCCCGCGACTGGGACCGATGGTCCGGCCTGGTCCGGGCGCTGGTGGCCCACCTGCTGGGCCGGTACGGCGAGCAGGTGCTCGGTTGGGACTTCGAGGTGTGGAACGAGGCCAACCTGGAGGTCTTCTGGTCCGGCAGCCGGGAGGAGTGGTTGCGGCTGTACGACGTGACCGCCCGCGCCGTCAAAGACGTCGACCCGCGCATCCCGGTCGGGGGCCCGTCCTCGGCGGCCGCCGGCTGGGTGGACGCGCTGCTGGAGCACGCCGTCCGATCCGGGGCGCCGGTCGACTTCATCTCCACCCACACGTACGGCAGCCCGCCCCTGGACCTGCGGCCCACGCTGGCCCGCTTCGGCTTCCCGGACGCGCGGATCCTGTGGACCGAGTGGGGCGTCACCCCCACCCACTTCCACCCGGTCAACGACGGCACCTCGGCTGCCACGTTCCTGCTCACCGGCATGCGGTCAGCCGCCGGCAGGGTCGACGCACTGTCCTACTGGGTAGCCAGCGACCATTTCGAGGAACTCGGCCGACCGCCGAGGCTGCTACATGGTGGGTTCGGATTGCTCACCGTTGGCGGCATCGCCAAGCCGCGGTACCACGCGCTGCGCATGCTCGCCCAGCTGGGTGAGACCGAATTGCCGGTGCGGGCTGTCGGCGACGGCGCCGACGGCCTGGTGCAGGCCTGGGCCAGTCGGCGCGCGGACGGGAGCCTCGCCGTCCTGGTCTGGGTGTCCACCCTCGACCAGAGCAAGCGGGACGGGGATCCGGCGCTGGCCCGGCGGATCAGGCTGGTCATCGACCATGCCGCCGGGCGGCCGGCGCTCGTCACCCGGCTGGACCGGGAGCACGGCGACATCACCACCCTCGCGGACCGGCTGGGCGTCGCCGACTGGCCGACCGACGAGCAGTGGGCGGCCGTACGCGCCGCTGACCAGCTCACGGCGGAGAAGGTGCAGCCGGACGTTGAGGACGGGGCCGCGGTGATCGAGTTGGTCCTGCCGCAACCCGGCGCGGTGCTGGTCGAGGTCTCCGGGGCTTGAGGGGGCCCGCCCCGTCCCATCAATGCCTTGTCTCCTGCGCGACCGTGGCCTGCTCAGGGAGCCGGGAGGCAAGATTCTGGCGGCGTCGCCGTCGACGACCCAGCCGTTGACGGGTACGGCCGTGCGGTTCTGGGGGCTCGTGCGGTCTCTCGCCAGATCGCGCTTCGGGAAGTAGGCCCTCAGCTGTTGCTGAGGGCCTACTTCCCCGATCAAGGGGGACCGGGGCCCGTGCCTGACCGAACGACGCACGCCCTCATGGCACGATCCACGGGTTGGACAGGTACCTACACCTGCGCCACGATGTCACCCAGCGTCACGAAGCGGCCCCGCGCAGCTGCGGAAGGTTCTGGTTGGCCGGAACGTTGAACGTCTCCTGTGCGATCAGCGGGCGAATCCGGCGTTCGAACTCCGGCGAGACGAACGCGCGGCGGACAAGGTCGTTGGCGAGCTCGTTGCCGAGCGCCCCCATGATCATGGCTTGGTCGAGCGAGAGGTGGCGCTTGGCCACGGTGCCGCTGCCGACCGCGATCGCGTCGTAGAAGCCGCCGGGGCCGTACGAATCGAAGTTGGCCCTGAGCCGGGCGAGGTTGTCGACGACCGCTCCCTTGGCGTACGGGAGAGCGAGGAACGCCGCGTGCGGGGTCACCACGCCGTCGCCGTAGTCGGGGTCCGGGCCGGCCGAACGGCAGTCGCCGAACCCGGCGTCGTACTTCGAGCGCTCCATATCGGACGGGTAGCCGTCGGTGTCCATGCCCATCGCGTCGACGCCCCAGGCCAGGTAACCGCCGGCCGGGTCGCTGGCTGGGGAGAAGCCCCAGTAACCGTACCCGGCGTCATTCATCCCGTGCTCGATCTGGCCGGCGACCGTCGCGGGATGGTTGCGGCCCCAACTGTTGGGTGCCCACCGTGCTTCGGGCACGAACAGGTCGGGCATCAGCGCCTCGAACATGTCGCCGCCCCAGCTGGGTACGAACTGGATGCCGCGGTACTGGTACGCGCCCTCGTACACGGGAACGCCCTCGTAGGAGGTGTTGAAGCCGACGGGCTGCATCTCGTGCCAGCTCCAGTCGCAGGTGGCCGGCAGGGTGCGCATGGTGTTGTAGTAGGCCTTTGGCGGGATCTGACCCATCGCGATGCCGAGGTACGTCGCTATGCGCGGTTCGGTGACCGTGATGTCGTAGTGGTTGCAGGTGAACCAGACGCCGTCGCGCTGCTGAGAGCACCCGGGGGGTGGCGCGTCCCAGAAGCCGCCGGCGATCAGGCCGCTGGCCCCGAACGGGGTCGCCGCCGTGGGGTTGTAGTAGAAGCCGAAGTTCATCTTTCGCAGGATCGCGTCGGCCTTGCCGCGCAGCTCTGGCACGGCGCCCTTGACCACGTTGAGCGCGGCCGCGAGCCAGCCGTTGTCCACGCTGGACAGGAACGGGTACACGGTGTTGCCGTTGTCGGGCCAGACCGTGACGACCGAGCCGTCCCGCGGGTCGTACCAGTTGTAGTACATGCCCGACGCGGTGTGGTGCTTGAGCCGGGCGAGCGTGTCGAGGGTCTTGGCGATCCGTTCGCGGGCTTCCGGACGCGAGATGATGCCGAGCTTGCTGGCGACCACGGCCGACCACAGGTAGCCGCCGATGTTGGTCGGCGATGTGTAGGTGGCACGGCCGCCGGCGGCCAGATCACCGGTGATGTTGTCGGCGACGAGGCCGGTGCCGGGGTCGGTCATGGCAGCCATCGACCGCCACGTGTCCTTGGCGTAACCGAGCAGTGCCCGGTCGGCGCCGCGCTCGTCGGGTGCCGCGACGGCGGCCGAGCCGCCTGTCAGCACGAGTGCCAGCGCGAGGAGTGGTGCGAGAAGGCGTCGCATGGGTCTCCTTGTCTGGTTCCGGGGATGGATTACTTGATTCCCGTGGTCGCGATGCCGCGCAGGAAGTGCCGCTGGAGGAGCACGAACACGACGAGGACCGGGAGCACGACCACGACCGCGCCGGCGAGGAGCAGGCCGTAGTTGCGTTCGTTCTCGCCGACGCTGTAGAGCGCGAGGGCGACCGGCAACGTGTACTTGTCCTCCGTGGTGGCGACCACGAGGGGCCACAGGAAGTTGTTCCAGGATGCGAGGAACGTGAGGATCCCGAGGGCGGCCAGGGCCGGCCGGCACAAGGGCAGCACCACCCGCCAGAAGATGCGGAACTCGCCGGCGCCGTCGACCCGGGCCGCCTCGATGAGCTCGTCGGGGATCGACTGGAGGAACTGCCGCATGAGGAAGACACCGAACGGCCCGACGAGGAACGGCAGGATCAGACCGGCGTACGTGTTGGTCAGGCCCATGTTGCTGACCAGCACGAACTGCGGGACGAACGTCACCATGCCGGGCACCATGAGCATGCCGAGCACGGCTAGGAGGAGCGCCCGCTTGCCGGGGTAGCGCAGCTTGGCCAGCGCATACCCGACGAGCGAGCAGAACAGCAGGTTGCCGACCATGACCAGGGCCGCGACCAGGGCCGAGTTGAAGAAGTAGAGCGGAAAGTCGAGCCGGGAGAACAACCCGCGGAAGTTGTCGAGCGTGACCGTCTCGGGCCACCATGTCGGCGGCACGTCGCGGATCTCCCGCTCCGGCTTGAGTGACGAGATCGCCATCCAGACGAATGGCCCGGCCACCGCGAGCAGCCCGAGGGCCAGGACAACGTAGAGCACGATCTTGGCGACCCGGTCACGGGTGCGCAGGGCGGTGTTCATCGTGGCCATCGTCAGTTCCTCTCCCCCAGCAGGCGGAACTGCACGAACGACAGCGCCACGATCGCGAGGAAGAGCACGTAGCTGGCAGCGGCGGCATAGCCGTAGTTGCCGAAGCCGAACTGGTTGTAGATGTGGAACGAGACCGACAGCGTCGAGGACAGCGGGCCGCCCTGCGTCATGACGAGCGGCTCCTCGAAGAACTGGAGATAGCCGATGCCGGTGACCACCCCGCCGAACAGCAGCGTCGGCCGGAGCATCGGCAGGGTGACGTTGCGGAACTGCTGCCACCGCGTCGAGCCGTCGAGCGTCGCCGCCTCGTAGAGGTCGGCCGGCACCGCCTGGAGTCCGGCCAGGAAGATCACCATCAGGAAGCCGAAGTTGCGCCACGCCGCCATGACGATCAGCGACGGCAGCGCGAGCTTGGTGTCGTACAGCCAGTTCGGCCCGTCGATCCCGACCAGTCGCAACAGGTTGTTGACCAGCCCGACCTCGGGGTCGAGCAGGAAGCGCCAGACCACCGAGATCGCCACGATGCTGGCCACGACCGGCAGGTAGAAACCGACCCGGAACAGCGCGCGGAAGCGTACGAGCCCGGAGTTGAGCGCCGTCGCTGCGGCCAGCGCCAGCACCATCGTCAGCGGCACCCCGACGACGACGAAGCCCAGCGTGTTGACCAACGAGCGCAGGAACAGGTCGTCGGAGAACAGACGGGTGTAGTTGTCGAGGCCGACGACGTTGACGGCGAGCGGGTTGCGCAGGTCGGTGGAGCGCAGGTCGGTGAAGCTCATGACCAGCGACGCCACCACCGGCAGCGCCATGAACACTGCGAACAGCACGGTGAAGGGCGCGGAGAAGGCCCAGCCGGTCAGCGCCCGCCGCAGACGCTGTCGCCGCCGGACCGACCCGGCGGGCCGGTCGGGGCTGGTCGCCCCGACCGGTCGCGCCGGTGCCGTCGCCGCGGACGCGCCGGTCATGTCAGCTGCCGGTTCCGATGGCGCTCGCCTTCTCCTGTATCGCCTTCGCGGTCGCGGCCGGGTCAGCGTTCTGCTTGCACAGCTTCTCGACCTCGAGGTCGAAAGCGGCCGCGATCTGCTCCCAGGTCGGGATCGACGGCGGTGCCTTCGCACTCTTGAGCTGCTGGCCGAACGCGGCCAGGAACGTGTCGCCGGTGAGCGTCGAGTCGGTCCAGGCCGACTGGACGGCGGGCAGGTCCTTGACCGCCTGGTACCACTTGACCTGCACCTCGGGCTTGCTCAGCCACTGCACGAACTTCCAGCCGCCGTCACGGTTCTTGGCGTCCTTGAAGACCGCGAGGTTGCTGCCGCCGATGAACGAGGTCGACGCCTTCTTCGTCGGCATCTGCGCGACCGCGTACTTGTCCTTGAAGCCGGCGCCGCCCTGCTCCTCGACGATGCCCATGTGCCACGGGCCGGAGATGAACGCACCGATCTCACCGTTGACGAAGCCGGGCTCGAGCGAGCCCTCCGGCAGCGCGGTCGGGGACAGGCCCTCCTTGAAGAAGGACTGGTAGTAGCCGAGCGCCTCGGTCATCTCCGGGGTGTCGAAGCTCAGCTTGTCTGCGCTGGCCACGTCGGCGCCGTTGGACCAGGCGAACGGCAGGACCGACTGCCAACTGCCGGTCTTGCCGGGCTGGAGGTTGAGGCCCCACTTGGCGCCGGCCTTCTCCTTCATGCCCTTGGCCATGGCCTTGAGGTCGTCCCACGTCTTTGGGCCGTCCGGGAACCCGGCCTTGGCGGCCAGGTCCTTGCGGTAGTAGATCAGCCGGGTCTCGACATACCACGGGACGCCGTACGGGGTGCTGTCGACGATCGTGGTGTCCCAGGCGCCGGGGAAGAAGTCGTCTTTCTTGATCAGATCCGGCGGGGTCGGGTCGAGCGCGCCGGTCTTGGCGAACTCGCCCTGCCAGGTGGTACCGATCATCGACACGTCCGGCGTCTGCTTCGCGGCGATGGCGCTCGCGATCTTCTGGTGCGCCGCGTCCCAGGGCACCGCCGTCACCGAGACCTTGGCGTCGGGGTTCTCGGTGGAGAACTCCTTCGCGAACTCGGCAAGCTTCTCGCCTTCGGTGCCCATCGCCCAGACGGTGATGTCCCCGCTCGCCTTGCCTGCGCCGACGGACTTCGCCTCTTCCTGGCCGCCGCCGGAGTCACGGCCACAACCGACCAACGCGACCGACGCGGCCAGAACGACCCCAGCCGCGGCGGCTAACCGCCTGCTTCTCATGTCGTACCTCCAGGGGTTGGTGGTTTTCCAGGGTGTGAGCTATTCACCTGCCGGTACCTCCGGTCGGGGCGCCGGGCAGCCGCAACTGCGGCGCAGGACGAGTTCGGTGGGCAGCACGAGACTGCCCGCAGAGGTGTCGCCGGGCTGGCTGGCGGCACGCAGGATCAGCCGGGCCGCCTCGGCGGCGAGCTCGCGGACGGGTTGCCGGACCGTGGTCAGGGCGGGGGTGACGAGGGCGGCGGCCGGCATGTCGTCGAAGCCGGTGAGGATCAGGTCCTGCGGCACCTGCAGGCCCCGGCCGAGGGCACCGACCAGCACACCGAGAGCGGTCTCGTCGTTGGCGCAGACCACCCCCGCGGGCCGGCGCCTGCCGCCGCCCAGCAACTGGTCGGCGGCGAGCACCCCGTCGGCCTGCTGCATACTGACCGCGACCGGCTCGGCGGGCGGCTCGATGCCGAGGTCGCGGTGCGCCCGCCGGAAGGCGGCCCAGCGTTCACTGACGTCAGGCGAACCCGCCGGGTTCCCGACGAAGACCAGATCGCGCAGGTCGTGGTCGGCGAGCAGGTGCCGGGTGAGCGCCAGCATGCTGCCGGCGTTGTCGGCGCGTACCGAGGGGATGTCGCCGGGACCCTCGCCGGCGACCACCACCACGGGGACCATCTTGGCGAGCCGGAGCAGCGTCTCGTCGGAGATGGTGCCGCCCATGACGGCGATACCGTCCACCCGGCGGCCCATCTCCAGCACCTGGTCGTCGGAGTCGGAGCGCAGGTGCGTGCAGAGGATGTGCACGCTGGCCCGGGATGGCACCGCCTCAGACTCGAAGCCCTGGATCAGTTCGGTGAAGTAGGGGCCGGACAGGCCGGGGAAGACCAGGCCGAGAGCGCCGTGCCGGCCTGCGGCCAGGGCCCGACCGAGGTGGTCGGGGCGATATCCGTGCTTCTCGATCGCGTTCAGCACCCGGCGGCGCATCTCCTCGGAGACCTGGCCGGTGCCGTTGGAGACCCGGGAGACGGTGGCCACGGAGACGCCGGCGAGCTTCGCGATCTCGCGAACCGTCATGCGGCTGTTGCTCATCGCTCCCTCGATCCGTAACGTTCAGCTGACAGAAACCGGTTTCAGCCGACCATAGGCAGCCGAGACGAAGTTCACAAGTCTCTGATCCACAATCTCCCGGGTGAGGAGCTCTGCCCATATGACAGAAGTGCTGCTCCGGGATCGGAGGATCCTCGTCGACGGCCGGCCCGAGCTGCTGCTCGCCGGTGAGGTGCACTACTTCCGCCTCGCCCGGGCCGACTGGGCAGACCGGCTCGACCGGCTCCGCGACTGCGGCGGCGACACCGTCGCCACCTACGTGCCGTGGCTGTGGCACGAACTCCCCGACGGCTCGGCCGACCTGACCGGGCGTACCCACGAGCAGCGCGACCTGACCGGCTTCCTCGACCTCGCGCACCAGCACGGGCTGCGGGCCGTGGTCCGCCCCGGCCCGTTCGTCATGGCCGAGCTCAAGAACGAGGGCATCCCCCACCGGGTGTACGACGAGCATCCCCATCTGCTCCCCACCACCTGGGACGGCGCGCCGATCAGCACCCGCGCCATCGACTACCTCGCGCCCGAGTTCCTCGCCGCGGCTGACGGCTGGTACGCCTAGGTGATGCCGCTGGTCGCGGAGCGGCTCGCGCCGCGCGGCGACCCCGTGGTGGCGGTCCAACTGGACAACGAGATCGGGACGCTGTCCTGGGTGACCAACTCCCCCGACCTCACCGATGGCCTCTGCGCCGACCTGGCACGATGGGCCGTCGAGCGGTACGGCAAGGACACCGCCGCGGCGCGGATCGGCGCCGACCCAGCCGATCCGGCGGCGTGGTCTGCCGCGCTGCGTACCCCGGTCGAGGAACGCTCGCTGGCGCTGCACGACGACCTCGGGCGCTACATGCGGGACCGCTACCGCCGGTACGCGACGGCCCCGGCTCCAGCACGACGCAAGCGAACCCGGGCTGCTGCTCACCTCAACCGTGGACCGATCCGGCCAACGGCTGCTTCACGCTGCTCCGGCCGACCCAGGCCGAGGATGTCGCCGTGTTCACCACCGAGAGATCCGTACGCGCCGACCGGGGCGAGGTGACCGTGGCCGACGGTCAGACCACCCTGACCGTCCGGGCCCCGGATGGCGAACCGGTCCGGGTCAGCATCGGCTGATCCTGCGGACATGCCCCGGCCGGCGCTTCAAAGAATGATCGTCCTCCCGACGACTCCCGCCACCACAAGCACGCCAAGCACGAGTAGCGCGACGATCGCCGTGACAGCGGACAGCGTCCACCACCTCCGTGCCCGGCCCGCACCCAGGCCGATCCAGCCGAGCACACCGAAGGCCAACCCTTCCACCAGGAACCACGGCTCGTTGAAGAACAAGTCCTGCAGATCAGCAACCCGATGATTCACCGATGCCCACATCGGCGGATAGTCGATGTCCACCGTCCCGGTCAGGCTGAGCACCCGCTGGGTCATGGCGACGAGCGCGTGCATGCAGCAGCCCACCGCAACCACCCAGCACAGAGCCAACAGCATCCGGCGCGGCCAACGACGCGGCCACAAGGGCAGTATGGCGACGGGCAGGACGGCGGCGACACCAATGATGACGGCGCCGACCAGGTTGACGAGCCGGAACTCAGCTTGCGAGCCCTCCCGGATCGTTCCCGGCAGGAACGCCGTACCACCGGCCGCGTAGTAGCCGCGGTAGATCGTGTACCACAGAGCCCAGATCCCGGCGGCCACACTTACCCGGACCAGTCGGCGGCGCTCAGCATCCCCCGCCACCACCGCCACCTCCCGTCGTTCGACGGCGGTCATCACCCCGTTGTTCGCCACACCTTGATCATGCCCGAGGCCCACGGCCGCGCCCATGTCGGTATGCATCCGTCGAGTCGCTGAGGCGGCCCGCACCCGCGGACCAGCGAAATCCACGGCGTACGTTACGAACGCCAACCGACGAACCTGACCGGGTTGCGCTGCTATGACGCTGTGGAGTCTTCCTCATCGGCGTCACACCGTGGCCGGTGCGTCAGGCCGTGTCGGCCATCCATTGCTCGAGCAGCGTGGGATCGGCAATGGCGGACTCGACCTGACGACGCTCCTCGTTGGTCAGGCTGAGTTGCCGGAGCCTGGTGCCCCACTCCGGTACCCGATCCGACTCTTCCAGTGCCGTCGACAGCTCGATGAGCACGGCCAGCGCCACTGCCTGCTGCACGGGCGGCGCGCTGTCGCCGTGGCGGCGTAGTCCCGAGTTCAAGGCTCGGAAGGCGGCCCGGTCGTCGTTCTTGAACTCGCGCAGGATCCGTGCGTTGTCCAGAACCCTTGCCAGCCCTTGCAGCTGCGTGGAGCCGCCGTAATCCAACTCCGTCGGCTCATCCCGCTGGATGAAGATGATCGAGTTTCCCGACGGGTCCGTGACGGTGAACCGTGAGGCGCCGGGCCGGTACCGCGTTATCCGAGGTAGCCCTTTGGCAAGCACCTTTCCGTACGTGCGGCGCATCGCGTCGATGAACGCTGCGTGATACGGCGCGACCGCATCGACCATTACCAGGCACCCGCCGGTGTTCTCCGACGGGTCCAGGTTGCTGGACGCGCGCCCGTAGTGCAGCTCGAATCCGCGCCACCGGAACGCCAGGTACAGGTAGGGCTTCGTCTGTTCGTAGGTCACGGCGAAGCCCAGGGCGCGCCAGAATGCCAGGGTTTCCTCCGGCGCCACACAGGGCAGCATCGGCACGGTCGTCTCGTTGGGCTGGACACCTTCGTCAAACATCGTCAGCACCTCATTTGTTCGACGGGCATTCGACGCAGCAGTCTGCCAAACCCGCGACCATCACGCACATGCGAGAACTCGACGATCGCTGCTCGGACGTGACAGGGCTGCGCCGTCGCGCACGCCTCATGCCGCATTGCGGCGGCGGCAGTTCCTCACCCCCAAAGGGACCCACCCGCTGCCCACGTTTTGGGGTGCAGCCGGGACGGGCGGGTCGCGATCATTGACGTATGCCGGTCCTGGAGCTGCATGACGTACGCAAGACCTATCCCGGTGAGCCGCCCGTCGAGTCGGTCCGCGGGGTGAGCCTCGCCGTCGAGCCGGGCGAGATGCTCGCCATCACTGGCGCTTCCGGTTCGGGCAAGTCGACGCTGCTGAACCTCATGTCGGCGCTCGACCGTCCGACGGAAGGTTCGGTACGCCTCGATGGCCAACCCGTGGAGGCGCTGCGTGACCGCGAACTCGCCGGGCTGCGGGCGCACCGGGTCGGCGTTGTCTTCCAGCAGTTCTTCCTGCTGGAGGCGCTGAACGCCGTGGACAACGTGGCGCAGGGACTGCTGTACCGCGGTGTCCCGGCCGGCACCCGGCGGGCCGCGGCCGAGGCTGCGCTGCATCAGGTCGGCCTCGGGCACCGGGTCCGCCACCGGGTCACCAAGCTGTCGGGCGGTGAGCGTCAGCGCGTTGCGATCGCCCGTGCGGTGGTGGGGCGCCCGGCGATCGTGTTCGCCGACGAGCCGACCGGCAACCTGGATTCGGCCACCGGCAAGGAGATCATGGCGCTGATCGGTGAGCTCAATCAGGGCGGCGTGACGATGGTGATCGTGACCCACGAGCCGGCCGTGGCGGGCGCCTGCCATCGGCATGTGATGATGCGCGACGGCCGGCTGGTCGGCTGACCCGTCACTCGTCCGAGCGCAGCGCCTCGCCGAGCGGCACGACGCCTTGCTGGAGGCCGAAAATCGCGGCTTGCGTGCGGTCTTTCAGGTCAAGTTTGGTGAGAATGCTGGAGACGTAGGATTTCACGGTCTGCTCGCCGAGCAGCAGGGCTCGCGCAATCTCGCGGTTGGACCGTCCCCGGGACAATTCGGCGAGCACGTCGCGTTCCCGAGCCGACAATCGGCCGAGCGGTCCCGCGCCCTCCAGCTCGCGCAGCTGACTGACCAGCGCGGCGGTGACCCCAGGTTCCAGTACGCTGCCGCCCGCCGCGGCTGCTCGTACCGCGCCGATGACACGGTCGATCGCGGAGCTCTTGGGCAGATAGGACAGTGCGCCAGCGCGTACCGTCGCGATCGCCGCGTCCTCGCCGGGATAGGAGGTCAGCACCACCACCGCTGGGCTGGATTCCGCGTGCCGCAGCATGTTCAGCACGCCGCTGCCGTCCAGGACGGGCATCATCATGTCCAGCAGGATCACATCCGGCGTCAGGTCGCGGATCGCCTGCAGGGCCGCCCGCCCGTCGGCAGCCTCGCCGATCACCTCGATGTCGGGCTCCTGCTCCAGCACGAACCGCAGGCCCTCGCGTACGACCTGGTGGTCGTCCACCAGAAGTACCTTGATCACAACATCACCCGTACCGTCGTTCCCTGTTGTGGGGCAGTGACTACGTGGACGGTGCCGCCCAGTTCCTCGACCCGCTCCCGGATCAGATCGAGTCCCATCCCGCGCCGCTCCGCGACGCGTTCGAGGTCGAAGCCTGTTCCGTCATCTCGAATCGTCAAGGTGACCTTCTCTCCCGCACCGGTCACCTCTACTTCGATCGTCGTGGGATTGCCGTGGCGTACCGCGTTGCCGAGCGCTTCCTGGACCACACGCAGCACCGCGTGCTCGACCGCGGGAATCACGTCCGTCAGCTCGATCCGTGCGGTGATCGGGATTCCGAGCCGGGCCTCGTACGCCCGGCACATCTCTTCCAGCGCGGCGGCAAGGCCCGCGTCCTCCAGCGCGACGGGCCGCAGTTCCATCAGCATCGCTCGCATCTCCCTGCGGGTCCGTTCCAGGGTGACCTCCATGGATCCGGCCTGGCGCCACAGCAACGTCTCGGACGGCAGCGCCTTGCGCAGCCCGCCGGCCACCAGGCTCGCCGAGAACAGGTCCTGGGAAATCGAGTCGTGCAGCTCGCGGGCGATCCGCGTACGCTCGGCGCGCCGGGCCGCTGAGCCGGCGGCGTCCCGTTCGGCTGTGATGGCCTGTTCCAGGCGCTCGGCCATGGTGTTGAACGCGTGCTCGAGCTGGCCGACCTCGTCGCCTCCGGAGATGGGAATGCGGGATCGCAGGTCGCCGTCCGCCATCGCCTCGGTGCCGAGTGCCAGCCGCCGAATCCGCTGGATCAACCGGCCGGTGCTGAACAGGCCGAAGAGAGCGCCGACCGGGACCAGCAATACGAGAATCAGAGCTCCGGCGGTAATCAGCCCGGTGACGCTCTCGGTCATCGGCCTCTGGCTGTTCGAGATCGGTGTGGTCGCCGTGTCGGCGGGTGGGCTCGGCAGTTCCTCGTAAGCCAGCCCGATGGTCCGGGCGCCGGGCTCGTCCGAGGCGTTGGTGATGGCGATGGGCTGGACGGCCCAGGCCCGGGTTCGGCCATCGACGGTCTTCAACCCGATGCGTGCGCCGCCGGACAGCGCCTCCGCCGGGATGGTCGGCGTGCTGATCCCCATCGCCAGGACAATGTCGCCGCCGACGGTTGCCACTGCCATCGTCGCCTCGGTGGTGTCCGGGTTCGGTCCGGTCGAGGCTTCGCCACCGTCCGTCGTGTTTGGGCTCCCGATCAAGGACGTGTCCAGCTTCTTGGCTGCCTTGGCCAACAGTCTGCCGTCGCTCAGCTCTGGCTGGCCGGTAGCGAGGAAGCTCGCGGACGACCCGACAGTCGATGCGATTCCGATCGCGGCGACTCGTGCCTTGGCTTGAGCCTGGCTGGTCTCGGCCCGCTTCGCCTGCTGCTCGGCGGTCTGCGCGCTGTGACGAGCGGATTCGATCTGCGGAACGGCGATCGCCAGCAGAATGCCCTCGACGATCAGCACGGCCGCGGCCGACACGGCCACGTAGGAGGCGGCCATCCGGAAACGCAGCCCGAACCGCGAGAACATCGGCCGCCTCCTGTGATGAGCGCCGTCGAGGGCCTACCAGTGCCGTCCACGCTACAGTCGCGATGGCCGGGTCAAGTGGTGCGCAAAGCGTCCGTGGGAGGAATGCCTGCGGCGCGCAGAGCGGGATAGAGCCCGGCGATTGCACCGGACAGGACGGCCACAGCACCGCAGCCCCACAGCGCCTGCGACGGGATCAGGACGACCCAGCCATGGGTCCGGGCCATGACGCCGGTGATGAATATGCCAACCGCGATTCCCGCGACACCGCCGAAGACGGACAGCACCAGCGACTCGGTCAGGAACTGAGCGGCGACGTGAAGCCGGGTGGCGCCCAAGGCACGGCGCAGCCCGATCTCCGTACGCCGCTCCAGAACTGAGATGATCATGATGTTGGCAATACCGATGATGCCGACCAGCAGAGCGATAGCGCCGAGGCCCAGGATCAGTGAGCCGGATGCGTCCTTGACGGCGAGCTGGGCGGTGAGGGCGTCCGATGGGCGGCTCACGACCACGGTCGAGGGGTTCATCGGATTTGCGGTGCCAGCCAGCACCTGGTGGACCTCGGGCACATGGTCCGGGTCGGCCCGGAGGTAGATGCGGCTGGGATGCCCGTCGTAGCCGAGCAGCCGGGTGGCCACGGCGAACGACACCAACGCGGACCGGTCGATCTCGGGGGCCAGTGGCACGGGTTTGAGGATGCCGATCACCGTGAACCAGCGTCCATCCAGCCAGACCTGGCTGTCGGGGCCGGTGTTCGTCACGCCGAGCGTGGTGGCGGCGTCGTATCCCAGCACCGTGGAGTTGGTCGCGCCGCCGTCCAGGAAGCGACCGGCGAGCAGCGATCCGTCCAATGTGCTCAAAAGGCTGTCGTCGCACCCCCGTACCGCCAGACCACCGGCCAGCCCTTCTGGTACATGGTCGTTGCGGTAGACGTTGGCGTCGGTGATCTGGGCGGTGGGGGCCACGCTTCGGGCGTACCGGATCAGCCGGACCATCGACGCGGCCGAGGCCGGAAGTTCGGCCTCGTTGCCGCTGGTGTCCTGGCCGTTGACGACGGTGAGCAGGTTCGTCCCGAGGAGGTCGAGCTGTGCGAGGAGATGGGATTCGCTGGAGCGAGTGACGCCCAGGACGGCGACGATGGAGGCGATGCCGATCGCGATCCCGACGCCCGACAACAGCGCACGCAGCTTGCGGGACCGCAGTCCCAACGTGCTGATCGGCACCAGGTCGGCGAGGCGCAGCGTACTCCGGTGTTGTTCAGGCGCTGCCACTCGGCACCTCCACCTGCAGGCCCTCGCTTAGGCCGGGTCCGGACACCTCGGCTTGCCGGGCGATGTCGTCGAAAAGCCCGACGGTCACGGGCACATGCCGGCTGCCGCCGCTGTCGACCACAACCACCTCGTACTGGCCGTTCGGCAACGCGCGCAGAGCGACGATCGGCACCGCGAGCACGGCCTTGTGCAGGTCGGCGGTGATGAATACCTGCACGTGAGCCTGCTCGATGAATCCTGGTATGGCGCCGTCGACTTCGATGGAGACCTGGGCCGTCGGCTCGCTGCCGCTGCCGCTGCCGTTCGACGATCCGGTAGGCGTGGCAGCCGCGCTGACGGCGATGATCCGGCCCTGGCGTTGGGTGTGTCCGTCGGGCAGCAATACCATGACGGAATCGCCGACCTTCGTGGTCGGCAGGTCGGCAGGAGGCAGTTGGACGATGACCACCCGCCGCTCGGTGGTACCTGTCTCGACCGGGGTCTGCGGTTGCACGGAAGCACCGAGTTCGACGCTGTGGCCGGTGATCCGGATCGCCTGAGGAAGGAACACGATCTGCCCCAGTGGCACCTCGCCGGTCACTGGCAGACCGGCTGCGGCCTGCCAGCGGCGGATCGCCCAGTGGGTAAGGCTGGAGAAGTGGTTGCTGACCTGCAGGTTCGGTCCGTAGCCCAAGGCTTTGAGCGCGGCCTGCAGCTGCTTCACGTCCGCTCCGTCAGACATTTTCGCCGAGAAGGCGCGCCATACCGGCACCTTGCCGTACATGAGGACCACCGGCTTCCCATTGACCTCGTAAAGGCTCTGGCCCTGATGCACGACCTGCCCGACGTCGCGAAAGCCGGTCAACGTACCGCTCGCCGGAGCGATCACGGTGTAGGCACCGGCGTGCCCCAGCGATCCGGAGAACTGGTTGCGCTCGGCCACATCCGCCCGCACCACCTTGGCCTGGCCGGTCAGCACCGTGGTCGGGACGGGTTGGCCCGTAGGTATGGATCTGTCGCCGAGCACCAGCCAGCCCAACGTGCCGGCCAGTCCGGTGACGAATACGCCCACCGCGATCAGCAGGCCTGATTTTTCGCGTGCCATGGCGTTCAGGTTGACGGATCCGGCTCCACCGGCACCTCCCCAAAACGTCACACGTTCTTCCACTCTTTCGGGGGTCAGAGCGAGTCCCCCAAATGAGGTCTCCGCAGCAGAACATTATGGGGAAGCGTGAGCGCCCTCGGCGCGCGATGGTGAAGGCATGGACAATCTTCGTGGCGTGATCGGAGTAGCGGCTGCGCTCCTCCTTCTGGCGGGCTGCAGCGGCACACACAACTCCGCCACCCCTGCGGCCTCAGCGCCGCTGGGGAAGGACGATCAGAAATCTGCTTATCTCCAGTTCGCCCAATGCATGCGGAAGAACGGGCAGCCGAACTTTCCGGACCCGATTCAAGACGCCAACGGCGATTGGGGATTTCCGGTATCGGCCGGCAAACCGGTGGCCCCCGCAGCGTGTGAGGCGGCCTATCGGCAAATGCGGGCCGTCAATCAGAACATCGCGGAACAGGCGGCCCATGTAGACATAACGAAGTTGCGGGACTTCGCGAAATGCATGCGCGACCACGGTCTCTCCGATTGGCCGGACCCGACCTCGGACGGGTTGTTCCCACTTCCCGGCCGATACGCGCCGCCGGACGGCAACCGGCTCATCGAGGCGCCGCTTCGGTCCTGCCCGCATGACGGCATCAATATTCAGCTGCCGCGCTACGCCGACCGCAAGTGAGCCGCCCCCTTGGGGCCGACGCCGTGAGGTGACCACTGCTCAGCAGTCCGAGATCGGAGGCTGGTCAGCTACAGCTCAGCGCGTCGAGGGTCTTGAGGAACGTCGACCGCCGCTTGTGCTGCACCGGCAACTCCGCAACCGTGATCGAACGGCGGCTGCGCTTGTCCCGGCACCTGTAGCCGCAGCTCAACCCTACGATGGCTCCGGGGAAGGACACGGTCCGGTGCCACTTTCCGGCCAGTTGGCAGGATGTTGGACGCTCTCGAAGCCCGCCGTGCTGGTGGCGCCGCCGGTATGGTCCGGTGGCGGCGGCTAGATCATCGACGTTGAGCAGGGGTTTCAGGTGTTCCTCTGGGTGCATTATACCGACATGGTGATGGCGTTGCTGGCTGTGCCCGCTGCCGTCGCGGTCTGGGCTGGCGTGCGTCCGTCGGTCTCGCCAGGCTCAGGGCCTTCGCGGATGTGGCGTCTGCTGTTCGGGCTGCTGCTCGGCGGGGCCGCGCTGCGGATTGTTGCGGCTCTGCTCCTGCTGCCGAACGGGTGGGACTTCGCCGGGCCGAGGTTGGTGTTCGTCGCCCCGGCGCTGGTGGTGGTCGCGGCCGTGTATGGGGTGTGGGTGCGCCCGATGCTGGGGCCGCCAGGTGGTGAGTGGCGGGTGGCCAGGTGGCCCGGCGACTACTGGGCGATGACGGTCGCGGTAGGTGCGGTGCTGGTGGCCGGTGCGGCGCAGCTGACCGGCGTGGGCTCCGCTGCGGTGACCGGTGTGGGTGTCCTCGGCATTGCCGCGGTGAGATCGGTGTGGCGGCGGACCCGGTGGAGCCGGCGCTTGGCCGGTCGGTGGTGGCGTGTCGCGGCGAAGGGCCTTCTCGGCGCCACAGTGGCCGCTGCGGTGCTCGCGGCGATGTCCACCGCCAGCCGGCTGCCAGCACGCAGCAGCATGACCGGCGGCCCCGCCGACATCGGCGGCGGCAGCATGATCAGCCACAGCCACCACGGTGGTGTCGGTGTGACCACGTTGACCGGCACCGATACCGAAGGTGTACCGGTACGCCGGTTCACCTTGACCGCGCAGGCCGCCACGATCGAACTGGACTCGGGCCAACAGGTGGAGGCGTGGACGTTCAACGGGATGACGCCTGGCCCGCAGCTGCGGGTCCGGCAGGACGACCTGGTGGAGGTGACGTTGGTCAACCGACTGCCAAACGTGGGAGTGACCTTGCACTGGCACGGCGTGGACGTGCCCAACGCGATGGACGGGGTCGCGGGGGTGACCCAGGACGCCGTCGCGCCGGGAGGTCGTTTCGTGTACCGGTTCCGGGCCACGCAGATCGGCACGTACTGGTATCACTCCCATGAGATGTCCTCCGTGCAGGTCCGTCGGGGCCTGTTCGGGGCTCTCGTGGTCCTGCCCGCCGAGGTGCCAGGGCAGGGCGATGCCGTTGATGAGACGGTGCTGCGGCACAGCTGGGTCGACGAGGACGGTGTGGCGACGCTCGGCGTGACCACCGGTGTGCAGCGGCGACAGGTGCCGGCCGGCCGACAGGTGCGGCTGCGGCTGGTCAATACCGACGGCAAGCCCGCCACGTTCACCCTGACCGGCGCCCCGGTACGGGTCGTCGCGATCGATGGCACCGACGTGCACGAACCGAGCGTTCTCGACGGCGTACGGATCCTGGTCGGCGGTGGGGCCCGCTACGATGTCGCGTTCACCATGCCCGACCAACCGGTAGTCCTGCACGCTGGTGGCCCGACGATCGTCTACAGCCCTGGCGGGAACGCAGGCCCGGGCCGCGAAGGTCCGGTGCCGGCGTTGCTGGACCCGGCCCGCTACGGCACCCCTGCCGCCACTCCGTTCGGGGCGGCCAGCCACGTCGACCGGCGTTTCACCCTACGCGTCGACGAGCGCCTCGGGTTCTACGACGGCCGCCCGACGATGCGGTACACGCTCAACAACCGGTCGTTCCCGGATGTGCCGATGCTCATGGTCTCCCCCGGTGACCTGGTCGAGGTCACCTACGTCAACCGCAGTGGCCAGCACCATCCGATGCACCTGCATGGCCACCACATGCTGGTGTTGGACCGTAACGGCCGGCCCGCGAGCGGGAGCCCGTGGTGGGTCGACACTCTCGACGTCGGGCCAGGCGAGACCTACCGGGCTGCGTTTCGGGCGGACAACCCCGGGATCTGGATGGATCACTGTCACAACCTTGAGCATGCCGCCAGCGGAATGATCCTGCACCTGGGCTACGCAGGCATCACTACGCCCTTCCGCACCGGGCGCAGCACCGTCAACCATCCGGAATAACCCTCCTGTGAGGCGTGGTCGAGGGTGAACCCGGCACGCGCTCGACGCTGGTAGGCAGGGCATGGCTCCGAGCACAGGGCGGTGGTGCCACCACAACGAAACCGGCGCACCCACCCGGCGGCGCCAGCACACGGACCAGCAGCGGGGCTGCGTACGAGAAGCTTGCTTGCTCTGCTGTGGTCTCGCCGCAACTCGCCTTTCAGGCAGGTGCGACACGGAGGGCGGGAACCTCCCGCCCTCCGTCCGCGCTACTGGGTGAGTTCAGCAACCTGCTCGGCCGTCAACCGGGGCGCCTCAGCCGGGGCCTGCGAGCGTGCCGTGGGTGCGGCGGGCGGATCGGCGGGCCGCTGCAGATGCCAGTCCGTCGTCGCCTGGTAGGCGGCCACCACCGACAACAGGCGATCCTCGGCGTACGGCAGTCCGCCGAGGATGGTGCCGATCGGCACTTTGGCGGCGGTGAACCCGATCGGGAAGGCGATCTCTGGCAGGCCCAGGATGTCGAAGGGCACCGGGTCGGTCTGCACCACCACATCACACGCGTCGAACAGGTCGTTGAGCACCCGTTCCATCAGCAGCAGTTTGGCCCGCTGACCGGTGAGGAACTCATTGCCGCCCAGCAACGCTCCTTGCAGCCAGCTGGTCACCGATACGCCGAAGCCGCGCAGGTCGGTACGCAGGTACGGCATGAACGGCTCGCTGCGCTCGGTCAAGCGAACATTGTTGAACGTGCTGCCGGTGAGCTGGCTCCACTCGTCGGGCAGGGGCACGTCCACGAGCGTGACACCGGGGATCGTGGCAAGGTGGGCCAGGTACGCCTGGCGGGCCAGCGCGGTGGCCGAGGTGCCGTTGGTGAATCCCGGCAACACGCCGATTCTGGTGTTCCAGCGCAGCTTGACCCGGTTCCTCTGGTACACCGCAGTGGCCGCGTCGATGAGGTTGGGCACGTCGGGCAGCCCTTGACTGCGCGGGTCCGCCGGGTCCTCGCCGGCCATTGCGGTCAGCATGATGGCGGCGTCCTTGGCATCGCGAGCAAGTGGGCCGGGGTGATCGCGGGTGTAGGTGAGCGGGATGATGCCGGCCGCCGAGACACGGCCCATGGTCGGCTTGAGCCCGGTCAGGTTCTGGGCGTTCGACGGAGCGGTGATCGAGCCACCGGTCTGGGTGCCGATGCCAGAGGTGGCCATGCGACCGGCCACCGCGGTAGCGGTGCCGGTGGAGGACCCGCCGGGGTCGGTGTTGCGGTTGGTCGGCGTCCAGGCATTCACCGTGGTGATCACGCCGGCCGGGGTGGTGGCGCGGGTGGTGGCCAGCGGGCCCATCTGCGTCTTGCCGAGGATGACCGCGCCGCTGGCTCTGAGTCGGGCCACGGCGGTCGCGTCGTACGGCGGCACGAAGTCCTTGAACAGGAAGGAGTTCGCGGTGGTGGGGACGCCTTCGGTGTAGTAGTTGTCCTTGATCACCACTGGGATGCCGTGAAGCGCGCCGTGCCGGGGCCCGCGGACGGCATCGCGTGCCGCCGCCAGGGCCGCGTCGGCGAGCACCAGGTTGAAGGCCTGGTAGATGCCGTCGTACGCGGAGATCCGCGCCAGGTATGCCTCGACCAGCTGCTCGGCGGTGAGTTTGTTGGCACGGATGAGCCAGGCCGCCTCGGCGATGGTCAGCTCGGCCGGATCCGCGGCCGCCTCCGGGCGGGGCTTGGTGTAGGCGTTGGGCTGGTCCAGCGCCCGGTTTCTGTTCCCCGCTCCCGGGCTGGCCAACAGGGCGTTGCTCGCCATCGCGATGGGGGGCGCGGCGACGGTGGCGCCCGCGGCGGAGGCAACGGCCAGCGCGGCAGCGCGGGCCAGGAAGGCCCGGCGGTCGACCGAACGGTCAAGTGGTTCGACGCTCATGCCTTCCGCCATTCCGTGCTGTTCGAGGGGTACAGGATCGGCACTCGTTGCTGCGACAAAGCCTTCCCCGTGTCGGGATCCGTCGCGCCGGCGGGCAACTGGTAGGCGGCCAGCGCCGACACGGTGCCCCGGAGGAATGAGCGCAGCGAGGCGAGGACGGAGTCCCGGCCGGGCGCGCCGGTCTCCGGGTCGGGGGTGGTGCCGGGCGGAAGTTGGTCAAGGTCGATGCCGAGAGCGGCCAGCCGAGCCCGGATCAAGACATTCAGTTCGGCGTCGGTGGGCGGCGTGAGTGCCATTGTGCTCCTCTCGCGGAGGTATGTCGCCGTGTTCCATCGAAGTGAGCCGAACTTAGGTCGGTCACCGCACCAGGGCGCACCTCGGGCGGCGAAATTGAGGGACTTTTGAGTCTCCCGGTCCGAACTGGACGGCAGCGGACCACGCTGAGCGCTTCCGGAATGGGTCGTGCAGGGTAAGGCACCGTGCCGCGTCAGGGTGAGGGTGAGGCATTCCACGCGGTCGGCAATTCCCCGCCACACGCGACGCAGGTGAAGTCGTCGTCCTTGACGATGGCACGCAGATCGCAGGCCCGGCAGCGGCGGAACTCGAACGCCGTGGTGAACCCGCCGGGATACGGCAGGCCCGCCCTCTCGCGACCGTGAACAGCCCACCGGACAGGTCGCTCCCGAGCGGTCAGGCCGGCGAGAGTGACTACCGGTGGTGGTTACACTACGGCCGGAAGCGTCATCGTGAATCTGGCGCCCTCCCCCGGGCGGCCCTCAATGGTGAGCGATCCACGGTGAGCGTGCAGCACTTCCCGCACCAGAGCCAGACCCAGGCCGAATCGACGGCCCCCGCCGCTGGCCTGCGGGCCCCGCGCGAAGCGCTTCAGGAGCTGCTCGGCCTGCGCAGGGTCGAGTCCGTCGCCGTCGTCTTCGACCGTCAGGTCCACCCAGTGTTTTCGCCGGTTGGCGTGGATGGTGACGGTTCCGCCAGGATGGTTGTGCCCAAGTGCGTTGTCCACGAGCGCCGCAAGGGCGCGCCGCAGCGACGACCGGACGCCGAGGACGAGCAACGGCTGCCGGTCGCTGATCTCCACGTGCAGGACGAGACCGCGTTCATCGGCGTGCGGCCGTACCGATCGGACGAGATCGCAGACAAGTTCACCGACGTCGACCGGTTCGCCCGCTTCGGGCTTGCGCTGCAGCTCTGCGGAGAGCAGCAGGTCTTCGACCACCTCGCCGAGGGCTCGGGTGTCTGCCGTCAGCTGGCGGATGTGCTCGTCGAGGCGATCGTCGGCCGGTCGCCGGCCACCGTGTCCGGCGTCGGACAGCCGCCGCGCGATCAACTGGGCGCGGGTGTGCAGCACAGCCAGGGGCGTACGCAACTCGTGGCTGGCGTCGGCGACGAATCGACGCTGCAGAACCAGCGCCCGCCCTAGCGGGCGGACCGCACGCCGCCCGAGCAGAATGCCCAGTAGCGCCGCGCCGGCGACGCCCACGACACCGGCCCAGAGCAGGGAGGTGGTCAAACGCTTCCCCGACTGTCGCCGCTGGGTCACGTCGAGCATCCCCACGACGCGCCGCCCGTCGGGGTGATCAACGACGAACACCTCGTAGTCCTGGCTGCCGATGCGGGCCGGCGAGAGGCCTACGGACAGGTCGCGTGGATTCAGGCGTCGCAGGTCGGCTGACGCGTCGTCGCTGGCGCGCACCTGGCCGTCGGGCAGCTCCTCGATCAGTACCACCCCGCCGCCCGGATCGGTGACATCGCGTGCGGCGACGGCGGCCTCCCGCACGGCGCGTTCCTCCGCGGTGTGCTCGGCACGGATGGTCAGCGAGTAGGCCAGCAGGCCCACGACGAGGAGGGTCGCGGCGACCGCGGCCGCGATCTGGGCGGCGATCGCGAGCCCTGCCCGGCGCAGCAGCAGTGCGTCGTCGCCGGTTCTCGGGTTGGCGGTCACGCAGAGCCCATCTGGTAGCCGATGCCTCGTACGGTACGTATCGCGGCATGGCCGAGCTTGCGCCGCAGGTAGTGCACGTATGTGTCCACGGCGCCCGGGCTTTCGGCCTCGTCGAAGGCGCGGCTCAGCAGTTCCTCGCGGGTGAAGGCGCGGGTGGGGCGGCTGGCGAGAACGTGGAGCAACGCGCACTCGCGGGCCGACAGGGTCACGGTCCTGCCGCCGGTCCCCAGCTCGCGGACCTGTCGGGTGGTGACGTCCAGGGTGTGCTGGCCCAGGGACAGTACCGGGGACCGGTCGGTGTGACGGCGCAGCAGTGCGCGGAGCCGGGCCAGGAGTTCGTCGACGTCGAAGGGCTTGGTGAGGTAGTCCTCGGCTCCGGCGTCGAGGCCTTCGACTCGGTCGGCGATGGCTGCGCGGGCGGTCAGAACGAGCGCCGGGGTCGTGACGCCTCTGCTGCGCAGGCGTCTCAGCAGGTCCACGCCTTCGATGGCAGGCAGCCCGCGGTCCAACACGATCACCTGGTAGTCGCGGCTCAGGCCGAGATGCAGCCCGGCCTGCCCGTCTGGTGCGTGGTCAACTGTGTGGCCCGCCTCGCTGAGCAGCTCGACGAGCATGTCCGACATCTGCGGATCGTCTTCGACGAGCAGCAGGTGGGGCTGGTCGACACCTGGAACCGCAGGTGGCGTCAGTTCTGTCACCCGCTGATGGTGACACGCTGTGCTAAGAATTCTCCAAGATCCCGCGGGCATCGTGGTGCCTGACGTGCAGTTCCGCGCCCGTCCACGCCTGCCGAGGGGATCGCATGCTCGACACCATCAACCAAGCGTCGCCGCTTGCCGGCCAGCCGGTTGCCAGGTGGTGATCTCTGTGCTTGCTATCGTCGGCGCCGGTTTCGACCTGGCGCCGGTGTACTGCGTGGGCGACCCGGACGCCGGCGCGACGTGGAGCAGCGTTGGCGGTGCCATGCCCGCCATGAGCCGCTAACGGTACGTGACGATGTCCATGACAACCGTCCAGCGGCCGCGGCGCCGAGCCGGCACGAGAGCGCCGCGTACGCCGGCGAGTGGTTGGTGGCCCGACGCGATCGGCGCGACCGCGGTGTTGACCATGCTGGTCGTCGTCGCGCTGTGGGTCCACGGCCGCGGCCTGCAGGACCTTGCCGCCGTGTGGACCGGGGTGAGCTCGGTCGGTCGGCTGACCGGTCTCCTGTCGGCCGACCTTCTGCTGGTGCAGGTCATGCTGATGGCGCGGGTGCCGTGGGTCGAGCGCACCTACGGTCAGGATCGGCTGGCGCGCTGGCACCGGCTCGTCGGGTTCACGTCATTCGACCTGATGCTCGCTCACATCATTCTGATCACGGTCGGCTACGCCGGCACCGGCCACCTGGACGTCGTGGCGCAGGCGTGGCAGTTGATCACCACGTACCCGGGCATGCTGCTGGCGACGGCCGGCACCGCCGCCCTCGTGATGGTCGTCGCCACCTCGGTACGCGCTGCCCGGCGGCGCCTGCGCTACGAGTCCTGGCACCTGCTGCACCTGTACGCCTATCTCGGGGTGGGCCTGTCGCTGCCGCACGAGCTGTGGACGGGTGCGGACTTCATGTCCTCCGGGCTGGCCAGCGCCTACTGGTGGACCGCCTACGGCGTGGCGGCGGGTAGCGTCCTGGTATTCCGGATCGGGCTGCCCGCCTGGCGCAGCTGGTACCACCGTCTCGAGGTCGAGCGGGTGATGCGCGAAGGCCCCGGCGTGGTGTCGGTGTACCTACGCGGCCGCAACCTGGACCGGCTGCCGGCACGAGCCGGCCAGTTCCTCCTGTGGCGCTTCCTCGACGGCCCGGGCTGGTCGCGCGCCCACCCGTACTCGCTGTCCGCCGCTCCACGGGGCAACCAGTTACGAATCACCGTCAAGGCGGCCGGTGACGGCAGCACCCGGGTAACCGGGCTCCGGCCGAAAACAAAGGTGCTCATCGAGGGTCCGTACGGCCAGCTGGTCGCGCAGCGCCGCCGCACCCGCGGCGTGGCGCTGCTGGCCTGCGGCATCGGGATCACGCCGCTGAGGGCCCTGCTCGACGAGCTTCCACCCCGGCAGACCGTCCTGCTCTACAGGGCGCGCAGCGAGGCCGACCTCACTTTCCGTGCCGAACTCGACTGGTTCGCCGACCGTCGGGGCGTGCGGGTGTGGTACCTGCTCGGCTCCCGCCCGGACGGGCGCTCCTGGTTGCCCGCCGGGTATCCACCGGACCAGCAGGTGCTGCGTGAGACCGTGCCCGACATCGCAGGGCGCGACGTGTACCTGTGCGGGCCGGACGACTGGATGGACCTCGCCGAGTCCGCCGTCCGCCGCTCGGGAGTGCCGGACGAGCGCATCCATCTCGAACGGTTCACCTGGTGAACCCAAGATTCACATCGAAGGAGATTGACGGTGCGCCGCATCACGCTGTGGGTCCTGTCGACGGTGGCCGCCCTGGTTCTGCTGTTCAACTACCGCACCAGCACCATGGGCGCCACTCCGTCGCCGGCCCTGGCTGCGGCTGCCAACCCGCCCGGCATCGTCTCCGGCCCAGCGCCGGCCGAGCCGGCGAACCCCGGTTCGGGTGGCCCGATCGAGACGTCCACGCCACCCCCCGGCGCCAGCGCGGCGCCGAAGCGGGCCAGCAGACCGCTCGTCGTCAACGGCACGGTGGTCCAGACGCCGTACGGCCCGGTGCAGGTCCAGGTCCACATCACGAACGGCCGGATCACCGACGTCGTCCCGCTGCAACTGACCAGCGGCAAGCGCCGCGACGACGAAATCAATGCCTACGCCGTACCCCGCCTGCACGACGAGGCCCTCACGGCCCAGAGCGCGAACATCGATGTTGTGTCCGGTGCCACGTACACCAGCGACGGCTACATCACATCGCTGCAGGCCGCGCTCGACGCCGCGCACACCCGCTGACGCCTTCGATCAGCACCGGAGGGCCAATACGCCGCCCCAATCCTTAAGTTATTCATAATTTCGTTAAGATACCTTATATCCCTGTTGCCCGCTATGTGCGGAACTGGTAGAAATCCGCGGGGCCTCCGGCCGATCGGTGTAAAGCCGGAGGCTCGGCATCGCGGAGACTGCCGGAGAAGCAGCGCAGCGCACCGTGAAAGGGAGAGATGACATGGACGGCGCCAGGACGACCCGGTCGCCGCTTCGCGCCGCGGGACTGGGGGCTCGGCCCACGCGTCGCCGTGGCACGCGGCGAATTGTTGTTGGTGGGGCTGTGGTCCTGGTCGTCGCTGCGGCTTTCACGCCGTTGGGTAGGGCCGCGATCGCTGGTTCGTTCTCGTTCCTGGAGTTCTTCACCGGTGTGTTCAGTCTGGTGGGTCTGTCGATCACGGTGATGGTCGGGTTGGTCGCGACCGACCGGTTGTTGCTGTTGATCCGTCATCGGATCTTGCTGCAGATCGTGCATCGGGCGACGGCGTCCACGGCGATGGTGTGCCTGGCGATCCACGTCGCGACGAAGCTGATCGAGGCGCACGCTCACCTGTGGGATCCGGTGGTTCCTTTCCTCGCCAGTCACCGGCCTGTTGAGGTGGGGCTCGGCACGCTGGCGAGCTATCTGATGATCGTGGCGACGTGGACCGGTGTCACCCGCGCCTCGTATGCCGGGAGCCGGCGGCCGGGTCTGTGGCGGGGTCTGCATGTCTCCGCGTACGTGGCGTGGGGTTTTGCTCTGGTTCATGGGCTCACATCCGGGCGGCCCGCGCCGACGTGGGTGGTGGTGAGTTACAGCATCTGCATCGGTCTGGTCTCGCTGGCGCTGTTGGTGCGTCTGTTTGTGGTGTTGAGTCGCCGTACGCATCTGGCTTCGGCGCAGACCACCCGCCGGATGCGGCCGGTCGGCCGGCCGGACGCGGTGGCCACCGCCGCGCCGTTGGCCACGAACGTGCTCATCCCCACCCTGGCGGGAACCGAGTGGGACGACGTGGAAGCAGACAGAGCGGTTCACCGGCCGGCTCACGCGGCTACCGCAGCCTCGACCGACCGCACCATGGCCGCGCCATCGGCCGAGCACGCCGTGGCCGCGCCGCGCCAGAGCCGGGCGAGCGACTACCGGCCGGCCCGCGAGGAACGACCGATGTCCCCACCGCACAGCCCAGCCCCGGCCGACGCCCACCACCCGGAGCCGACGCGCCAGGAACGCACGGAACCGACGCGCCAGCCCGCCGCGCCCCGATTCGACGAGACCGCCGTGATCACCGACGAGCAGTTCTTCGCGTACCTTCGTGACGAGGTCGGTCGGTGACCGTTCCCGTTGTCGGGCATCTCGGCCGGCCCCGGTTGACCGCCGGCCTGGACCGGGCCGAACGCCTGGACCACCGGGCACACCAGGCCGTACACGGACAACTGCGCCCGCTGCGCCTGGCGACGATCCTCGACCTCGCCAAGGAGATCGGCCTGAAAGGCCGCGGCGGGGCCGGGTTTCCGTTCGCCCGCAAGCTCGACGCGGTCGCCCGCTCGGCCAAGCAGCGGGAGCTTCCGGTCACCGTGGTGGTGAACGGCACCGAGGGCGAACCGGCCAGCTGGAAGGACAA
>NZ_JBIWJO010000016.1:0-132464 GCF_044765245.1 Micromonospora sp. NPDC093277
GGGCTCCACCGACCACACGACGTCCACCACCGACACGCACCCGACCACCAGCCACGACACACACAACGCCAGCGACACCGCCGCCGACAACACGCACAACGCCAGCGACAACGCCGCCGACAACACGCGCAACGCCAGCGACACCGCCCACGCCACGGCCACCGACAGCGGGCACGCCCGGACCGACACCGACACCGACACCGCCAGCACGCACAGCCCGGCCAGCACCACCGACAGCACCCACACCGCCACCACCACCGACAGCACGCGCACCGCCGCCGACAACGTCGACAGCGCGCGCACCGCCGCCGCCCACCCGGCCGCCGAGAGTGGACACCTCGCGGCCGCCAGCGCCGACGGCACGCACACCACCGCCACCGCCACCACCACCACCGACGGCGGGCACGTCGTGGTTGGCAGCGCTGCCGACGGCGCGCAAACCGTGATCGGCACCGCAGCCGCCGGCAGCGGGCACATCGCCACGGTCGTGCCGACAACCGCGGACCGGGCCGACGCACTGGCGGCGCGACCGGCACCGGCACCCTTCCCCACCCCGACCGCCGAACGGATCGTCAACTTCCTCAACACCAGCGGCAACGACTGGGCGCCACTGGTGATCGGCGATCCCGGACCGGACCCGACCACGGTGGCCCCGGTGCCGAAGGTCGTACACATGATCTGGCCGTCGACGTCCGCGCCCGGCCCCGAAGTCCTCGCGAACGTCCAGGCATGGGCGGACCACGTCACCGAGCAGGGATGGCACCTCCAGGTGTGGACGGACCCCGCGACCGCAGCCGCGTTCGCGGACACCGGCGCCCGGGTGGATACCCTCACCGCCCTCAATCCCGACAACAGCCACCAGAGCATCACCGGGCAACTCGCACGTACCGGCGCCCCGGCCGACGTGGTCGCGCAGGCCGCCAGGTGGGAGGCACTGCACCAGCACGGCGGCCTGGTCGTGGATGTCGATCTGCCCGCGGCGGTGGCGTCGCTTCCGGCCGAACCGGTGCCCCTTGGGACCGGACCGGGCGCGGTGCCCTACCTCAGCCCCGCCCAGCAGAGCATCGACCCGGCGGTCGCGCCGGCCGGTGACACCCCACGGGACCGGGTGCGTACCGCGCTGACCGTTCCACCGGGTGCCGGTCCCGTCGCGGCGCCGGCCGGTTCGGCGTTCGCGCGGGACGTCCTGGATCGGGTCGCCGCGACGTACGACGCGGCCCCGATCGTCGGGGATGTCGCACGGCGCGACCCGGTCGTCGATGTCCTACGCGAGTACGCCGGCCGGGACGGCTCGCCGACCTGGGTGTTCCGGCCGGATCTGGTGCGGAACTTCGAGCCGGCCCACCCGGTGCTCGCGGTCGCGGACCAGGTCCCGCCGGACCTCGGCCCCGGTCGGCCCGCCGCCGAACGGGACGACCTGCCCCGCTTCGCCGCGCACACGGTGGACGAGGCCCGCCGGCGGGCCGAGGCCGGCCTTGCCCCGCTCACCGTGCGGATCACCCCGCAGGCGACGCCGCTCACGGCCCGCGCCGGTGCCCGGACCGGCAGGCGGGAACGCGCGCGACAGCGGTACCGCGCCAAGCGCGACGCCCGGCGTCTCGACGCCGACCTGTCCCGGCTGCTCGCCCACTACAGCCAGGCCGACGCGGACCAGATCGGCCGCGCGGAGCTGCGCCGCGAGGTGGCTGCGGGGGCCCGGCGACGCTACCCCGACGGCCCGCGACGCGTCGGCCGGACCGACCGGCGGGCAGCTCGCCCGATCGTGGCGACGGTGGAACTGACCGCCACCGAGCGCCCGACGGTGCCGCCGCCGGCCGCGCCGGCGGTCGACGCGGCGACGGCGGCGTTTCGGCTGGCCTCCGCGCCGGACGTCGCGGCGCCCGGGATCGAGCGGCTGGCGTCGTGGGTCGGGGCGGTCGAGGAGAGCCCCGATGCTCGGGTCGCCTCACCGACGGACTGTGTGACCCGTGCGCTGGGCGCGTTCGTCGCCCGCTACGGGCATTCGGGCACCGGCGTGCGCGCCGACGACGTGCTCGACTCCAGCGATCCGGACCGGCTGGTGGCGATGCTGGGTGGCGCTTTCGGGCCGGTGACCGGGGCACGTGGGGTGGTCGACTGGGTGGCGGCCCGCCCCGGCTCGGCCGCACTGGTGGTGGTGCGACCCCCCAACCGGGCGGGGCACGTCTTCTGGGCGGTCGGCGACGACCGGGCCGCGACCGTGGAGCCGCGCTGGGTGGACACGCAGGCGCCGGGGCTGTTCGACGCGGTCGCCCGGGCGGACGACGCATGGGGTCGGTTGCTCTCCCTGCCGGGCACCCGGGTCGCCTTCTTCGGCGCCGCGGGCCGACCCGCTGCGGACGTTCCCGCCGCGACTGCGTCGCGGGTGGTCGACGCGCTCCTCGACCCGGCCGGCGTGCGTCGGGCCGGTGCGCTCCCTTCGGCGACCGGCGCCCCACCGACGCCGGTCCCCGGGGCCGGCCTTGATCCAGCCGACGAGACCGTTACGGCGCCCGCACCGGCGACCCCGGATGCCGGAGAGCGGGACGCAGAGGCGCGGGACCTCGGAGAACGGAACGCCGACGAGCAGGGTGCCAGGCAGCGGTACGCCGACGAGCGGGATGCCGGGGCGCCGGCACCGGAGGACGCGAACGGTGACGACGAGGCCGGTCCCTCCGCACCGGGACGACGCCAGTCCCTGCCGGCCCCGTTCGTGCGCGCGTTCATGGCCGTGGCCGCCGACCGCCCGTGGAGCGACACGGACTTCCTGCTGTTCAACCAGAGCGAGATCGAGACGGACGTGCTGGCCCGTCCGTTGCGTCAGGCATTCGACGACGTGGTGCAGGGCCTTGGCCTGGTCGTCCCGGCCGGCGCGCGCGCCTGGCAGGCCTTCCAGGACCAGCCGGCCGCGTTCCTCGCCAGCGGCCGGGTGGAGGACACGACCCTGCTGCCCACGTTCGAGTTCGCCCGCCAGGGGCCACGGCGACTGCGCAAGGGGGCGTACGGGTCGACCCGGCATTCGGTGCAGGTCCGCTTCGCCCTGACCGCGGTGGTGGTCGACGAGCCGACCGACGCTCAGCTGCATTACGTACCGGTCGATTCCGGGCCGCGGACGGTGCATGCCGGCGGTGCCACGCTCACCGCAGCCGACGAACCACCCACCGGCTCCGTGGTTCGACCGGTCCTCGTCCTACCGGCCGAGATCCGCCTGCTGGCCTGGACCAACGACCGGTCGGAGCCGGTCAGCCACCGGGTGGGCGACGGCTGGTATCCGATCGCCGCCGCGTTGCCGACCTCGCCGTCGGACGGGGTGCCGGACGGGGACGCGGCACTGCGGGACCTCCTCCTGATGCGCCCGGACCTGGTGTGGCGCGCGGTTCGCTGGGCCAGCACCCCGGAGCTGGCCTGGGCGCTGCAGAACAGCAGGGAGCCCGAGTCGCCCGGTGGCAGCCGGCCGACCGGCAGCGCCCTGGCGGCGGGACTCCGCGACGACATGCGCGCGCTGCGCCAGATGCACTGGCGGAGCCTCCTCGTCGCCACAGCCGATGCGGAGGGCACGGGCGATCCGCCGCCGCTCCCGGCGCCGGGCTCGGCGCTCTGGCACGAACTCGCCGAACTGTGGGACGCGGTCGCGGCGAATCGGCATGATGAACGGGCCGTCGAGTCGCTGCTGGTCTGGGCCCTCAGTCATCCGCTGCCATACCAGGTGGTGGGTCGGCAGACCACCGTGCACTCCGGGCCGCACGCGCTGCTGTCGGCGCTCGTCCACCGGGCACCGGCGCACCTGAGGACCTGGCTCGCCGAGAACCACCCGGATGATGATCGGCCGGACGACCCGCACCAGTTGACCGTCGCCTTGCACGACGGGTTACGCGACTGGGTCATGAGTCGGGCCGGAAACCAGACGGTGGCGGGCCGCGTCCGGGCCGCCCTCACCGCCCTCGACCTCGAGTTCTCGACCGAGGAGAGTGGCCGACGCCGGTTCGAGGCCCGGGGGAACCGGAGCCTGGAGCTGCTCGGGGAGCTACGCTCCGATGCGCCACGCGACGGCGTCACCGCGCTGCTCGACCTGGTTGTCCGGGCGACCGGGCTCGGCGTGCGGCTGATCGGTGGCGACAGCCTCCTGGCGACCGTCGGTGGCCCGGTCGTCACGCTCGTCGTGGCCGAGGACGGTGGCTTCGCCGTCACGGACACCCCGCTGTACGCCCGGCTCAGCTCCGACGATCCCGTCTTCGACCTGCTACGACCGGAATGGGAGCCGGTGCGCCGTCTCGGGACCGGCGTCGATCCCGAACAGGTCGATGGGCCACACATCCCGCGGCTGTCGCCCTATCCCGGCTACCTGGATGTCGGTGCGCTGGGCGAGGTCTCGGTCGAGGTCGCGCTCTGGCCGCGACCGCAGCACGCGGCCCGCGAGCTGGCCGGCACCCTGCCGTCGCTCCACGCCGATCCTGCCGTCGACCGGTCGGTGCGGGAGGCCGTCCGGGGACAGCTCACCACCCTGCTGTCAGCCACCGAGGACGACCAGGAGTGGGACCACCGGCTCCAGTACGGCTGGACCGGCACGGTGGCGGGGCTGGTGGTGTGGATCCGCCCCCGCGTCGACATGCCACATCGCTACCAGGGCGGCCCGGCAGCCGTCGCAGGGCAGCCGGAGGTCTGGTACGACGTCCCCCTCAACCTGCCCAACGTACGCCGGTTCGGTGTCTCCTTCGCCTCGTCGATGGTCGGACGCGAAGCCGAACGCGTGCGCGAGTGGAGTCTGGCCGGCGAGATCAGTGCCTACATCCGCGTCGCCGCCGGCGCCGCGCAGTACGTCGTACCCGGTCTGCCGGCTCCGATCGTCGACAGCGGCATGATCCGCAGCAGCGCGAGTGAAGATCGGGTCATCAGCGGCCGGAAACTCTTCGTCCAGCGGACCGAGCGGTTCGTCGCGGGCCTGCGGTTCGAGATCTACGTCGGCGGCCACCAGCGTGCCGTGACCTCGCCCGCGCCCGGTGGGTCACTGATGCTGCGCTTTCCCGCCGGCCTGGTCGACCAGGCGGCCTGGCCGGATTCCCGGAGTCCGCAGCCGCTGCCGGCCACGGTGGCGCCGGTGGCCGGCGACCGGCGGGCGCGTCCCACCGGCGACCATCTCGTCGCGATCAACCTGGCGCCGGCCGTGGCCGCGCTGCACCGGCTGCTGGCCCCCCACCTGCCGGCCGACGAGGCCGCACAGGTCGCCGAGACCACCGTGCGGCAGCTGTTGAACGAGCGGACCATGCGCAACCGGAGCCGATTCCTGTCCGCGGGCGAGGACATGGCCGAGACGATCGTCCTCGGCGGTCTCTTCTCGCAGGAGGTGCTCGTATCGATCCGGACGGGACTGCGCGAGCTGTACCGCTTCGGCACCTCCGACTGGGAGGTCCGGGACGACATCGGGCTGATCAGCAGCAGCTCGATCGGTCGCGGTGGCACCTCCACCGCCGGTGTCACCACCGGCGCGTCGGTGCTGAACATCGGCTACACGGACGCCGGGGCGATCGGCCTGCGCGGGATGGCCGGCGGAAACCTCTTCGCCGCCCGGGAGTACGTCGGCGAACACGGGCGGGACGCCGAGGGCGCGAGCCACACGATCCTGAACCGGAGCACCAGCCACGCCCGCTACACCGCGGTGATGGACGTGACGATCCAGGTCAACACGGGTCGGGCCCGGCGACCGTTGGAAGCGTCCGTGGAGGTTGACGCGGAGTGGAGCGTCCCGGCCGACGAGACGTCGGCGTTCGAACAACGGTGGCGCTCCGGTCAGCCCGGCACGAACCCGCCGGTGGTGTCCGCGTCGGCACCACTGACCGCCGGGCAGTTGCGGGCCCTGGCGGTGACCGCCGTCGACCTTGATCGGGACCTGGGCCTACGCCGGGCGGACGCGCCGCAGGCCCGGCTGACCTGGCACGACCGCGAGGCCGGGAGCCGGCTGCCGCTCGCGCTCGTGGCCCGCAGCGGCCAGGGGCCGGGCGTGACGATCGGCCTGCCCGGGGCCGAGCGGGTCGCCCCGGTCATCGAGGCGGCCCTGCGGGAGTACGAGCGGCAGCGGCACTTCTCGCCGGCTCCGGGCGCCCTCGACTGGGGCCAGGTCCGGCGGCGGATCATCACCCGCTTCGGCGTCCCCGGCCTGGTGGCCGCGGCGGACCGGCTCCGGCAGGGAATCCACGAACAGATCACCGTCGGCGGACACCGGTACCGCATCAGCGTCACGGCCGTTCCCATGGAATTGCTGGGCGAGCGCGGCTACCGGATGCGGGTCAACCAGCGCGCGCTGCGGGGCCTGACCCAGGCCACCTCGACCGATCAGACGACCTCCCTCGGCGGTACCGTCACCGGCGCGCTCGGCCTGCGCCTGGCCGGGCTGCTGCGGCTGCAGGCGCCGCTCGCGCTCACGCTCGGCTGGGAGGATACCGAGGGGGCGCAGCAGACCCGGGTGCTCAAGTCGTACGCCCGGACCGAGACCGACGGCACGGTGCGGGTGCTGCACCAGGCCACCGCGATCGTGGTGGCGATCGGGCAGCCGGGGACCGACGACCGGCTCGAGGTCGACCGTTGGCTGGTGCCCGCGGGCGAGGAGATCGCCGTCCCGGTCCAGTACGTGCCAGGGGAGGCGCCGTCGGAGGAACGGGTCCTCAAGGCCGGGGCGGCGACCTGGGTGGACCCTGTCCAGGAGCCACCACCCCCGGGCGAGGTGGACTTCCCCGCGCTCAACGGCGCCGGCGTGTTCGCGCGCTTCCTCGACATCCCCGAGCCGTTCGCCCTCGCCGCCCGGTTGTACGCGCACCTCACCAACAGGTCACCGGCCTGGTTCGCCGAGCCGATGAACTGGCCGCAACCCCTGCGGGCGCTCGAGTCGACGGTCGAGCTCGGTGCCTCGTTCGCCGCGATGGCCTCGGAGGCCGGATGGGTGATCCCGCTCGGCACCGCCGACGGCCGGTCGGTCGCCGCGCGGATCCGGCTGCGGGCGTACGACCCGGTCCGGATCCACGACGGCCGGGACGTCGAGGTGGAGCACTACCTCCAGGGCGCCAGCCGGGTGGGCACCAATGTGGGCGGTGGCTGGAGCGCGCAGGTGACCGCCGGTGGCTCGGCGTACGCCCTGCTCGACCGCGAGGCGCCGTCGCACGTCGCCGACCCGGCGCGGCTCGGTGGTGGCCTCAAGCTGGGCGCGGGGTTGGGACGATCGTCGGCCACCGCGGAGGATCATGGCAGCAGCGACATCACCCGCGCCACCTACGGGCCGGGGGCGACGCCCTTCGGCGCCAACCCTACCTTCCGCTTCGGGCGGGTTCGCTTCGACGTCGAGTTGCTGAGCTGGAGTGGCCGCCAGCCCCCCGAGCGGCGGCGCGGCGCGGTGGTCATCGACGAGGCGCTCGACGTGACCATCCCCGACCGGCTCGCCGCCGACCTGGACCTGCCGGACGCCCCCCGCGTGCACCTCACGCCGGTACCACGCGACGCGCCGGTGGTGGTCGACGAACACCTCGCGCGCGGCCTCAGCCACGTCGAGGCCCTGGACGCCCCCGAGGTGCTCCGGTACATCACCCGACAACTGGAGCAGCAGGGCATCCTGCATGCCGGCGCGTCCGCGCGGCCGAGCCTGCTGGCCCAGTCCCTGCACGACGTGTTCTCCTCGGCCGGCCTGCAGCAGCAGGCGTACGAGCTCTTCGGCTCGGGCATCGGTCACCGGTTCTCGGTCTCCAGTCCGCTGTTCCGGCGACGGGAGGTGTACATCCGGGTCCGCGGCGTGCACCGGCCGGTGCAGCACCGGATGGCCCGGGACGAGGTCAGGCTCACCCTGCGCGGCGAGGGCTACCAATCCGAACAGGTGGAGAGTTCCCGCCTGCTCGCGGGCGGTGTCGAGGCGTACGCGGCGGGGCGCCAGGCGCCCGGGCACGGAGCCAGCGGCATGGCCAGCGGCTCGTACTCCTACGAGCGGACGCGAACCGTCACCGCCGGTGAGCGATCGAGCCGCAAAGAGATCTACCGGATGGCCGTCTCGGGTGCGGAGGAGATCACCAACGAGGCGCAGTTCGTCGTCGACATCTGGGTCGCCGTGGTGCCGTCGGCCGTCGAGCGGGCGCTGGCCGCGCCGGTGGAGCTGGCGCAGCAGGCGTGGCGGCGGCTGAGCGACGGCGACGCCACGTCGGCCGTCGACGCCGGGCGGCAGCAATGGACCTGGCAGGCCCATGACGGGGCGATCCTCGGCGCTGTCCGCCGGCTGGTCCCCAATGCTGTCCTCGCGGGGTGGGGCAACCGCACGGACGCGTTGACGGGGCCGAGCCGGGATGGCGGAACGGTGGCCCTCGACACCGGCGACGACGCTCCCGCCGCGGGCTGGATCGGCTCGGCGCCGCGGCACCGCCGACCGCCGGCGCTGCCGCGATGGTCCACGGACGACCCGGCGCCCGCCCGTCGCCTCAACGCCGTCGTCCTCGGACTGCCGAGCATCTACCCGGTCGCGTTCCCGGCCGCGCAGGCGATCGCGGACTGGCTCTGGTCCTTCCGGATCCCGTGGGCCCACCGGCCCGGCCGGGCCGGGAACGGTGGCTGGTTGTTGCCCGGTGCCGTGCCGGCGCCCACCAGCGCCGACGACACCGACGGCTGGGATCAGTGGCGAGGCCAGGTGGCGACGTTCTACGACCCGCGGCTGTGGGCGGAACTCAGCGAGTCGACGCTGCGGGCGCAGATCGACGCGCTCCTCCGGCACGACCACCAGGTGCCCGGCGTCGACGTCAGGATCGGCATCAACCTGGTGCGGGTCGAGCAATACCAGCGGGAGCGGCTCACGTTCCGGCTCAAGAGCCGGCGATACCAGCAGCAGCACACCACTCCCTCGCTGAACATCACCCGCAGGGACCACCATGGTCTGTCGGTCGAGCCGGACGCCGGGGGATCCACCGGCCGGCTCGGCAAGATCGGCCTGCACCTGGATCCCGCGATGGGCTGGGGCACCCAACGCGGTGTCGTCTCCGACAACGTCGAGACCGACGAGCGCAACGTGGAACGCCAGACCGAACACGCGCTCTACCGCTTCGACGTTCAGGTGGTCCTGCACCGACCCGGCGAGACCCTCACCTTCGACGTACCCGAGGGCCTGCTGCTGACCGGCGAGTTGCTGCCGCAGGAGCTGTTCCGGGCAGATGCCCCGACCAACGCCCTCACCATGGCGCGGTTTCGTGCGCAGCCGCCGCCACCCGAGATCCGGATCCTCCCGGTGGAGGCGGACGACGAGGACCTGGCGGCCCGCCCCGTGGTCGCCTCGGCCACCGGCGACGAGACGGTGTCGGGGACGTACCGGGTGGCGACCGGAACCGATCTCGGGTCGCCCCCGGCCGCCGCGCCCGGTTTCGAGATGATGCTCGCCGGCCGGGGCCGGACGGACCACCAGGGCACCCTGGACCCGCGGACCATCCGGTTCTCGTCCCGCAGCGTCGGCCCGGTGTCCCGGGACGGCACCAACACCGGGGAACTGATCCGCGCCATGCGCGAGCAGGGGTGGAGCGGGCCACCGCTGGACGTGGTGCAGTGGGGCGATGGCAACCACGTCACGCTCAGCAACGCGCGACTGTACGCGGCGCGCAGCGCCGGGCTGGCCCGGATCCCGGTCACCGTCCACGACGCGGCCGATCCGCTGCCGGAGACGGGTCCCTGGTCCGCCGGCCAGTGGCCGCCCCGGCCGGCGCCGGGACACGAACTGTCGACCTTCGGCCACCTCGCGATGGCCCGGGCGGCGCAGCAGCCCAGCCTGCTGCCGACCGGGCAGTTCGGCCAGCTACGCATGCCGGTCGTGCTGCCCGGGGAGGGAGTGACCCGGCCCCGGTCGGAGACCGACTCGCCGCAGCCCGGCGACGAGCGCCTGGCCACCCTGCACCGACGAGCGACCGCGGACGCGGAGGTCGTGCGGCAGGCTCTCGAGGCGGTCGCCGCGGACGTCGGGCGGAGCCTGGGGACGTCGCTGCGTCTCGTCGGCACGGAGCACCAGGTCAAGTCGTTGGCGTCGCTGCGGCGCAAGGCGGCGAGCCGGGAGACGCCCGTCCGGGACCTCCTGCGGTTCTCGCTCCAGCTCCCCGAGGACGCGGGGTACGTGCCCGCGCTCAACGCCGTACTGGAGCGGCTGCAGGGGCGCGGGTTCCAGATCCTGCCGGAGAGCCGCCGTAACCACTGGCGAGCGGGCAACACCTTCTACGGCTTCGCGGTCAAGCTGCGGGGGGCCGACGACTACGGCGAGGTGGCCTTCGAACTCCAGTTCCCGACCCAGCGCTCGTGGGACGCGTCCCGAGCCACCCATCGCTACTACGAGATCATCCGCTACGAGGTCGACCTGAGCGACGGTCGCCGGGAGCCGGTGGCCGTCATGGTCCACGCGATGCTCCAGATGACCAGTGCGATGCGGGACAACATGCTGCCCGAACGTATCCCGCCCGGAATCGGCGGCCTGGGCGAGCTGCGGGACACCTCGCTGGTGCGGTGGGTGGCACTGCACCGCGAGAGCTGGGAGTCGTACGTCGCCTGGCTGAGCGAGAACGAGCTCACCTTCGCCGACATCGCGCTGGAGTTCGGGCTCACCGCCGACGACTTCCCCGAGTTGCCCGCTGACGCGCCGGAGCTCCCGCGGAGCTTCCGGACCGCGATCGAGAACCTGCGTGACCGGCAGGCGCTGGCGAGCCGGGAGGTCTACTCCGCGCCGCAGTTCGAGTGGCACGGGGACGCCGTCGCCCAGCGGTGGCTGGCGGAATACGTTGACCGGCGGGTGGCGGACGTGGTCAACAACGCCCTCTTCCGGCTGCGCCAGGAGCGGGCGGACGACGCCGAACGGATCGTCCGACTGGAGTCCCTCGCCGTACACCTCGACCGGGCCGACCTCGCGGAGATCCGGCGCACCAACTACGAGTCGATGTACGAGCGGGCCCGCGGCTGGTCACTCTCCGCCCCGACCGGCCTCGCCGCCCGGCTGCGCGGAGCCGTGCCGTGGCTGCGCCGCCCGCAGGAGGCCGCCGTGCGCCACGACCGCGCGATGCTCGCGTACTGGCGGCAGGTGACCGACCACCTCTCCTGGGTGCCGGCGGGCCAGCAGCGGCTGCACGCGCCGCAGGCGTGGAACCAGCGGCTGCTGGTCGAGTCGGGCCTGCAGCGGCTGGGTCGGGCACCCGACATGCGCCTCGCCCAGCTCGCGTTCGAGATCGAGTACGCCGCCGCGGTGTGGGAGCAGTTCGAGGCCGTGCACCAACCGGCGTTGCAGACCCGGTCCGATGCCACCGACGACCCGCTCTCCGTGGACCTGCCGACGGACCCGCAGGAACTCGGCAGCCTCTACGACCGGATCGCCAGGGTCGCCGCCGCCGTGCAGGTCGCCGCCGTCGTCGCGGATGTCCTCGGCCGCCACGGCAGGCAGGCCGACGAGGCGGGTAACCAGGCGTGGGCCAGGCGCCTGGCGACCGAACTGTCCGACGTTCCCTCGAACGCCGACCGACTGGTGGCCGACGCGGAGGGCCGCGCCGAACGGGCGGCGCTCGAGCGGGAGGGTTGGGAGTGGCTGGCCGCGGCCGAGTCCGCCGACGCCGAAGTCCGTCCGCCGTGGACGCTGGACTGGCGCGCGGAGCTGAACCGGATCGCGGCCGGTGGACCGGCCGACGGCGAGGTGCAGCACTACACGATCGCGCCGACCGCCGGTCGGCCCCCCGCAGGCAACTACCAGATCTCGTCCACCGGCTGGCTGCGGACCCCGACCGGGTTGACGCTCGCCCCCGGCGGTTGGCTCCAGGTCGACACGCAGCTGATCCACCCGGAGGCGGGGCAACGGATGGACCTGCGGACCGGGCAGATCACGGCCGCGCCGGTCGACCTCACGCGGGCACTCGCTGGCGTGCCGGCGACCTACACCGTGTTCGCCGACATCCTCGGCATCTACCTGCGCGACGCCGACGGCGATCTGCGTGCGTTCGCGGCGCTCCCCGTCTGGGCCCAACTCGACACGTTGCGCGGGCGGGTGCCCTGGAGCGACGAGCCGGACGCGCAGGCGTCGGTGTTCGCGGATGCGGCGGCCCGGAACCAGGTCACCTGGGCCGATGTGCAGGGCCGGGGCATGCCCCGCGAGCAGGTGCGCGACGAGGCCGTCCAGGCCGCGCAGCTGCGCATCCGCCACCAGCGCGCGCTGGCCCGCAACCGGGCCGACCGCCCCCGCCGGCTGCCGCCGGGCTTCCACGTCGTCGACCCGGTCAGCGGGGCGCGGTCGTACGCACTCGGCCACCACGGGCGCCTGCTGTGGAGCGACGACGCGCGCCTGACCGACGCTGAGTCGCTCGCCGTACTCGTCGCCGGCGCCCTCCCGGGCGACGTGCCGGCCGGCACCGTCGACGGCGACGCAGTCGCGCTGCGCACCGCGGTGCGGCAAGCGGTGATCGAGGCGGCCTCGCGGTACGACATCCGCCTGCTGAACCAGTCGATGCTGGACGGTGGCCTGCCGTTCGACCTGCGCATCGGCGACCGCGCGGTGACGGTCACCGTCGCGCTCGACCTCGGTGACCTCGAACGGGCCAGCTACGTGCGGCTCAGCGAGGCCGAGCGGGCCCGGCCGGGCGAGCGCTGGCACGTGCTCGTCAACGCCGACCACGAGAACCAGGCGATGGGCCGGCGCGGCGTATCGAACTCCCGGGGCCTCGGAGTCGGCATCGACGGGCCGGTCCCTGAGACGCTGCCGATCCTCTCCGCGGGGCTCGGCATCAGCCTCGGCGGCACCAGCTCGAACAGCCAGACGCAGGGCTTCGACGTCGTCTCGGCGACGAAGCGGTTCATCGAGGTCAGCGGAGCGCCGGTCTACTTCGACTTCGGCGGGGCCGTGCTGACCGTGCGGGTCTCCGTCGACGGGCTGCCGGCGGGCACGCCGTCGGTCCGTCGCCGGGTCGTACGTGTCGAGCTGCCGCGGGAGCTGGCACCCGGCCGCGGCGACGATCTCGGCGTCGCGCCACCCGCGCCGCAGCCGGGAACGGCCCGGATCGGTCTGTTCGACGCGTCGGTCTTCCCGATCGACGCGTCGCGCGCACACCTCGAGGATCCCCGGCTGGCCGGCATGCACGAGGCGCTCAACCGCGTGTTCCATCTGCCCGAGTCCGCCGCCGGCCTGTCGATGTTGCGCGACGCGGTGCACGAGGCGTTGCGGGACGCGGGCGCCGAGCTGGGGCCGGCGGCTGCCCGGGAGCTGAACTGGTGGGTCAGCGAGCCGGCCTTCCTGCGCATGTACCGCGACGTCATCGCCGCCGGCGCGGTGTCCCCGCCGATCCGGCAGGGTGAACACCGCGCGCACGTCACGCTGACCGCACGGCTGCGCTCCGTCCAGGAGTTCGACGACGCTCCCATCGGGCTTCGCGAGGAGAGCCAGCGCTTCGTCGCCGACCACGACGAGCGAGCGGACAGCGGGGGCCTGGCTGTCGACGTCCACGGCAGCATCGGGGCCGACCTCGGTCTCGGCATGGTCGGCCTGCGCGTGGCCGGGTCCGCCGGGCACTCCGCGTCACGGGCGGTGCGGCCGGCGGTGGGCGGCGGCGAGATTCGCGGCCTGTCGTTCGCCGACCGCAGCGTCCGATTCCAGGCCGTGCTGACCGCGACGGCGGCCGTCGCCACCGACCTGCCCGGCGTGGCGCCGCAGACCGCCGTCAGCCGCCCGATCCTCGTCAACATCCGGGTGCCGATCTCCCGCCGGGCCGAGTTCATCGCCGCGCTCCGCGAGGCGATGGAGCAGCCGGTGGACCCGGTGGCGAAGATGCTGGAGGAACTCGACGCCGAGCGCCGACGCCAGCGCGCACCCCGTCGCGAGCGGGGCGGTGTGCCGCCGACGGGACCGTTGGGCAGCGACGTGTCGGACAGCGAGCCCAGTTCGGACTCACCTGAGGAAGCGGGCCCCGACTTGGAGGACGGTGACCCGCGGGTGACGTGGCGCGCCGTTTCGACCGCCGTGACGCCGTCGCGGTTCGCGCCCGCCCACCTCGACTCGGGCCAGTCCAACGGCTTCACCGCTATCGAACGGATGCCCGGCAGCGAGCACGTCCTCGACACCGTGGTCAGGTTGCTCGCCGAGGCTGAGAGAGGCGTGTACGGCGTACCCGACGGAGCGGTCCGCCGGGCGGAACTGGCCCGCACCCTGTCCGCCACGTTCGGGGCCGAGGCGCTCCTCAACGGTGCCTCGGGTGTGTTCCGGCCGGGTGGCATCCGGTACACGCAGGTCGTGCCCGTCAACGGGGGACAGGAACGGATCACGGTCCAGGTGGTGGGGGTGCGCAAGCCGTCGACGGCGGCACCGCGGCACGAGCCGGCGACCCGGTTGGAGCTCATGCCGGCCGGGTTCGCCGGAACGTCCGGCGAGGACCGGCTCGCCAGCACGCTGGGGGTCAACGTCGGGCTCAACGTCCGACTCGGGCCGTCGGGTGGCCCGTTCGCCCCGCTCGGTGTCCAGCTCGGCCGCTCCGAGGAGATCGCCGACGCGACCTCGGTCGGCGTCTCGGGATTCCAGCTCGACGCGATGCTCTACTACGGGCCCGCCGAGGTGTTCACGTACCCCGCGACGTACGAGGTCAGGGTCGAGGCGTCGGTCCGCCGGAGCTGGTGGCAGCGGGTCAAGGGCTGGTTCGCGACCGCCTGGAGCCGGCTGGCCGGCGGGCCGGTCCCCAAGCTCCAACCCCGCACCGTGGTGCCCCGGACGATCGACGGAGGCGTGTCGCTGGTCCTGCCCGAGGGCCTCGCGCCCACCCGGCGACCGACGAAGGCCGACCTCGACCGCAGCGGACGCCTCGCGCCGACCGGCGCGGACGCGCCGGCGGTCATCGCGGCCACCGACGGGGATGCGCCGGCCGTCACCGTGGTGACCGACCCGACCGCGCCGCCCGACACGGTGACGACCGCCGCGGCCCGGCGTGACCCGAACGCCGAGATCACCGCGGACGGTGGACTCTCGGCCCTCGATCCCGACGACGTCCTGACCGACCTGGTCGGCACCGCGCAGGTCAGGACGAGGATCGCCGAGCTGCTCGGCGACGTCGGCCTCTCCGACGCCGACGCGGAGGACCTGTCGCGGCGGGTCACCGACGCCACCGCGCTCACCGGCGCGCAGCTACGGCCCGACGTACCGCTGACCGCAGCCCTGGTCAAGCGCGGCTGGATCAGGGACCGACACGTACAGGTCGAGGTCCGCGCCGTCCCGGTCAACGGTCGCCGTTCCGGCCAGACCGTGCGGTTCCTGCGGATGGCGGTCGCGGAGGGCGGCAGCAGCGTGGGCGGGTCGAACGCGCGGACCACCACGGCGAGCTACGCCGGCGAGGCCGGGATCAGCCCGGCCCCGGGTGACGTGACGGGCGCGGGGCGGGGCAACGCATCGGTCGCCCGGTCCAGGACGGTGGCGACCGGGGCGGGGCTCTCCGGCCAGTCGGGCGGCCTGATCCAGGAGGCGGCCGACTTCGACGAGCGGGTCGCGGACGTCGTGTGGGAGGTGAACATCCTCTCGCGCCGCAAGAACCTGTTCCGCCGGGCTCCGCTGCTCGGGCCGCTGGTCCGGCGCGGCGACCGCCCCGCCTCCGACACCCTGCTGGTCGAGGACGGCATCCGGTACCTGCGCCGGGCCACGACCAAGGCCGCGCCGGCCACCGTCGCCGGGCTGCCCAACCAGATCAACGAGATTCCCGCGCTGGCGCCGACGCGGCGGCTCGCCCCCGTCGCCACCGCGACCTACCCGCCGGCCCCCACCTCGATGCGGCGCCTCGTCGAGAACGCCCTCGACGCCGACGCCGCGGACTTCCTCGACCGCAACTGGCAGGTCGCCGGGGCGGGCACGCTGCCGGCCCGGCTCGCGGCCCTGCTGAACCCCCGGTCGGCCGTCTCGACCTTGGACACGTTGCTCAGCACCGGGCTCGTGCTCCAGAGCACCCGCTCCCGCGTGTTGGTCCACGACCGGGTGGAGATCGTGCTCCGCGCCGAGCGCGACCCGGACCAGACGGGATACCAGCTGGTTCGCGGGATTCCCGAGGTCAACGCCGTCCGCTACTCGTTCCGGCTGAACTCGCGAACCGTGCGGGACGCGGTGTCCGAGAGCCATCAGGCCGGCGGTGGAGCGGAGGCGGGCGACGGCGACCATCGGGGTTCCACGTGGTGGCGGCTGACGCGCAGCCGGAACCGGGGCGACGCGCTGACGACGACCGACGCGGCACGCGACACCTTCTTCATCGGGGGGCCGGGCGGACAGTACGAAGGCCAGGTGGCGATCACCGCGCAGGCGGTGCGGACCACGCACCCGTCCCGCACCCTCAACCTGGTCACCCTGGGGGCGGCCGGCGTGGTGATGCGCCACCTCCGTGCGCGTACCCCGGCGGGCACGCCGGCACGGATGATCATGAACGAGACCGTTGTCGTCCCGGAGGGGCTCGCCCGCGCGTCGAGAACGGCGTCCCCGCCCCGCGCGGTCGTCCAGTTGGCCGACGGGCAGGCCCTCCCTGGTACGCGGCTGCCGCTGACCAGCCAGGATCTGCTGAGCCGTCGGGCACTCGTGCTCGGAGTGGACAGCCAGGCCGCCCGTAGCCTGGCCGACCAGGTGGTCGACGGGCTGGCCGGGCACGACAGCCTGGTACGCCACCTGGCCGAGCGCGGCACGTTGAGCCGCAACGCGGTGCGCCAGATGTTCTCGTACCCGATGCTGCTCCGGCAGCTCGAGTTCCTGATCGGCGAACACGGCCTGGACTCGCCGACGCTGGTCGCCGACGGTGGCCCGCTCACCGACACCTACGGTGGCCTGAACGTCCAGGTGGAGCTGCGCGCGCCGAGGTTCGTGGACGACGTGTCGGGCTGGCTGGAATGGTCCAGCTACGGCTTCACCGAGCACAGCGCGTCCCGGGGCGGCTCCGCCGGGCTGAGCGCGGGCCTCGGCCTGTCCGTCGCGGCGGGCCCGGTCACCGTCAGCCCCTCCGGCAACCAGTCGCAGTCCACGAGCTACAGCAGCAGCGCCGTGCTCAAGTCCATGTGGCCGACCACCGCGAGCGTCCGCCACCTGCCGATTCAGCGCTTCCACGTGGGCGCGGCCGTCACCGTACGGGCCGACGCGCACAACCGCCGGGGGCGCCTGGCGTACGGGCACGGCGAGGCGACCCTCCGGTTCTGGATGCCGGCCGCCGTCGAGTTGGGCATGTGGCCGGAGGCCGTGCTCGCGTACGGGCTCACCCCGGTGTTCGGCCTCGGCAGCATCGCCGGTCGGTACCTGCCGTCGCCCGCGGTCGTCGCGCCGAACACGTCGCCGTCGCTGCGCACCGCCGAGCTGCACGCCGTCATGTCGTTTCCCCGGATGGAGGTGGACCCGGCGCATCGGCCCGGCCGGGGCCGGATTGGCGACTTCGCACGGCGGGCCATGGGCGACGGTGTCCACGAGGTCTACGTCGTCCACGTCGCGACCGTCTCCGACGCCAAGCACGGCGTGCTCTTCGCCGTGCCCGGCGGGAGGTTGACCGCGACCGAGTTCCACCGCGACGTGCTGTCCGCCGTCCTTCCGGCGAGCAGGCCGGCGCACCTGGTTCTGGTCGGGTCCTATCTGGGCCGGCCCGGGCCCGGTGGGGAGGCGCCCGCGGCCGCGATCGCAAGGCTGGCCGACCGGCTCGTGATCGCGTCGCCGGACCTGGTGCACACCATGCCCGACGGGCACGTCCTCAGCGCGCGCTACCGTCCCGCCGCCCGAGGTGGCACTGGCGTTCCCTTCCCCACCCACGACGGCAGCTCGTCGTGGCGCGGGTTCGTGTCGACCGATGCCCCGACGAGCCTCGGCGCGTGGGATCTCCGGCGAGCGCTGGCCAACGTCGGACTCCGTCCGGTTTCCGGCCAGCACAATCTGCCGTTGCCACCCACGGAGGTCGTCGTCTGGGGCGAACGGGTCGCCGACGCCCCGCCGCGGTCACCGCTCGGGCCCGCCCCGGACCCGGCGGCCACCGTCGACCCGGCCATCCGCCAGGCGGCCGACCGCGACCGCTACACGGTCCTTCCGCACGCCGTGGAGCCGCCGGATCCGCACGCCGGGCGGCCGGCGGATTCGCCGGAGGACCAGGATCTGCCGCGCGGGTCCCGCCACCTCGTCGCCGGACCGCGGTCGACCCGGCCTGCCGGGCCCGGACGTACGACGCTGTCGGTGCTCAGCGACGCCGCCGGGCGACTGGAGCCGTGGACCGGTGACCCCGACTGCGTGGAGCGTGTCTACCGGGTCGTCGCCGCGGTGACCCGTCCGCGCTTCGTCACCGACGCGGACGAGAGCCAGCTGAGCCGCCTGGCCAACCGGCTCGGGGGCCGCTTCCAGCCCAACGACATCGGGGCGCTCGACGCCCTTCCCGCCGACGCCGCCACGGTGGCCTGGGTCCAGCCGCCGAACGAACCCGCCCACGTCTCGATCGTGATCCGTGACCACCGTGGGAAACTGGCCGTGCTGGAGACCCAGTCCGAGGACGAGCCGTTCCGGGTCGACCCGGTGGCCCTCGACGAGGTGGACGGGCTGCCACTGCAACTGCGCGGTCCGCTGCTGCTCCCGTTCGGCCCGGACGGCCGGTTGGCGCTTGTCGAGGTTCGGACCCCGTCCGCGAACAACCTGACCGCCGAGCGTGACCCGGCGCCGCGCGTGGCGCGGCGCCGCTCCCGCTACGGCACGCTGCCCTTCGCCACCGGTGAGCCGGTTGGAACCACGGTCGGCCGTACGGTCGCGGCGCTGCTGCAACCCTCGCCGTCCCTCGGTCCGGGCATGCTGCCGTCTTCCGGCGGCGGCGGGGGAGGCACGGGCGGCGGGGGAGCGGCCGACCAGACGGGGACGAACCAGCCTCCGGCGGAGCCTCGCATCGTCCGGGTTCCTGCCGACGGGCTCTGCCTGTTGTACGCCGTCATCGCGGCGGATCCGCTCCAGGTGCGGGACACCCTCGTGTGGACGGGCACGCTGGGTGACGCGGATGCCGAGGTCGCCGAGTGGTTGGCCGACCCGGAGCGGGTCCGCGCCGACATCGCGTCGCGCCCGCAGGCGTCGCCATCGTCGTTCCAGGCGGGTCTGGTCGACCGGGCGGTGGAGGTGGTGCGCCGCCGGGTCGAGGACCTGCTGGCGAGTGACCGCGCCCTGACCAATGAGGCGAATCTGCTGATGACGGGAACAAGCCGCGCGCAGGTGCTCGACGCGGTGCGTACCTGGCGCAGGTCCTGGCAGGACCCGACCGGGGACACGTTCGCGCCGTTGCTGGCGCAGGCGCTGAACGTCAACCTCGCCGTCTACGCGGAGAACCAGCTCCGGGCGACGTTGCCGGCGAACCGGGTCGTGGAGGAAGGCTCGAGCGACCTCCCGAGCCACCATCGGCCGACCATCGAGCTCAGGCGGTTCGGTGACCACTACGACGCGCGGGTGGCGGCGGCGCGTCCACCGACGCGGGCGTTCCTTCCGCCCGCCGTGGTGCCGACCGGGGGAGCGGCCTTTGGCCTGGTGGGGGCGCGACTGCGTCAGTTGGACCACGGGGTGTCCATGGTGGTTCCCGATCGGCGGCACATCGACCCGGATCAGATGGAGTGGCTGGGCCAGACGGTCCGCCCCAGCGGGGTGCCCGGTGTCCTGACCGTGGTCCTGCACCTCGCGCGGGATGTCGCCGGCCTGGTGCGGATCAGTGCGCTGGGGCCGCCCGGCAGCCTGGCGACCGGCCCGGACGTCCGGGATCTCGCCCACGCGATCGTGGGCTGGCGGCCGCCCGGCGGTGCGGTGCCGGTGCTGGAGTTGCTCGTCAACGCGCCACCCGAGGTCGTGGACGAGTTCGCGGAAACGCTGGCCAACGAGCTGGTGGTGAACGTCGCGCGGGGGACGTTGAACGCCCCGACGCACACGGTGTTGCCGGCGGCCGGGATCCCGGGAGTGGTCGTCGGGTCCCTGCACAACCGCTGGGTCCTCGCCGCGACCGGCCTCGTCCGGGCGCGGCACGTGATGTTGCAGGGATATCCAATCCCGGTACGCCAGCGGGCGTATGCCCTGCCGGTGGCGGACCGCCGCGTCGCCCTGGAACTGGCACGACGGGTCGGGCAGCCCGGGATCGACATGATGCTGGAACTGCGTCGCCGGGTTGCCGGTCTGCCGTCCAGGGTGGACGACGTGGTGCTGGCCGAGTGGGCGGTCGGTACGGCCGGCGATCTCCCGGCGTACGCCGACGACCGGCCGCCCGCGGTGGACGGGCACCGCCCCGGTGCCGGTACGCAGCGCGGGGAGGCGCAAGTCTCGGAGTCCGCGGTGTGGTACCCGTCGATCGAGGTGACCGTCGCGGTTTCGCAGCCGGCGGATCCGGTCGACACGATTCGGCAGGTCCGTGCGGCCGTCCGGTTCGGCTCGGTCTTCGCCTCCGCCCCGGTCGGGTCGGGCGGGATCGCCGTCCGACTGCCGGCCCACGGTTGGCTGCGCTGGGAGCGGGGCGGGCGAGGCGATGGCGAGGGCCGGCACCCGTACCCGGGGCCGGTGTCGGGGGAGTTGCCGCCCGACGGGGACCGGCCGTCCCGGCGATTCGTGGCGTTGCCGACCCCCGTGTGGGAGCGGATTGGGACGCATGCCGACGGGCACCAGGTGGTCAGCTATCCGCGAGCGACCAACCAGCAGTTGTGGGTCAACCGTTACCGGAACCGGTGGGCGGCGGCGCCGACGTTGGCGGCGGAGATCGACGAGATCGGCCTGCGGATTCCGCCTCAGGCCCTGGCCCGCACGGTCGTGGAGTTCGGGGTCGCGACCGGTGACACCATCCATGCCAGTGACGATCGGGTGGTCGACTGGGCGACGTACCTACGGGACTACCTGCCCGAGCCGGACCGCGACCGACCGGTGCTCGTGCTGCGCCGGGTCGACGAGTCGTTCACCGCGGCGACACTGGCACGGATCGTCGCCCAGGACGTGGCGGTCGTCTATCTGGATCCGAGCCGCGGCTGGACGGTTGGCACCGCGGTGGCGCCGTCCGCGCCGGGTGCGTCGCTGCCGGTCATCCAGCTGGTCAGAGACCTGGCGGCCGGGTTGGACATGGCCACCGGACTGCCGCAGATCGACGGCCTGCTCGACACCGCGGACCTGGCTGCGGGTCTGCCGGCCGATCCGGCCGATCCGGCGCTGTGGCGTCGGCAATCGGCGGACTCGCGTGACCCGGACTACGGCATGATCGAGGTCGCGCTGCCGTCGGCGGACGGGATCGCGGAGTGGATCGAGGGCGGCGACGTGGCCCTGCTCGGCCGGCCAGCGATCCGGGCCGCCGGGCCGTCGGTGGGGGCGTTCCTCCCGTGGCGGTTCACCCAGCCCGCCGAGGTGACAGCGTACGACCACCGTGGGCAGCGGATGGTCGCCCGACTCGGCACCGTGGTCGACCTCGCGGCGCTGCGTGCCGCCCGGCCCGAGATCCACCCGGTCACGGACCGGCTGATCGTGATCTCCACAGCCGAGCCGGCGCCCGACGCCGCCGCCGTGCCACCGCCGTATGCCGGCGTGACGCCGTACGCCGAATCCCGGCCGGCCGGCCCGACCGGCGAACGGCAGGACGTCCTGTGGGCACGGATGCCGGACGGCCTGACGCCGGACCGGCCACTCGGCAACGCCGAGCTGCCGGCGAGCACGGAGGAGCCGCCGCCGTCGTCAGGCGACGCGGCGTTGGCGGTCCCCGCGCCGTACGCCACGATGCTCCCGAGCCGACTGGTCCGGATCGACTGGTCGCGGCTGGTCGCGGACGGCTACGTACCCCGCACCCATGACGGCCACGTCCGGCTGGAGCGCATCGACCAGATGGATCCGGCGCGGGCCGGACACCTGACCCGTCGCAGGCTGCACGGCTATCCGGCGGCGTGGCCACCGGGTCTCGCGCACGCGTGGGCGGAGAACCTCGGTGGGCAGTCCATCGACCGCATCGCGGTTCCGCTGCGTGCGCAGTCCTCGCAGTATCTCGGCCTCCTCACGGCCCGGCTGCATGCGCGGGTGGGCACCGCGTTCCGGGTCGGGGACGAGGCGGACACGACCGTCGTCGAGTTCCCGGCCCACCTGTGGCCCGACGGGGTGCCGGCTCGCGAGATCATCCTGCCGGCCGCCGGGCGTTTCCCGGAGACCCGGATCCAACTTGTCGAGGAGGTCCGGCTGCCGGGGCAGGGGCGCAACGGTCGGCGGGGACCGCTGGTCAACCGCTACGCCGCCGGATACGTGGCGGTACCGGCGAGCCCCGGTCTCCACCAACAGCTGGACGTGATGCTGCCGGTCAGCCGCGCGCACCACATCGTGGCCGAGCTCGGCGCGCTGGCGGAGACCGGCGACCGGATCGCCTCGCCCATCGACGGAACGATGCTCGACGCCGACGCCTACCGGCAGCTACTGCCCGCCGAGGATCCCGACTACGGACCGCCGGTGGTGATCTTTCCCCTTCCGGCGACCGGGACGGTGCCCCCGTTCTATGGCGCGCTGGCGGAGCTGGCGACGGTCGTCTACGTCCTGGACGGAACGGTGCACGCCATCGGCCCGCAGCTGCCGAGGCCGCTGTCGGCGCCGATGACACGGGAGAGCGTACGGCTCGTCCTACGGGCCGTCACCGGCGGAACCGACGGCACCGACCTTGAGGGCGTGCCGGCGACGGAGTTGCTGCGCATGGTCGGTCAACCGGTGCGCAACCCCGGGCTCGTCTGGCGTCTCGGCACCTACGGTGTGCCGTTCTCCACCCCGTTGGTGCGGATCGGCCTGCTGAGCACCGGGCCGATTGGCGGGTCGCTCGAGCGCTGGGCGTACCGCCAGGTCAGTGGCTGGCTGGAGCACGAGGTGTGGATCGCGCATCGGAGTCTGGACGCGCTCCGGGCGGACGTGCCGCCGGAGTTCGTCCGGTGGTTCCCGACCGGTAACGAGCCGGTCGGCGTCGTGGACGTGGCCGCGCTGCGGCAGACCGCGCCGCTGGTCAGCGTCGTACGCTCGGACGGCCCACCGGTGGTGATGCTCATGCCGACCCGGCCGCCCGAGCACGCACCGTTCACCCAGCCGCCGCCGCTCACCACCGACCGGCCCATGAGTCTGTTCTCCCGGCTGGAACAGGCCGCGTGGACCTCCTCCGGTGTGGAGGTGGACAGCATCGCAGACCTCGCCGACTGGTTGTTCGAGGACGCGGAGACGATCCAGGGCGACGGGGTCACGGTCGAGAACAACCAGGTCGCTCGGGTCAGCGTCCCGCTGTCGGGCGGCGAACCGTTGGACCTCGCGCTCAGCCGATGGCTGCGACCCGGAGTTCTCGTCCCGCCCGGCCTTGGCGAGGCGACGGTCACGCTTCCGGACGGGTGGTCGCTGATCCGGGTCGACCTCGGGGAGGGCCGGGTCGGGCAGGTGCTGGCCGCCGCCGCCGGTACCAACCTGGACCAGCGGTTCTGGGCGGAGCCGATCCCCGGTGGATTCCGGCTGCTGCCGGTGACCGGGGCGGAGTTCCAGACGCGGATCGGTCCCGGCCCGATGGACCCGCTGGCGGTGGTACAGGAAGCCGCGGTCGACGGGGGCCTGCAACTTCCGTGGGCGGCGGCTTACGCCCTGCGCGACTACTACCTCGGTATGGACGCGGACGGCGAGGAGGTGCCGGACCGCCGGTCCATGTGGTGGTTCGAGGTCCCGCCGGTGGTGGAGAACCTGGACGAGTGGCTGGCCGGAATCGAGATCGGCGTGTTGAGGCCGGCCACCGAGGAGAGCCAGCGCGTCATCGGCATACCCGAGATCGGGGCTCCGGAGGTCGTGGTCCGCGCGGTGCCGTCCGACGACGGCGAGCCGCAGCACTACCTGGTCGACTTCTGGGAACTGCGGATGGGCGGCATCCCGGTGGCGGCCATGGCGGATCAGGGCCTGACGGCGGTCCGCGTACCACCCCAGGCCCACCCCTCGCCGGCGACCGCACCCCTCGGCTCCGCCCTCCCGGAAGCGCGGCTGGCGGCACCGCCGGTCGAACCCGAGCCGGCGGACGTGGAGATGGTTCCGGCTGTGCCGGGTACGGAGGAGGCGGCTCCGGACGTCGTTGGGGCGGAGGACATGGAGCTGGGGTCGGAGTCGGAGTCGTGGCCGGGGTTGCCCTCGGACGTGGAGATGGACGCGGACTCGGACTCGGACGCGGATCTGGACTCGGACGCGGAGATGGACTCCGACTCGGAGACGGATGCGGACTCGGACGCGGACTCCGCGTCGTGGCCGGGAGTGCCGGTGACGCCGGAGGACATGCAGCAGTGGCTGGAGGCGGGGACATGGCACGGGATACCGGCAGATCCCGATGTCGAGCTGTCGTCGGACGAGGAGGAGTGGCAGGGGATCCTGGCGGAGCCGGAGGACATGGAACCGGCGTCGTCCCCGGATCCGGACGGCGGATCCCAGGCTCCCGCGGACGACGACCAGTCGTCACAGGCCTCGGCGGAGTCGGTGCCGGTGCCGCAGCCGATGTCGGTCGAGTTCGAGCCGATGGTGTTCGCCGTCGCCGAGCGGGAGCGGCAGTCGTTGCGGCTCTTCGCTGACAGCACGGCGGAGGCGGCGAGCGCCGGCAGCCGGTACGTCGTCCACGTCGGGGGTGCGTCCCCCCTCCGGACGGAGGCGGTCGCATCGATACTGACCGGGTTCTTCGACGTGTTGCCCGAAGACAGGCGGCAACGCATCGAGGTGCGGCCGGCCCTGGTCGCCGCGGACGCGGCCGGTCGGGCGGGCGATCTCGCGTCGTCGCGCCGGGTAGGGCTACGGGTCGAGGTCGTGCGGCCCGAGGTGTCGATCGACTTCTCGGCCCGCACCGTGTTGGTCCCGGATGAGCAGCGGGAGCCGCTGCTCGCGTTCGCCGACGCGGTCTCCGCCCACGTCACCCCCCACACCATCGCCCACCACCGGTACGTCGTGCACGTCGACGCAGATGCCAGGGCCGGGCAGGCCCGGGCCGAGGCGGTCGTGGCCGCGCTGAACGACCGGTTCGACGCGCTGCCAGCCGAGAGGCGGAGTGCGATCGAGGTCCCGTCGACGGTCCACCAGTCGGGGCGCGGTCCCGTCGGGCGCCGCAGGGTCCGGGCGTGGCTCGAGGTGTTGCCGAACGCCGACGACGACTCGGATGAGGAGATGGGGCCGGCTCCTGGCCCGTCCGGCTCGGGTGCCGGCGCACTGGAGTGAACCGTCCGCACCCGCCGACGTTGTGGAGGGTGTCGAGAGGAGACGCGGATGCCCGTCGTCGTGAACGAGGCGTACATCAACAACGTCAACAACCTGCTGACCACGCTGCGCAACGAGGTGCCTTCGGCACGCAACGGCCTGAACCCCTCCGGCACCGGGCCGAACGACCAGCCCGTGCAGCTGATGGACAACGTGCGGCTGCTCGCCGGGACCGACGCCTATCCGGTGGGCACGGGGCTGGCCGTCCGTGCGAACGCGCAGGCCAAGGCGCTGTCGGACCAGCTCAACAACGAGGGGACGTTCTTCGGTCTGTTCGTCTCGAACACGCAGGTCTTCCTGCGGGAGAGCGACGACACCGAGGACCTCAACGCCCTGACCGCGGCCGAGTTCGCCCCGTACCTGCCCACTGCCTGACACACACCCGCATCGGAACAGGAGACCCCGATGACACAGCCGCAGCCGCCACGCTGGGAGACGTTACTGCAGCAGGTCATCGGGGCCCAGGCGGTGGACCGTAACGCCATCGCCGGCCGCCCCTGGTTGCGGCTGGGTAGCGTCGAGCTCAACACGGGTCGCTCCGACGATCCGTGGAACGACCCGGTGCCCTCGGGGACCGGCGACGGGCGGTTCACGCTCTACCGGAAGGCGATCTGGCCGCACGGCGGCACCGCCTTCCAGCTCATCGAGATCTTCGTCGACTACTACATCGCCGGAGACGGCGGGAAGTCGCCGTACGACATCCACAACGAGAGCTGGGTGCAGAACTTCACCGAGTCGATCGGCGGCATGAACAAGGTGCTCGACGAGCAGACCTTCCACGCCGCGGCGAACTCGTTCGGCAACGTGGCCGCCTGGCTGTCGGCGTCGGCCGACCGCCTGATACCGCCGATCAGCGACATCAACACCAGCGGGTCCGGGTTCGAGGGGTCGGCCGCGGCGGCGTACCGCCATCAGCTCCAACGGGTCCAGTACCAGCTCGACAAGTTCCGCGAGCAGCTCACCAGCCCGGCCGAATGGGCCAGGCAGTTGCACGCCGGTGGCGAACAGGTCACCGCATTCAAACAGGCGGTCGTCACGGCCTGGCAGCGGTTCAACCAGCTACCGACGCCTACGGACATCATCAACAGCGTGCTGCGTCAGCTGGAGGCACAGGTCGATGACTGGGACCGGACAGCCGGCTTCGCCAATCCGTACAAGATTTCTGCGCCCTGGCCGTTCCAGATCAACCTGGACTTCGGCGCGGGACAGACGACGACGCAGGGCATCGTCGACATGGCGAGCCCGGCGGGGGTCGTCCAGTTGGACCAGGCGATGCGCATCATGTGGGCCAACAACGTCGTGCTGAACCTCGACATCCCGGTGCAGAACAGCTTCCCGGCGATGGACGAGGCACTCAACGCGGCGTACACCGCACTGGCCAACCCGATCACCCTCTACGACTATCCGGCCGCCGCGCCGGGCATCACGGGCCCGGACATCGGCGGTCCCGACATCGGCGGTCCGGACCTCGGCGGCCCGGACCTCGGCGGCCCGGACTTCGAGGGCGGCCCCGACACGCAGAGCGGAATCGACGGCCCCACGACCTCCGGCGGTACGGACCTGCCCGGCTCCAACCTGCCCGGTCCCGACGCGTCCGGCTCGAACCTGTCGGGCTCCAACCTGTCCGGTTCCGATCTCGACGGTTCCAGCCTGTCCGGTTCTGACCTGACCGGTTCGGGGCAGATCGATGGGCCGGACCTGACCGGTGATCAGGACTCGGGTATCGGGCCCGAAGTCCAGACCGGCCTGGCCCTGCCCGACGGAGGCCTCCCGGACACCGGGGCTGGACCATCGTCGGGCCTGCCGACGACCGACGCCTCCTTCGCCGCGACCGGATTCCCGCAGAGCGACACGCTTCCCAACGCCTTCGACACGTCCGGGCCGAGCGGGGCGAACACCGGCTCGGACACCATTGACGGGCTGCCGGCGACCGGTGGACCGATCGGCGTGAGCGGGCTGGCTCTCCCGAGTACCGGACCGTCGAGTACGCGCTCGTCCGGTGCGGGGCCGCTCGGCCCGGTCGAGACAGACGGGGCGAACGCTGGCCTCACCGACCTGACCGGCCTCGACGCGGGCGATCGGCTCTCCGGCGTGATCGGCGGGCCGCCGACCGGCTCCGGGCTGTCCTCCAGCGCCGATCGGATCTCGGGGCTCCCGGCCGGTGTCGACAACATCTCGGGGCTCGCGACCGCCGACAACATGTCCGGGCTCGCGACCCCGGCCGACCAGGTCTCCGGGCTCGTGACCCCTGCCGGCAACTTCTCCGGGCTCGCGACCGATGGCAACATCTCCGGGCTTGCGGACGGCGGCGAGAATGTCTCCGGGGTTGCGACCGGTGGGGACAGGATCTCCGGGCTCCCGGCCGGTGCCGACCGGAGTGGCTTCCTGTCGACCGGCATTCCCGACCTCGACAACCCCTCGCTGTCGGGCCTGACAGGCGGCCAGAGCATCGGGGACCTCTCCGGTGGCACGCTGCGACCCGGCAGCGATATCGGGCGGTCGGCTGTCGGCACGTCCCATCTCACCGACCCGTTCGGCCTGAACGGGCCGGCGTCGTCGGGACCGGACCTCGCCGGCCTCGGGCCGGCCGCCGGCGGGCTGGATCTGCCCAGCACGAGCGCGTCGGGCATGGACCTGGCCGGGCTCGGTGGCCCCCCGGGTGCCGGCGGCGCGGCGGGGGCGGGCGCGGCCGGTGGGGTCGGCGCGACCGGTTTGGCGGGTGCCGCGCTGGGCACCGGCACGGGCACCGACATCGGCGGGCTGACCGCGGCGGGCGGCGCGCTGGCCGGTGCCGGGAACCAGGCCACCGCCGCCGGCGCGAACCCGATGGGTGGGATGCCGTTCATGCCGCCGATGGGCGGGGGCATGGGAGGCCAGCAGGGCGGTCAGGAGAAGGAGCGCGAACGCACCACCTGGCTGGCCGAGGAGGAGGAGGTCTGGGGCACCGACCCGGACTGCGTGCCCGCCGTGCTCGGGCGTGACGGCACCGAGGCGGACCTCGAGACGCAGGTCACCTGGGAACCGGCGGTCACGACGACCGGGACCACCAAGCCGGCCACCGAGTCCGGGCGGCCAGCACGCGACACCGCGGACCGGGCCGTCGAGCGCGGCCGTTGACCACACTCGCCCCGCGGCACCCGGCCATAGCGGCCACCGAAGAGACGGAGGAAGGACATGGCAGACCAGGCACAGGCCAAAGTCGACGAGATGTACGCCGACTTCAACCGGCAGCGCGAGGCGTTCGCCGAGGCGAGCCGGGACATCGCGACGGGGACCTTCACGGTCACCGCGAAGCGACGGGCGTTCCAGGTGACCGTTGACGGCCAGGGCAACCTGACCGAGATCAAGTTCCTGACCGGCGCGTACCGGACGATGCCGGGCGCCGAGCTCGGCTCGCTCCTGCTGGAGACCATCACCGCGGCGCGCCGGCAGGCGGTCGACGCCGGCATCGCCCACTTCGAGCGGCTCATGCCGGCGCAGTTGCCGCTCACCGAGATCCTCGGCGGCTCGTTCGACGGCGACAAGATGTTCGCCGACGCGCTCCGCGCCATCGACGAGCTCCGCGCGGCCGGCCCGGACGCAGGGGAGAAGGACCATGCCTGAGCCGGTAGTAGGCGTCGACACCACGTACATGCAGGGCGAGGCGTTCAAGGAGTTCCGGGAGCACGCGGAGGAGATCGAGGAGCAGGTGCGCCTCGCCCCGACCGCACAGGACGTGGTGCCCAACCCGGAGAGCGAACTCGACCAGTACGCCCTGAAGTTGGTCGAGGGCGCGCTCGAGGCGATCCACGGTGTCGCCGAGTCGCTTCCGGGCCTGACCGAGTCCGACGGTCACAACGTCGGGTGGTTCGCGCAGGCGGCCGCGCAGGCCGAGGAGAGCGGGACGCAGGACGCGCAGAACGCGCTCACCTCGTTCACCAACACGCACTAGGCGGCGGCCGGGGCCGTCCGGCCGCCGCAGGGGTAAGGAGGCGTACCCATGGGCGGTGTCGTGCCGGCCTCGGCGCCTGCCGGGCCGTACCATCACCTGCTGGCCCGGCTCGCCGGCCAGGTCCCGGACGACCTGCTGCTCCGGGCCCGCCGGCTGCTGGTGGACGGCCGCACGGTCGACGTCGCGAGGATCATCGACTTCGCCGTCTTCGCGGGCCGGCTGCGTATCCCACCGGAGGACCTGAACCTCCTGGCCGAGACCATCCGGAGCGCGGGCGGAGAGTCCGCGGCGCACGGGGCGGCCACCGCCGGTCCGGCGTCGCCGCCGCCGCACGCCTTCGTGGTGTCCCCGGCGCACCCGACGGCGCTTCCGCCCTGGCCGCAACCGGTGCCGTACGGGTCGGACCTGACCGCGGCCGACCCCTCGGGCCTCGACGACGTCGACCGTGCTGTAGGGGTGGCCGCGGCAGCCGCCGAGGCGCTGGGCGTGTGGCGGGCGTGGCGGGTACCCGCGGTGGCGACGCCGTGGCCGCCGCCGCGGCGCCTCTACCTGGCGCAGGCCGACCCCGCGACCGACGCGGTCCTGCCGACCGTCCAGGTGCGGCTTCAGGAGGCGCTGGCGGAGGTCGAGGACCCGGTGCCGGTGGTGGACGTGTTCGCCGACCCCGAGACGCTCCCCACCTACCACCGTGCCGTCCTCGCCGTCGGCGCGCTGGTCTGGGCGGCCGTGCCGGCGCGACCGGTGCACGTGGTCGAGGCCACGCGGGTCGACCGCGGCGACGCGGAGCGGCTCGGCGGCACGGCACGGGAGGTCGTCGTCGGTTACCTGCGGGACGGGTCACCCCTGATCCGGTCCGACGAGCTGACGACCGACCGGTGCGATCCCGCCCGTGGCGCGGTCGTCCCGACCGGCTACCGCACCGATGGCGAGTGGGTGTGGTCCGAGGCGGTCGAGTACTACCTGAGCGAGCACGGTGTGGTGCCGGAGCGCGGGCTGTTGCGCCGGGTGGACGATCTTGACGGCATCGTCCCGGAGGTCGACGCCGTCACCACGCATCGCGCCCTCTGCCGGCTCCGCCAACACCTCCAGGAGGCGTGATGCCGCCGCTGGAGATCATCGGTGAGCCGATCGGCGACGCCCTGCTGCTGCGTACGTCCGCCGAGGAGACCGTCGACGGCCGGGCGCTCGCGGCCCTGGTGGCGGAGGACGGCCAGGAACGCATCACCGTGCTCCTCGCCCCCGGGCTCACCGCGCGCCCGGAGCTGTTCGACGTGCTGCCCGACGCGCTCAGCGAGTGGCTCGGGGGTGCGGAGGGCGGCCTCCGGGTCGTCCCGTTCGGCCGGTACGCCGAGGGTGTCACCGTCGATCACGGCGGCGACCGGCTCAGCACGGCGCTGGGGGAGCAGATCGCCCTCATGCCATTGCACGAGCCGGTCACCGGCCGCGTCCAGGAGCGGGCCGAGCCGGTCACCGCTCCCGCCGAACAGTTGGCCGACGCCGTCGCCGGTCGTGTCGAGGGACCGACCGAGGGCGTCTCCGGCAGCGTTGAGGGACCGACCGAGGCGGTCCCCGGTAGCGTTGAGGGAGCGACCGAGGACGTCGCGGGTGCGGCACCGCCCACGTTCGACCGGGCGGGTGTCGACGTGGTGGTGCCGGAGCCCGTGGTCGCGGCGCCGGCCGCCGGCGAGGCGGCCGGGGCGTCGCCCGACCCGGAACCGGCGCCGCCCGGAATCGAGACGCCGGCCGGATGGTCGTTCGCCGCCGACCGGCCGTCGCTGTTCACCACGCCGGTGGCCGGTGTCTTCGTGGTCGAGCTGCCGGTGTCGGCCGCCGGACCGCGGATCGCGGGACGCCTGGTCGGCGCGGCGCGGCTCGCCGAGCTGGTCGCCGGCGTCCGCAGCACGCAGGTCGACGACCCGGTTCTCCTGGTGCCGCGCGGGTCGATCCCACCCGCCGCCAGTGGAGCACTGCTCTGTTCCGGCATGGCCCGGGCGCTCGCCGCGCCGGTGCTCGGCGCCGCGGGCCCGGTCCAGGCGACGGCGACCGGGCTGGTCCTCTGCGATCAGGGCTTCGGGTGGTGGCCCGCCGGCGGCGGCCCCCGCGAGGAGATCGGGCCGGTGCTGCCGACCGGGCGGCCGCGGTACCTGGTCCCCGCCGACCACGACGGACCTCCCGCCGACCAGGACGGCCGGCCGCAGCCGGCTTTCCCCGCCCCGACCGTGCGTACACCCACCCCGATCGACCCCGAACTGCTCGACCTCCTGGCAGGTCCACGGACCACGTCATCGCCGGTCGTGAGCCTGCCCACGGCAGCCCACGTGGCCGTGACCGCCGCACCGGCCCCCGGTTCGCGGGTGGCCGCCACCTCGGCGAGTCGTACGGCCGTGACCGATCCGCCGGCCGAACCCACGGTCGAGCCGCATCCGCAGCCGCCCGCCGAGCTGCCGGCCGAGACTCCGGCAGGTTCCCCGATCGGGGCGCCGGCCGATTCCCCGATCGGGGCGCCGGTCGATCCTCCCGCCGGGGCGCCGATCGAGCCGGACGGGGGCGAACCGGACCTCGACAGGTCGCCGGTCGCGCCGCACGTCGGGGAGCCGGCCGCGCACGACTTCCCGGTGCCGGTCGTCCCCGCCGGCCTTCGACTGGTCGGGCCGCCGGCCGCACCGGCGGCGGAGGACCGCGCGGAGCTGCGGCGGGGGCTGAACGGCCGCTACGACTCGTTCGCCCGCTCCGTGTCCCGGCTGCTCGCCGAGCAACCCGGGCTCCGCGCGGGCGGTGGCGACAACGGTACGGTCACCGGACTCGTGGCGCTGCGGGCGTACTTCGCAAACGCGCGTGCCACGACGAACGCCCACCTGCGCGGACCGGAGCGGGAGGCGTCGGCCGACGGGACCGCGCTGCTGGCCCGGTGCGCCGCGTACGGACTGCGGCGGCTGCCCGTCGCGCTCGGACCGGTCTTCGTCGTCAGCGGCGCGGACGACCTGGACGTGTTCGCCGCGTACCGGCCGGGGGAGGAGATCGCCGAGCCGGCGTTCCTGGACGCCCGGCTCACGCCCGGCGGCGGCACGGGCGTGCAGTACGCGATCTGGTCGGCGAGCGCGCGCCGGTTGGGGCTGCTCGGCGCGCCGGACGGTGGCAGCGCCCTCTTCCCGCCCGGCTCCCGCTTCGCGGTGCTGGCCGTGGATCCGACCGACGAGCCCGGACGGCCCCGGGTACTGCTGCAGGACCTGGCATCGGTCGGCCGGGCATCCGTCGGCGCCACCGGCAAGCAGATGGTTGCCCGGCTCCGCGCGGCCCTCGCCGCGGCGCCGGGTGGATCGCCGGCGGCGGTCGTCGACTTCGCGCCCGGGCTCGACCCGAACGGTGTGCCGTTTCCGGCACCGCACCTGGATTCGCCACCGGCGGCGGCCGCCATCCGCCGCGCGCCGGCCTCTGTCGAAGGTGGTAGGCCTTGAACCTGAACGTGATCTCGGTGTCCCAGACCGAAGCCGACGGGCCCGCCACGATCGGCGAGGCGGTCGCGCGGGTGGGCGCCGGCGGCACGGTCATCGTGCAGGCGGGAACCTACCGTGAGCAGTTGACCCTCGACGCCGCGGTGACCGTGCTCGCCGAGGAGGGCGCGGGTTCGGTCGTCGTGGACGGCGGCGACGGCCCGGCGGTGCTGGTCGTCGGCGGTGACCCGGTGCTGCGCGAGTTGGCGTTGCGGGGCGGTGGCCAGTCCCTGCCCGCCGTCCAGGTGCGGGCCGGCCGGCTGGAGATGCGCGAGTGCGCGGTCGAGGGCGGCGGCGTCGTGGCGGTCCACGTCGCCGGCGGTGAACTGGCGATGCGGTCCGGCCGGGTGGGTAACGCCCACGGCGCGGGCCTCCTGTTCGAGGGCACCGGTGGCGGCCTCGTGGAGCGCACGGCGATCAGCGACATCCTGACCGCGGGGATCGTCGTCGTCGACGAGGCCGACCCGACCATCCGCGGTTGCGCCCTGACCGAGGTGCGGGGCGCCGCCGTGCTGTCCACCCGCGGTGGTCGTGGGCGGGTCGAGGGCTGCGAGATCAGTGCCGTCCACGGGCCTGGCATCGCGGTCGAGGAGGGCGGCCGGACAGCCGTGGTGCGCACGGTGGTGCGCGACACCGCCGGGGTCGGACTCGTGGTCAGTGACGCCGGCCCGACCGTCGAGGAGACGCAGATTCGCGGGACCGGCTCGCACGCTGTGCTGCTCGCCGGCCGAGCCGACGCCACGCTGCGCGACTGCCAGTTCGCCGACAGCGGTGGTCACGCGCTCCTGGCGGTCGACGCGGCCCGCGTGGAGCTGGTGGAGTGCGGGGTGCTCGCCGGTGCGGCGGCCGCGCTGGCGGTGACCGGCTCCGCGGCGGTCACGGTTCGGGGCGGCACGGTGTCCGGCGGGGACCATGCCGGTCTCCTCGCGCGCGACACGACCCGGGCCGCGCTGACCGGTACGCGGATCGACGGCGGGTTGATCGGGCTGGCGGTCGACGGAGACGCGGAACTCACCGCGAACGGCGTCACGATCAGCGGACCGACCGAAGCCGGCGTCCGGGTGACCGAACAGGCGCTCGCTCGCCTGACCCAGGGCGAGGTCCACGGCGGACGGCTGGCGGCGGTCGCGGCCGACGCAGGTGGGCGGCTGGAACTCGACGGTGTGACGCTGGCCGGGGCCGGGGTCAACCTCCTCGTCGGCGGGGCGGCGACCGCGTCCGCCTCGTCGTGCGAACTGCGCGGCGCGCGGGCGGACGGGGCCCGGGTGGCCGACGGCGGCACGCTGACCCTCACCCGCTGCCGGATCAGTGGCTCCGGCGGTGACGGGGCACGCTTCGATCCTGGCTCGACCGGTGCCGTGACAGAGTGCGAGATCGTCGACAACGCCGGCGAGGGCGTCCGGGCCGATCCGGCGAACCCTGTCGCGACGACCGGCACGAGCCTGTCCCGCAACGGAAGCGGCCGTACTCCGTCGCGTCGGCCCGAGCCCGACGCCGCCGCCCCGATCCCCGCTCTCCCGATGGCCCCAGGCTCTCCGGCCGTACCCGGCGGCGCGTCCGCCGATGCGCGCACCGCCACCACCGCCGACGACGCCGACCCGGTCGCACCGCTGCTGGCGGAGCTCGACGGCCTGGTGGGCCTCGCGACGGTCAAGCGTGAGGTCGCGACGCTGGTGGGTCTGCACCGGGTGAGTCAACGGCGGGCGGCCGCCGGACTGCCCACCCCGCCGATGTCGCGGCACATGGTCTTCGCCGGCCCACCCGGCACCGGCAAGACCACCGTGGCCCGGCTGTACGGCCAGCTTCTCGGGGCGTTGGGGGTGCTGCCCGCCGGCAAGCTGGTCGAGGTGTCGCGGGCCGAGCTGGTCGCGGAGCACATCGGCGGCACCGCGGTGAAGACGCGCGAGGCGTTCACCGAGGCGCTCGGCGGTGTGCTGTTCATCGACGAGGCGTACACGCTGTCACCGCCGGACGGTGGCTCGGGCAACGACTTCGGTCGGGAGGCGATCGACACCCTGGTCAAGCTGATGGAGGACCACCGTGACGATCTCGTGGTGATCGTCGCCGGCTACTCGGCGCAGATGCGCGCCTTCCTCGACTCCAATCCGGGCCTCGCCTCCCGCTTCGCCAAGACCGTCGAGTTCGACAGCTACAGCACCCAGGAGCTGGTCAGCATCGTGGAGCGGCTGTGCCGCACCCACCACTACGCGCTGGAGTACGACACCCGCCTCGCGCTGTCGCGGATGTTCGACGGGATGCCGCGTACCGAGTCGTTCGGCAACGCGCGGGTGGCCCGCAAGGTGTTCGAGGAGATGATCGGCAGGCAGGCGTTCCGGCTCTCCAGCGACAGCCGGTTCTCCGGGGTGGATCTGGCGCGGCTGCTTCCCGCGGACCTCGGCGAGCCGGCGAGCCCGGTCGCGGAGACCGACCAGCGGGCCGAGGTCGACGGCCTGCTCGACAAGCTGCGGCAGATGGTCGGCCTCGGCGAGGCGAAGCGCGAGGTCGCCGACGTCATCGACCTGCTGGCCACGGTGCGGACCCGGCTCCGCGCAGGCCTGCCGGCGCCGCCGGTCTCCCGGCACCTGGTGTTCTCCGGGCCACCGGGAACCGGCAAGACCACGATGGCCCGGCTGTACGGGCAGCTCCTCGCGGCCCTCGGCGTGCTGCCCGGCGGGCAACTCGTCGAGGTGTCGCGGGCCGACCTGGTCGGGGAGTACATCGGGCACACCGCGCACCGCACCACGGAGGCGTTCGAGAAGGCCCGCGGCGGTGTGCTGTTCATCGACGAGGCGTACACGCTGGCGCCACCGGACGCGCGCCAGGACTTCGGCCGGGAGGCGATCGACACGCTGGTGAAGCTGATGGAGGACCACCGCGACGAGGTGGTCGTCATCGCCGCCGGCTACGAGGTGGAGATGGAGAACTTCCTCGCGGCCAACACCGGCCTCGGGTCCCGGTTCACCCGGCGTATCCACTTCGCGAACTACAGCCCCGACGAGCTGGTCGACATCTTCGTCGGTTTCGCCTCCGCCAGCGGGTACGACTGCCCCGGCGACACCCTGGCCGCGTTGCGGGAGCACTTCGAGACGGTCCCGAAGGGGCGCTCGTTCGGTAACGCCCGGTATGCGCGCAGGGTGTTCGACGAGGCCGCCACCCGCCAGGCCGGTCGGCTCCGCGCGGTCTCCACGCCCAGTGTCGACCAGATGCGGACGCTGACCGTCGAGGACGTCCGGCCGTTGTCGCCGGTGGCCTGACGGGCGGCGCTCAGGACGCCAGGTCGTGCAGGTAGAGACGCGACAGGGCCCGGTGGACCGCGACGTAGTCGAGGTCGGCCGGGCGGTGCTCGCGGCGGCGGATGTGCGCGACGAGCGCCTCCTGCGGCGGTACGCCGTGCCGCCGCAGGTCGCCGGCCACCAGGTCGGTCCAGATCCACGCCCCGTCGGTCCGGTACACGGTCACCCGCCGGCCTGATCGCGGGAGGGCCGCCTCGACGGCGTCCTCGTCCCCGGTATGGTGGATCAGCAGCGGATGGCCCGAGTCCAGGTAGGACAGCACGAGGTCGCGTTCGGGACCGTCCAGCCGGGGCCCGACGTACGGGTCCGGCCCGTCCTCGCCGGAGGCGATCCGGACCGGTGGTGTCGGATCCGAGGCCCACAGCAGCGCGGCGAACTCGAGCGCGTGGCGCTGGTAGGGCGGCAGATCGTCGACGTCGGGGAAGACCTCGACCTGGGGATCCCGCTCACCGGCGGCGATCAGCGCGTCCTGTGTGGCGGCGGCGAGTGCCGCGAGGTCGGCCGGCGCGCGGTGCGGCGCCAGCACCAGGTAGACCCGTCGCGCCGGCGGCTCGGCCCGGCCCGGCGGCGGGTACCGCCAGCTCCGCCACAGGGCGCGCGCCGACGCGGCGCGGACCACGGCGACGGCGGAGACGTCGATCGGGTCGAGGCCGAACGCGTCCGGATGGTCCCGGGTCAGGTCCAGCGTGTACGGAACGGCTGCCGGGTCGGGCGCGAGGACGGCGGGGCCGATGGGAGCCGCGCCGTAGCGCAACGGCGACGGGTCGCCGCGGATCGGGTCCACCGCGGTCGGGTCGTGTCCGGTGGACACGAGCAGCTCGCGAAGCCACTCCACGTCGTCGGAACCGATCGGAATCTCGGCGGCCAGCAGGGCGAACAGCACAGCCTGCGCCACGTCGGCGTCGAGCCCCTGGCTGAGCCACCGGCGACACTCCGTGGTCACCTCGTCGGGGAGCCGGCCGGCCAGCCGCAGCAACAGGTCGTGCGGGTTCGGCTCCCGCCTCGGCACGAGCAGCATCACCCAGCTCCTCCCGCGCGAACAGGACAGGTTCGCACTCCCCCTCTACGACAGCATCCGGGTGCGGGTTCACCACCGCCTGGTGACGGTGAACCAGCGGCGGGAGCCGACGTTGTGGAGAGCGTGACGACGACCTCGGTGACGATGACCCGGCTGGTGGTGGCCGGTCCGCGACGGCGGATCGACATCGCAGTGCCGGCGGATGTGGTCGTGGCTGACCTGTTGCCGGCGCTGCTGCACCATCTGGGCGAGGAACTCGCCGACGCCGGCCTGGCCCACGGCGGCTGGATCCTCCAGCGCCTCGGTGAGGCGCCCTTCGACGAGCAGGCGAGCGTCGGATCGCTCGCGTTGCGCGACGGGGAGACGGTGTTCCTGCGGCCGCAGGCGGACCAGATCCCGCCGGTCCACTTCGACGACGTGATCGACGGGGTGGCGACGGCGGTGTCCGAGCGGTCCGGTCTCTGGCGGCCGGAGATGGTTCCGGTCGCCGCGGTCACCGCCGCGGCCGTGGCGGCGGCGGTCAGCCTCGTCGTGCTCGCGCTGCCCGGCCCCGCGGCGGACCGGTCGCTGGTCGCCGCCGTGCTGGGTCTGCTGAGCCTGGTCGGGGCGTTCGCGTACGCCCGTGGCCTCGGCGACCGCCGGTTCGGGGTGTTGAGCGCGGCGACCGCGACGGCAGCCGCGGCGCTCGCCGGGCTGACCGTTCCGGACCTGATGTCCACGCCGGCGGCACCTGTGCTGGGCGGGGCGCAGACCCTGGCCGGCAGCACCGCGGCGGCCATCGCCGCGGTGCTGGCCGGCTACCTCGCCGGCCATCGGCGCGCGGCCTTCGTCGCCGTGGCGGCGGCGGCCGCCTTCGGGGCGCTCGGCGGTGGGTTGACGGTGGCCGGGCTCTCCGGCGCGCAGTCGGCGGGCGTCGTCGCGGTCGTCGCCACGCTGCTGGTCGTCTCCGTGCCGCTCGCCGCGGCGCGGCTGGCGCGGATCCGGCTGGCGCCCCTGCCGACGAAGCCCGAGCATCTCCAGGAGGACATCGACCCGGAGCCCAGCGCGCCGTTGCTGGCGCGGGGCGCCGGCGCGGACCGCGGTATGACGGCGTTGTACGCCGGCGGCGGGGCGGCCACCGCGGTCGCCCTGGTCGTGCTCGCCGCGCACGGCGGTTGGGCGGCCGTTCTGCTCGTCGTCCTCGTCGCCGTCGCGCGGCTGCTGATGATCCGGCCGATGACGAGCGCCTGGCACCGGCTGGCGGTCGGCCTGCCCGCGGTACTCGGGCTGGCCGCCGTGGCGGTCGCCGGACTTGCCGGCGCGTCGTCGTGGGTCCGGCTGGGCGCCGGGCTCGGCTTGGCCCCGGGCGCCGTGCTGGTGCTGTTCCTGGTGGCCCGAGCACTGGGGGAGCGGCGGCCGTCGCCGTACTGGGGACGGGCCGGGGACCTCCTGCAGCTGTTGTCCACGGTGGCGCTGGTGCCCGTGCTGCTGCAGGTCATGGGCGTGTACGCCGTCGCGCGCGGGCTGGGTGGTTGACATGCGGTCCCGTCGCGACCAGGTGCAGGCGCACAGTTTCGTGTTGGGTCGGTTGGCCTGCGCTCTGGTGTCCGGGGAGCCGGACACCCCCGAGAACCCGCACCGGCGTACCGTCGTCGGGGCGATCGTGAGCCTGCTCGTCGCGGCGCTCGTCGCCGGCGGGTTCGGCGTGTACGGGCTGATCCGGCCCGGTGGCGCGACGTCCTGGCGCGCACCCGGCGTGCTGATCACGGAGAAGGAGACCGGAAGCAGGTACGTGCTTCTCGACGGGCAGCTCCGGCCGGTGCTCAACTTCGCCTCTGCGCTGCTGCTGTTCCAGCAGCGCCCGTCGATCGTGTCGGTGTCGAGCCGGTCACTGGTCGGGGTGCCGCACGGGCCGGCGATCGGGGTGGTCGGCGCGCCGGACGCGCTCCCGGCCTCCGGCGCCGTCGTCGGCGCCGTCTGGAGCGCGTGCGCGCAGACCGCGAACGACCAGGCGGGCAACGTCTCCACCGCCACGACACTGGCCGTGACGCGGGAGGCGGGCGAGCCGCCGGCACCGTTGCCGCGCGCCATTGTCGTCCGTGTCGCGGACGGCCCGTTGTTCCTCGTCTGGCAGGGGCGCAGGTTCAGGTTCGCCGACGACCGCATGGCCCGGGTGCTCGGCTACGACGCCCCGACGCTCACGGTGGAGACCCGCTGGGCCGACCTGTTGCCGCCCGGACCCGACATCGCTCCCGCCGCGATCCCCGGGCACGGTGAACCGGGCCCGACGATCGACGGCCGGGTGGCGCGGATCGGTGAGCTGTTCACCGCGCCGGCCGGGTCGGGACCGGCCCGCACCTTCATCCTGCTGCGCGACGGCCTGAGCCAGCTGTCGCCGGTGGCCGAGGCGATCGTCGCGGGCGACCCGCGGACCGCCGACCTCTACCGCGGTGGCCCGGTCGAGCCGGCCCGGCTCAGCCCGGCCGCGCTCGGGCAGGTGGCGCGCTCGGCGTCCAGGGTCGTCGCCGAAGGGCTGCCCGAGGAGTCTCCGGCGCTCGCCGACAGCCCGGCCGGGACCGCGTGGTGTGTCCGGCAGGGGGGCGGCACCGGCGAGCTCACCGTCGGGCCCGCGCCCCGCCTGACCGCGAGCGCCGCGACCTTTGTGGGCGGCGGCGTGACCCGTAGCACCGCCACGGCCTCCGCCGTGGTCGTGGCGCCGGGTGTCGGGGGCCTGGTGCGGGCGGCCGACCAGGGGCAGGCCCAGTCGACGAACCTCTACCTGGTCGCCGACAACGGGGTGAAGTTCCCGGTCGCCGACGCCGAGGCCGCTCGCCGGCTCGGCCAGTCGGCCGACCAGGCGACCTCCGTACCACGGTCCCTGCTGGAGCTGCTGCCGACCGGGCCGCTGCTCAGGGCGCCCTGAGCCCTGTTCCCACCGCATCGCGCCACCGTCCGGACACCGCCCTCGGGTCGAGGCCGCACCGGGTTGCGGCCGCACCGGATCGAGGCCGCACGCCAGCGGTACGGCGGCGGCGCTTCACCGCTGCCACCCCCGGCGCCGGCCGCTGCGGATCGTGGCCAGGATCGCGGCAGCCAGCGCGGCGGCGGCGAGCCCGATGGCGCTCGCGCCGACGGCGATCGAGGCGGCCGGCGAGCGCGGCGGTGCCGCGGGTGGCGTCTCCGCGTCGGCGGGCAACGGGTCCAGCACGGCGGTCCCGACGACGGTCGCCGCGACCGCCTCGCGCACGTCGACCATCCCGGCGCCGACAAACCGCGCCAGCGCCGGGTCGACGGGCGGTTCCGCCGTGCGCACTATCCGGTCGGTCACCGCGCCGACATGATCGTCGCGCCGGTAGCCGCGTACGAGCGCGGTGACCGCGGCGACCTGCGCCGCGGCGACCGCGGTGCCACCGACCCGGAAGTGCCCCCGGCCGACGGGGCCGATGCTCACCACGCCTTCGCTGGGCGCGGCGACGTCCACTCCCGCCTCCGCCGGCGGCGAGCCAGACACCGTGCCGTCGGGTCCGCTGCCACCCACCGCGATCACCTCGGGAAACGCGGCCGGGTACCACACGTCGCCGGCCTTCGTCGACCGGTCGGACGCTTCGCCGGCGACCGGCGCGACCACCACCACGTCGGCGGCGACCGCCTCGCGGACCGCGGCGCGCAGCGCGGCGTCCGGATGCGTGGTGCCGGTTCCGACGAGGATCACCTTCGCCCCGGCCTGCGTCGCGGCGCGCAACCCGGCCGCCAGCGCCCCGTCGGGCACCCGTCCCTGCTCGTCCACGATGCGCACGGGCAGGATCGTCGCGCCCGGCGCGATCCCGACCATCGCGCTGCCCCGCTGCGGACGGGCGGCGACCAGCCCCGCGAGGGCGGTGCCGCGGCCACGGCAGTCCAGGTCCGCCCGACCGCCCCGCACCACGTCGACACCGGGCCGGACGGCACCGGCCAGCGCGGGCGCCGTCGCGCTCACCCCGGTGTCGAGCACCGCGACCACGACGCTGTCACCGCGGGTCAACGTCCAGACGACCGGCGGGGCGAGCCGCTGGAACGCCCACGACGGCTCGGCGGCGACCGTGGGGGACGCCCCGACGCACCCGTTCGCGGGTACTGCCAGGTCGGGAAGGTCGGCCGGAGCGCGCGCCGCGGCCCGAGCCGCCGCGAGCGCCGCGTCGGCCGGACCGACCCCGACGGTGACGGTGAGCGCGGCGAGAACGGGAAGCACCGACGGAGTGGGCAGCATCGCGACCTCCTTTGACACCCGAACCGAGCCGGTCCGCACCCCTGTCCAACGGCGTTACACGGGAACTGGTTCAGCCGCGGAACGGGCCGGGACGGCGGATCCGCCGGCGTAGTTCTGCCTGTGGTTCTGCATGGTCCTACCGCGGCTGACCGACTGTGATGGAGAGAGCACGGCGCTGGATGACGAGAGAAGGGGACCTCGATGTCCTGGCTCACGGTCGGAGCGGAACGGGGAACACCATGACGGAGGTAGCTCCCGTGGAAATGCCGAACGACGCGATGGCGAGGCCGCCCAGCGCGAGCGAACGGATGGCGGCGATCTATGAGGCGCACGCGCCGGCGGTGCGCGCCTTCCTGTTGCGCCTCACCCTCGGCGAGGCACAGCTCGCCGAGGACCTCCTCCAGGAGGCGATGCTGCGGGCGTGGCGGCACCTCGACCGGCTCAGCCCGGACGTCGACGAGGTGCGGCCGTGGCTGTTCATCGTTGCCCGCCGGATCGCGATCGACGCCACCCGGGCGCGGCGGATCCGCCCGCGCGAGGTCGGCGCGATCGACTTGACGTTGATCCCCGACACCGACGACGCGATCGAACGGTTCGTCTCAGTCCATGCCGTGCGTGGCGCGCTGTGTCAGCTCAGCGTCGACCACCGGCGGGTGCTGGAGGAGGTGTACGTGCGGCAGCGTTCGACCCGGGAGGCCGCCGAGATCCTCGGCATCCCCGAGGGCACGGTCAAGTCCCGGACGCACAACGCGCTGCGTTACCTGCGCAGCGCCCTCGGCCTCGACGACCGGGCCGCACGCCGTGGCGGAGGCGCCGCCGTCGTCACGGCCGTTCGGCCGGGCCGTCCGTCATCAGTGCCAGGCGCAGGTCTACCCGGTCGTCGAGGTGAGCGAGACGCCGACCGGTCAGCTGCTCGATCCGGCCGATCCGGTACCGCAGTGTGTTGACGTGGGCCTGGAGCACGGTGCCGTAGCGCCGGTAGGTCACGCTCGTCGTCCCAGAGGGCAAACCTTGTCCGGTACGGCAGACCGCCGGCCCCGTTCGCACATGGGTGCACTGGTCATCGGCCTGGGCGGGCCCGGAAGCGGTCGCCCGCGGTGAACTCCGCGACGCCACGGACGTTGTGGAGGGTGCGGAGACCGCCTCCGCGAACGGCGACCCGGATCAGCCGGGAAGGGACGAAGGGATGCCCAGACCACTAATTATCGACGAGGCCAGCACCGCCGCGCTGGTCAACCAGTTCTCCGACACCGTCCAGGACCAGGCGACGGCGCGGAGCAACCTCAACAACCTCAGTGCCGAGCTGAACTCCCACTGGCGTAGCGACAGCGCGTCGCCGGTCTACCAGGCCGGCATGCAGGCGGCCGACCGGGCCCTCAACCGGATCAACGCGGCGCTCCAGTCGCTCGCCGACGACATGCAGGCGTTCAGGAGCGACACGCAGGTCGCGGAGGACGACGCCGGGAGCAACGCCCAACAGGTGCAGCAGGCGTTCGGCGGCAACTGGGCCGTCCGGTGAGCAACCGGTACGCCGAGAGGAGCATGGCATGACCAACTACATGGCCGACATCGGCGGCATGGGAGACGTCGGCACCGGCCTGCGGCAGATCTACAACTCGCTCGTCCAGTCCCTGCACGCGCTCGAGGCGGCCGCCCGCAACTACTCGGCCGCCAACAACGGTGCGGCGATCGACGGCTACGGGGCGGCGCAAGCGGAGTGGAACGCGGGGCTCAACGAGTTCAACAACGCGCTCACCGTGGCTGAGCGTAGTCTCGGCCACATCGCCTCCGGTTACGTGACCACCGACGAGCGTGGCGCGGCCCGGTTCAACGGTTAGCCGGTCCCGGGCGGCGTCACCGCCGACGCCGCCCGGGCCCTCCGGCAACTAGCCGACGAAGGTCACCTCGGGATACGCGCGACTGGGCGCGTCGAGCAGATCGCCCGGCTTCCCGCGCAGGTGCCGGTCCAGGAACGCCACGACGTACGCCCTGGTGATCTCGACCCCCCGCGTGCCGGCCATGGTCCCGTAGAAGAGCCCGGCGACGTCGGGCGTGACCGCGCTGCGCACGCCGAACCGGTCGAGCAGCCAGACGGTGTCGGCGAACGTGTAGTGGCCCGCGCCGGTGACGTCCAGCCAGCGACGTGGCCCGGCCAGCGCGGCCCACGCCTCCGGCCAGAACGCCTGCGGGCCGGCCGTCGGCACGCCCTGGCTGACCAGCAGGACCGGTACGTCGGGATGCTGGTTGGGCAGCTCGGCGAAGAACATCCCGTCGAGGTTGACGGCCGCGTCGAAACGGCCGTCGGTCCGCGCGACCTCCACCGCGCTCGCGCCACCGATCGAGTGGCCGGCCACCGCGACCCGGCTGGCGTCGACGAGCCAGGACATCGACCGGCGGCTCAGGACATCAAGGACGAACCGCAGGTCCGCCGTGCGGCTGCGGACGATGGCGAGACCGACCGCGGGGTCCCGGGTGCCGCAGATGGCGCAGGCTGTCACCCGACCGTCCGGCAGCTCCACCGGAGCCTCGTACGGGTGGTCGACGACCGCTGCCAGGTAACCGCGGCTGGCCAGTTCCTCCGCCAGCATCGTCAACGAGGTGCGGCTCAGCTCGAACCCCGGCGACAGGATCACCAGCGGACGCCCGCCGGCCACCAGGGACGCCGGCGCGTCGACGACGGCGTGGCCGCGCAGCCGCTCCGGGCGTACCGCGGCGCGCTTCGCCTCCGGCACGCCGGGGACTCCCCACTCCCGCACGGCGGGAGCCAGGGTGGTGGAGACGTAGGGCGAGCCCGGCCCCGGTGCCGCGCTCGCCGGGTAGAACAACGAGACCATCAGCTGGCGGTCGCCGGCGGCCGGTACCCAGGGGTCCGGGCGGCCGTGATCGACGAGGTGCAACGTGGTCGTGCCGAGCCGCTGGAGCGGTCCGGTCGGCGCCAGCGTCCGGCTCGCGGGCACTCCTGTGGTCCGGTGGTGGTCGGCGGCGATCGGAGCCGCGTCGGCCGGCCGGACGCCGATCAGGGGAAGCAGCAGGAGGCCGAGTCCGGCGGCGGCGATGCGGGCGATCCGGCGGCCGGCCGGCTGACCTCCGGATGATCTGTGTGGTAGGGCTCTGGTCAACGGAGTCTCCTTCCCAGGGGGTACGGCGGGACGAGTGTCAGCCCGGGTCGGGAGCGGACGACAGGGTGCGGCGGGGCTTCGGCACTTTCGTGCACGCCGTCCCGGGCCGGGCCGTTACCCCGTTCACGCGGTCCTCGGGCCCGTTCCCGGGGCAGCGCGGCCAGGCGTTGACACCGGAATGGACGGTCGGTGCTTTCCGGCTGGGGCGAGGAGACAAGGGCGACGCTCGGCCCGATCGCCGCCCGCGACTGTGGGAAGTGACTGAACCAGCGGCGCGCCCGTTCGTAGTGAACACGACGGCACCGTCCGGCTCCGTGGGAGTCGTTCGGCGCGGTGTCACACGAGGGAGAACGCGGATGGTTCGGACGGCGGCCCGGCTTGCCGGCTGGGTGTGGGGGATTCTCCTCACCTCGGCGATCACCGTTGCGGCGCCGGCCGCGGCCGGCCCGCGGCACGACGCACCCGCCCGTGTCACCTCGCGGCCGGCCTCCGACGCCGTCGCGAACCCGAGCGGCGCGGCGCCGGCCGACCGGTACTACATCGTCGGCCGCGAGCAGGACGGCCAGCGGGAGTACCTGTTCCGGATCGCCGCCGAGACGCTCGGCGACGGCAACCGCTTCCGGGAGATCTTCGCGCTCAACCAGGGCCGGCCTCAGCCCGACGGGGGGCGGTTGACCGACCCGACCCAGCTGAGTCCCGGATGGATCCTGCGCCTGCCGACCGACGCGAGCGGACCCGGGGTCCACACCGGGCCGTTGCCGGAACCGTCCGCCGGTGGCCGGGCCGGTTCAGCGCCGGCAGCCGCCGCTTCGCCGGATCCCCGCCCGCCGGCCGGGGCGGCACCGGGCTACCTGATGATCGCCGTGGCGGTCGTCGTGCTGGGCCTGCTGGCGATGACCGTGCGGCGGTATGTCCCGGCCGGTGCCACCCTGCGTGTCCTTCGGCTCGCCCGCGGTCCGCAGGCTCGACAAGCCGACGCGCAGGCACCCGGCCCGGCGGCGGCTGCTCCGGAGGCACCGGCGGGCGTGGATGCTCCGGCGGGGGACGACGGCACGGGCGGGCCGGAGGTGACTCCCGACCCTTCCGCCATCGAGGAGGCCGTCGTACCGCTGCCGGCCGTCAACCGGGACGGCGAGCCTTCCGTCGGGCGGGCGGCCGGGCCGGACACCGACCGGCCGGCGAGCGGGAGCGGCGACCCGGGCCGGCCCGGGCCCGTCGCGGACCGACCCCGGGGTGTCCGGGCCGGGATGACGATCCGCCTCAAGCCCGAACCACCCGTGCCCGGTGAGGTGCTGGACTTCCGGATGCCGGAGGTGACGGCCGGCTCCGGTACGCCGCCGGGCCGCTGGCTGGACCCGGACGAGCCGGCCCCGGTCGGCGGCATCCCCATTCTGCTCGGCTGGCAGGGGCGGCGGCGGTTCTGGATCGACCTGGCCCAGGTGCGGGACGTCCTCACCATCACCGGTTCCCCCGACGCCTGCCGCCGCCAGGCGATCCGGCTGGCCTGGCAGGTCCGGGGCGGTAGACACGGGCTGACCGTGGTCGGTGACGTGTTGGGACCCGACGCGTTGCCCGGCTGTCGCCGGCTGCCCGCGTTCCCCGGGCCGGCCGACGCGCCGGCCGAGCCGGGCATCCTGATCAGCGGCGGTCTTCGTGGGCCGGACCTGATGGCGGCCCGGCAGTTGGCCCGCCGCCCGGACCGCCCTGTCGTGCCGGTGCTGATCGGCGCGGTGATCCCGGCCCGCTGGTCGTTGGCGGTGTCCGCCCAGTCCGATCCGATCGATGGAGGCAACAGGTGACGGTCGACGTTCGCGGGTGGGTGGCCTTGGCGCTGTGCCTGGCCCTTGGTGCCGGCCCCCTGGTGGCTGCCGCCGAGCCCGCCCGGGCGGAGCCCGCCGGCCAGACACCGGCCGGGGAGTTCGTGAAGTACTACGTGGTGGGGAGCACCCACCAGGACCGGCCGGAGAACCTCGACGAGATCGCCGGATGGTTCCTCGGCGCGCCGGGCCGGGCCACCGATATCCGCCACCTCAACGCCGGCCGGCGACAGCCTGACGGCGCGGCCCTGGGCAACGACCAGACGCTACGGCCCGGCTGGCTGCTGGTCCTGCCCTGGGATGCGGTCGGCGACGGGGTGCGGTACGGCGTGCTGCCCAGCCCGGCTCCGCTCTCGCCGGCATCGGCCGGCCCGCAGCCGGTCACCTCAGTGCGTACCGAGGCCGTCCCGCCGGCCGGTGGGGAACCCGCGCAGCCGTCCCGCTCCGCCGCCCCGCCCCGGGACGGTTGCTCGACGACCCAGCCGGCCAGGCCGCGGTCGGACTGGGCCCGCCGACGGCTCGCGGTCGACCAGGCGTGGGAGCGCAGCCAGGGCGAGGGGGTGCTGGCCGCGGTGGTGGACTCCGGTGTGGACGGCGGGCTCGCGGAACTGGCCGGCCGGGTGACCCCGGGAGCGGACATCCCCGCCGGCACCGGTCACGGGGACATCGACTGCCTGGGCTCCGGCACGGCCATGGCGAGCATCCTCGCCGCGCGGAGCCGGACCGACGGCTCAGGGCCGGTCGCCGACGGCGAAGTGGCCGGGATGGCGCCGGCAGCGACGGTCCTGCCGATCCGGGTGGTGGCCGGTGTGCCGTCGTCCACGCCCGCCGACGGGGCCGTCGCGATCGAGGTCGCGGTCTCCGCCGGGGCCCGGGTCGTCGCCCTCGGGTCGTACGTGGACGTCACCGACCCGGCCGTGGCCCGCGCGCTGGTCCAGGCGCGGGAGCACGACGTCCTGGTCGTGGCCGCGGCGGTCAGCGAGCCGTCCTCGGACGTCTCGCCGCGACCCGCGCCGCCCGCCTCGACGGGCGTGCTGTGGGTCGGTGGCGTGGGCCCCGAGGGACAGCCCGTCGACCAGTACCGACCCGGACAGGTCGACGTCGTCGCGCCCGGGATCGACGTGCCCAGCCTCGGGGCCGGGGACCCAGCCGTCCGTTCCAGCAGCGGCAGCCAGTACGCCGTCGCCGCCGTCGCCGGGCTCGCGGTCCTCATCCGGTCGGCCTTCCCGCACCTCGATGCCGCACAGGTCCGGCACCGGATCGAGGCCACCGCCGACGGGGCGGCCGGGCCACCCGACCCGGTCCGGGGACACGGCATGATCAATCCGCGGGCGGCGGTCACCCTGCAACTGGCCGAGGAGAGCGAGGCCGCACCGGCGTCCGGGTCGGCCGCGCCGCACCTGTCGCGGCTGGTCGCGGTGCTGCTGACCGTGCTGTTGGTCGTGGCGGCACTCGCGGTGGTGATCCGCCATACCGGCTGGCGCAACGGTTCGGCGCGGGCCGCGAAGGTTCCGTCCCTGGCCGTCCGCATCGCCTCGTTTCCCCGGTGGGTCACGGCGGCGGCGGGCCTGGCACTGGTCGCCCTGCTCGGAGTGGTGACCACTGCGGGGTTCGGCACCGCCATCGCCGGCAACAGGGAGCTCGTCGGGCGTCCGGTGCCGACCGACCAACTGCCGGCCGTCCAGGCGGCCGCCCTGTCCTGTCCGGCGTTGACACCGGATCGGCTGGCCGGTCAGGTCATGGCGGCGTCGGGGTTCGGCGCGGACGTCCGCTCGGCCACCGGGGGCACGGGCACCGCAGGACTCACCGCCGAGCAGTGGGAACGGTGGAAGCCGGCTGCCACGGCGCGCCGGGCCGATCCGAAGGCGAACATCGTCGCCCTCGCCCACGCGATGTGCGACCTCGTCGGGCAGGTCCGGCGGGCCGGCGTCGGCGGGGACCCGTGGCGGCTGGCGCTCGGGGCGTTCCAGTCGGGGGTGGCGGAGGTTCGGACCGCCCGTGGCGTTCCGGCAGCGGCGACCGGCTATGTGGACACGGTGGCCCGGCTTGCCGCCTGGTACGCGGGGCGTCCCGAGTTCGCCGTCGCCTCGCCGTCGTCGCCGCCGACCGGGTCCGCCGCCGTCTCCGCTGCCCCGGCGCCGGTGCCGGACGACTACCTGCCGCTGGTGCTGTCCGCCGGGCGGGCCTGCGCCGCGATGCCGCCGGCCAGGATCGCCGCGCAGCTGATGGCCGCCTCGGCCTTCAACGCCAACCGGTTGGGCACCGGCGGCGCCCAGGGCATCGCCGGATTTACCCCGCAGGTGTGGACCTCGTACGCGCCCCACCCCGCCACCACGTCCCCGTGGGACCCGGCTGCCGCGATCCCCGCTGTCGGCCGGACCATGTGCGCGTTGACGAGCGAGCTGTCCGGGCTGGCCGCCGACCCGTACCCGCTGGCGGTCGCGGCCTTCGTCTGGGGACCAGGAGCGGTGAAGCAGGCTGGTGGCGTGCCCGCGTCGGCCGGACTGCGTACCCACGTCGACCTGGTTCGGCGGTACGCCGAGTACTACGCCCGCGACCCACGCCTGGGTGGCCGCCCCGCCGTGGCGGCTCCCGTGGCCGGACCCACCGCCGGCCGCCCGCCGAGCGGGCCGCGGCAGTCGGCCGCCCCGCCGCGTACCACGCCGAAGCGTGCCACCGGGACGGACACGGCCGGGACGGGTACGGCCAAGCCACGTACGGCCGCGACGCGGGCCCGCCCGGCGCCGGCCCCGAAGCCCAACTGGCAGACCCGGGTGGTGCACGGGACCGCCGTGCTCACCCGGGGGCAGGCGTGGTCGACCAATCGGCTCCGGTTGACGTTGCGTACCGACGGTGAGGTCGCCCTGATCGACCAGGGGCGGACGGTGTGGCGGGCCGGCACCGCCGGTAAGGGCGGCGCGAAGCTGGTCTTTCAGGGCGACGGTAACCTGGCGCTCTACAACGGAGCGGGAAGCTGGGTCTGGAGCACCAGCACGGAGGGCCACGACGGGGCGATCCTCGTCCTGCAGGCCGACGGCAACGTGACCATCTCCATCAACGGACGATCCCTCTGGCACACCGGTACCCAGGACTGAACCGTCCGGGGTGTCACGTGCCCCGTGTTGATCGTGAGCGAGGTTCCGGTGATCCCGCCTACCATCCACCGGTAGGCGGGATCGCGGCCCTCCGGCTCCCGACGGGCCAGCGGTACTTCGACGACTCCGACGTACGCAGGGAAGCAGGGACGCAAGTGATCGACGCGATCTTTTTCGATGTCGGCGGGACGATTCTCGACGAGTCCCGCGAGTTCGAGACCTGGGCGGACTGGCTCGGCGTTCCACGGCACACGTTGTCGGCGGTCTTCGGTGCGGTGATCGCCCGGGGTCTGGACTATCGGGAGACCTTCGAGGTCTTCCGGCCCGGGATCGATCTCGCGGCCGAGCTCGAGCTCCGAGCAGCTGCCGGCAAGCCGGAGTCGTTCGGCGAGGAGGATCTCTACCCCGATGCGCGACCGTGCCTGACCGCGTTGAAGGACCAGGGCCTGTTCGTGGGCCTGGCCGGCAACCAGCCAGCTCACGCCGAGGCGATCCTCCGCGCTCTCGACCTTTCCGTGGACGTGATCGGCACGTCGGACGGTTGGGGCGTGGCGAAGCCGTCACCGGCCTTTTTCGAGCGGATCATCCGCGAGGTCGACGGCGATGCGTCTTCGATCCTGTACGTCGGCGACCGGCCCGACAATGATGTACGCCCGGCCATGGCGGCCGGTATGAAGACCTGCCTGATCCGGCGCGGTCCGTGGGGCCACATCCTCGACATCCCCGCCGTGTCTGATCGGTGCCTGTTCCGCATCGATTCGCTGGACGAACTCCCGAGCCTGGTCGCGAAGCACAACGCCCAGGGCGGCTAGGTCGCCGGCAGGGCGGCGGAAACCCGGGGGCGACTCAGGGAACCTCTCCCTTGAGGTAACAGAGGATGTCAGACTTGGCCGTGCCGTGACGCGCGGCGTGTCGTGCGTGACGCCACGGAAGGTGGGAGCGTGCCGCATGAGGGCTGACCGATGACAGGTTCCGGACCGGGCGACGCCGGCCATCCGTCCGCCACCCTCTATCTGCTCGGCGCCCTGGACGGCCCGGAGGAAGCGGAGTTCGAGCGACACCTCGCCTCCTGTCCCACCTGCCGGCGCGATTGCGACGATCTGGGCCCGCTGGTCAGCGGGCTGAGCCTGCTGCCCGACGACGAAGTGGCGGCCCTGCTCGGCGCCGCGCCGGACGTGGCGACGGACGAGCCGCCGGACGCCCCGGCGAGCGGGCGGCGCGAGCTCGCCGACGAGCCTGACCCGGGACGCGACGACCAACCGCCCCGGTGCGCCTGAACCGGCCGTCTCGCGGTGGCCGCGCTCATCCGGTCGCCGATGCATGCCCGGAACCGGTCGTCCGATGTGACCTAGATCACCATCTCGCCGCTCCGCCGGATCGCGCCTGACCGCCCCCGTCGCATGCGGACCGGCCGGACCTGCGGGAACCGCAGGTCCGGCCGCTTTCCTCAGACGCCCCTGACCCCGGTGCCGCGACCGATGGGTTCCGCTCGTGTCGGTCGCGGCTGTTAGCGTGCCCTGCGTTGATGATCGTGGCCGATTCCTCACGAAATCTGGCTGATTCGCCATTGCGGAGGGTGTTCCTGATGGGCTGGCTACCGGCGGGAGACTCGTACGAGGTCTCCCTCGTGGACGGAAAGGTGGCGGCCCGATCCACCGGCCCGCGGGCCACCGGCCGTCCACTGAAGACGCTGCCGAAGGTGTTGCGGGACGACCCCGAGGTGGACCGGTTGCGCCAGCTCGCCCAGTGGCTGGACCGGCACACCGCCGAATGCCTGTCCCGGGTCGAGACGTGGGTGGTGTCGTCGCTGCCCGTGCCGACCGGGCTGCTGGCCCGGGTCTGGCCGGACCCGACGTGGCGGGACGCGCTGCGCGACCTCGTGGTGCTCGGAGACGACCCGGCCGAGCCGGGTTTCCTGCGGGACGTCACCGACACCGGTGACCTGCGCGTGGTGAACCTCGACGGGGAGACCGTCCGGCTCACGCCGGCCAACGCCACGCTGCCCCACCCGGTGCGCCTGCCCGACCTGGCCGAGCTGCGCCAGTTCGCCGACGAACTGGACGTCACCCAGCGGGTCGAGCAACTGCACCGGGGCACCTGGGGCCGGCCCGCCGCCCTGAAGGACCGGGACACCACGATCACCGACTTCCGCGGCGCAACCGTGCCCAACCGGCTCGCCGCCCGGGCCGCCACGCTCGGCTTCCGGGTCTCCGGCTCGCAGGTCAAGTGCCGGATCTGGGAGGCCGGCCGGACGGTCGAGGCCGCCATGTGGTTCGACGAGGACTACTGGGACTCGGAGGCGACCCTGGGCACCCTCTCCTGGTCGGTCGTGGATGGACCGACGCTGCGGTTGACCGAGGTCGGGCCGGCGGCCTGGTCGGAAGGAATGCGGATGGCGACGGCCCTCTCCGGCGCCGTGACGGGAACGGGGAAGAAGGCGTGACCGCGATGACGACCAGGTCGGGCGACGATTCGGCCGAGAGCCTGTTGGCCGCCGGTGCCGTGCTGCCGACCGACACCGCCGGGGCCGGTGAGCGGGCGGTGCCGCTCACCGCCCGCACCTACCGGCACCCGGTCCTCGACGACCGGCCGGTGGTCCGTCTCGTCGACGCTGCCCTGGGCGAGGGCGAGGACATCGCCGTCGGGTTCCTCGGTCTGGCGCCGGCTGCCGAGCCGGCCGTCGTCGGGCTGGGCCCGCGCCGCCCGTTGGCCTTCCCCGAGTGGGTGTTGGTACACCACCCGGCGGACGGCCGGCACGCCTTGGCGGTGGTGCCGGAGCTGCAGAAGCTGGCCAAGCAGGTGCGATCGCGGCCGAAGGCCGCCCTGGACGGGCACCTGAGCGTCGCCGACCGGTTCGCCCGTACCCTGCCGCACTTCCTGCCGACGTTCTTCGAGCAGGCGGCGCGGGTGTTCCTGGCCGCCGGGCAGGACACCTACGCGACGCAGCTGTTCAACAAGGCGCGCAAGGCGGAGGCGCAGCACGGCCTGCCGGTCGATCTGACCCGGCTGGACGAGGTCTACGTCGAGTTCGCGGCGGCCAAGGTGGTCTCGGCGACCGCCTTGGCCGGCTACGCGAAGGAGCTGTCCGCCCAGTTGCCGGCCGGCGAGGCGCTGGACCGGTTCTGCCGGCTGGCGCTGCGGGCCGCGGCCGCCGGGGTGGTGCCGTCCACCCAGTCGGCCAACGCGGTGAACCGGCTGGTCCGGGCCGCCACCAAGGCCGCCGGCGAGGCAGGGGCGGCCGCCGTCGCCGACCGCGCGGCGGCCTACCTGACCGAGCTGCTCCGGCTGCCGGTGGCCGCCGAGGCGCCGGCCGGCTGGTGGAAGGCGCACCTGCCGGCCGTGGCGGCGCTGGCCGGCCGCGACCCGGCGATCCGCGGCAGCCTCCTCGACCTGATGCCCACCGACCGGGACAATCTGGTCCAGTGGCTGTCCCTGTTGGCCGACACCGGTGCGCTCGCCGGACTGTCCGACCCGGGCGTGCCGGACCCGGCCCGCCCGCAGGACGGCTCCGTCGGCTGGCTGCGTCGCTTCCTGAGCCGGGCCAACTCCGGCCACCACCGCCGCCGCCTGCCGGAGCTGTACCCGATCGTCGAGCGGATGGCCGACCGGCTGCGCGTTGAACTGACCGGCGGCGGCGAGACCCTGGACGCCGACGGCGACCTGGACCTGCTCGACCTGCTGCTCACCCTCGACCTGCCGGTGGCCGTGCCGAAGGAGCGCGACACCCTGGACCTGGCGTTCTGGGTCAAGGCAGAGGGGGAGCGGGAGCTGCGCGCCGTGGCCGGCGACGACCGGTTCACCAGGGCCCTGCGCCGGGGCCTCGACCGGCTCGACGACCAGCCGCAGGCCCTGCGCCGGATGGCCGAGACGCCGGGCGTCCGGCCGATGCTGACCGAGTGGCTGGAGGCGCGCATCCGCGACCGGTTCGCCGCCGGACTGCCGTACCTGGCGGAGTCGGTGGACTGGCTGGGCAGGATTCCGGTCGAGGCGCTGCGCCTGGTCTTCGACGACCTCGGCCGGCCCGGTGACCCCGGTCAGGGCGTCGACCTCGGGCAGATCCTCGGCGTCGACCTCGCCGAGCGCGTCACCCGGAGCCTGCGCGGCGGGCTCATCGACGAGCTGGGCTGGCCGGACTGGGAGCTGGCCTGGCAGGAGGTGACGGGCGGCGACCACCGGGTCGAGCTGATCCGGCAGGAAGCCTGGCCGTACCTGATCCTCGGCGGGCCGACCGCCGTGCGCGTGCTCGGCGCCGAGGGCATCGTGCTCCGCCACGACCTGCGTATCCCGGCCAGCGACATGTGGGGCCAGCCCGGCTACCACTACGTCGACGGCCAGCTGCTGGTCTACTGGCGTTCCAAGGCGCTCGGCTACGACCTGCGCGGCTACTGGCACTCGTCGCCCGGCGAGCCGCAGCCCATCCACGGCCATCGCCAGGGCAGCCAGCCGCGCGGGAACGAGATCACCCTGCCGCTGGCCGGCGGCGGGCGGACCACCGGCGGCGGCGTGCTGCACGCCGGTGACACCGCTGTCCCGCCGGCCTTGCCGGTCATCACCGACGGCACCTCCCACTGGGTCCACCGCTACAGCGAGGACCATGGCAACCACGGCTGGCACGAGTACGACCCGGCCGGCAACACGCACGGCCGGCGCAGCCTGCCCCGGTTCCTGGCCGACCTCCCGGTCGCCGGAAGCCGGCTCCGGGAGTCGGTCAGCTGGCTGCGGCCGGCGCTGTCCGACCGGGCCACGCCGGCCGCCGCCCCGGTGGACGGTCTGCTCGGCTGGCGGGTGGTCACCCTGCCCGACGGCTCGGTACGTGGCGAGGACCTGGCCGGCCGCACCGTCACGGTGGCACCCGGACAGGAGCCGGTCGCGGCGCTGGTGCTGCCCGGCGACGACCGGCCACGGGCCGTGCTCAGGGGCTTCGTCATGGTCGACCCGGACGGGGTGGTGACGGCCGCCGCCGGACCACCGTCCAGCCGGGAACACACCCCTGCTGCGGTCCCGCTGCCGGCAACGGAGTTCCTCGGCAACATGCTGCCCCGGGACCCGGCCGGCTCCACCGCCCTGCGCCGGATGGACCGGGACACCGCGGCCGGGTTGTTCAAGGTCGCCCTCGACGAGCGCCGCGCCGCCCTGGCCGAACAGGCCGCGCGGGCCGCTGCCCGTGCGGCGACCCGATCCGGGCTGACCGTGGCCACGCAGGCCGTCACCGGCCTGCCCGTCGCCGTGCCGGCGTCGACGGCCGGCGCACCGGCCGGCACCTCCGCCCCCGGCCCGTCGACCACAGGCGACGCCGACCAGGACGCGCTGGTCGAGCTGGTCCGCTCGACGCTGCCGGAGATCAGCCACGACGCGGTGGTGGCCGGGGTGGCCGGGGTGCTGCGGCTGGCCGCGCGGGTGCGTACCGACCTGGACGCGTTGACCGAGCGGCTCACGAAGTCGTTGTCGGCCCCGAAGGTGGTGACGCCGGCGGCCACCGCGAGCGGACCCACCGACGAGCAGCTCAGCATGGCGCTGGACGGTCTGCGTGGCTCGGCCTACGGCACCGCCACCTCGGCCCACGCCTTCACCCAGTTCCAGGCGTTCGCCACCCAGCGGTCCGCCGTCGCCGGGAGCGAGCCCGCCGTGCGGCTGCACCTCGACGGACCGTCGCTGCCGAACGCCATGGACTGGTGGCGCCTGCTCGGCGGTGTCGCGGCCGTCGCCTACCGGGCCGTCGCGGCGGTCACCCCGGACGAACACCGGGACACGCTGCGCGCCCTGCTCACCGAGCTGGACCGGCTCGACCTGGGCGTGGCTGCCGAACCGGCCCGGTGGCGTCGGTTCAGGCTGCACCTGCTGGACGGCGACCTCAACAACCCCGACGGCACGCGCCGCTACCCCAGGCCGGGCATCCTGCCGCTGCCCGACGGGGCGTTCATCGCCGTCCTCCCCTCCAGCGGCACGGCCACCGGCTACTTCCTTGACGCGCTGCACCACGACCCGGCCGGCCTGTTCGACGTGCCCGAGCCGTACACGGTGGAGTCCTCGGCACCGGTCGGTGACGAACGGCCGGCCGGCTGGTTGGCCGCCTTCCTCACCGAATGGGCCGCGCGCGGCCCGCTGTCCTGGCGGCCGGAGGCGGCCGAGCGGTTCGCCGAGCTGACCGGCGTCACCCCCACCGCCGCGAAGCTGGTGCTGGCCGGCCTGCCGTACGCGGACTCGGCGAACACCGTGCCGGCCGAGCTGCGCAAGGCGCTCGGGGTCAAGCAGGCCGGTGAGGTCAAGCTGGCCTTCGGAATGCTGAACGAGGCCAGGCCGGACGTCCGGCGGGCCGTCGTCTCGGCGCTGCTGCCGGACGACCCGGCCCGGCTGTGGACCGACGGTCCGGACGTGGCCGCCGCCGCGGCGGCCTGGAACGCCGCCGTGGGCCGCCGGGTGGCGGTGCCCGAACAGCTGCTCGCCGAGGCGGTGCGCACGGTCCGCACCGGCTGGGGACCCGCGAAGGCGTTGCCGGCGATGTTCGACCCGGCCCGTTCGGCCGAGCTGGGCACCGACCTGGCCTTCGAGATCAAGGGCGACCGGGCCCGGCAGGTCGACGGCCGGGCCGTGGGCTTCACCGGCGAGGTGCTGCGCTCGACGGTCGCCGTGGCGGCCTGGGTCGCCCACCACACGCCGGCCGGCGACCCGTCGCGGGCCGCGCTGCCGGCCGCGCTGGCCGCGATCCGAGACCGGCTGACCAACCCCGACCTGCTGCTCGACCTCCACCAGTACGTCTCCCTGCCCGACTTCCGGCAGGTGGCGGGCACCCCGTCGGAGACCGGCCCGGGCTGGGAACGGTACGGCGCCATCGTCCTGTCCACCCACGACAGTCAACCGTCGCCCGCGCTGCGGCCGGACCTGCTCGACGCCGACGGGAGCGACCCGTACCTGCCGGCGCTGCGAGAGGACGCGGCCAAGCCGTACTCGATGGAGGTGGCGCTGCGCCTGGTCCGCGACCCGCGGTTCGCGGCGCTGCTGGGCGATCCGGGGGAGCCGGCCGACGGCGCGCCGGCGGCGGACGGGGCCTGGTGGCCGCAGGACCCGACCCGGTCGGTGCCCGACCTGGTCGCCGAGGTGGCCGGCGAGCACGGCCTGGGCGCCGACGCGGCGGCGGTGTACCTGATGCTGCTGGCCATGCCGGACCCGACCGACCGCAACACGGCGAAGTGGACCTGCTGGCGGCCGGCCCGGCTGAAGGCGGCCCGCGCCCAACTCGCCGGCACCGAGCTGGTCGTCGAGGCCAGCCGGTCCCGGGCCGGCCGATCGCTGTTCCTGCCCGGCCGCTGGCTGGAGCGCGGCAGCGGACAGGCGCCGATCGAGGGCTGGAAGGTGGCCCTGTTCGACCTGGCCCCCGACGGCACCGCCGGGCTCGGTGTGACCGTGCCGTTCGAACCGTCCGCCGACCTCTACCGGCGGGCCTGGCAACGCCTCCGCGACGGCGACCGGCCGGGCTTCGGCACCCCGTCCACCCGCCGCTGACCCTGTCCCGAACACCCCATCCGAACCCAGAGAGATCGAGGAACATTCGTGACCGTGACGGAACACGTCCGCCCCACCGCGGCACCCGAGAGCGCCGCCCAGGTTCTCTCCGCCGAACAGCGGTACGCCGACGAGCTGGCCTTCCTGGCCGCGTACGACGCCGGGGCCCGGCCGCCGGGCTGGGCGCTGACCCCGCGCGCCGTGGTCACCTTCATCCAGGGCAGCGACGGCGAGGCATTGAAGCTGCCCGCCGACCGGCGTACCGGCCCGGACGGCGCCGAGCTACCGGCCAGCATGACCATCCCGGCGAAGTTCGTCGGTGAGCGGAGCCTGGTCGAGCGGTGCGTGGTCACCCTGGCCGGCGAGCGGGGCCTGCTGCTGGTCGGCGAGCCGGGCACCGCCAAGTCGATGCTCTCCGAGCTGCTGGCCGCCGCCGTCTGCGGCACCAGCGCATTGACCGTGCAGGGCACCGCCGGCACCACCGAGGACGCCTTCCGGTACGGCTGGAACTACGCGCTGCTGCTCGCCCAGGGCCCGACCCCGCAGGCGCTGGTCGACTCGCCGGTGCTGACCGCGATGCGCACCGGCCGGGTGGTCCGGATCGAGGAGGTCACCCGCTGCCTGCCCGAGGTGCAGGACGCGCTGGTGTCCATCCTGTCCGACCGGCGGATGAACGTGCCGGAGCTGGCCGGCACCGAGGACGGCCTGATCCGCGCGGTGCCCGGGTTCACCGTGATCGCCACCGCCAACCTGCGGGACCGGGGCGTGTCGGAGATGTCCTCCGCGCTCAAGCGCCGGTTCAACTTCGAGACCGTCCACCCGATCTCGGACGCGGACACCGAGACCGACCTGGTCCGCCGGCAGGCCACCGCCGCCGTGCAGCGCGCCGGCGCGGCGTACACGGTGGACGACGCGGTGCTGGACGCCCTGGTCACCGTCTTCCGCGACCTGCGTTCCGGCCGGTCGGGGGAGGGCTGGGACGTGGAACGGCCCGGCACGGTGATGTCCACCGCCGAGGCGGTGCAGGTGGCGGCCTCGCTCGGCCTGGCCGCCGCGTACCTGCCCGCCGGGGACGCGCTGGACCTGGTGCCCGGGCACCTGCTCGGCGTGGTCCGCAAGGACGACGAGAACGACCACGCGCGGCTGCTCGGCTACTGGGACGGCCCGGTCCGCCGCCGCGCCGAGGACGGCTCGGCGATGTGGCGCCGGCTCTGGGACCTGCGGGAGACGCTCCGGTGACGACTCTCGCCAGCCCGCCGAACGGTGCGGCCCCGCCGGCCGTCGACCCGTCGACGGTCGATCCGACGACGGCCGACCCGCGGGCCGTGGTCGACGCGCTCGCCGGTTCGGTCCGGCCGTACCTGATCGGCGTGCGGCACCACAGCCCGGCCCTGGCGGCGGTGGTCCCGGCACTGCTGGACGCCGCCGGGGCCGAGGTGGTCTGCATCGAGCTGCCGGCTGACTTCCAGCAGTGGCTGCCGTACCTGTCCGACCCGGCCGCCCGGGCCCCGCTGGCCCTGGTGGGCAGCCACGGCGCGGACGGGGCGATGGGCTTCTACCCGTTCGCCGACTTCTCCCCGGAATTGGCCGCGATCCGCTGGGCCCGGCAGCACGGCGTCGAGGTGGTCTGCTGCGACCTGCCGCTGGCCGATCCCGGCTGGACCACCGACGCGACCGGCCCGACCACCGGCTCCGATCCGACCGCCGGTGCCGAGCCGACCGCGGGTGGCGATCCCGGCCCGGACGCCGGCGAGCCCGTGCCCGGCCCGCCCCGGTCGGGTTACGCCGCCGCGCTCAGCGCCAGCGGCACCGGCCGGGACGGCGACGACCTCTGGGACCGGGTGGTCGAGGTGCGTGCCCCGGGCTGCCCGCCGGAGGCGGTCCGCCGGGCCGCCCTCGGCGTCGGCTGGGCGATGCGTACCGACAGTGCCGGCGGCGACGGGGTGCCGGCCCGGGACCTGGCCCGCGAGCGGCACATGCGCCGGGTGCTGGCCGAGGCGGGCGCGGACGGCCGGCGGGTCGCCGCCGTGATCGGCGCCTTCCACGCCCCGGGCCTGCTCACCGAGGCCGACGCGAACGCCGACGACAGCGACGCCCCGCCCGGCACCGCCGCCGACTCCGCGGTGCCGTCCCGGCCCGTCGCCGCCCCGACCGGCCCGGTCCGGTCCGTCACGACCCGGCCGGCCACCACCGGCGGCGGCGCGGCGGTCACCTCGCTGGTGCCGTACGCGTTCGACCTGCTCGACTCCCGGTCCGGCTACCCGGCAGGCATCCGCGACCCGCGCTGGCAGCAGTCCGTCTTCACCGCCGCCGGCGACCCGGAACGGATCCGGGCCGCCGCCGCACGGGCGGTCACCGACCTGTGCCGGGAACTCCGCTCGGCCGGGCACACCGCCGGCACCGGCGAGGCCGCCGAGACGGTACGGCTGGCCGGCGACCTGGCCCGGCTGCGGGACCTGCCCGCCCCCGGCCGGGGCGAGGTGCTGGAGGCGGTGACCAGCGTGCTCGGCCAGGGTGAGCTGCTCGGCCGCGGCCGAGCGCTGGCCAAGGCGCTGGAGACCGTGCTGGTCGGCGCCGAGCGGGGCCGGGTCGCACCCGGTACGCCCCGTTCCGGTCTCGGCCCCGCGGTGGAGGCGGAACTCACCGCGCTGCGGCTGCCCGGCCCGGACAGCCCGAAGTCCCGCGAGGTCCGGCTGGACCCGCTGCGCACCGAACTGGACGGGCGGCGGGAGATCCTGCTGCAACGCCTCCAGGTCTGCGGCGTCGGCTACGGCGAGCCGATCGCGGTCACCGGTACCGGCGACGGCGCCGCCCTGACCACCCGCTGGCAACTGGCCTGGACGCCGTCCGTGGCGGCCCGGCTGGACCTGGTCGGCGTACGCGGGGTGACTGCGGCGCTGGCCGCGGCCGGCACCCTCCGGGAGCGGTTCCGGCGGGAGGCCGCCGACGGTGGCCCCACCGCCGGGCAACTGCTCACCGGGCTGCGCGACGCCGCCCGGTGTGACCTGCCGGGGCTGGTCACCGACCGGCTCGAGTTGGCCGCCGCGGTGCTGCCCGGCACCGGTACGCTGCCCGAGCTGCTGGCCGCGCTGGACCTGCTGGAGGCGCTGCGCCGGGAACACCTGCCCGGCACCACCGCCGACGGCCGGGCCCGGGCGGCCGAGCTCGCCGTCGTGCTGCTCGACGCGGCGGTACGCGGGCTGCCCGGCCTGGCCGGAAGCGACTCCGTCGCCGACGCCGCCGCGCTGGTCGACCTCGCGGTCCGGGCCGGCGAGGAGCGGATCGGGCTGCGCCTGGACGAGGCCCTCGGCCACCTGGCCCGGGCCGGTTCGTCGCTGATCCAGGGCGCCGCCCTGGCCGCCCGGGTGCTGCTCGACCTGACCGATCTGGAGACCCTGGGCACCCGGGTGGCCGGCTGGGTCGACGCGGCGACCGGACCGGATACCCGCCGGCACCTGCACCGGCGGCTCGGTGGTCTGCTCACCGCGGCGCATCCGCTGCTGCAGTCTGCCCCGGCCGCGCTGGATCCGCTGCTGGAGCGGATCGAGCGGCTCACCGACACCGGGTTCCTGGACCGGCTGCCGGCGCTGCGGGGCGGGTTCGACGTGCTCACCCCGGCGGCCCGGGACCGGCTGCTGGACACCGTCGCCGACCGGCTCGGCGACCGGCTCGACGTGACCCTGTCCGCCCCGCCGGAGCTGCTGGCCCGGTGGGCCGCCGCCGACGCGGCCGGTCGGGCCGCCCTGGACGCCCGCCACATCCCGATCCCGGGCCCGCCGACCGACGCGGACGCCCAACCTGGGCCGGACGCGCCGACCGACGCCGACGCCGACGCCGTACCGGACACCGACCGGCTCACTCCCACCGACCGGTGGCGGCTGCTGCTCGGCCGCCAACCCGACCGGTTGCCGGCCGGTGCCCGCCGCTACGCCCGCGCCCTGGACGAGCTGTACGGGGCGGGTCAGGGCGAAGGCGCCACCGACCTCGGCCAGGCGGTCGGCGGCGGCCAGGAAGCCTCCTTCCCGACCGCGCGTGAGTGGGCCGACGAACTCGATGCGCTCTTCGGCGCCGCGGTACGCGAGGAGGTCATCGCCCGGGCGGCCGAGAACGGCCGTACCGACGTGCTCACCGAGCTGGACCCGACCAAGGTGCGTCCCTCGATGGAGCTGCTGACCTCGGTGCTCTCGCTGGCTGGTGGCCTGCCCGAGGGGCACCTGGCCAAGCTGCGGCCGCTGGTCCGGCGGCTGGTCGAGGAGCTGACCAGGCAGTTGTCCACCCAACTGCGTCCGGCGCTGACCGGGCTGACCAACCCGCGTCCGTCCCGCCGTCCCGGCGGCCGGATCAACCTCGCCCGTACGCTGCGGGCGAACCTGGCGCACACCCAGCGGCTCGGCGACGGCCGGACGGTGGTGGTGCCGGAACGCCCGGTCTTCAACACCCGGACCCGCCGGGAGGCCGACTGGCGGCTGGTGCTGGTGGTTGACGTGTCCGGCTCGATGGAGGCGTCGGTGGTGTGGTCGGCGCTGACCGCCGCCGTGCTGGCCGGGGTGCCCACCCTGTCCACCCACTTCCTCGCCTTCTCCACCGAGGTCGTGGACCTGACCGACCGGGTCGACGACCCGCTGTCACTGCTGCTGGAGGTGCGCGTCGGCGGCGGTACGCACATCGCCGCCGGGCTGGCCCACGCCCGCTCGCTGGTGACCGTGCCGAGCCGCACCATCGTCGCGGTGGTCAGCGACTTCGAGGAGGGCTACCCGCTGGCCGGTCTGCTCGGCGAGGTCCGCACGCTGGCCGGTTCCGGCGTGCACCTGCTCGGCTGCGCCGCGCTGAACGACCAGGGAGTGCCCTGCTATTCGGTGCCGGTCGCCGAGCAGCTCGTCGCGGCCGGGATGCCGGTCGCCGCTCTCAGCCCGCTCGAACTCGCCCGCTGGGTGGGCGAACGTGTACGCGGAGGATCACGTTGACGAACCGCACACCCACCGCCGTGGACACCGACCGGTTGCCGCCGGTGCTGCCGGGGGTCGCCGCCGCGGCGGTGGCGGCCCTGCCGTCCCGGCTGCACAAGCGGCTGGACGCCACCGTCGAGCGGCTGGCCGCCGTACCGGTCGGCCGGGCCGACGGCGGTGTGTCGGTCGACTGCGGCCCCGAGGCTGTGGTCACCCTGACACCCGGGCCGACCGGCGTGGTCGCCGAACCGCACCAGGCCCGGTGCAGCTGTCTGCTGGCGCCCCGCTGCCTGCACCGGACCGCGGTGCTGGTCGCCTGCCCGGTCGCCGACCCGGCCAGCCACCCCGATCCGGCGTCCACCACCGCCGTGTCGTCCACTCCGGACGGCAGCGGCGCGGCCGGCGGCCGGACCGGGCGTACCGGTAAGGCGGCCGCCGGTCGTACCGGCCGGAGCGCGACACCGACGAAGGCGCAACGGGCCGCCGCCGCCGCGCTGTGGCGGGCCGCAGCCGCGGTGCTCGCGGCCGGCGTGCCGGCCGCCGGCGCGGTCCTCCAGGCCGAACTGCTGCGGGCCGCGCACAGCGCCCGGCTGGCTGGCCTGCCCCGGGCCGAGAGCGCCGCGCTGCGCACGGTACGCGGCCTGCGCGCGCACCGGGACCGGCAGACCGGCCACCGGCTGGCCGAGCTGGTCGAGGTGCTGCACGACCTGCTGTACGTGGCCGGCCGGTTGGCCGCCGGCGATCCCGACCCGGCGCTGGTCGGCGTCCTCCGGCGGGCCTACCAGCCGGACGGCACGCTGGAGGTGTACGGCGTCTGCCGGGAACCGGTGATCAGCGCGACCGGGTACGCCGGGGTGGTCACCCACCTGGTCGCCGCCGACGGGCGGCGGCTCTCCTTCGGCGATGTGAAGCCGGGCGGCCCGGACCGGGCGCGGGACTGCGCCCGGGCGGTCACCGGGATGGGCGCGGTCGCGGTCAACCACGCGGTGCTGGCTCGCGGCGGCCTGCGGATCAGCGGCACCACCGTCTCCCCGGACGGCCGGCTCGGTGCCGGCGCGGGGGTCCGGGCCACCCCGCTCGGCGGGACCGACTGGTCCACCGGGCCGCTGGCGGAACTGTTCGCCCACCCGCTCGCCGAGGTGGTGACCGCCCAGCTCGCCGCCGACGACCCGGAGGACCCGGCCCGTGCCGGGACCGCGCTGGTCGGCGGTGACCTGGTGGTCGTGGGCGCCGTCGGTGACCAGGTGCTGGCTCGCGAGCTGGCCCACGCCGCCGACTCCGGAGGGGACCGTGCGCCGGTGCCGGACGGGCCGGTGATCCGGCTGGTGCCGGTCAACGCCCACCCGGTGCTGGCCCACGTGGCCAACCTGCGACGGCTCGCCTCCTGGCCGGGTCTGCGGATCCGGGTGGTCGGCCGGCTGGACCCGGACCGGGCCAGCACACTCCGCCCGCTGGCGGTCGGTCCGGTGCCCGGCGCCGCCGCGACGTTGCGGCTGCCGTCGGACTGGCACGGCCGGGCGGACCTCGGCTACGACGAGATCCAGGGCGGCCACCTGCCGCCGCGCGACCCGGCAGCGATGACCGAGCCGGTTCTCGCCGTCGGTGCCGACGCGGTCGCCGAGTCCCCACTGTGGCGGGTCCGCCGGCTGGTGGAGCTGGCCGTCTCCGGCGGTCGTCGCGCCGTCGCGGAGTCGGCTCGTGGCGAGGGCGCCGGGCTGGCCGGTCCGCTGCGCCGCGCCGGCTTCACCACGGCCGCCGTGGTGGTCGCCGCGCTCGCCGCCGAGTCCGACCGGCGCGGCCGGGATGCGTTCGGCCGGCTCGCCGATCCCGACCCGGACCGGTACGCCTGGGCCTGGCTGGCCGCGACCGCCCACCTCGCCGCCACCGAGCGGGAGCTGATCCGCTCCTCGTGGACCGCCCCACCCGTCGGCTGACCTCCAGGGCACTGCGATCACCGGGCCTCGCGCCCTGCGGCCCGGTGATCGCAGCCGCCGAGCCGTAGGGCGCTCCCCGGAATACCAGCCTCCTAGGACGCACAGGGGGTGTGCTCTAGGCGGTCGAGTCGCCGCCGCGGTCCATGATCGACTCCGGGTGCGGCAGGTGGTGGTCTCGGTGAGCGCCGGATGCCCGCCGCGTCCATGATTGACTTTGTGTGCGGCACATTGCGGTCATAACTGGCCGGGAGACCGCCGATCGCGGTACCTGGAGTGGATCATCGGGGTCCGCGATCACCCGACACCGCGCTTTGCAGCGAGATGTCCAGTTCGGAACTGCGCCAACGACCCCTGACACCCGAGGGGAACTGCCAGGAGGGTCCGTCCACCCGGCCGTCAGCCGGAGTAGGCCTCGCCGGTCGTCGCCGTTCCCTCCAAACCCAGTACGACAAGATCAAGCGCAGTACGCCAAGATGCAAGGAGTCGTGGATTTATGCCGACGGCTCGGCCATCGCCACGGCGATCTTGCGAGGCCCGGTGAACGGCTCCCGGCCGTGCACGGCGAGCATGTTGTCGACGATCAGGACGTCGTCGCGCTGCCAGTCGAAGCGACGCTGGGCCCTCCGGTAGCAGTCCCGCAGGTGCGCCACGATCTCGTCGGGGATCCGGGCGCCGTCGCCGTAGTAGGTGTTGGTCGGCAGGTCCGCCTCGTCGAGCATCTCCCGCAGCCCCTCACACACCTCCTCGGCCAGGGTGGTCACGTGGAAGAACGTGAGGTGGTTGAACCACACCTGCTCGCCGGTCACCGGGTGCTGGTGCACCGCCCGCCGGCGGGCCGTGGTGCGCAGCCCGTCGCGGCCCACCCACTCGGCCTCGATCCCGCTGCGGGCGCAGTACGCCTCGACCGCGGCCCGGTCGTCGGTGTTGAACGCCTGCTGCCACGGCACACCGAAGCCCGGCGTGAAGTTGCGGACCACGGTCCAGCCGCGCCGGGCGAACTCCTCGCGTACCGACGGGTCGATCAGGCTCAGGACGCGTCGGGTGTCGGCGAGCGGCGTGGCGCCCAGCGTGTCGGGCGGGGTGATGCAGTAGAAGAACAGGGTCAGTGGCCAGGTCGCCTGGTAGGAGTTCTCGTTGTGCAGGAAGATCTCCTCGGCCGGCGGGTAGTCCGTGGACGTGTAGACCTGACCCTTGATGGTGCTGCGCGGCGATGACCGCTCGGCGTAGGTCAGCGGCTCGCCGGAGACCGCGCGTACCACGCGGTCGAAGCCGTCGACGCCGCCGACCTGGAAGCCCCGGAGCAGGACCGCAGCGTGCTCGTGCAGCCGCCGCCGGACCGTCTCGCGGGCGTCGGCGAGAAACTCGGTCGCCGACGCGTCCGGGGCGGCCGCGGAGATGACGTGGGGGAGCGGCGGCTCGGTGTCCGGCAGCGGTGCCGCCGGCTGGACGGACGTGTCAATGCTCATCCATCGACAGTGGCCGGAGGCGTGGGCGGCGGCGAGAGAACAACCGGTAGACGTGCGGGCGCGCGCGGTTCTGCATGTTCTCCTCTGCGTCCGGCCCGCCACGCCCCGGCAGGCTGCTGGGACACACGGCAGCCGAGTCGACGCGATGCGAGGAGCAGCCCGATGGCCGATGCAGGTCTCCCCGTTCCCGGCGTCCTCGCGACCATCGGGACGACACCGATCGTCGAGCTGACCAGGCTCGACCCGAACAGCACCTTCCGGACCTACGCCAAGCTGGAGTCACACAATCCTGGCGGCAGCATCAAGGATCGGGCCGCGCTGGAGATGCTGCGCGACCGGATCCGCGACGGCCGGCTCGTGCCGGGACGCTCGGTGGTCGTCGAATCCAGTTCGGGCAACCTCGGCATCGGCCTGGCGCAGGTGTGCGCCTACCACGGGATCCGCTTCATCTGTGTGGTCGATCCGAGGACCAACCGGCAGAACATCGCCATCATGCGTGCCCTGGGCGCCGAGGTCGAGGTGGTCACCGACGCCGATCCGGTCACCGGTGAGTACCTGCCGGTGCGGATCCGCCGGGTCCGGGAGCTGGTGGCGACGCTCGACCACGCGTACTGCCCCAACCAGTACGCGAACCCGCTGAATCCGCGGGCGCACCGCAACACGATGCGGGAGATCCTCGACGCGTTGCCGGACCTCAGTTTCCTGTTCTGCGCCACGAGCTCCTGCGGCACCCTGCGCGGCTGCGCCGAGTATGTCCGGGCGCACCGGCTTCCGGTGACCCTCGTCGCCGTCGACGCGCTGGGCAGCGCGATCTTCAGCCCACCGGTCGGCGGCCGGCTGATCCCCGGCCACGGCGCCTCGATCCGCCCGGCCCTCTACGGCGACGACCTCGCCGACATCGTGGTGCACATCGACGATCTCGGGGCGGTGGCGGGCTGCCGGCGCCTGGCGGCCCGCGAGGCGATCATCGCCGGCGGATCCTCCGGGGCGGTGGTGTCGGCGATGCAGAGCATGCGCGACCGCATTCCCCCGGGCTCGACCTGCGTCCTGGTCTTCCCCGACCGGGGCGACCGTTACCTGGACACGATCTACGACGACGACTGGGTCGGGCAGCACTTCGGCGACGTGTCCCACCTGTGGAGGAAACCCCAGTTGGAGGCGGCATCATGTTGATCCTGGGAGCCGGCGACGTCCGCTCCGTCCTCGACGGCGCCGAGCGGCGTGTGCTGGCCGCGGTTCGGGACGCCTACGAACGGCACGCGCTGGGCGGCACGTCGGTGCCCCACTCGGTGTTCCTGCGCTTCCCGGCCGACACCCGGAACCGGATCATCGCGCTGCCCGCGTACCTGGGTGGTGAGACTCCGGTGGCCGGCGTGAAGTGGGTGTCGTCCTTCCCCGGCAACGTGGCCCAGGGCCTGGACCGGGCGTCGGCGGCGATCATCCTGAACTCGATGCGGACCGGCGTGCCGGAGGCGTTCCTCGAGGCCTCGACGATCTCCGCCCGGCGTACGGCGGCGAGCGCCGCCCTGGCCGCGTCGACACTGCTGTCGGTCAACTCGTCGACCGGGGTGTCGCTGCTCGGCTGCGGGCTGATCAACTTCGAGGTGTTGCGGTACCTGCGGGCGGTGTTCCCGTCGCTGCAGAACGCGACGGTGTACGACCTGGACCGGGCGCGGGCGGAGTCCTTCGCGGCGAAGGCGCGTTCGGCCTGGCCCACGCTCACCGTCGACGTGGCGGGGCGGCCGGCGGACGCCCTGGCCGCGCAGCGACTCGTCTCGCTGGCCACGACGGCGGCCGTCCCGCACCTCGACCCGGCGCCGTGCCGCCCGGGAACGCTGCTGCTGCACCTGTCGCTGCGCGACCTCACCGTGCCGTCGGTGCGGTCCGCCGTGAACATCGTGGACGACGCGGATCACGTGTGCCGGGCGTCGACCTCGCTGCACCTGGCGGAGCAGGAGACCGGCAACCGGGACTTCATCGCGTCGTCGCTGGGCGAGATCCTCGTCTCCGGCGCGCCGTACGTGGCGGACGAACACCGCCTGACCGTCTTCTCCCCGTTCGGCCTGGGCTGCCTGGACCTGGCCGTGGCCGACCTGGTCCGGCGGGAGGCGGTCTCCCGTGGGCTGGGCACCCGGCTGGACGACTTCCTGCCGGCGGGCACCCAGGTCTTCGCCTAGCTCGGACTCAGAAACCCCGCCCGCGCGGAACGCGTCCGTCGGGCGGCACCGCCTCGACCCCGATCCCCGTCATGCCCGGGAGGCAATCGATGGAAGTCAGCGGCCACTACCCGCTCTCCTTCGAGCAGGAACAGTTGTGGTTTCTCGACCAGCTTCGCTCCGGGGCCCGGGAATACCTCATGCACGCGGCGTTCCGGCTGCGCGGCCCGCTGGACCGGGCCGCGCTGGCCGCCGCGCTGACGGAGGTCTCCGCCCGGCATTCGGTGCTGCGTACCCGGTACGGGACGGTCGACGGCCGGCCGACCCAGGTCGTCGGGGCACCGACCCCGGTCGACCTCAGGGTCGTCGACCTGACCGGGTACCCGGCGGCGGAGCGGGACCGCCGGGTACGCGAGCTCGGCGTGGCCGAGGCCAGCAGCCCCGTCGACCTCGGTACGGCGCCCTGGCGGCTCTCGCTGCTGCTGCTCGCCCCGGACGACGCGATCCTGCTGATCGTCGTGCACCACATCGCCTTCGACAACACGTCGCTGGGCATCGTGTCCCGGGACCTGCGCCTGCTCTACGGCGCGTACGCCGCGGGCGAGGCGGCGCCGGCGGAGCCGCGGCCCGGCCAGTACGCCGACTACGCCCGGCGGCAGCGGGAACGCTGGGAGACGCCCGACCCGGCGCTGACCCGCAAACTCGATCACTGGCGTGACCGGCTTGCCGGGCTGGAGCCGCTCGACCTGCCGACGGACCGTCCGCGTCCGGCCAGCTGGGACCCGACCGGCGACACCGTGGACATCGCCGTACCCGCCGAGCTGGCGGCCCGGCTCGTGGCCGTCGGGCGGGCGTCGCGGGCAACGCCGTTCATGGTGTTCCTGGCCGCGTTCAACCTCCTGCTCAGCCGCTACTCGGGCCGGCACGACATCAACGTCGGGGCGTCGATGACCGGCCGCCACCGGGCCGAGCTGGCGCAGGTGGTGGGGCCGCTGTTCAACACCGTGGTGCTGCGTACCGACCTCGCCGGCGATCCCACCTTCGCCGAGCTGCTGGCCCGTACCCGCGACGTGACGCTGGACGCGTTCGGCCGCCAGGACGTCCCGCTGCAGCGGCTGGTCGCCGAGCTGGTGCCGGACCGCGACATGTCCCGGAATCCGCTGTTCCAGGCCGCGTTCATGGTGCACAACGCCCAGGGGGAGACGCTCGACCTGCCCGGACTCGACGTCGAGCCGCTGCCGCTGTACGCGATGGACGCCACGTTCGACCTGTCGTTGAACCTGGCGGAGAAGCCGGGCGGCTGGTGGAACGCCCGGATGTTGTATCCGACCGCGCTGTTCGACCGGGAGCGGATCGAGCGGATGGTCGCGAACTATCTGGAGCTGCTGACGAACGTGGCGGCCCGGCCGGACGTCCCGCTCAGCCGGGTGGTGACGGTCACCGAGGCGGAGCGGACCCGGCTGCTGGGCTGGAATCCGCGGGCCGTCGAGGTGCCGGACGCCGCCCTGCCGGACCTGATCCGGGCGCGGGCCACCGCCACCCCGGACGCCGTCGCCGTCGTCTCGGGCGGCTCCCGGCTGAGCTACGCCGAGCTGCTGTCCAGGGTGGACCGGCTCGCCGGCTTCCTGCGCGCCCGCGGTGTCACCGCCGAGACCCCGGTCGGGGTGGCCATGGAGCGCGGCCCCGACCTGGTCGTGGCCCTGCTCGGGACGCTCGCCGCCGGCGGAGTGTATGTCCCGCTGCCGCCGGACCTGCCGGCCGAGCGGCTGGAGTACATGCTCGCCGACTCCGGGGTCGAGCTGGTGCTCACCGAGGCGTCGTCCCGCGACCGGCTGCCCGCGGGCGGCCCCGCCGTGGTGGCGGTCGACGAGCGGTGGGACGAGATCGGGCACTGCGCGCCGCTGGCACCGGTCGCGATCGACGCGACGCAGGCGGCGTACGTCATGTACACCTCCGGATCCACCGGCCGTCCGAAGGGCGTCGTGGTGCCCCACGGCGGGATCCGCAACCGGGTGCGGTGGGCGGTCGAGGAGCAGGGGCTGACCCGCACGGACCGGGTGTTGCAGAAGACGACGATCGGCTTCGACGCCTCGGTCTGGGAGTTCCTGGCGCCGCTGGTCTGCGGCGGTGCCGTGGTCATGGCGCCCCGGGACGCGCACCGCGATCCGGCCGTGCTGGTCCGCGCCGTCGCCGAGCACCAGGTCACCGTCCTGCAGCTCGTGCCCTCTGTCCTCCAATTGGTCGTCAACGAGCCGGAGCTGGCCGACTGCGGCGCGCTGCGACTGGTCTGCTCGGCCGGGGAGCCGCTGCCGGCCGCCCTGGCCGAGCGCCTGCTCGACACGCTCGACGTGGAGCTGTACAACACCTACGGCCCGACCGAGTGTTCGATCGACTCGACGGCGTGGCGGTACCGGCGTGGCGGGCCGGCGGGCATCGTCCCGATCGGCGCCCCGCTGCCCGACGTCGAGGTGTTCGTCGTCGACGCCGACGACCAGCTCGCACCCGTCGGGGTGCGGGGTGAGCTGTGCGTCGCCGGCGCGGGTCTCGCCCGGGGCTATCTCGGCCGTGGCGACCTCACCGCCGAGCGGTTCACCCCGCACCCGTTCGCCGCCGCCCCGGGCGCGCGCTGGTACCGCACCGGCGACCTGGCCCGGTGGTGCGCCGACGGGACGCTGGAGTTCGTCGGCCGGCTCGACGCGCAGGTCAAGCTGCGCGGGGTCCGGGTCGAGCCGGGCGAGGTCGAGGCCGTGCTGGCCGCCCACCCGTCGGTCGCCGCCGCCGTGGTCACCACCCACCGGGGTGCGGCCGGGGACCTGGAGCTGGTGGCCCACGTGGTGCCGGCCGACGGGGCGGAGGTGTCCGCCGAGACGCTGCGGGAGCATCTCGACGCCCGGTTGCCGGCCGCGATGATCCCCTCGGCCGTGATCGCGCTCGACGCCTTCCCGACGCTGCCCAACGGCAAGCTCGACCGGTCGAAGCTGCCGGCCCCGGGCAGCGGCGTACGCGCCGACGCGCCGGGCCACGTCCCGCCGCGTACGCCGACCGAGCGGGCGGTCGCCACGATCATGGCCGAGCTGGTCGGGGCGGACCGGGTCGGCGCCGACGACGACTTCTTCGCCCTCGGCGGGCACTCGCTGCTCGCCATCCGGCTCGCCCACCGGCTGCGTCGCGGCTTCGACGTGGAGCTGACCGTCGGCGAACTCTTCGAGGGCCGGACGGTGGCGAGGATCGCCGCCCGGATCGACGCCGGCACGACGCCGGGCGACGGGCCGGAGATCGTCCCCGTGGCCCGTGACGGCGCGCTGCCCACCTCGTTCGGCCAGCGGCGGCTGTGGTTCCTCGACCAGCTCGAGCCCGGAAGTTCCGAGTACCTGATCCCGCTGGCGTTCCGGTTCACCGGTCCGCTGGACACCGGGGCGCTGCGCCGCGCGGTGGCCCGGGTCGTGGCCCGGCACGAGGTGCTGCGCACCCGTTACGTCGGCGACGGCGGCACCCCGTTGCAGGTGGTGGACCCGCCCGGCGACATCGTGTTCGACGTGGTCGACCTGGCGGGTGCCCCGGACGCCGAGACGCAGGCCACCACGATCATCGACGCGGCCAACTCCCGCCCGTTCGACCTCGCCCGCGAGCACCCGTTGCGGGTGACCGTGGTGCGCACCGCGGCCGAGGCACACCTGGTCACGATCACCCTGCACCACATCGCCTTCGACGCCTGGTCGATGGGGATCTTCCTGCGTGAGCTGAACGAGGCGTACGACGCCAACCGGTCGGCCGGCCCGCTGCCGGTCCAGTACGCCGACTTCGCCGCCTGGCAACGGGACCGGGAGTCCGAGGGCGTCTTCGCCGAGCAGCTCGACTACTGGCGCGGCCGGCTCGCCGGCCTCTCCCCGGTCGAGCTGACCGCCGACCGGCCCCGCCCGGCCGAGCGGGACCCGCGTGGCGACACCCTGGACGTCGAGGTGCCGGAGGCGGTCGCGGCGGCACTGGACCGGCTCGGCGCCCGCACCGGCGCGACCCCGTTCATGGTGCTGCTGGCCGCGTTCGACGTGCTGCTCGGCCGGTACACCGGGCGCACCGACGTCGCGGTCGGCACCCCGGTCGCCGGGCGGAGCCGGCCGGAGACCGAGCACCTCGTCGGCTTCTTCGTCAACAACCTCGTCATGCGCGCCGACCTGGGTGGGAACCCGACCTTCACCGACCTGGTCGAGCGGGTCCGGCGCGGCGCGGTCGAGGCGTACGCCAACCAGGACGTGCCGTTCGAGCACCTGGTCGACGCCCTGCAACCCAGCCGGGACATGTCCCGCAATCCGCTGTTCCAGATCATGTTCCAGGTGCAGCACACCGCCGGGCTGCTGCCCCCGACCATCGCCGGCTGCGCCGCGGTGCCGATCCGCAGCGGCCCGGAGGTGGCGAGGTTCGACCTGACGCTGTCGATCCGCAAGCCGGCCGAGGGCGGGCTGCGCTGCCGGTTCGAGTACGCGACGGCGCTGTTCGACCGGTCGACGATCGAGCGTCTGGCCGGCCACTACCTGCGGCTGCTGGAGCGCCTCGGCGCGGACCCGGACCGCCGGCTGGACGAGTTCGACGTGCTCTCCGCCGCCGAGCGGCACACCATCCTGCACGAGTGGCCGAACCCGGCGGCGGACCGGCTGGACGTGCTCGACCCGCCCGCCGAGCGGCACCTGTGCGTGCCGGAGCTGTTCGAGCGGGCGGTGGCCCGGACACCCGACGCGACCGCCGTGGTCTTCCAGGACCAGGGGATCAGCTTCGCCGAGCTCAACGCGCGCGCCAACCGGCTGGCGCACCGGCTCCGATCGGTCGGCGTCGGCCCGGAGACCGTCGTCGGCTCGTGCCTCGAACGGGGCGTCGAACCGGTCGTCGTGCTGCTGGCCGTGCTGAAGGCCGGCGGCGTGTACGTGCCGTTCGACCCGGCGCACCCGGCGGAACGGCTCGACTACATGCTGGCCGACGCCGGGGCGCACACGGTGGTGACCACCCGCGGCTTCGCCGACCGGGTCCGGCAGCCGGGCCGCCGGGTGCTGCTGGCCGACGACGAGGACTGCGTCGTCGGGATGCCGTCGACGAACCTCGGGACCGTGGCACGGCCGGGCAATCTCGCCTACATCATCTACACCTCGGGCTCGACCGGCCGGCCCAAGGGTGTCATGATCCAGCACCGGTCGTACGCGCACCACTGCCGGGTGATCGCCGACGCGTACGGCATCGGCCCGGGGGAGCGGGTGGTGCTGCTCTCCGCGCTCACCTTCGACCTGGCGATGGACCAGATCGCGGTGACCCTGGTCGCCGGCGCCACGCTCGTGGTCAGCGACCCGGTCTTCTGGCTGCCCGCCGAGCTGCCGGCCAAGCTGTCCCGGTACGGCGTCACCATCATGGAGATCACCCCGGCCTACTACCGGGAGATGCTCGAGTCCGACGTGGACAAGCTCGCCGGGATGCGGCTGATGAACGTCGGCGCCGACGTGGTCACCGTCGCGGACGCCCAGCGGTGGGCGGCGACCGGGCTGCCCGGCCGGTTCCTGTGCAACTACGGACCGACCGAGGCCACCATCACCTGCATGCTCAACCCGGTGGCGGGCGACCTCGCCGGCGAACGCGGTACGGCGACACTGCACATCGGTCGACCGGTCGCCGGCACCCGGGTGCACGTGCTGGACGCCCAGCTGCGTCCGCTCCCGGTCGGGGTGCCGGGCGAACTGTGCATCGGTGGCGTACGGCTGGCCCGCGGCTACCACGAGCGGCCCGAGACGACCGCCGAACGGTTCGTCCCCGACCCGTTCGGGCCCGAACCGGGAGCGCGGCTCTACCGCACCGGCGACCTCGTCCGCTACCGGCCCGACGGCACCGTCGAGTTCCTCGGCCGGCTCGACCACCAGGTGAAGATCCGTGGCTTCCGGATCGAGCTGCCGGAGATCGAGGCCGCGCTGGCCCGGCACCCCGCCGTCGCCGCGGCGGCCGTGGTGGCCAGGGAGGTGGCTCCGGGGGACAAGCGGCTCGTCGCCTACCTGGAGTGCGCCGACGACGCCCGGCCCGACATCGCCGAGCTCCGCGCGCACCTGCGGGAGCTGCTGCCGGAGTACATGATCCCGTCGGCCTGGACGACCGTGCCGGCCCTGCCGCTGAACTCCAACAAGAAGGTCGACCGTGCCGCGCTGCCCGACCTCACCCCGTCCCAGCTCAACGGCGCCCGGGAGTACGTCGCACCCCGCGACCGCACGGAGGAGATCATCGCCGGGATCTGGGCCGACGTGCTCGACGTCGACCGGATCGGGGTGCACGACGACTTCTTCGGACTCGGCGGCCATTCGCTGCTGGCCACCCGGGTCCTGGCCCGGCTGCGCGGGGCCTTCGCGACCGAGCTGCCGCTGCGTTGCCTGTTCGAGGCGACGACCGTGGCGGATCTGGCCGCGGTGACCACCGAGCACATCGCGGCGGAGATCGACGGGATGACCGACGCGCAGCTGCGCGAGCTGCTCTCACGAGAAGGTGTGTCATGACTGAAGCCCTCGCCCGGACCGACCTTCGCGCGGAGCTGCTCCGGCGGCGGCTGCGCGGCGACGTGACGGTCGCACCCGACAACCGCATCCGGCGCGTCCCGCGCCCCGGCCCGCTGGCGGTGTCCTTCGCGCAGCGCCGGCTGTGGATTCTCGACCAGCTGCGCGGCGGCACCGAGTACCTGATGACCACCGGGCTGCGGTTGTCCGGCCCCCTCGACACCGGCGCGCTGCGTGCCGCGCTGGACGGGCTGGTGGCCCGGCACGAGGTGCTGCGTACCCGCTACGTCGTGGTCGACGACGAACCGGTCCAGGTGGTCGACGACCCCGCCCCGGTCGCGCTGACCGAGGTGGACCTGCGTGACCTCGACCGGACGGCGCAGGACGGCCGGCTCGCCGGCTGGACCAGCCACGACCGCCGCCCCGTCGACCTGGCCGGCGGGCCGGTCCTGGCCGCCACGCTGGCCCGGCTCGGCGACGAGGAGTACGCGCTGCTGGTGACCCTGCACCACATCGCGTTCGACGAGTGGTCGGAGGAGGTGCTCTGGCGCGAGCTGGACCGCCGGTACGCGGCCGCGCTGGCCGGCGAGGCGGCGGCCCTGCCCCCGCTGCCGGTGCAGTACGCGGACTTCGCCGCCTGGCAGCGTACGGCGATGTCGGGCGCCACCCTGGACCGGCAGCTCGGCTACTGGCGCGGCAAAGTGGCCGGGGCGGCCCCGCTGGAACTGCCGGCCGACCGGCCCCGACCACCGGTTCGGGACAGTGCGGGCGGGAAGGTCCCGTTCGTGGTGCCCGCGTCCGTCGCCGGCCGGCTGACCCGGTTCGCCCGCCAGGCCGGGGCGACGCCGTTCATGGCGCTGCTCGCCGCGTACACGATCCTGCTCGGCCGGTACGCCGGGCGGACCGACGTGACGGTCGGCACCCCGGTGGCCGGCCGGGACCGGGCCGAGACGCAGGATCTGATCGGGCTGTTCCTCAACACCCTGGTGCTGCGTACCGACCTCTCCGGCGACCCGTCGTACGCGGAGGTGCTGCGGCGGGTCAAGGAGACCGCGCTGGACGCGTACGCCTACCAGGAGCTGCCGTTCGAGCGGCTGGTGGAGGAGCTGGCCCCGGAGCGTGACCCGGCCCGGACCCCGCTGTTCTCCACCATGTTCCTCTGGGACGGCGCCGGCGCCACGCGGCAACAGCGCTTCGGTGGGCTGCGCGCCGAGCCGCTGCCGGTCGGGGAGAGCGACGCCAAGTTCGACCTGACGGTCGCCGTCGCCGACCGGCCCGACGGGTCGCTGGCCGGTGCGGTGAACTACGCCACCGCGCTGTTCGACCGGGAGACCGCCGAGCGGTTCGCCGCCCAGTTCGTCGAGCTGGCCGGCGGCCTCGCCGACGCCCCACAGACACCGGTCAGCCGGTTGTCCGTGCTCCCGGCGGCCGAGCGGCGGCGGGTGCTGGAGGAGTGGAACGACACGGCCGTCGACTATCCGGCGGACGACACCCTGCCGGCGCTGTTCGAACGGCAGGCGGCGCGGACCCCGGACGCGGTCGCGGTCGTCTCCGGCGACGACATCGTTACCTTCGCCGAGTTGAACACCCGAGCCAACCGGCTCGCGCACCGGCTCATCGAGGCCGGGGTGGGACCCGAGTCGGTCGTCGGCGTCCGCCGGGAGCGCGGCCCCGAGCTGGTGGTGGCGCTGCTGGCCGTCCTCAAGGCGGGCGGCGCGTACCTGCCGCTCGATCCGGACAACCCGGCCGACCGGCTGGCGTACATGTGCGCGGACGCCGGGGCCACGATGGTGCTCGACGACACCGAACGGTTCCCCGCCGACGGCGGGCCGGCCGACAACCCCGGCTCCGCCCTGAACCCGGACCACCCCGCCTACGTGATCTATACCTCGGGGTCGACCGGCCGGCCGAAGGGGGTCGTGGTCGGGCACCGGGCGATCGTCAACCGGCTGCGCTGGATGCAGGACGCGTACCGGCTGGATCCGACCGACCGGGTGCTGCAGAAGACCCCGTACGGCTTCGACGTGTCGGTGTGGGAGTTCTTCTGGCCCCTGATCACCGGTGCCGCCCTGGTGCTGGCCCGCCCCGGTGGCCACCGCGACCCGGGATACCTGGCCGAGCTGATCACCACCGAACGGGTCACCACCGTCCATTTCGTACCGACCATGCTGCGGGCGTTCCTCGCCGAGCCGCAGCCCCCGCTGCCGTCGCTGCGCCGGATGATCTGCAGCGGTGAGGCGCTCACCGCCGACCTGGTCGACGCCGTGTACGAGCGGATCGGCTGCGAGCTGCACAACCTGTACGGCCCCACCGAGGCGGCGGTCGATGTCACCGCGGCGCGCTGCGTACCCGGCGCGCCGGTGACGATCGGCCGGCCGATCGCCAACACCCGCGCCTACATCGTCGACGACACCCTGCGGCCGGTCCCGATCGGAGTCCCCGGCGAGCTGCTGCTCGGCGGGGTGCAACTGGCCCGGGGCTACCTCAACCGGCCCGAGCTGACCGCCGACCGGTTCGTCCCCGACCCGTTCGGCCGCTGCCCGGGCCAGCGGCTGTACCGCACCGGCGACCTCGCCCGGCACCGGCCGGACGGCAGCATCGAGTATCTCGGCCGGCTCGACCGCCAGGTGAAGATCCGCGGCCACCGGATCGAACTCGGCGAGGTCGAGGCGGTGCTGGGCGAGCTGCCCGGCCTGGCCGCCGCCGCGGTCGCCGTGCACGACGGGCAACTGGTCGGTTATCTCGTCGCCGGCGCCGAGGTCGACGGGACCGCCGCGGCGTCGTACCTGCGTGATCGGCTGCCTGAGGCGATGATCCCCAGCCACTGGGTGCCGCTGGCCGCGCTGCCGCTCACCACCAGCGGCAAACTCGACCGCGCCGCGCTGCCGAAACCCGACCGGACCCGCGCCGCGCTGGCCGGCGAGTACGTCGCCCCCCGCACCGAGCTGGAGCGGCAGGTGGCCGACGCGCTCACCGCCGCCCTGGGCGTCGACCGGATCGGCGCGCACGACCGCTTCTTCGACCTCGGCGGCGACTCGATCCGGGCGATCCGCGCGATCGGCCGGCTGCGTGCCGCCGGGGTGAACCTGTCGGTCCAGGACATCTTCACCCATCAGACCCCGGCGGAGCTGGCGACCGTGGCCGGCCGGGCCGACGCCGCGACGGAGGAGACCCACGTCGGCCGGTTCACGCAGCTCATCCCCGCCGACCGGGACCGCCTGCCGGACGGGCTGGTCGACGCCTACCCGATGGGCCAGGTGCAGGCCGGCATGGTCTACGAGATGCTCGCCGGCACCGAGCACCCGGCCTACCAGAACGTCACCAGTTTCCCGATCACCGACGACGGTCCGTTCTCGTTGGCCGCGCTCCGCGCCGCCGGGCAGCTGCTGGTCGACCGGCACGAGATCCTGCGGACCACGTTCGACATGTCCGGCTTCTCGGAGCCGATGCAGCTCGTGCACGCCGACGCCCGCGCCGAGATCGGCTACGACGACCTGCGCGGACTGCCCGATGCCGAGCAGCAGGCGGTGATCGCCGAATACCGGCACACCATGCGGACCAGCCCGCTGGACGTGGCCCACGCCCCGCAGCTGCGCTGGCACGTGCACCGCACCGGCGAGCGGGAGTGGGTGCTGACGCACACCGAGTGCCACGCCATCCTCGACGGCTGGAGCCACCACTCGCTGATCGGCCAGCTGCGCGCGACGTACCGGGCGATCCGCGACGGCGGGACCGGCGGACCCGGCAGCGCGCCCGAGGCCCGGTACGCCGACTTCGTCGCGCTGGAGCGCCGCTCCCTCGCCGCCGCGGCCGACCAGGAGTTCTGGCGGGACCGGGTGCGCGGTTTCGACCGGCTGGCGCTGCCGGCGGACACCGCCCCGGCCGGCTACGGAAAGGTCGAGGAGCTGCGGGTGTCCTGGCGGCACCTGGAGCCGGCCCTGCGCGACCTCGTCGCGCGCACCCGCACCTCGCTCAAGACGGTGCTGCACACCGCCCACCTCGCCATGCTCGGGATCATCACCGGCCAGCGCCGGTTCTTCAGCGGGCTGGTCTGCAACGGCCGCCCCGAGCTGCTGCGCGGCGACGAGGTGCTCGGCATGCACCTCAACACGCTGCCGTTCGCGGTGGACCTGCGGGCGCCGTCCTGGCGGGACCTGCTGCGGGCCGTGTTCGACGAGGAGCTGGCGCTCTGGCCGCACCGGCGGTATCCGCTGCCCGCGATCCAGCGCGAGTGGGGCGACGGCGCGCCGCTGATCGACGTGATCTTCTCCTACCTCGACTTCCACGTCCTCGACGACCAGCAGGAGGCGTTCGGCACGATCGTCGACGACAGCCCGAACGAGTTCACCCTCAACGTGCTGACCTTCCCCGGCGAGGTACGGCTGGAGTGCCGGGCCGGCTGGGCCACCCGGGAACGCCTCGACGCGCTCGGCGCGACCTACCTCGAACTGCTGGCGGCGATGGTCGCCGACGGCGGCGCGAACCCCGTCGACCTGCACGCCACCTCGGCGGAGCGGCTCAGCGTACCGGCGGCGACCTGGCGTACGCCGCCTGAGCTGTGCGTCACCGACCTGTTCGCCGCCCGGGTCGCGGCCCGGCCCGACGCGGTGGCGGTGGAGTTCGGTGCGGGGCGGCTGACGTACCGCGAGCTGGACGCCCGGGCCAACCAGCTGGCCTGGGCGCTGCGCGAATACGGGGTGGGCCCCGACACGCCGGTCGCGGTGTGCCTGGACCGGGGACTCGACGTGGTCACCGCCCTGCTCGGCGTCCTGAAGGCCGGCGGCTGCTACCTGCCGCTGGACCCGGCGTATCCGGACTCCCGGATCGGGTACATCGTGGACGACGCCGGGGCCCGGGTGATGCTGACCCAGCCGGACCACGCGCACCGCTTCGCGGCGGACGCGGCACTCACCACCATCGTGCTGGACCCGGCCTGGCGGTCGCTGGCCGACCGGCCGACCGACACCCCCGAGGTGCGGCTGTCGGCGGACAACCTGGCGTACGTCACCTACACCTCCGGCTCGACCGGCCGCCCGAAGGGCGTGCTGGTGCCGCACCGCGGGGTGGTCCGGCTGGTGCACGACCCGAACTACACGACCCTCGGCGAGGAACAGACGCTCTTCCTGCTCAGCGCGCTCGCCTTCGACGTCTCCACGTTCGAGATCTGGGGTGCGCTCTGCACCGGCGCCCGGCTGGCCGTGTGCCCGCCGGGCACCCCCACCGCCGCCGAGCTGGAGGAGCTGCTGCGCCGGCACGGGGTCACCGTGCTGTGGCTGACCTCCGGCCTGTTCAACACCATCGTGGACGTCCGGCCCGAGGCGCTGGCCACGGTCCGGCATCTGCTGGTCGGCGGCGAGGCACTCTCCCCGCCGCACGTCCGCACGGCGCTCGAACACGGTGTGCCGGTCGGCAACGGGTACGGCCCGACCGAGGGCACCGTCTTCGGTACCGCGCACCCCCGGGTCTCCCGCCTGGAGACCGAGAACTCCATCCCGATCGGCACCCCGGTCTCGCACACCCGGGTCCAGGTCGTGGACGGCGATCTCAACCCGGTTCCGTTCGGCGTACCGGGGGAACTGCTGCTCGGCGGGCCCGGCGTGGTCCGCGGCTACCAGGGACGGCCCGACCTGACCGCGGAACGCTTCGTGCCGGACCCGTCCGGCGCGGAACCCGGCGCGCGGCTGTACCGCACGGGCGACATCGTCCGGCAGGACCCCGACGGCACCCTGCACTACATCGGCCGGCAGGACCACCAGGTGAAGATCCGCGGGCACCGCGTCGAACTGGGCGAGGTGGAGGCCGCGCTCGCCGAGCTGCCGCCGGTCCGGACCGCCGCGGCCGCGGCGTACCGGGGCTCGGACGGGGTCAAGCAACTCGTCGGGTACGTCGTCCTGGACGCCGGCGGGCCGGCCGACCCGGCCCGGCTCGGCGACCTGATGCGCCGGCGGGTCCCCGACTTCCTGGTGCCGACCGCGTGGGTACGGCTGGACCAGCTCCCCCTGAACGCCAGCGGCAAGGTCGACCGGGCCGCGTTGCCGCTGCCGGCGGCGGCGAGCCGGACCCGGGAGTTCAGCGCGCCCCGCACCCCGGCGGAACGGGCCGTGGCGGACATCTGGGCCGAGGTGTTCGGGCTGCCCAGGGTGAGCCGGTACGACGACTTCTTCGACCTCGGCGGGCACTCGCTGCTGATCCTGCGGATCATCGCGATGCTGCGCCAACGCCACGGCATCGAGGTGCCCGTCCGGTCCTTCCTCACCCACCGCACCGTCGAGGCGCTCGCCGAGTCGATCGACAGCGGGGAACTGCCGACCAAGGCGCTGCTCTGGCTCAACCGCACCGGCGAGCGCGCACCGCTGGTCTGCATCCATCCCGGCGGCGGCAGCGCCCACTGGTACCAGCGCCTGGTCGTGCACCTCGACCCGGATCTCCCGGTGGTCGCGTTCGAGTGGCCCGGCCTGCCGGACGGCTCCGGACAGGTGCCAGCCACGGCGGAGATGGCGGCCCGGTACGTCGCCGAGCTGCGCGAGGCCGTGCCACAGGGCCCGTACCGGATCTTCAGCTGGTGCGGCGGGAGCGGGGTGGCCAGCGAGGTCGCGCACCTCCTCGCCGCCGACGGCGAGGACGTCACCTTCATCCTGCTGGACCCGGCGCTGGACGCCACCGAGAAGCAGCATCTCTGGGACGAGTTCGGGCTGATCAAGAAGTGTGTCGCCAACCTGGAGGCGCTCGCCGGCGCGGCGCCGGAGGAGGACACCGCGCGGCTGCGGCTGGAAACCATCGGGCTGCTCGAGCACCTGGTCGACGACTTCGTCGGGGACGACGGCATCACCCTGCCCGAGCGCGGCGCCGGAGACATGTGGCTCCCCGCGGCGCGGATGTGGGCGGAGGTGATGGAGATGATGATGTCGTACCGGCACCGGCGCTACGCCGGACGGCTGCACCTGATCGTGAGCGACGAACTCGCCCAGGGCGAGCACGAGGTCGTCGACGCCGGGCAGAGCTTCTCCGAATACCTGGCGCGCTGGCGGGAGCTGGCCGCCGAGGTGCGGGTTCACCGGATGACCGGAGACCACTTCTCGGTGATGCGGGAGCACGTCCCGCAGCTCGCCCGGACCATCACCGAGCAGCTGGGCGACTGAGCTGCTTGAACGGCGCGCCCGGCCCCGATCGTGGGGCCGGGCGCGCCGTCGTGCCCGCCGGCGGACGGGTGTGCGCCGTCGCCGGTCGACGCCGGGCAGGAAAACGCGCAACGGCACCGGCAATCCACCCCTGTCGCTGCTTCTCTGCCGCCGGACCAGCCGGGCGAGCAGGCTGAGGACGATCGCCGGCAGAGCTGCGACGCCGAGTGGTGGGAGAGCCAAGTGGACAAACGTTTGGGCGGAAGTGACGCGCGATGAACGACGCCTCAACCCAGTGCCTGCACGACATGTTCGCGCTACACGCGGACGCCGCGCCGGACGCGATCGCCGCCGTTGCCGGCGACCGGTCGATCACCTACGGACAGCTCCGGGAGCGGTCCCGGCAACTGGCCGCGGCCCTGCGCGCCCAGCACGTCGGGCCCGACGTCGTGGTCGGCCTGCACGTGCCGCGCTCCATCGACATGCTCGTCGGGATCCTGGGCATCCTCGAGGCCGGGGCGGCGTACCTGCCACTGTGGGTCGGCCACCCGGCCGACCGGCTCCGGTTCATGCTCGACCACTCCGGAGCGCGGGTCCTCGTCGAGTCCGACGCGACCCGTGGCGGCCTGCCGGAGTTCGACGGGATCCGGGTCCCGGTCGACGCCGAACCGGCCGACGCCCGACCCGACGCCGTGCCGGCCGAGGCCGGGCCGCGCGCCACCTTGGACCACCTCGCCTACGTCATCTACACCTCGGGCACGACGGGCACCCCGAAGGGCGTCGCGGTGCCGCACCGCGCCGCCGCCCGCATCGTCCGGTCCGGGATCTACGGCACGTTCGACGCGGGCCAGACGTTCCTGCAGTCCTGCCCGCTGTCGTTCGACGCGTCGGTCTTCGAGATCTTCGGCTGCCTGGCCAACGGCGGCCGGCTGGCGATCCTGCCCGACCAGCGGGTCTCCACGGAGCTGATCGTGGACACGGTCCGCCGTACCGGGGTCACCACGCTCTGGCTCACCCCCACGCTGTTCAACCGGATCGTCGACGACGCGCTGCTCGACGGCGCGGGCCTGCACCAGGTGGTGGTCGGCGGCGAGGTCCTGTCGAGCGCCCACGTCGCCCACGCGCTGGGGTCGCTCGGCGCCGGGATCGCCAACGGGTACGGCCCGACCGAGGCCGGCGTCTTCACCTGCTGCCACCAGTTCACGGCGGCTGACCTGGCGCAGTCCCCGCCCCCGGTCGGCCGGCCGCTGCCCGACACCGAGGTGCACATCCTCGACGAGCGGCTGCGCCCGGTTGCCGACGGCGAGCAGGGCGAGCTGTACATCGGCGGCGACGCGCTGGCCCGCGGCTACCACAACCGGCCGGACCTCACCGCCGCCGCGTTCGTGCCCGACCCGGTCGGCACCCGGCCCGGCGCCCGGCTGTACCGCTCCGGCGACCTCGCCCGGAGGCTGCCCGGCGGGCTGGTCCAGGTGCTGGGCCGCACCGACGACCAGGTGAAGATCCGCGGCAACCGGGTCGAGCTCGGCGAGGTCGAGTCGGCGCTGGCGGAACTCCCGGAGATCCGGCAGGCCGCCGTGGTCGACCGGACGCAGGGCGCTGACCGGGTCCTGGCCGCGTACGTCGTCCCGGCCGCCGGCGCGCCGACCGTCGCCGAGCTGCGCCGCCGGCTGGCGGCACGGCTGCCCGACTACATGATCCCGTCCGAGTACCACCGGGTCGAGGCGCTGCCGCTCACCCAGCACGGCAAGCTCGACCGGGCCGCGTTGCGGGCCGACACCGGCGCCGCCCGGCTCGACCTGGGCAGCCGGTACGCGGCCGCGGGCTCCGAACTGGAGACCGTGATCGCCGCGCTCTGGGCGGAACTGCTCGAGGTGCCCACGGTGGGCGTCGACGACAACTACTTCGACCTCGGTGGTACGTCGGCGTCGGTGCCGGCGCTGAGCCGGCGGATCCACCAGGAGTTGGGCGCCCAGCTGCCGGTGACGGCGCTCTACGAGTACCCGACCGTCCGGAGCCTGGCCGAGTCGATCGCGAGCGTGGGGGTGCGGGGCTGATGAACCAGGAACCGATCGCCGTCATCGGGATGGCGGCCACCATGCCCGGGGCAGGCGACCTCGACGAGTTCTGGGCCAACCTGCGGGCCGGACGGGAGTCGATCACCTTCGGCGCCCCGCTGACCGTCGACGACCAGGAGGCCGGCCGGCGGTGGATCCACGCCCGCGGCGTGCTCGACGACGTACGCCGCTTCGATTACGAGTTCTTCGGCATCCCCCGGCGGGAGGCCGAGGTCCTCGACCCGCAGCACCGCGTCCTGCTCGAACACGCGTGGGCGGCGATGGAGGAGGCCGGCTACGACGTGCACCGGCTCACCGAGCGGGTCGCCGTCTACACCACGGTCGGGCCGAACACCTACCGCGAGGGCCGGGAGTTCGACGCGCACTCGGCCGCCGAACGCCTGCTCGTCGAGCTGTCCAACGCCCCGGACACGCTCTCCACCCGCATCTCCTACAAGCTCGGCCTCACCGGCGAGAGCCTCAGCGTGCGTACCGCCTGCTCGTCGTCGATGGTCGCGATCCACCTGGCCGCCGAGGCGGTACGCGCCGGCCGGGCCGATCTCGCGCTGGCGGGTGCGGTCAACATCCGCTGCCACGACAGTCTCGCCTACGAACAGCAGGACGGGTTCATCCTCTCCGCCGACGGCCACACCCGCGCCTACGAACAACGCGGCACCGGCTACGTCGAGGGCGACGGCGTCGGGGTCGTCGTACTGCGCCGGCTCTCCGACGCCATCGCGAACGGCGACCACATCCACGCCGTGATCCTCGGCGGCGGGATCAACAACGACGGCAAGGCCAAGGCCGGCTTCTCCGCGCCGGGGGTCGAGGGGCAGTCCGCGGCGATCAGCGCCGCGCTCGCCGCCGCCGGCGTGCCGGCCGAGTCGATCCACCTGGTGGAGGGGCACGGCACCGGCACCGCGGTCGGCGACCCGATCGAGGTACGCGCCCTCACCCGCGCCTACCGGCAGTACACGCGGGAGCGTGGGTTCTGCGCGCTGAACTCGGTGAAGGCGAACATCGGGCATCTCGGCTACGCGTCGGGCATGGCGGGGCTGCTCAAGGCGATCCTGTCGGTGAAGCACGGCGAGATCCCGCCCGCGCCGGACTTCGACGAGCCCAACCCGGGCATCGACTTCGCGGACTCCCCGTTCTATGTCAACCGCACCCTGCGGCCGTGGCCGGACGGCCCGCGCCGGGCTGGTGTCAGCTCCTTCGGCATGGGCGGCACGAACGTCCACCTGGTCGTGGAGCAGCCGCCGCAGCCGGCGCCGGCCGAACCGCACCCGCCGGCCGAGCACGCGGTGCTGCTCTCGGCCCGCAGCGAGACCGCGCTGTACGCGATGCGGGAGCGGCTGCTGGCCTGGCTGGCCGGGCGGCCTGACGTGGCGCTGGCCGACCTCGCGTTCACGCTGGCGGCCGGCCGGCGACCGCAGCCGCGACGCTGGGCCGCCGTGGTCTCGTCGACCGCGGAGCTGGCCCGGGCGCTGGCCGGCGACGACCCGGCCGGCGACAACCCTGCCGCTGGGGAACTGGCCGACCTGGCCCGGGAGTGGGTCGACGGCGGCGACGTCGACTGGGCGGCCCGGTACCAGGGCCGGCGGTACCGCCGGCTGTCCCTGCCCACCTACCCCTGGCAGGGCGAGGAGCTGTGGGTGCCGGTCGCCGACCAGCAGGTCACCCCGGGCGGCGCCGCCGGGCGTACGGCGCAGGAGCCGGAACCGGTCGACCGGTGGCTGTACCGGCAGGTGTGGACCCGGACCGGGCTGCCCCGCCCGCACCACCCCGGCGACCTGGCGCGCACCGACGGCACCTGCCTCGTCGTCGGCGACCAGCCCGAACCGGCCGCGACGGTACGGGCGGAACTCGCCGCGGCCGGGCTGACCGTGGTGGCGGTGGAGCCGGCCACCGAGTTCGACGTGACCGCCGACGGCGTGGTGCGGGTGCGGCCGGAGGACCCCGCCGACCTGGCCCGACTGGTCGAGCACGTGGTGGCGGAGATCGGCCCGGTCACCCGGGTGGTACGGCTGCGCTCCGGCGGCGCCCCCGCCGAGGCGGCCCTCGCCACCGGCGTGCTCGGCACGCTGTCGCTGGTCCGGGCGCTGGTCGCGGCCGGACAGTCGCCCGAACTGTGGGTGGTGACCGAGAACGCCCAGCCGGTCGGGGACGCCACGGCGGTGGACCCGGCGGCGGCGGCGCTGCTCGGGCTCTGCCAGGTCGTCCCGCAGGAGCATCCCGACCTGGGCTGCCAGGCCCTGGACTTCGCGGCCGGTACGCCCGCCGCCGACGTCGCGGCCCGGCTGCTGGCCGAACTGGCGAGCCCGGCGGAGACGCCGGAGGTCGCCTACCGCGGCGCCGACCGGCACGTCCCGTCCTTCGAGCGGCTGGACACCGCGGGCGGGGTGGCCACGCCGGTCCGGCCGGGCGGGGTGTACCTGATCGCCGGCGGCTCGGGCCGGATGGGCCTGGCGATCGCCACCCACCTCGCGGCATCCGGCGGAACCCGGATCGCGCTGGTGTCCCGCCAGGGCCGGCCGCCCGGCGCGGACGCCGCCCGGCGGCTGCGCGAACTCGGCGCCGAGGTGCTCACGCTGCGCGCCGACGTCGCCGACGAGCGGCGGATGGCCCAGGTGGTCGAGGAGGTCAACCGGCACTGGGGTCCGGTCAACGGCGTGGTGCACGCGGCCGGGATCGAGGGCGGCGGCAGCGGCTTCACGTTCGTCGCCGAGACCTCCGCCGACCACGCCCAGGACCTGCTGCGGCCCAAGACCACCGGAATCGGCGTCCTCGACCGCGTCACCCGTACCCAGCCGCTGGACTTCTTCCTGGTCTGCTCGAGCCTGAGCGCGGTCCTCGGCGGCATCACCTTCGGCGTCTACACGGCGGCCAACCGCTACCTCGACGCGTACGCCGAATGGCGCAGCGCGAACGGCGCGCCGTGGGTCAGCGTCGACTGGGACGTCTGGCGGTTCGACAAGGCCGCCGCGGGCCTCGGCGCCACCGCCGCCACGGCGACGGCGATGGACGTGGACCAGGCGACCGGCCTGCTCGGCTCGGTCGTCGCCGCCGGGGACGCCCGGCTCGTGGTGTCGACGGTGCCGCTCACCGAGCGCGTCGACCGGGTACGCCGGTTGCTGCGCCGCCGGCCGGCCGACGAGCCGGGCGACGCCCAGCCGGCCGCGGCGACCCAGGACGAGCTGTGCGAGCACCTCATGCAGATCGTCGGCGACCTGGTCGGGGTCGACGACCTGGTCGACGACGACGAACTGCTGGCGGTCGGCTGCGACTCGCTGACCTTCCTGGAGGCGCTGGCGCGGTGGGAGAAGCGCAACCGGATGAAGGTGCCGATCACGCGGCTGTGGGGCTGCCGCACATTCGCCGAGCTGGCCGAGGCCGGCTGGCAGGTGGTCAACGAGGAACGCGCGGACGCCGGTTCCCTGGCGCTGCGCTACCTGGCCGGTTAACCGTACCGATCTGTCGAGATGAGCTGAGATGAACATCAACCTGGTACGGGCGCGGGCGGACACGCCCGGAGTGAAGTACGTCGCCCATCTCAACAACGCCGGCGCCAGCCTCGCCCCGAAACCGGTGGTCGACGCGGTCATGCGTCACCTCCGGCTGGAGTCCGAGCTGGGCCCCTACGAGGCCGCCGAGCGGGCCCGGGTGGCCGTCGAACGCGGGCACAGCGCTCTCGCCGACCTGCTCAACTGCCACAGCGACGAGATCGCGATGTTCGAGAGCGCCACCCGGGCCTGGGGCGCGGCGCTGTCCAGCATCGTGTTGGGGCCCGGCGACCGGGTGCTCATCAGCCCGATGGAATACGGCAGCAGCTACCTCTCCTTCCTGCACCTCGCCCGGCGTACCGGCGTCCAGCTGGAGGTTCTGCCGGTGGACGCCGACGGCCTGGTGGACGTCGCGGAGCTGCGGGAGCACATCGACGAGCGGGTGAAGCTGATCGCCATGACCCACGTGCCGATGCACGACGGCCTGATCTACCCGGTGGCCGCCATCGGCCGGGTCGCCCGCGAGCACGGGATCACCTACCTGGTGGACGCCAGCCAGTCGATCGGGCAGCTCCCCGTCGACGTACGCCAGATCGGCTGCGACATGCTGGTCGGCTGCGGCCGGAAGTTCCTGCGTGGCCCCCGGGGCACCGGGTTCCTGTACGCGAGGCGGGAGTTCGCCGAGCAGCTCTCGCCCGGCACGGTCGGGCTCGACGGCGTCGAGTGGGACGGGGTCGGCTACCGGTTCGCGCCGGCGGCCCGCCGGTTCGACACCTGGGAGACCAACTGCGCGACCCGGATCGGGCTGGGTGTCGCCGTCGACTACGCGCTCTCCTGGGGGATCGAGAACACCTGGCACCGGATCCGGGAGCTCGCCGCCGGCCTGCGCGTGGATCTCGCGAGCATCCCGGGGATCACCGTGGAGGACCGCGGCCGGGAACGCTGCGGCACCATCGCGGTGACCGTGCACGGCCAGGCCGCAGAGCTGGTCCGGGCGGAGTTGCAGCGGGCCGGCATCAACACCTGGGTGTGCCTGTCGAACGCCGCCTGCGTCGACATGCAGCGGCGCGGCATCAGCAGCCTGCTCCGAGTCTCCGTGCACTACTACAACTCGGCGGAGGAACTGGCCCGGCTCTGCACGGTGCTCGAATCGCTGACCGTCGGCCAGGCCCTGAAGGTGGCGTCGTGACCGGCTCGCCGTGGATCAGGCGACCCCGGGTGCTGCCGGAGGCCCGGCTCAGGCTCTTCTGCGTACCGCCGGCCGGGGCGGGGCCGTCGTTCTACGCCCGCTGGCTGGCCGAGCTGGCTCCGGCGGTCGAGGTGTGCCTGGTGCACCTGCCCGGCCGTGAGTCGCGCTACGGCGAACCGCCGGTCGACGACCTCGACGTGATCGCCGCGCGGGTGGCCGAGGCGGCGCGGCCGCTGCTCGACCGGCCGTACGCGCTGTTCGGCCACAGCATGGGCGCGCTCGTCGCGTACGAGGTCGCCCACCGGTTGCCGCGCGAGCCGGAGCGGCTCTTCGTGGCCGGGGCGACGGCCCCGCACCGGCCCGGCACCGAGCCGGAGATCGCCCACCTGCCGGACGCCGAGTTCCTGGCCCGGGTACGCCACGGGTACGACGGCATTCCGGACTCGGTCTGGGCCAACCAGGAGTTGCTGCGGCTGCTGCTGCCGATGCTGCGGGCCGACTTCGCCGCCTGCGAGCGGTACCGGTGGCCGGCGCGTACGCCGTTGGGCTGCGACATCCACGCGTGCAGCGGCACCGGGGACCACTACGTGTCGCAGCCCGAGCTGTCCGGCTGGGGCGACCTCACCACCGGCCGGTGCACCGTCGACCTGATCGGCCACGGCCACTTCAACCTGGTCTCCGACCGGGCTGCGGTGCTCCGGCTCGTCCGCGAGCATCTCGGACTCGTCGCCGCGTTGGAAGGAACACGAAATGACTGAGTCGGTGTTGACCACGGTGGCCACCCGCCCGGCGGAACTGCTGCTGTGGTCGGCCGCCACCGCCGAGGGACTGCCCGCGGCCCGGCAGGCCCTGCTCGGGCGGATCGAGGCCGCGCCGGAATCGCTGCCGGAGCTGGCCCGCGAGTCGCAGCACGCGGCGCACGGCGCGTACCGGGGAGCGGTCGCCGGCGCCGACACCGCCTCCGTGGTGGCCGCGCTGCGCCGGGGCCGGGGCCTGGAGGGCGGCCAGCCGGCGGTCCGGCGGCCGGTGGCGTTCCTGCTCAGCGGGGTTGGCGACCAGTACCCGGGGATGGGCGCCGAGCTGTACCGGACCGAACCGGTGTTCCGGGACGCCGTCGACCGCTGCAGCGCCGTGCTCGAGGCCGACGGCTGTGACCTGCTCGACCTGCTGGTCCGGCCGGTGGAACAGACCCCGCGGCTGCCGGGCGACCTGCGCGCGATGCTGCGGCCCCGGCAGGTGCCGCAGGGCCCGCTCGCCACCACCCGGTACGGCCAGCCGGGCGTCTTCGTGCTCGAGTACGCGCTGGCCGAGCTGGTCCGGAGCTGGGGCGTGGAACCGGCGGCCATGATCGGCTACAGCCTCGGCGAGTACGTCGCCGCCTGCCTGGCCGGCGTGATGTCCCTGCCGGACGCGCTGCGGCTGGTGCGGTGGCGGGCCGAGCGGATCGAGGAGCTGGCGCCCGGCGGCATGCTGGCCGTGGCGCTGGCCCGGAACGAGATCGGCCCGTGGCTCGGCACCGACCTCGACGTGGCCGCCGTGACCAGTCCCTTCCAGACCGTGCTCGGCGGCCCCCGGGCGGCGGTCGCCGACCTCGAACAGCGGCTGACCGACGCCGGCGTCGTCTATCAGCGGGTCGGTGCCCACCACGGCTTCCACACCCGCACCATGGCACCGCTCGGCGCGCGGCTCACCGCGTGGATCGGCGCCAACGTGCGGCTGGCCGAGCCCCGGATCCCGTACGTCTCCAACATCACCGGCAGCTGGCTCACCGACGCCCAGGCGACCGACCCGGCGTACTGGGCCCAGCACCTGGCGCGTCCGGTCGAGCTGATGTCCGGTCTCGGCACCCTGTGGCGGGACGTGGACCCGGTGGCGATCGAACTCGGCCCCGGCGAGGGTCTCTCCTCGTCCGCCCGCCACCACCCGGCCTGCGACCGGGCCCGGCTCGCCCGCGTCCAGCCGGGCCTGGCCCCCGCGTTCGCCGGCCGCTCGGAGACGGCCGGGCTGCTGACCTCGCTCGGTCGGCTGTGGACGGCGGGCCTCGACGTCGACTGGGCGCGCTTCACCAACGACACCCCAAGGAGTGAGTCATGATCGGCGTGGTCGGTGCCGGCACCATCGGGACGGGCGTGGCGCAGAGCCTGGCCCAGGCCGAGCACAAGGTCGTCCTGGTCGACACGTCGGCCGACGCGCTGGACCGGGCGCGGGCGGAGATCGGCCGGGCGGTCCGGTTCCAGCGGCTCGTCGCGCCGAAGCTGCGCACGTTCGCGCCGGCCGAGGTGCTGGACCGGATCACCTTCACCCAGGATCTCGACGAACTCGCCACGGCGAGCGTGGTGATCGAGAACGTCTCGGAGAAGTGGCCGGCCAAGGAGCCGGTGTACCGGGCGCTGGACCGGATCTGCGAGCCCGGCTGCGTCTTCGTGGTCAACACCTCCTGCTTCCCGATCACCGACGTCGCCGCCCTCACGTCGCGGCCCGGGCAGGTGATCGGCCTGCACTTCATGAACCCGGTGCCGCTGAAGCCGGTGGTGGAGCTCATCCCCGGCTGGCACACCACCCCCGCCACGATCGAGACGGCGCAGTCCCTGCTCGCGTCGATGGGCAAGACGTCCATCACGGTGAACGACTCGCCGGGCTTCGTGTCCAACCGGGTGCTGATGCTGACCATCAACGAGGCCGCGTTCTGCCGGGCGGAGGGAATCGCCTCGGCGGAAGCGATCGACGAGCTGTTCAAACGGTGCTTCGGCCACGAGATGGGCCCGCTGGAGACGGCGGACCTGATCGGCGTGGACACCATCCTGCACAGCCTGGAGGTGCTCCACGAACGCTTCGGCGACTCAAAGTACCGGCCCTGCCCGCTGCTGCGGACGATGGTCGCCGCCGGCCTGCTCGGCCGCAAGAGCGGGGAGGGCTTCCACCACTACGGGATCACCGGCGACCGGCGGCCCGCGACCCAAGGAGCCTGAGTTGGACACCAAGATCCGCCCGGACACCAAGACCCGCATCCGGACCTTCCTCGGCACCCGCTGCCCCGGCGACCTGCGCGACGACGACGACATCTTCGAGACCGGCCTGGTGAACTCGCTCTTCGCCATGCAGCTGGTGCTCTTCGTCGAGCAGGAGTTCGCGATCGAACTCGACAACGAGGACCTGGAGCGCGACAACTTCCGGACCGTCAACGCGATCGCCGAGCTGGTCGAGCGCCATGTCGGCTGAAACCCTGGCACCGGTCGCACCCGGGCCCCCGGACACCGCCCGGTTCCGCGAGTTCGTCGACCGGGTCGTGGCCCCGCGGGCGGCCGAGATCGACCGGACCGGGGTGCCCACCGACGTGGTACGGGCCCTGGCCGCCGAGGGCCACCTCGGTGCCGGGGTGGCCGTGGCACACGGCGGGGCCGGCCTCGGCGCCGTGCCCCTCGGCGTGCTGCACGAGGAGGTCGGCCGCGGCTGCTCGTCGGTACGCACCCTGCTGACCGTGCACGGGATGGTCGCCGGGGCGGTCGAACGCTGGGGCAGCGCCGCCCAGCGGGCGGACCTGCTGCCCCGGCTGGCCCGGGGGGAGGTGCTCGGCGCGTTCGCGCTGAGCGAGGAGTCCGCCGGCAGCGACCCGAGCACCCTGGTGACCTCGGCCGAGCCGGTGCCGGGCGGCTACCGGCTGACCGGCGTCAAACGGTGGATCAGCATGGCGCTGGCCGCGGACGTGCTGCTGGTGTTCGCCCGCACCGGGGACGGCATCACCGCCTTCCTGGTGCCACGGGACACCCCGGGCCTGCGGGTCGTGCCCATCGACGGCGTGCTCGGCACCAGGGGCGGGCTGATGGGCGAGGTACGCCTCGACGGCTGCCGGGTGCCGTCCGGCGCCGTGCTCGGTCCGGTCGACCGCGGCTTCATGACGGTGGCGGCGACCGCGCTCGAGTTCGGCCGCTACAGCGTCGCGTCCGGCTGTGTCGGCATCGCGCAGGCCTGCCTGGACGCGTCGCTGGAGCACACCGACCGCCGGTGGCAGGGCGGCGCCCTGATCCGGGACCACCAGCTGATCCGCCGGCTGGTCAGCGCGATGGCCACCGACGTGGCCGCCGCCCGGCTGCTCTGCCGCCAGGCCGGCGCGCTGCGCGAGCGCAACGACCTGGCCGCCCCGCTGGCCACCTGGACGGCGAAGTACTTCGCGGCCGCCGCCGCCAACCGGGCCGCCCGGGAGACGGTGCAGATCCACGGCGCCGCCGGCTGCTTCGACGGGCATCCGGCCGCGCGCTACTACCGGGACGCGAAGGTCATGGAAATCATCGAGGGCAGCACCCAGATCCAGGAGATCGTGATCGCCGACCTGGTCCGCCAGGACCGGCACCGGCTGGCGGAGCTGCCCGACGCGCTGATGTCGGTGGGGAGGTGAGCCGGTGAGCACGGACGCCGCCAACCGGCCTGTGAAGTGCGTGATCTGGGACCTCGACAACACCCTCTGGGACGGCGTGCTGCTGGAGGACCCGCAGATCCGCCCGCGTACGGAGGTGCTCGACGCGATCCGCGCCCTTGACGAGCGGGGCATCCTCAACTCGATCGCCAGCCGCAACGACCCGGCGGCCGCCCGCGCGAAGCTCGACGAGCTGGGCATCGGCGACCTGTTCCTGCACCCGCAGATCAACTGGGGCTCCAAGGCGGAGTCCGTGGCGACGATCGCGCGGCGACTCAACCTCAACCCGGACGCGCTCGTCTTCGTCGACGACCAGATCTTCGAACGCGAGGAGGTCGGCTCCCGGCACCCGACCGTCCGCTGCTTCGACGCCACCGAGGCCGCCGGGTTGCCGGCGCTGCCGGCCTTCCACCCGCGTTTCGTGACCGGGGAGTCCCGGCAGCGGCGGCAGATGTACCGGGCCGACATCGACCGGGATGAGGCGGCCGCCGAGTTCACCGGCTCCTCCGAGGAGTTCCTGGCCACCCTGGGCATGGAGTTCACCATCGCCCCCGCCACCACCGAGGACCTGCGGCGGGCGGAGGAGTTGACCGTCCGGACCCACCAGCTCAACACCACCGGCCGGACGTACTCGTACGCCGAGCTCGAGGCGTTGCAACGCTCGGACGACCATCTGCTGCTGCTGGCCGAGCTGACCGACCGGTTCGGCTCGTACGGCAAGATCGGGTTGGCCCTGGTCGAGCTCGGCCCGGACGTGTGGCGGCTCAAGCTGCTGCTGATGTCGTGCCGGGTGATGTCGCGTGGGGTCGGCACGGTGCTGCTGAACGAGATCCAGCGGCTCGCGGCCGAGGCCGGCGCCCGGCTGCAGGCGGACTTCGTGGCCAACGACCGCAACCGGATGATGTACGTGACCTACCGGATGGGCGGCTTCCGGGAGGTGCACCGCGACGGCGACGAGGTCGTCCTGGAGGGCCCGCCCGGCGAGGTCCCGACGAGCCCGCCGTACCTGACGGTCCGGGGCGTGGCCGGCGGGGACGGCGCCGTCCGGCAGCCGGTTCGGTCGGGGGTGGGCTGATGGGCACCCCGATCCTGGCCGACAGCGTGCGGCTGGCCGACGACGGCGTGCACATCCTGGACCGGCGGGTCTTCCCGGCGCGGCGGGAGTGGGTGCGGTGCGCGACGGTCGAGGACGTGGCCCGGGCGATCGAGGCGATGGTGACCCAGTCGTCCGGCCCGTACTTCGCCGCGTTGTGGGCGATGGTGCTCGCCGCCCGGGAGGCCGTCGACCGGCCGGACCCGTTGGCGCACCTGCGCTGGGCGGGGGAGCGGATCATCGCGACCCGGCCCACCAACAACCACCAGCGCGAGGCGGTGCGGTCGGTGCTGTCCGCGGTGGACGACGCGGATCTGGTCGGGTCCGTGCTCGCCGCGGCGCGGGCCGGCGACGAGCGCTACCGCACGCGCAGCCGCGAACTCGGCGAGCACACCGCGAAGCTCCTACCGGAGAACGCCTCGGTGCTCACCCACTGCTGGGCCGACCTCTACCTGGTCGGGCTGGTGACCGCCGCGCAGGAGATGGGAAAGACCCTGACGTTCCACTGCACCGAGACCCGCCCGTACCAGCAGGGCGCCCGGCTGACCGCGCACACCCTCGCCGAGATGGGCGTCGAGACGACGGTGATCACCGACAACATGGGCGCCGCCGTGCTCGCCTCGGGCCGGATCGACGCGCTGGTCACCGCCGCCGACCGGGTCACCATGGACGGTCACGTGGTGAACAAGGTCGGCACCCTGGGGCTCGCGATCGCCGCACACGCGCACCGGGTGCCGTACCTCGCGATGGTCCACGCTCCCGACCGGCTCGCCCCGACCACCGCCGACGTGCCGATCGAGTACCGCGCGGGCACCGAGGTGCTCTCCGCGGTCGGTGTGGTCGATCCCCGGATCCGCGGCCACTACCCCGCATTCGACGTCACCCCGCCCCGCTACGTCACCACGGTGGTCACCGACCGCGGCCCCTTCGACCCGGCCGCGCTCGCCGGCTACCACGAGGAGGGGCCGTGACCACCGGCGTGGACCTGGTGCTGCTCGACATCGAGGGCACACTCACCCCCACCAAGCAGGTGCACTCCGTGCTGTACGACTACGCCCGGCCCCGGCTCGGCCCGTGGCTCGACGAACACGCCGGCTCCCCGGCCGTCGCCGAGGCGGTCGCGCAGGTCCGGTCGCTCGGCGGGCTGGCACCCGACGCGGGCACCGGGGACGTGCTGCGGGTGCTGCACGGCTGGATGGACGCGGACGAGAAGGTCGCCCCGCTGAAGACCCTCCAGGGCCTGATCTGGCAGCGCGGCTACGCGACCGGCGAGCTGGTCACCGAGTTCTTCGCCGACGTGGCGCCCGCGCTGCGCGCCTGGCACGCGGCCGGGCTGCGGCTCGCCGTCTTCTCCTCCGGCTCGGTCACCGCTCAGCTCGCCGCATTCTCCCGGACCACCGACGGCGACGTGACCGGGCTGTTCAGCGGGCACTTCGACACGGTCAACGCCGGACCGAAACGGGACGCGTCGTCGTACCGGAGCATCGCGGCGGCGCTGGGCGTCGACCCGGCGCGGGCGGTGTTCCTCACCGACGTACCCGAGGAGGTGGCCGCCGCGGCGGCGGCCGGCTGGCGCACCGTCGGCGTGGCCCGGCCCGGGGAGCCGTACCACGCGGCGGACTTCGGGCCGGCCCGGACCGTCGCCACGTTCGACGAACTGGTCCTGGCGCCGGCCGCGCTGCTCGCCGCCGGCCGGGAACTCGCCGCCGAGGCCGCCCGGTACGCGGAACGGGGCTGGATGCGCGGCACCTCCGGCAACCTGTCGGTGACCCTGGGCCGGGACCCGCTGCGGCTGGCCGTCACCGCGAGCGGGATGGACAAGGGCGAGCTGACCGCGACGGACGTGATCGTGGTCGACGCGGGCGGCGACGCGGTGTCGGCCGGGGTGCCGTCGGCGGAGGCCGGCCTGCACGCCCGGATCGCGGCGGTCGCCGGAGCCGGGGCGGTGGTGCACGTGCACGCGCTGGCGCCGGTGCTCGCCGCCGAACGCTGGCCGGACGGGGTACGCCTGTCCGGCCTGGAGATGCTCAAGGGCGTCGGCCGTGGCGCGCACGACGATCCGGTCACCGTGCCGGTGATCGCCAACGGGCAGGACATGCGGGCGCTCGGCGACGCCTTCGAACGCGGGTTCCGCTCGGACGTCCCGGCGCTGATCGTGGCCCGGCACGGCATCTACGTGTGGGGCGCGGACCTGCGTGAGGCCCGGCACCGGCTCGAATGCCTGGAGTGGCTGCTCCGGTTCGCCCTCGCGACGAGCACCGACGATCCGACGAAGGAGTTGTGATGACACTGCTGACCGTGTGGGCCGACGACGAGCCCGGCACACCGCTGCGGCGCACCGAGGACGGCGAGAAGATCGCCGCCGAACTGGGGCAGCTCGGCGTCCGGTTCGAGCGCTGGCCGGTGGTCGAGGAGCTGCCCGCCGAGCCGACCTCCGAGCAGGTCCTGGCCGCGTACGCGGACCAGGTGGCGCGGGTGGTCGACACCGAGGGGTACGTGCTGGTCGACGCCCTCTCGATGAACCCGACCGTCGACCCGGAGCAGGCGGCGCAGGCCCGGCGGAAGTTCCTCGCCGAGCACACCCACGACGACGCCGAGGACCGTTACTTCGCCCGCGGCGCCGGTGCCTTCTACCTGCACATCGACCGCAACGTGTACGCGGTGCTGTGCGAGGCGGGCGACCTGCTAAGCGTGCCCGCCGACACCCGGCACTGGTTCGACATGGGCACCCGCCCCGACTGGGTGGCGATCCGCTTCTTCCACGAGGAGGACGGCTGGGTCGGCAACTTCACCGGCAGCGGGATCGCCGCCACGTTCCCCGACTTCGACACCCTCGTCGCGACCCGCTGACCAGCGCGGGCGCGCCCCGCACGGACGAAAGGACCGATCGTGTCGCTACGCAGTTCGGCGTGGTACGCCGGCCAGGACCGCAACGCGTACATCCATCGCGCCTGGATGCGACGTGGTACGCCGGACGACGCGTTCACCGGTCGGCCGCAGATCGCGATCGCCAACACCGCCTCCGACCTCACCCCCTGCAACAGCCACCTGAACGAGGTGGCCGAGAGCGTCCGCCAGGGGGTGTGGGCCGCCGGCGGGGTGCCGCTCAACCTGCCCGTGGTCTCGCTCGGCGAGACGAACATGCGGCCCACCGCGATGCTCTGGCGCAACATGGCCGCGATGGCCACCGAGGAGATGCTGCGAGCCAACCCGATCGACGGGGTCGTCCTCCTCGGCGGCTGCGACAAGACCATCCCCTCGCTGCTGATGGCCGCCGCGTCGGTGGACCTGCCGGCGGTCGTGGTGCCCGGCGGGCCGATGCTCAACGGCACCTTCCGGGGCACCCCGCTCGGCTGCGGCACCGACGTGTGGCGGCTCAGCGAGGAGGTCCGGGCCGGCACCCTGCCCGCCGCCGCGTTCCTGGAGTCCGAGTCGTCGATGATCCGCAGCCGTGGGCACTGCAACACGATGGGGACCGCGTCCACCATGGGGCTGCTCGCCGAGGCGCTGGGCATGACCCTGCCCGGCACCGCCGGCCTCCCGGCCGCGGACAGCCGGCTGCTGGCCCGGGCCCACGACACCGGCCGGCTGGCCGTCGAGCTGGTCAGCGCCGGGCGACGGCCCAGCGACGTGCTCACCGCGGGCTCGTTCCGCAACGCGATCGTGGCGCTGGCCGCGATCGGCGGCTCGACCAACGCGGTCGTCCACCTGCTCGCGATCGCCGGCCGGCTCGGCGTGCCGCTGACGCTCGACGACTTCGACCGGATCGGCGCGGACGTGCCGCTGCTGGTCAACCTGCAACCGGCCGGCCGGTTCCTGATGGAGGACCTGCACCGGGCCGGCGGGTTGGCCGCCGTGCTCGACCAGGTCGCCGACCTGCTCGACCCGGACGCGGTCACGGTCACCGGCCGGCCACTGGTCGAGCACCTCGCCGGTGCGGCCATCTGGGACCCCGACGTGATCCACACCCGGGAGGCGCCGCTGCAGAAGCAGGCCGGGATCGCCGTGCTGCGGGGCAACCTCGCCCCCGACGGCGCCATCATCAAGCCGGCCGCCGCGTCGGAGCACCTGCTGGTCCACCGTGGCCGGGCGGTGGTGTTCGACTCGGTCGAGGAGCTGCACGCCCGCATCGACGACCCGGCGCTCGACGTGGACGCCGACTCGGTGCTGGTGCTGCGCGGCTGCGGACCCCGGGGGTATCCGGGAATGCCGGAGGTGGCGAACCTGCCGCTGCCGGAGAAGCTGCTGCGGGCCGGCGTACGCGACATGGTCCGGGTCTGCGACGGCCGGATGAGCGGCACCGCCTACGGGACGGTCGTCCTGCACGTCGCCCCGGAGGCCGCGGTCGGTGGACCGTTGGCGAAGGTCCGCACCGGCGACTGGATCACGCTCGACGTGACCCGGCGCCGGCTGGACGTCGAGGTACCCGACGCCGAACTGGCCGCCCGTACGCCGTCGCCCGGGTTGACGGACGCGCTGGCCCGCCCGTACCGCGGCTGGGAGCAGCTCTACGTCTCCACGGTCACCGGTGCCGACACCGGTGCCGACCTGGACTTCCTGGTCGGCGCCAGCGGCCACGACGGGGTCCGCGAGTCGTACTGACCACCCGCCGTACCCGTTCTTCTCTGCAACCGCCGTCGGCCCGCCGGCAGACTGGTTGCAGTCGACAGTCAAGCCCGAGCCGAAGGGACTTCCCGTGTACGACGAGCAGACGGACGACCGCACCTACCAGGTCGTGCTGAACGACGAGGAGCAGTACTCAATCTGGCTGGCCGACCGGGAGCTTCCGCTGGGCTGGCGCGCCGAGGGCACCCGGGGCAGCCGGGAGGAGTGCCTGGCCCACATCGGCACGGTCTGGACCGACCTGCGCCCGCTGAGCCTGCGCCGGCAGATGGCCGACCAGAGCTGACAAGTGGCCGAACTGCGCGATCACCGCGAGGGTGATCGCGCAGTTCGCTGTCGGCGGACCGGCGAGCGTCGGACCGGTCAGATCAGGCCGGCGCGGACGCCCCGGGCCACCGCGTGGGCCCGGTTGCGTACCTGCAACCGGGCCATCAGGTCGTAGATGACGTTCTTCACGGTGTGCTCGGAGCAGGTCAACGTGTCGGCGATCGCCGCGTTGCCGTGCCCCTCGGCGATCAGCCGGAGCACCGTGGTCTGCCGGGCGGTGAGCGGCTCGACCGGCCACACCACCGCCGGCCGGGCCGCGACGGGTGCCGCCGGCGCCGGCTCGCCGGCGTTCGCCTCGTTGATCAGCCGGACCAGCGTCTCGTACGCGATCCGGCCGTAGCCGTGCACGGCCGAGCGCACGGCGGCGGCGAGCCGCGCGGGGGTGACCTCGGTGGACCCCACCAGCACCTGGGCGCCCGCCCGCACGGCCCGGCGCACCCCGGTGGGGGAGAACCGGTCCGCCACCACGATCAGCCGGTAGTCACCCGACCGGTACGCCGCGGGGCAGGCCTCGATCGCCTCGTCGACCGTACCGCCGGCCGCCACGACCACCGTCTCCGGCGACCGGTCCGGCTGGGCGGCAAGGGCAAGGTTGGCGCGGCGCAGCAGGGCGAGGACCCCGGCCCGGGCCCGGGTGTCCCGCGCACTGACGTGCACCCGGAGCGGTGCGGTGCCGGGGTGCGCGACCGGCGTCGCGCGGTGTCGGGTCTGTCGCCCGTCCCGGGCCGCCTCGCCCGGGCCCGCCTCCCGGGTGGCCTCGCCGAATCCCCGGCCGCGCTCGGGCCGGAACGTCGTCGCGTGCTTCCGGTCGCCGGGTTCCGGCCCGGCCCACCGCTCGGGTACGGAGACCGGTGTCGTGTGGCGGGGCGGTGCCCAGCCGGGCGCCAGTGTCGCGTTGCTGCTCATCGTGGTGACTCCTTCGGGGTGCGTTCTCGCCGACGACCGACCGGGGTGTCCCGGGCCGCCGTCGCGCTCTTCACCACCTGAGCCTCGCCAACGGGGAGGGTCCGGCGCATCGGGTCCGGCTCCCCACATTCGCGGCCGCCCCGTACGTGGTGGCCGCCGCGCCGAGCAGGCACAACAGCGTGGTCGACCCCCGCCGACGGGTACGCGTACCGGCGGGCGGGTGCAAATCCGGGGGAGCCCTACCGATGTCTCCCGCTCCGGCGCGGTCTCTCCGGGAATCCCGCCGGTCGCCGTCAGGCCGACAGCGCCATCGACCCGAACTCGCTCAACGCGATCCGGTCCCGCTGGCCGGTCTTGGCGATGAGGCTGGCCACGTGTTTCTCCACGGTGCGCGGCGACAGGTGCAGCCGTTCGGCGATCTCGCGGTTGCCCAGGCGTTCGATCAGCAGCCGGAGGATCTCGAACTCGCGGACCGTGACGCCGATCGTGCGCAGCGCCGACGGAATCTCCTGGACACCGCGCCGCCGCTGGGCGACGGGCGCCCCGGCGCGGCGCATCAGCGCCCGGCAGGCGCTCGCCACCGCCGTCACCTCCACGGTGTGGAAGTGTTCCTCGGCGGTGCGCAGCCACTCGACCGGCGTGCCCCAGTTCTCGGCGACGGCCGCCTCGCTGACCAGGCGGAGCCCCATGTGCCGGCCGGTGGCGTAGGGTGCGCCCACCCGCTCGGCCTCGGCAACGGCCTCCGCCGCCTGCGCCGCCCGTCCGGCCCGGCCCTCCAACACGGCCTTGGCGAAGAGCGCGAACTGCCGGTCCCAGCGCAGCCGACTGACCGGCGCCGAGGTGACCGCGGTGTACTCCGCGTGGTCGGCCTCCCCGTTCAACACCCGCAGCAGCAGGTGCAGTCCGTACCGGCCGGTGAGCTGATAGATGCTCGGGCTGCGCTCCTCCGCCGCGAGCGCCAGCGACAGCTCCTCGATCGCCCGGGGCCGGTTCTCCTCCAGCAGGGCACACCACGCCCGGGCCAGGCCATGCACCCTGGGGGTGAGCTGCGCGAGGTCGCCGGCCCAGCGGCGCAGCTCGGCCAGGGCCGCGTCCATCTCCCGGCGCCGGCCACGGTGGGCGGCGACGATGGCGCGCAGCAGGAGCGCGTACCGGGTGGTCTCCAGCAGCTTCAACCGGGTGGTGACGGCGAGCACCTGGTCGAGCAGCGCCTCGGCGTCGGCGAAGTCGCCGCGCAGGGTGGCGTAGAGGGCCAGGCTCGCCTCGGCCTGGTAGCGCGTGGTCACCGCGCCGACCTGGGACGCCTCCAGGCGCACCTGCTCCAGCCGGTCGACGTTGCCGTCCCGGAGCGCGTCGTCGTTGCCGAGCCGGATCAGGGCGTGGATCTCCTCCAGCCGCAGGCCGTGCCGTACCGCCAGTTCCCGGGCCCGCTCCAGGCAGGCGGTGGCCTCGTCCGGGTCCCGGCCCCGGCTCAGCGCGCCGAGCAGTTGCCATGCCTGGCAGGCGACCACCGGCAGCGGGACCGCCTCGGCGACCGCCGCCGCGCGCCGGGCCAACGACTCCGCGGTGCGGACCTGGCCCGGACCGGCCACGTCCAGCATCAGGTGGGCGGCGACGGCGTCAACGGGCGCCACGTCCCTGTCGGCGGCGTCCGGCCCGAGCAGCCGGCGGGCGGTCTCCACCTGGGCCAGTCCGTCGGCGGAGCGGCCGGCGACGGCGGCGGCCCAGGCGAGGCGGGTGTGTAGCTGGGCTCGGGCGCGGCGGTCCAGCACGCCGCTGATCCGGTCCAGTTCGCCGGCCGCCGCGACCGCCCGCTCGACCTGGCCCGCCTCGGCCAGCGCGTAGAGCAGCGTGGCGAAGGCGTCGGCGCAGTCCTGCGCGTCGTCGTCCTGGGTGAGCAGGCCGGTCGCCTTGTCCAGCAGGGTCACCGCGGACTTCGCCGCGCCCTGGGCGAGGGCCCGCCGGCCGGCCTCGGCGAAGAGCCGGCCGGCGCTGGACCGGTCGCCGGAGGTCAGGCGCAGGCTGGCCGCGATCTGGCACCACTCGCCGGGCAGGCCGGGATAACACTGCTCGACCGCGTCCGCCACCTGCCGGGTCAGCCGGCTGCGCTCCCCGGGGTGGAGCAGCGTCTGCAACGCCTCCGCGATGAGCGGGTGCTGGAAGGCGTACCAGCCGGAGATCTCCTCGTCCGGCGCGACGAGCTGGGTGGTCAGTTCGGCGTGCAGGTAGCTCAGCAGCTCGCGGTCGCCCAGCCCGGTGGCGGTCTGGACCACGGCGAGCGGGAAGCGGCGGCCCAGCACGGCGGCGACCGACAGCAGCTCCCGTCCTGGCGCGCCGAGCTTGGCCAGCCGCCCCGCCACGCTGCGCGCCAGCGTGGTCGACACGGTCGTCTGCACTTTGCCGGTGACCCGCCAGCCGTCCGCCTCGGCGACCAGCAGGCCGCTGCTGAGCATGCCGCTCAACAGCTCCTCGACCAGCAGCGGGATGCCCCCGGTGTGGGCGCGGAGGTGTTCGGCGACCTGTTCCGGCACGTCCGCGGCGTCGCCGCCGAGGCACGCGCCGGCCAGCCGGCGTACCTCGTCGTCGGCGAGCCGATTCAGCTCGATCAGGACGGCGGAGCGCCGCTGGGCCGCCGAGCGGACCAGGTCGAGGGCGGGGCAGGGCTCGGTGCGGACCGTGCCGAGGAGCATCGTGGGTTGCCGGTCGAGGTTGTCGACGAGGTACTCGATCACGGCCAGCGTCTCCGCGTCGGCGTCCTGCAGGTCGTCGAAGATCATCAGGCAGCCGCGTCCACGGCCGACCAGGGCGGCCAGCCGCAGTACCGCCTCGGCGAGGACCACCAGGGAGGCGCTGGCCTCACCCGGCGGCGGCGGGCCCCAGTCCGGGATCAACCGCGCGAGGACCGGCCGGTACGGACCCAGGGCCTCGATGTCGATCGTTTCGCCGGCACGCAGCAGTGACATCAGCGCCTCGGCCAGCGACCGGAACGGCACCATCGGGCCGACCGAGCTGCCCCGGCCCCGCAGAATGCTCATGTCGTCGGCGAATCCGAGGTCGGCCGCGGCGGCGGCCAGCCGGGACTTCCCGATGCCGCCCTCACCGACCAGGAACACGGCCCCGGCCGTGCCGGATCTCGCCGCGCGGAGTGCCTGCTCGACCGTACGGAGCTCGTCATCTCTGCCCACCAGGAGCGATGCGCGGGTCCGCATGCCCGCAGACGATACCGGGCGTGACCACGCGGGTCCATCGGCGTAAACGGTGACGGTGCCGGGCCCGGTCACGCGCTCGGGGAGACCATGCCCGCATGGTCTCCCCGAGCGATCGGCGCGATCACCTGGAGCGCCGAAGGACTCCTGAGCGCAATCAGTGCGTCCCGCAGCATCCGGTGTCGGTGATACCGATCAGCTCCTGTGCCGCGTTGCCCAGGCCGGTCGCCGGCGCTTCCGGCGCGACAACCACCCCGGCCAGCAGGGCCGCACCCAGCGCGAAGGAGGCCGCGGCCGGCGCCAGCCGGTTGGTGCCACGGGTGCGGGTGGTCGCGGTGTCGTCGCCGGTCGTGACGGTGGTGTTGGCTACCTCGGACATTGTTCCTCCTCTTTCGAAGCTTCCCTGATGGTGTGGGTGGGTCTGTCGGCTGTGGCTCATCGAGTGAACTGAGCCAACGCCTCGGCGGGCTTTCGTGGCGTGGGTTGCAGTAGCAGGACCGAGGGCACCCGTTCGGCGAAGCCGAGCCGGAGCAGCCCGTATCCGATGCCCGCGAGTCCGTTGAGCAGCCCGGGGGTCGCGATGCCACCGGGCGTCCCGCAGTAGGCGGCGTGTTGGTTGATGGCGGCCAGGATCTGCCCGGCCCGGCGCCGCCGCGCCTGCCGCGCGGCGCGGCCCCGGGCGGCCGCCTCCGCCACGATCAGCGCCTCGGCGACGCCGAGTTCACCGTGGCAGAGACTGAGGTCGCGCAGCACCGGACGGTCGGCGAGCCGCGGCAGGACCGACCGGGCCGCGGGGTCGCCGATCAGGCTGGTGCGGGCGATCAGCAGGCCGGCGGCCCCCGAACACCAGCCGTACGACTCGTCGGCGATCGCGCCGGCCGGGGCGCCGGCCCGGGCGACCGCGCGCCACGCGGCCCGCGCGTACCGCGGGTCGGCCCCGGACTCGGCGAACCGGGCCAACGCCCACCCGATGCCGGCCGGTCCGGTGGCGAAGCCCGGCAGCACCGGCTCGCCGTCCTCCGCGCACCGGCCGTCGGTCCGCTCGACCAGCTCGACCAGGCGGTCCGCGCACGCCTCGGCCAGCCGCGCCGCCGCGGTCGAGCCGAGTTCGTCGCGGACCGCGGCCATCGCGGCGAGGCAGCCGGCGCTACCCGTCGTCCAGCCCGGCGGGGCCGGGGCAGGGGCCGCGGTGGCGGACAGTTCGACGGCCGTCTCGGCCCACTCGCGCAGCGTCGCGTCGCCGAGCAGAGTGGACATCCGGGCCAGGCCGTAGGCGATTCCACCCAGCCCGGTGGTCCCGCCGCAGCCGATGGCGGAGAGCAGGTCCGGGCGACCGCCGAGCACGGTCCACAGCGCTGGCACCGGCCCGACCGCGCGCCGGGCCACCTCGGCGTACCGGGCGATGCCGGTCAGCTCGGCGAGCTGGGCCAGGAACAGCGCGACGCCGAGGTAGCCGTCGCCCAGGCTGGCGCCCATCGGCAGCACCATCCACCGGGTGTCCTCCACCGCCTGCAGGCCGATCCAGTTCACCCGGCCGGCGGGCCCGTCCGCCTCCCGCTGGGTCATGCCCCGGGCGACGATCTGGTCGGCCAGCCCGCAGGCAGCGGCGAGGAGCCGGCCGGGGTCGGCGTCCACCACGGTCGACGGGCCCGGCAGCGCGGGCCCGCCCCGGTGCCCGCCGACCGGGCGTCGGGCGGCCAGGCTGGCGGAGATGATCCACTCCTGGTCACCCCGGTCGACCTCGTCCATCGCCTCGACGGTCGAGACCGCGCCGGCTAGGCCGCTGCGGTCGAGCAGATCCGGCACCCGCTCGTCGGTGGCGGCCCAGACGTCCCGGGTCCCCGGGTAGCTGGTCAGCAGCGGGATGTCACCGGAACGCAGGTCGGCGATCTCGTACGGGGCCAGCGCGCGCCAGAGGGGATGGTGGGCGGACGCCTCCCGGAGCGTGTTCAGGGCCTTGTCCCAGTCGTCGACGTCGCCCAGCAGATCCGGCCCGGTGGAGTCGTCGAGCAGCCGGGCGTACCCGCCGCTGCGCCGGGCCACCACCCGGATCTCGACGTCGCGGCACTCCTCCAGCAACCGGGTGAACCCGGCCCGGTCCCGGACGATCGCGTCGTACCCGAGCCGGAAGCCGGCCAGCACGGCTGCCTCGTGGTCGGCCGAGTCCAGCGGCTCCGCGCCCAGGTACGGGCGGTTCTGGGCGCCCGGGAACGCCGCCGGCTGCCGTACCAGTCGGGTCGTGTCGGTCGCCGGGGGATCCCAGTCCAGCACCCCGTCGGGGCGGGTCTCGCCGGGGTCGCCGCCCATTCCGGAGAAGTCGAGGGTGCCGTACTCGCCCACGGTCAGGTACGGCAGCAGGCCGGTACGCCGTACCGAGGCGGCCAGCGCCGCGGCGGCCGGGTCGGCGGTGACGGTGTGCCCCGCCGGCAGCAGCGGATGGAACAGCGTCTCGACGTCGATCAGGACCGGCTGGTCGGCGCTGGCGATGAGGTTCTCGCAGTGGATGTCGATCGCGCGGGTCGCGTACAGCGCGGCGAGCAGCATCCCCTCGCGGCGGTAGAAGTCCGCCGCCTGCCCGGGCTGGTCCAGCGGCTGGTGCGCCACGAACTCGATCCAGCCGTACCCGGGCCGGGCCAGCACGGCCGGGGTACGGAGCTGCACGTCGGGCACCCGCTCGTTGAACCAGCCGACCACCGCGCCGAACCGGGCCAGCGCCTGCGGGCTGCGCGGCCGGTAGATCACCTGGCGACCGTCGGCGAACTCGACGACCGACACCGAGCGGCCCCGCCGGTGCGGGTCGCCCAGACCGGGCCGGACGGCGACGACCGGTCCCGGATCCATCCCGTCGAGCAGGGCGCCGACGATCGCCGCGCGGTCGGCCCCGAACCGGGCCAGCAGCTCCACGGCGGCCTCGGTGGCGTGCTGACTGGCCGTGCCGAGCAGTCGGGCGAGCACGGGGTATCTCGAGACCAGCGCGACCAGCCCGCGCCGGGTCGACAGCCGGGCGATGAAGTCGGTGAAGCGCTGCCGGCCGTCGGCGCCGACCAGGTCACCGGCGGCCCGGGCGACCTCCAGTTCGCGCACGATGGTGCGCGCCGCGATCCGGGCCAGCCGCCGGGCCAGCACGGCGGTGAAACTCTCCGTCAGGGCGCGCAGCTCGACCTGCTCCGGCGCCAGGTGGCGGCGGGCCGACGCGGCCAGCGACTCCTCGGCACCGGCCAGGAACGGTCGCAGCGGCACGGCGAACGCGTCCGGCCATTCGTCGGCGGCCGGCGGCTGGCCGGCCGGGTGTGCCGCCGCGACGGCGACGGCCTGCTCGACGACATCGACCCAGCCCGGTCGCGACGAGTCCGCCCCGTCCACGAGCGGGCCGTCCGCCGGTGCCAGCGCCCTCGCCCACCACTGCGGACCGAGTACGTCGGTGGCGGATCCCTCACCCGTGGCTGTCGATAGAAGACTCACGCTCCGTAAGTTGCCATACGGCCGGGGCCGGGTCATGGGTAGAGGACACCCACATTCTCTGGGCCGGTACCCGGAGCGGGATCCGCGACCGGGCGGGTGCCGCGCGGGTCCGGCGTACGCCGGGTCGCCGGCCGCTGTCGAGGGCGGCCACCCGGCCTCAGGCGGCCCTTCCGTGCCGGCCGGTCGGTTACCCCGGCCCGGAATTGGCGTGCGTCCTACCCATGCGCGCACCCCGGCCGCCGTATTTCGATGTCGACAGTCCGACGAGGAGGTCCGAGATGGGCGAGCCTGTAAGCGTCAACGTTGTCGCGCTGGATCCCGTACTGGAGGCGGGTACGACCAGCGCCCTGTTCAGTTGCCCGGACATCAGTGTGGTGGTGCCGGGCGAGCCGGCCTGGGTCACCGTCGTGATCGTCGACGACGTCAACGACGAGATCCTCGACCTGGTGCGGGCGACCCGCGCCAAACCCCACCGGCCCGAGGTGGTCCTCGTCGCCGCCGAGTTGGCGGCGGCCGCGGCGCTGCACGCCATCGCGGCCGGGGCGCGGGGACTGCTCCGCCGCCGCGACGCCAGCCCGGACCGGCTGGTCCACGCGGTGCTCGCTGCCGCGAGCGGTGACTGCCTGGTGCCGCCCGACATGCTCGACGGCCTGCTGGAGCACGGTGCCGTCGCCCGGGACCCGGCGCTGGCGGCCAACCTGACCGAACGGGAACGCGCGGTGCTGCGCATGGTCGCCGAGGGCCACGAGACCGGCGACATCGCCCGGGCGCTGTGCTATTCCCCCCGCACCGTGACGAGCGTCCTGCACGACATCACGCACCGTTACCGGTTGCGCAACCGGGCCCACGCCGTGGCGTACGCGTTGCGGGCCGGGCTGCTGTGACCTCGCGCGCCGCTGCCGTCCGCCTGCCGGCGGGACGAGGCCACCACGACCTCGCCCGCCGGCCGGACGGGAAGAACCGGCAGCGGTGGCCGCGAGCCAGCCGTGCCACCGCTTCCCTGTCCGGTCGGGGTGGCGACCAGCCAGTCTGAGTCGGTCGGGGAGACGTCGACCGCGGACGTCCACGTGAGACCGGCGGGCCACCGGCCGCAGCGCGGCCCGGAGACCGGGGAGGTTCCGATGCCCATGCGCCAACACCTGATCTCGATCGACGATCTCACGGACGACGACCTGCACTGGATCGTGCGGCGCGGCGTCGAGTACGCGTCCGGCCAGCACGAGGACGCCCGGCCGCTGCACGGGGCCGTGGTCGGTGTCCTGTTCCGCAAGACGTCCACCCGGACCAGGACGGCCTTCTCCGCGGGCGCGCTGCGCCTCGGCGCCCACCTGATCACGTACGGTCCGGCCGACCTGCAGGAGAACACCGGCGAGACGGTCGAGGACACCGGCGCGGTGCTGTCTCGGATGCTCGACGTCCTGGTCGCCCGGACCGCCGGCCCCGAGTCGGAGCTGCGGGCGTACGCCGCCCAGCACCGGATGGCGGTGGTCAACGCGATGAGCGCGGCCGAGCACCCCACCCAGGCCCTGACCGACCTGACCACGCTGGCCCAGCACTTCCCGACTGTCGACGGCCTGCGGGTGCTGTACGTGGGGGAGGGCAACAACACCGCCTCGGCGCTGTCCCTCGCGCTGGCCCGGTACCCGGGCACCGAACTGCACCTGCGTACGCCACCGGGCTATGGCGTCGAGTCGCGTTTCCTCGACCGGGCCGAGGTGGCCGCGAAGCGTACCGGGGCGAGGATCGAGCAGCGCCACGACATGTCGGCGCTGCCCGAGGTGGACGTGGTCTACACGACCCGGTGGCAGACCACCGGCACGACGAAGCCGACGGCCGACTGGCGTACCGCGTTCGCGCCGTTCCGGGTCGACGGCGCCGTGCTGGACCGCTGCGGGGCGACGGTGTTCCTGCACGACCTGCCGGCCCACCGCGGCGAGGAGGTCACGGCGGACGTGCTGGACGGTCCGGCCAGCGTCGCCTTCCAGCAGGCCGAGAACAAGTACCACAGCGCCCGCGCCGTGCTGGAGTGGTGCGCCGGCCAGACCCTGTTCGGCGGCGCGTGATGGCGCAGCGGCACGGGCGTAACGCGCTGTATTTCGCCGGCGGGGTGTCCTCCGTCGGCACCCAGATGACGATGCTGGCGTTGCCGTGGCTGGTGCTGGAGAGCACCGGGTCGGCGGCCCGTACGGGTCTGGTCTTCGCCGTGCAGATCCTGCCGATCGCGCTGCTCGGGTTCCTGGGCGGCACCGTCATCCAGCGGCTCGGCGCGCGCCGGACGATGCTCGTCGGCGACCTCGCCCGGGCCCCGATCGTGGCCCTCGTTCCGGTGCTGCACGCCGCCGACGCGCTCAGCCTGGGCACCCTGCTGGCGCTGGTCGCCGTGATCGGGGTGTTCGGGGTGCCGTACGCCGCGTCGCAGCGGGTGCTGGCGGTCGCCCTGACCGGCGACGATCCGAACGCGCTCACCCGGGCCAACAGCGTCCTGGATGGAATTTACGGCGTCTCCGCGTTCGGCGGTCCCGCCATCGCGGGCGCGCTGATCGCGCTCTTCGGACCGGCCCAGGTGCTCTGGCTGGACGCGTTCTCGTTCGCGCTGTCCGCGCTGGTGCTGCTGGCGTTCGTACCGCAGGTCGACCGGTCCGCGCCGGCCCGCGGCGGACCGCCCGGAGTCCTGGCCGGGCTGCGGCACCTGCGCGCCGACCGGTTCCTGGCCCAGACGGTGCTCTCCACGCTGATGTACGGGTTCCTGCTCCGGGTCCTGGCGGTGGCCCTGCCGCTGCTCGCCTTCGTCAGCTTCGGCGGGAACGCCCGGCTGGGCGGCCTGCTGGTCGCCGCCGAGGGGGCCGGCGCGCTGCTCGGTTCGCTCGGGGTCTTCGTGCTGGCCGGCCGGGTGCCGGCGCCTCGGCTGGCCGGCGTCGCCATGATCGTCGTCGCGCTGCCGCTGTGGCTGTTGCCGCTGCCCTTCCCACCCGCGGTGCTGGTGGCGGCGGTGGCCGTCTCGGCCGCGGCCGTGTCGGTCTCCAACGCCCCGTACATGACGATCCTGGGCACCCGGGTCCCGGCCGAGCTGCTGCCCAAGGTGCTCCAGGCGGTCTTGACGATCAGCAACATTGCCGGTCCGCTGGGCTTCCTCTGCGCCGGCCTCCTGATGGAGGGGGTCGGGATCCGGGCGAGCCTGGTCGTCGTCGCGGCCAGCGCCACCCTCGCCACGCTCAACTTCCTGATCGCGCTGGCCCGGATGGACCGGGTCGGCGTCCCGCCCGCCCCGCAGAAGGTGCTGAGCAATGCCTGACGACGTGCTCCTGACCGGTGGTTGGCGGTTGTGGCCGCAGTTCGCCCTGCGCGGGCCGGGCTTTCCGGCCGACGGCGTGTTGCGGTTGGCCCCGGACGGGCTCGCCCTGGCCGCGGACAAGGTCCCGGACGCGCTCTCCGGCCCGGAGTGGGACGAGTTCGCGCGGTGCTTCGACGCGGCGGCGGTGCGTACCGCCGGAACGCTGCAGGAGATCGCGGGCCGGCCGGACTTCCGGGCCGCGGTGGGGTGGCAGAACCGGGCCGTCCTCGGCACCGGCATCGCGCCCTTCCTGTCCTGGGTGCCGACTGCCGCCGGCCGGACCAGCATGCCCCGGCAGCGTGAGGAACTCGTGGCGCACTACTGGCAGCGGTTCTGCGTCAAGAACGACACCATCGGCTTCTTCGGCCCGGTCGGTTGGGGGCGCTTCGACCCGACCCGGCGTGGCGTCGCGGTCGATCCCGGGGACCGGCTGGTCGCCGAGTCGGAGGTGTACCTGTCCAGCTGGGCGGTGGACGCGCTGGCCCGGCAGATCGGCGCCGACCCGGGGCTGCGACGGTGGCTGCCACCGCTGCGAGTGCCGTTCGCCCGGGTCGAGGACGGCCGGGTGTCGATGCCCGGCCGGCCGGCCCAGGCCGTCGCACCGCAGCTGCGCCGGATCCTCGAGCTGTGCGACGGTACGCGGCAACCGGCGGAGCTCGCCGACGCGACCGGCCGGTCCCTGCCGGAGGTGCTGCACGCCCTCCAGGTCATGGTGGAGCAGCGCTGGATCGTCTGGCGGCTCGACGTGCCCTCCGCCACCCATCCGGACCGTGAGCTGCGCGCCCTGTTGGCGCGGATACCGGACCCGGCGGTGCGCCAGCCTGCCCTGGCGAAGCTGGCCGTCCTCGAACACGGACGTGAGCGCCTGCGGTCGGCCGTCACCGAACCCGACGAGCTCATCGCCGCGCTGACCGGGCTGGAGGCGTCGTTCGTCGAGCTGACCCGCACCCCCGCCCAGCGCGAGAAGGGCGCCCGGACCGCACCGTGCCGGGCGGTGGCCTACTCCGACTCGCGCCGCGCCGCGACCGTGCGGGTCGGCACCGCCGTGCTCGACGCGCTGGCACCGCTGGGACTCTGCCTCACCGCCGCGCGCTGGATGACGAACCGGGTCGCCGAGGCCGCCGAGGCGCGGATCGGCGCCGTGTACCGGGAGCTGCGCGACCAACGCTCGACGGTGGACCTGGCGAGCCTCTGGATGCGCTGCCAGCCGACCCCGTATCCCGGCGCCGCCGCCGACGCCGAGCGGATCCAGGCGGAGCTGCGACAACGGTGGGAGCGGATCGTCGACGCGCCGCCGGGCGCCCGCCGGGTGCAGCTCCGCGCCGCCGGGATCGCCGACGCGGTACGCGAGGCGTTCGACGAGCCGGCGGGCGGCTGGAACCTCGCCCGGTACGTCAGCCCCGACGTCTTCGTCGTCGCCGACGATCCCGAGGCGGTCCGGCGCGGCGACTGCACGCTCGTGCTCGGCGAGCTGCACGTGGCGACGAACACCCTCGACCAGTCGCTCTTCGTGTCGCAGCACCCCGCCGCCGGGGAGTTGCTCGACGAGACGGACCGGGACTTTCCCGGCCCGCGGGTGCTGCCGATGCTGCCGAAGGAGACCCCGCAACTGCGCTGGTCGGCCCGCAACCGGCCGGCCCTCGACCGACCGCGGGACCACCTGGTCGCCGTGGTGGGGCACAGCGCCGATCCGCGCCGCCCGCGTACGGTGCTCGGCGCCGACGTGCTGGTCGAGGAGCGGGACGGCCGCCTGGTGCTGGTGTTGCCGGACGGGGCCGTGTTCGGTCTGCTGGACGTGTTCGGCTACGCCCTGACCAACCAGGTCATCAACGGCTTCGCGCTGCGTTCGGCCGCCGACCACTCGCCCCGGGTGACCGTGGACCGGATGGTGGTGGCCCGGGAGTCGTGGCGGTTCGCCACCGGGTCGCTGGACTTCGCGGCGGAGAAGGTCGAGGCCCGGCGGTACGTGCGGGCACGCCGGTGGCGTGACGCGCACGACCTGCCCCGCTTCGTCTTCGTGGTCTCGCCGACCGAGCCCCGACCGTTCTACGTGGACTTCGACAGCCCGGTCTACGTGAACATCCTCGCCAAGGCCGCCCGCCGGCTGCACCGCGCCGACCCGGCGGCCCGGCTGACCGTCACCGAGATGCTGCCCACCCCCGAGCAGACCTGGCTGACCGATCACCGGGGGGCCGGATACGGCTGCGAGCTGCGCCTCGTCGCCGTCGACCAGACCACGGGGGAGTCCGCATGATCAGCACGTTCGTCGCCGACCTGCGCCCGCACGACGCCCCCGCGATCGTGACCGACGACCGGACGCTCAGCTACACCCAGCTGGTCACGCGCGTCGAGCGGCTCGCCGGGCGGCTCACCGCCGGCGGGGTGGGGCCGGAGCGGGTCTGCGTGGTGGCGCTGGAACGCGGACCCGAGGCGGTCATCGCCATCGCCGCGGTGCTGCGGGCCGGCGGCGCGTTCCTGGCCGTGGACGTCGACCTGCCCGACCAGCGGATCGCCTCGCTCGTCACCGGCGCCGACGTCCTGCTCACCACGGCGGCGCTGGCACCCCGGTTCGCCGCGCTCGGCGTACCGGGGCCGCCGGTCCTGCTCGACGAGCCCGGCCCCACGGCCGCGCCGCCGCCGGGGGTCGCGCCCCGGTCGCTCGCCTACGTCGGCCACACCTCCGGCTCGACCGGCACGCCGAACGCGGTGCTGGTCGAGCACCGGTGGCTGCACGCGTACCTGCGGTTCGTCGCCCGCGACCACCGGCTCGGGCCGGACACGGTGGCGGTGCAGCTGGCGCCGCTCGGGTTCGACGCGTCGATCAGGGACATCTTCGCGCCGCTGGTGGCCGGCGGCCGGCTGGTGATGCTGCCCCGCGCGACGCTGCTGCGGCCGGACGAGTTCTTCGCCGCCCTGGAGCGGTTCGAGGTCAACACGATGCTCAGCGTCACGCCGTCGTTCCTCACCTTCCTGGCGCGCCACGATGGGGCCGCGCGGCGGCTACGCGGGCTGCGGCTGGTCGGCACCACCGGCGAGTCGCTGCGCCCGTTCCTCGCCTCGGGCGGCCGGCAGCTGTTCTCCGGCCGGCTGGTGAACCAGTACGGCCCGACCGAGTGCACGATGACCGCGACCCGGTTCGAGGTGCCGGCGCAGCCGGACACCGCCGACCTCATCGGCACCACGATCGACGGCGTGGCGGTACGGCTGCTCGACGGCGACCTGCGGCCGGTCCCGGACGGGCACAGCGGCGAGGTGTGCGTCGCCAGCCCGGGGGTGGCGCGTGGCTATGCGGGCCGGCCGGCGCTGACCGCCGAGCGGTTCGTGCCGGATCCGTTCGGCGTCGCGGGGGCGCGCCTCTACCGCACCGGCGACCTGGCCCGGCGGCACCCCGACGGCAACCTGGAGTACCTGGGCCGGGCCGACCGGCAGATCAAGATCAGGGGCTACCGGGTGGACCCCGCCGAGGTCGAGGGCGCACTGCTGGCCCATCCCGCGGTGACCGGCGCGGCGGTCACCGCGGCGACCGACGAGCGGGCTCGGACGTACCTCGTCGCGCATCTCACCGGCGACCTGGCCGAGGTCGGCGACGCGGTGCTGCGCGCGTACCTGGCGCGGACGCTGCCGCCACACCTGATGCCCCGCCGGTTCGCCCGACTGACCCGGTTCCCGACCACCCGTACCGGCAAGATCGACCGCCGCGCGCTCACCGCCGGCGGCGTCCGCTGACCCGACGGCCGGCCCAGCCCGGCGGCACCCGATCAGGGCACGAACCCCAGCCCCTTCGACCCTAAGGACTGAGATGACCATCATCGACGGCACGACGATCGCCGGTACCGACCTCCGGGAGCTGATCACCTCGATCTACCGGGAGACGCTCGCCGACGGCGAACTCGACGCGGACAGCGACTTCTTCGAGGCGGGCGGAGACTCCCTGGCCGCGTTCCAGATCACCGAGGGCATCGAGACGGCGGTCGGGGTGGAGGTGCCGGTGGCGCTGGTCTTCTCCTACCCGACGCCGGCGGAACTCGCCGAGGTCGTCAGCGCGGACGCGGTATCGGGGGTCTGACGTGATGACCGGCACGAACGGCACCGACCGCGCGGGGGACCCCGCGCTGCGGCTGGGCGGACGGTGGCGGCTGTGGGACCAGTTCAGCCTGCGCGGGGCGGGGTTCCCCGCCGACGGCGTACTCCGCCTGGTGGACGACGAGCTGGCCCTGGCCGCCGACCGGATCGGCCCACCGCCCGGCTCCCGGAGGTTGGCGGGTGCTCCTCCGGCCGCCTCGGCGGCGGAGTGGAAGACGTTCGAGGAGTCGTTCGCCGCGTCCGCGGTCAAGGCCGCCCTGACCCTGCAGTCGGCCGCCGCGGCGCCGGAGTTCCTCACGGCGGTGGGGTGGCAGAACCGGGTCGTGCTCGGCCGGGCCGTCCAGCCGTACCTGTCGTGGCGGCCCACCGTCGCCCGCACCAGCCAGGTGCGCCAGCGGGAGGAACTCGTCGCGCACTACTGGCAGCGGCTGTGCGTCAAGAACGACACCATCGGGTTCTTCGGCCCGGTCGGCTGGGGCCGGTACGACCCGACGGTGCCGGGCCTGGCGGTCGACCCCGGCCGGGGCCTCGTCGCCGAGACCACCATCTACTTCGCCAGCTGGGCGATTGACGGCCTGGCCCGCAGCATCGGCGCCGATCCGGCGCTCGCCGGTTGGGTCGCGCCGCGGCGCGTACCGTTCGTCCGGGTCGACGGGCGGACGGTGTCGCTGCCCGGCCGGCCGGCGCAGCAGCTGACGCCGGAGCTGTCCGAGGTCCTCGACCGCTGCGACGGCACCCGACCGGCGCTGCGGATCGGCCAGGAGCTCGGTCGCGACGTTACCGAACCGCTCACCGAGCTGGTGCGTCGCCGCCTCGTGGTGTGGCGGCTGGACATCCCCGCCGACGCCTTTCCGGAGCGTCACCTGCGGGCCTGGCTGGCGCGGGTCGAGGACCCGGCCGCCCGGCAGCGGGGGCTCGACAAGCTGGCCGCGCTGGAACACCACCGGACGCGGGTCCGCGAGGCAACCGGACCGGACGAGTTGTCGGCGGCGATGGCCGCGCTGGAGGACGACTTCGTGGCGCTGACCGAGACGGCCGCCACCCGCGAGAAGGGCGCGACGACCGCACCCGGCCGCGCCCTGGTCTACTCGGACTGCCGGCGAGCCGCGTCGGTCCGGGTCGGCCCGGAGGTCATGTCCGCGCTGGCCCCGCTCGACCCGCTGCTGACCAGCGCCACCTGGCTCACCTCCGCGCTGGCCGAGCGGGTGATGGCCCGGGCCCGGCGGGTCTTCGACCGGCTGGACGGCCCGGTCGACCTGGCCTCGTTCTGGTTCGCCTGCATGCCGATCCTGCACGGCGAGGCCGTCGCGGACGTCACCGAGCTGCAGGCTGAGTTCTGGGCGCGCTGGGTCCGGCTGCTCCGGATCGACGACGGGGCCCGACGGGTCGTCCTCTCCCTGGCCGACCTGGCCGACCGGGTACGCGAGCTCTTCGACGCGCCCGGCGGCGGCTGGCCGACGGCTCGCTATCTCAGCCCCGACGTCATGATCGCGGCGACCGACGCCGAGGCGGTCGGGCGCGGCGAGTTCGAACTGGTCCTCGGCGAGCTGCACGTCGCCATCAACACCCTGGGCGCCTCGCTCTACCTCAACCAGCACCCGAACCCGGCCGAGCTGGTCGAACTGACCGACCGGGACTATCCGGAACCTCGGCTCATGCCGTTGATCTCGAAGGAGAACAGGTCCCGGCTCTCCACCCGGATCCGCTACAGCCTGGCCCGGCCGGAGGACTACTACGTCGCACTGGTGGACTTCACCGCGGACCCGCACCGGCCGCGTACCGTCAACAGCGCCGACGTCGTCGTTCAGGCGGACGGGGAGCGGCTGGTGGCCGTGCTGCCCGACGGGGCCGAGTTCGACGTGGTCGACGTCTTCTCGCACGTCCTGACCTCGCTGGTGCTGGATCGCTGGCGGATCCTGCCGGAGCGCGACCACAGCCCCCGGGTGACCGTGGACAAGCTGGTCCTGGCCCGGGAGACCTGGCGCTTCGCCGCCGACAAGCTGGCCTTCGCCGAGGAGAAGACCGAGGCCCGCAGGTACGTCCAGGCCCGGCGGTGGGCCACGGACCACCAACTGCCGAGGTACGTCTTCGTGACCTCGCCGACCGAGCCGCGGCCGCTGTTCGTCGACTTCGACAGCCCGGTGTACGTGAACCTGCTGGCCAAGGCGGCCCGCCGGCTGATCCGCAAGGACCCGGACGCGCGGCTGACCGTCACGGAGATGCTGCCCACCCCGGAGCAGACCTGGCTCACCGACGACCGGGGCAACCACTACACCTCGGAGCTTCGCTTCGTCGCGTTCGACACCGGACGCGACGAACCGGAGTCCTGATCCGGCACTTGGGAGGGGCGGCCCGTCGACGGACCGCCCCTCCGGCGTTCCCGCCCCGTGTTCCGTGTGGCGCTACCGGCGGATCTCTCCGGCAGTGCAGGGCGGCCCGGATGCGGGATGCGGCGTTCACCGCGTTCTCCTGTGGAGGGCGAGGCGGTGGTCAGCCGTCCTGGTGGTGGTGGCCCTTGGTGGCGCAGTCGTGCCAGATGCGGGTCAGGTGTTGGGTCATGTGGGCGGTGGCGGGGTGGCCGGGGTGTTCGCGGTGGTGGGTGGTGATGGTGTCGGCGAGGAGGGTGCGGGCGGGTTGGCAGTGGCCGAGGGCGTGCAGGACGAGTGCGGTGGTGGCGTGGGCGGCGAGGGTCGGTTGGGCGTGCCGGCCGATGGTGGTGGCGAGGTGTTCGCCGAGTTGGCGGTAGAGGTGGTAGGCACCCTGGTGGTGCCCGGCACGCCGGCGGGCGATCGCGTGCAGGTGCAGGGCGTGCAGGCTGCGCGGGTGGGTGGGCCCGTGCAGGTGGGTGCTGCTCTGCTGGGCGTAGCTGGCCCAGCCGATGGCGTCGGCGGGGTGGCCGAGGCGTAGTTGCAGTTCGGCCAGGAGGGTGGCGGCTTCGGCGTGTACGGGGTCGGCGGGCGCGGTGGCGGGGTCGACACCGGCCAGGCTGGCGTGCAGGAGTTGTCGGGCGCGTAGGGGATCGGTGAGGGCGAGGCCGCGGGCCGTGTTGACCCGCCGAACGCGTTCGGCATCGAGCCCGCCGGCCATGGGTGTGGGTGTGGCGTGCCAGGTGAGGGTGATGTCGCCGGCCGTGGCGCCGACGGTGACGCGCGCGAGGACGCGGTCGGCGTGGACGGCGGCCAGCCGTGGGGGCGTCGGTGCGCCAGTAGCGGGAAGGACTCGGGGCGCTTGCCGCAGGATCGCCCGACCGACGACGTCGGCGATGGCCGCGGCGTCAAGGGGGCGCGGACGGCAACCTGGCTGGCACTGGTAGCCCGGTGCGGAGTCGTGCGGGTCGGTGTAGGGCATCGACTGGTGGCAGAACCTGCAGCGCAACAGCCCCGGCCGCAGGTGCGCCTCGCGCGGGTCGGCGGCCGACCTGTCCGGCCCGGGTACGGCTGGAGCGGTGGCTTTGCTGACCCATTTCTGGACCAGGCGTGGTTCGAGGTTCAGCTGACGCGCGACGCTGGTGACCGCACCGTAAGCCTTGACGGCGCGGGCGTCGGCGACGCGTTGGACGACGGCGTCGATCAGGTCCGATGGGTATCTACTGGGGAAGGCCATGATCCGCGGTATCGGTGGGAGATGTCGGATGGGTCGGGTTGATCGGACTGCCGCCGCTGCTACCGATGGGGTTGCGGCGCATCGGGTGCAGGGTCGGCCCGTCGGGCAGGGTGATCGACGGTCGGGGTGTGTAGCCGTAGCGGGTGAGCAGCGGCTGTCCGTCCGCGAAGGTGGTGGTCCAGCACGGCAGGTCGACGCGGTCGATGCGACTGCGGTGATGTTTGAGCATCGCGGTTGCCCGCCCCGTGCGCTGGGCGTCGGGGCGGACGGCGAGAAACGCCAGGTGGTAGTGCGGTTCGGTGGGCTGTTTCTCGGCCACCAGCATGTCCAGCAGGTTGAACCGGTCGGCGTGCGCTCCGGCGGTGTCGCCGAGGCGGGCGCGGTGGTTGGCTGGTGGTGGGATGGGTCGGTAGCGGTGGAAGCCGACGGTGGTGGCGGTGAGGTCGTCGGTGAGGTGGACGTCGCCGAAGAACAGGGCGTGTTCCACCCAGATCAGCAGGACGTCGGCCAGGAGCTGCCGGCGTGCGGCGGGTACGAGCCATTGGCCGAGTGGGGTGGGGTGGAGGGCGTCGGCGATCAGCCCGGCGACCGTGTCCTTGTCCGCCCAGCGGGCAGCCCTGATGCGAATGTTCGGTTCCATGAAGGTCGGTGTCCCTGTCAGGTGGAGCTAGCGGTAGGCGGCGGTGGCGAGGTCACCGACGGTGGCGTCGACGGTGGTGGTGATGTCGCGTACCGATCGGTGGTGTTGGGCGGCGATGGTGGTCAGCCGTGTGGTGATGGTGGTGGTGTCGTCGTCGAGGTAGAGGTGTTCGGTGAGGCCGAGGGCGGCGACGAGGCCGGCGAGGGCGGCGGTGTGGTTGTCGGGTTGTTCGCGGCCGTGGGCGAGGTATCGCAGTCGGGCGCGGGCGACGACGGCCCATTTGTTGTCGGTGGCGAGGTAGGTGTCGGTGCGGGCGAGGCCGGCGAGGCGTCGGCGGGTGTGGTGGCGGAGGATGCCGGCGGCGACGAGGCCGGCGCGGGTGCGTTCGTACAGGTCGGTGGCGAAGTCGCGCAGGAACGTTCGTACTGGTGGTGCGGTGTGGCCGTGGCGAATTGCGGCGATGGCGGTGTCGGCGATCAGGTCGCCGACCGGGTGGTCGGTGTGTAGTCGCAGCCATCGTTCGCCGGCCGGACGGTCGTCGGTGGGGTCGAGGACGATGCGTCCGGCCAGGTACAGGTCGATCAGGACGGCGCCGGCCAGGCCGAGGGCGAGGGCTTGGCGGTGGATGTGTGGGTTGCCGGTGTCGTCGTTGTGGCCGAGCAGGAACAACTCGTCCCGCAGCGGCAGCAGAGGAAGACTCATCGCCGTCGCCCCCTACCGCAGCCCGACGGTGTGTTGTCGCAGCCGTGCGTGCACACCCTGGTAGGCGGGGTCCGGTGCGGGAAGCAGCGCTTTGTCGATGGCGGCGAGGATGGTGTAGTTGGGGTCGCAGACGTTGCCGATCGGTGCCCGTCCCACCTGCGACACGAGTTGGTAGGCGTCCAGCGTTTCCAGGCCGGTCAGTTCGCTGGTCCAGGTGACCATGTCGTGGTGGGCGATGCGGTAGGCGTCTTCCAGGGGTCGGGCGCAGCCGATCGACATGATCGACGTGTCGGTTTCCAGCCGGGGCCATACCGTCGGCACGCCTTTGATCACGTCGATGGTGAGGGTTGTGGTGGTGGCGATCTCGACGCCGACGCCGCAGGCTTCGCCTTCGCCTTGGCAGGCGTGGCCGTCGCCGAGGGCGAACAGTGCTCCGTGGACGTTGACGCCGAGGTAGAGGGTGGTGCCGGCGCGTAGGCGTGGGGTGTCGAGGTTCCCGCCGTGCATGTCGGGGACGATCGTGGAGCGGGTCTCGAAGCCGCCGGGGGCGACGCCGATCGTGCCGATCATCGGATCGAGCGGCAGGTTGATGGCGTGGCCAGTTTCGGTGGCCTGGAACCGGACTGTGCCGGCTTGCCGGTCGATGCCGTAGACCCATACCCGCTCCTGCAACGGTGGCTGCAACGTCGCCGTGTGCGAGGTCGAGGTGAGGGCGCCGAAGTGCGGGAACGTGGCCGACACGCCCCAGTCCCGGGTGGGGGCGATGGTGGCGAGGTGGATGGCGAGGGTGTCGCCGGGTTCGGCGTCCTGCACGAAGAACGGCCCCGACACCGGGTTGAGGTAGGGCATGCGGCACACCTGCGACGGCAGATCCGCCGGCCCCCGCACGAGGCCGCCGAAGCAGTCCTCCGTGTCCACTTCGAGGACGTCGCCGGAGTGTAGGTGCGCGACTGGCAGTCGCCCGCCGAACGTGTACGCCAACTCGTCTCGCACGGGACGGTAGGTGATCTTGTTCATGGTGGTCACACCCGTTCCACGTCGCGCTGCTGCGGCTGGACGGGGGCGAGGCCGGAGAGGGTGGGGCGGCGGCCGGTCAGGTACAGGCCGGCGAGGACGATGACGCCGAGGGCCAGCCAGGCCAGGCCGAGGCGTTGGGCGGCGATGTTGGCGTTGACCACCACGTAAGCGAGGATCGCGAACCCGATACCGGGCATCACCAGATGCGCCCAAAGGTTCCCGGACCGCCTGCGGATGAGGTGGTGCACGACCACGGAGACGTGTAGGACGAGGAATGCGACCATTGCCCCGAAGTTGATCAGGGACGACAGCAGGGTGATCCCGTCGGTGCGGGTGGCCATGTAGAGGCCGAGGGCGAGGGAAACGGTCCCGGTGAGCAGGGTGGCGTTGATCGGCACGTTGCGGCGGATCGACACCTTCGCCAGGAACGCGGGCAGTTGCCGGTCGCGGGCCATCGCATAGAGCAGGCGGGAGGTGGCGACCTGGGCGACCATCGAGTTCGGCAACCCCCACGCGACCGCGGTCGCCACCGCACACAGCGTGGCCAGCCAGCTCCCGCCGGCCACCTGGGCGGCGTCGTAGAACGCAGTCCCGTTCGGATCACCGTCGGCCAGCAGCCCGGACGGGTCGGGGACGAGCATCGCGGCCAGCCAGGTCTGCGCGATGAACAACACCCCCGCAAGGACCAGCACCGCCGCCATCGCCCGGCCGATCTGCCGGGAACCACCCTTGGCCTCCTCGGCCAGCATGCTGATGCCGTCGAAACCGAGAAACGACAGCACGGCGATCGACACTGCGCCCGCAGCCAGGGACCAGGTGAAGGTGTCGGAGTTGTAGAACGCCGCCCAGCCGAAGTGACCCTTCCCCGAGGCAATCGCCCAGCCCGCGATAGCGATGAAGACCGCCAGAACGATCAACTCGCCGACCAGCATCACTCGGGTGACCACCGCGGTCATACGGATCCCGACCGAGTTCACGACCGTGTTGACCGCGACGAAGCCCAACAGCCACAACCAGACGGGAACCGCCGGCACGGTCGCGTGCATCGCCACCGATGCCACCAGATACAACAGGCCCGGCACCAGGATGTAGTCGAGCAGGATCACCCAACCAGCCAGGAATCCCACCGGCGGGCTGATGCCCCTCCCCGAATAGTTGTAGACGCTGCCCGACATCGGGAACGCCTTCACCATCTGCGCATACGAGAACGCCGTGAACACCAACGCCACGACGCCGATGGCGTAGGCCAGGGCCACCATCCCGCCGGAGCCGGCGTACACACTCCCGAAGATCGCCATCGGCGCAATCGGCACCATATAGACGAGGCCGTACGCGATCAGATCCCGGAACCGTAGCTGTCGGGCCAGCTCTTGGCGGTAGCCATACCGTGCCAAGTCCTCTTGTAATTGCATCGCACCTTCCAATGGGCTCGTGTTTACGGCGGCAGGAGCATCCATTTGTGGCTGCCCGTGAATGGCTTTTCGTCCCGAATGGTTGCTCGAATTGGTGGCCAAGTCGATACCGGAAATGCGGACAAAGGCTGATGTCCGCATCTATGGCGTCGCCGACGAGGTGGCCCGGCCGATGGGCGGTTCGAAACAGGGCGTCCAGCGGGGCAGAGGCTCGGGCGTAGAGTCGGCCGTATCCGAGGAGCGCTCGGCCGGCGAAACAGGTTTCTTCGCGGCTCGGGATCCGCCACCTCGGGCCCGGTTGGCGAGAACCGTGCAGCGTGGGCCACGGTCCGGAGTTCTTCGAGGAGGGTCCGTGAGGCTGGCGAAAACCTTCGCCGCTGTGCCACTGGAGGACGCTGTCCGCGCCTCCGTGAGCTATGACCAGCTTCGTGCGGGTGATGGTGTCCTGTATTGGTTGGAGGCCCGCCCCGAAGGCGGCGGGCGCGGAGCAGTGACGAGGTGGCGGCCCGGCGAGGGCGCGCATGACATCGGTCCCGACGGGTTCGACGTCACCAGCAGGGTTCACGCATACGGTGGCGGATCCTTCGCAGTCGCCGAGGGAGCCCTGTGGTGTGTCGGCGGAGGTGGCCTCTACCGAAGCCATCGCGGCGATCAGCCCGAGCTAATCAGCCAAGGGTCCTTTGGAGACCTGACCGTCGGCGACGGCGAATTGTTGGCGGTGCGCGAATCGGCGCAGGGTGACGAACTGGTCGCGACGTCGCTGACGGGCGCTCCCCAAGTGCGGACCATCCATGCATCTCAAGGGTTCCTTGGCGCTCCTCGGCCGGGTCCAGGCTTGTTGGCCTGGACCGCCTGGGGCGATTGCGACATGCCGTGGGACGCGTGTGAGGTGTGGGTTGCCTCGTATTCGTCTGGTGATCGAACCGGGAGCCCGAGGAAGGTCGCCGGTGGTCCGAATGAGTCGGCGGTGGAGCCGCAGTGGGGGCCTGACGGGGCGTTGTACTTCATGTCGGATCGCAGCGGCTGGTGGAACCTTTATCGGTGGAACGGCCGGACGGTCGAGGCGGTGGCACCGATCGTGGGCGAGTGTGCTGCGGAGCCGTGGGAACTGGGTTACGCGTCATACGACTTTCTTGCCGATGACCGGATCGCCGTGGTCGTGCAGGAGGGGCCGCGACACCGCCTCATCGTCATCGAGCGTGACGCCACCATCCACACAGTCAACCTTCCATACACTTCGATCAAGCCCTATCTGGCCGCGCTGGGGACGACGTTGGCGTTGATCGGATCGTCACCGACCGCGGCCCCGCAGGTCGCGCTGGTGCATCTGGCTGGCGACGACCCCCGGGTGGAGGTCCTTGCCCGATCTGAGCACGCCGAACTCGCCTGGGTGGAGGTGTCCACGCCAATGGAACTGCGGGTGCGAGCGTCGGCCGGCCATGAGGTGTTGGCCCTGGTGTATCCGCCGACGGGCTCGACTGCAGACTGGCGTTCGCCCGTAATCATTCGGGCTCATCCTGGGCCTACCGCCTCCTGCCTGCTGCGTCTGGACTGGCAGGCGCAGTTCTTCACCAGTCGCGGGTTCGCCGTGGTGGACGTCGACTATCTGGGCAGCACTGGTTATGGCCGGACCTTTCGGGAATCGCTGTACGGCCGGTGGGGCGTGGACGACGTCAGTGACTGCGCAGCGGTGGCGGACCATCTGCTGGCGACAGGGCGTGCGGTGCCGGGCCAGGTCTTCATCCGTGGCGCCAGCGCCGGCGGATATACAGCGTTGCAGGCGGTGGCTCAGGACGGGCCGTTCGCCGCTGCCACCGCGGTGTCCGCGATCGTGGATCCGGAAAGGTGGACGGAGACCGTGCCTCGATTTCAGCGTGCGCACGCCATGCGGCTGCGGGGTGGCGCCGGCCGGGTCCGTGCCGCCGCTATCCAGCGTCCTGTGCTGTTCATTCATGGCACCGCCGATGAGGTGGCCGTGGCCGAGGATGTGCGGGAACTCGCTGAGGAGTTGCAGGCCCTCAGCATGACGCACGACTTGCTGCTACTTCCCGATGTCGGTCACTACGTGGCGACGTCCAACCGGGCGGGTGCGGCACTTGAGGCGGAACTGGCTCATTACCGTTCGGTGGCCGCTGCGGCGACTGGTCGAGGAGATCATACGGCCGCCAGCGGTAGCTGCTCGCGCACGTAATCGCCGAACTCACGAACCTCCGGTTCGCATCGGTACGGTTCAAGGTCCGCTTGTACCTCGACGATGCGCTGCAAGCAGCGGTGTGACATGGTCCGCGTGGCATGCTCCACCGCTGCCCGGCCAGCAGCGCACGCTTCGTCGATTCGGCCGGCGGCGGCCAGAGACGAAGCCAGGAGCGCGGTGTCGATGGCGAGCCGCCGAACGTGTGTGGGGCTCAGCGCCGCAATAGCGTCGCCCAGGTGCCGTTGGGTCTGCTGCGGTCGGCCCAGGTCGTGAAAGCAGTGGGCGATCTCGTCGGCGAGGTACGCCGGAGTGAAATACCGGATCCACGATGGCTCGTCCTCGGGCCTGCTGTGGACCAGCTGCCTCTCCGCGATGTCGAGGTGGGTCAGGCAGTCGCCTTCGCGTCCCAGCCGGGCGTACGTCCGTGCCACCACGGCGTGCAGCGCAGCTCCCACGGCTGGCGTCGTATGGGTCTCACTTCCCCGCACCGCCGTGAGCGCCATCCGTAGCGCCGGCTCGGGGTGTCCGCAGTGCAGCGCCAGGTGGCCAATGTTCACAGCGAGTAGGTAGCTGCCGTAGAGGCGGTCGTCGGCTGCCTGCGTCAGTCGTAGAGCGCGTAGGTAGCGACGCTGCGCGACACCGTGGGCGCCGGTGTCGACGGCCTGATACCCGCACAGTTCGAAGAAGCCGGCCGCCAGCGTGTAGAGGTGCCGACCGATCGCCTCCGAGGCCGGGGGGTTCGCCAGCAGCCGATTCAGTTCGTCTTCGACGTACCGCTGCACCTGGGCATGGACTCGTCCGGCACCGTGGGTGTGGTCCAACTGGCGGAACATGGTCAGAGCGTTCTCAGCGGAGAGAAGCTCCTCTTCGCAGACCTGATCAGTCGAGCTGGGCCGTCCCGCCGCGGACAGGCAGGGCCCCGGCGGAGCGTTTAGCCAGTCCAGGGCGGCGCGATCGAGGACGCCTGGCTGGAATGGAATCCGGACGACCATGTCAGCCAATCCCGCCGTCTCCGAAGAGTGCAGGCTACTGAAGCCCGTTGTGCCGGTTGGCGGAGCGATCAGATTGCCCGCGCTGGCCCGCTTCTTATCTAGAAGTGGCAGCAGACGCGTCAGGGTGCCTCCGGTCAACAACGCCTTGTCGCAGGCCTCGACGAACTCTCTGGAGGGGAATCGGTCCGCTGTCTCGACGCGACGCACCAGGTCGGCGCTGTATCGGATCATGGCACCCAGTCGCGCCTGCGAGAGGTTGGCGCGCTCCCGCAGCCGACGAAGCTCGGCGCCAAAATAGTGGCGCTCGGACAGGGACGGCTGGAGCGCCCGCGGAGCCTGACCCATGACACCGCCTTCGTTGGCTACTCGTGTGCAGTGGCGTTGAGCAGCGTGGACAAATCGCGCACCCAGGGTCACTCAACGTTCAGCGCAGCGCAACCAAGAACGACGATAACGGCGTCGATGCGAGACGAACACACCAGGCTCGCCGAGCATGCGGACGAAGTGGATGTCCGCATGCTTCTCGTTCACGCGCTGGGCCGCAGCCCGCCACCAATGAGTAGACGCTGAGCGTGCGGCCAGCGGTCGAGGCCGCCAGACGGATCACGGAGGTTTCACCGGTCTGGCTGCCCCCAATGCAAGCCATGCAGGTGTCATCCGTGCCGGCCTTGCCTCCGCACACTGCGGCCTCGGAGGGTCCACCAGCGTCCGGGCTTGTCCGTTGGCGTCCGTGCCGGTCGTCACTCACGTGGTCACCCATGATCGATTCAGACTGGTGCCATGCGGCGACGGGATGTGGTGTGGTGGGCCTTGGTCGGCGCAACCGTGTCGGTTGGACGCTCGTCCTCTCTCAACGTTTGGCACCCGTCCTCGCCCTCAGTTGTCCCGTATCGGTGCCAGTTGATCGTGGTGCGCGACGCCCTCGATGTACTGGTTGATCAAAATGGAGCCGCTGCACCTAGAGCTGCGGCCTCGGACCCGGGGAGCGACAGAGTTCGCACGTGTGCCGTTGATCTGCATACTCGGTGAGGTAGTACTCGGTCGACCGGGCCGTTCCGGTCGCGTGGGGCTGCCCCGTGCTCCGATCGACGAGAATCGGGGCGTTACCCGCGACGGAGTCTCGGCAGGATCCCGTCTCGATGTACCGGACGGACTGGTAGTAGAAGACCCAGCAGCCTGGGTATTCCTCCACGTCTGTAATCGCAAGCGGGGGCACGCCGGGTTTCGAGGACATGGCCCGGAGTGTCTCTTCCGCCGTGCTTCGCGCCTCTTGCTCGTTGACCACCCGCACATCATGCCCGTGGTCGCGCAGTCGGGATGCCCCTGCCTTGCAAAGATCAATACTGCTGTCGGTCAGCGTCGGTGACTGCCGTCGACCTGCCTGCCGTGTCGCCTCCCGTCGACCTCGGACTGCGGCACGCCATGGCTCATCCCACGTCGCCCAAAGCCGTGCTCCATCGATGACATCGAGCGCCAGCAGTACACCAGCTCGACATCCACCCGTCGATGCGGCTCCGCATCGACCACGCTCTCGCCGACCAGGCAACAACGTACATCGGCTGACTTCGGAGGGACGCTTCGCCGCTCTGAAACGCCCTAGCAAGGCCCGCGATGGGGTGGGGCAATGTCCGCTGCGCGACTACCGTTCGGGGAGTGTCTGACCTCATCGCCCAAGCCCGACAGTTCGCTGCCGACCTGCTCGACTTCCCACCGCCTGCCCAGCGCTGGTCGCATGTACAGGCTGTCGGTCGCCGGGCAAGCGAACTGTCGGTCACGGTCGAACCTGTCGAACGCGATCTGCTCGTGGCGGCGGCGTGGCTGCACGACATCGGCTACGTACCCGGCCTCGTCGCCACCGGCTTTCACTCCCTCGACGGCGCGCGATACCTGCAGCTAACCGGCTACCCGCCGCAGCTCGTCGGGCTGGTCGCGCAGGCCCGACGTCGGGCGTAGCCGGAACAATCAAGCTCTGCCATCCTGGCCCAGTGAGGCCCAACCTGGAAAGGATCCCGGCGAAGCAGGACCGGCTGGCGGAGGCTATCCTCGCACGTGCGGCGCGAGGCATGGATCAAAGGTTCGTCAGTTCCCTTGATCCCTCTGCTTCACTCGCCCTTGGGCATTACGGCGTCCGCCTCGCCACACTTGCGCTGAGGCAGAACTCTCTCGACCTACTACGCCGTTCATTGCTTGCAACAGGGCTCGCCGCATGTTTGGAACCCTACGATGACCGGGACCTCATGGTGGGTTTGGCATTGCCGTGGATCGTGGCACAGCAGCTCGGGGTATCTCCCGCCACGGTGTTCGCCACCGTCTCAGACAGTCTTCCGGATGGCCCGGTCGCCGAACTGTTCAAGACCTTCGGCGCCCGGACAGACGTCACATTGGAAGCCTTTGCCTGGGAATTGGTCACAACCGGCAGCGGACCGGACTTCCGCCCACGGTACTGACCAGGAACACCCGGCGGCGTCAGCAGTACACCAGGTGGCACCCTGGGTGACTCTTTGGCCCCCATGCAACCAACACGGCTCGCTGACCTGCATCGCCAAGGGCGTCTAGCCTGCGGCAGACGTCCATCAGAGTCCGCGGACGTCCACCAGCGCTCGTACCCTCGTCACCCAGATAGCCACCCACCTCACGCCGCTGGGGAGAGCGACCGGCGGGCCATCGCGTCGCACGGTAGCGACCCTAGGATCAACTTGTGACGCACGCCCGCCTTCGCAGGATCTCGGCTTTCGTTGGCTGGGCGCTCTTCCTCGCAGCGGGCGTCGTCGGGCCGTTGCTGCACCGGGGCCTAGTAGCCTGGCTCCTCACGGGTGCGGCCATGCTCACTATCCAGTGGTCGCATGGTTTTGGCCGGCGTGATTCAGGCGTAGGACAGAGGGCACCGGAGCCGGCGGAGAAGGTTCTCAGATGGTATCCAAAGTGGTGGTAGCTGGTGCCCTCTTGGAGCGTGAACAGCGTCGCCGTTCTTGATGGCCAGGTAGATCAGGGCTTATGGAGATACCCCTGACGCGCCGGCACTCCTTGCAGTTCGGCAGGATGACGAGGTGACCTCGCCTGCTGTCTCGTACGGCAACCTGGACCTGTTGGCCGACGCCGGACGCTGGCATGACCTGCTGGGTTTCGCTGCCGCAGTCGATGCGGGGCCGGTCGACGAGCGGCGGGAGGTAGCCCACGTCGTGGCATTGGAGGCGCCAGCCGGGATCGCCGCCGCTGCTGCCGAACTGTTTCCCGACGACGACAAGGGCCCCCCGGGACCCCTGTGGGAGGCTGTAGCGCAGCACCATACGTGGCGAGAACTGTCCCCACACCTGACCAACCCGCGTACGAGGCACCTGGTAGCCCACACACGCGTGCTGCACGGCGAGGATCTTTGTGACGCCATCGACCTTGACGCACAACTGCTCGGCGCCCCGCTGTGCCTTCAAGCATGGGAAGCCGCCAACTGGCGCAGCACATTGGACATTTCCGAGTATGACCGGACCGGTAGCTCGGGCTGCACCATTTGGGCATTTCCGAACCACCTGGCCGAGCCAATTCCGCTGCCCACGACCACCGTGCGGTCGGCTCAGCATGACGCGGTGCCGCTCCTGGACGGGTTGTCATCGGCCACGAAGGCGTACGCGTTCCACGGCACCGCATGGGAAGCAGCCTCGATGGTGGCCACCGACCAGGCCAGGATGCCCAGAGGTCAACAGCGGCAGGGCCGCTGGGGGCGCGAGGGATCACAGGTACGCTTCGCCGATACCTACTCCAGCCTGGTGCACCTGGCCACCGGTGGAGGGGCATACGCGCGTCGGACTGGACAGGCCATTGGGCGGACAGCTCTCTGGAAGGCACTCGCGGCCATGGCTGAAACGACGCCTACCGCAGATCCCCACAGCGTCACAGCGTTTGTCGAACGCCTGCTCTGCGTCGCCTGGCAGGAGCCCGACGACGAGATTTGGTACCTGCACCTGGCGATGGAGGACCCCGAGCAGGGTATCGCTTGGGTCCTCACCGGCAACGACTTCGACTGACCAGACAATGACCGTCCGTCAACGCCCCAAGCCAGTGAAATCGTGACGCCGACTGCCCGCGACGGCTGGAATGCCCGGCATCCACCTCTGCCGATGCCCTGGGCGTCTTGGACAAAGGCTGTTTGAGTAACGGTGCTGAGGCGAGTCGAGGCGATCTGGGGAGCTGGCTCCGAAAACCTGTTGTACCCGGATCTGTCGTCCTGCTTGCCTGAGGATCGTTGATGACCCAAGCCACCCTGAGGAGACCTGTGGCTATCACGCCGTTCGGAATCGCCTACGACCACGCCGTGGGCGCCAACGACCTGCCGATCGTCCTGATCCACGCTGGTATCGCCGACCGTAGGATGTGGGATCCCCAGTGGGAGGGCATCAGCAGCGCATACGACGTCGTGCGGCTTGACCTACGCGGCTTCGGGGAATCGACGGCGCCCCCAGAAGGGTCGCTGTCGCACGTCAACGATGTCCTCTCGACGCTCTCCCATCTCGGCGTCGGGCGATGCCACCTCGTGGGCTCCTCACTCGGCGCCGGCGTCGCATCCGAGGTGGCGCTGACGGCGCCGCAGCTCGTTCAATCCCTCCTGCTGTGCCCGCCGGGTGGCAGCCTGCTGGCCGAACTTACCGACGACCTCAAGGCCTTCCTCGACGCGGAGAGAAGCGCGCTCACCGTCGGCGACATCGACGCCGCCGTCGAGGCCAACATCGCCTCTTGGATCGTCGGTCCCCGTCGGGAGGCCTCGCAGGTCGACCCCGGCTTCCAAGACTTCGTACGACGCATGCAGCGCCGGGCGTTCGAGGTCGCCGCGTCCTGGGCAGACGTCGACGAGGTCGAGCTGGATCCGCCCGCGTTGGATCGGCTGGACGACATCAAAGCGCCGACGCTGGTGCTGGTCGGTGGTCACGACCTCGACACGACCCGCGACAGCGCCGACCGAGTGTGCGCAGGACTCACCGACGTTCGCCGCGTCGACTGGCCGGACGTCGCCCACCTGCCGTCGCTGGAGCAGCCCGACCGATTCCTCGCCTTACTCCTCGACTGGGTTGCCGACAACAGAGGCTGACGGCACGAGCTGTGATGATCGACTGGCTTGAGGATGTCTGGTCACGGACGCGCGCAGTACGGATCGTCGAGGGCGGCGAGGACGGGGGTCCGCTACCCGGGCGTGCGACGCTGGCTGAGCTGCGAGATTCCTCAGCGGTTTGCTCGATCTGCACGAAGGCCGCCCGCAGTTCCGGCCGGCCGGAAAGGCTGGCAAGCGGCAGCTGGCTGACCGTCGCATCCCTGCCGTGCTGCACCCGTTGCTGGTGACCGTCAGCGGCCAGCAAGCCGGCGAACTGTCGGACGACAAGTTCGACGAGATTCGTCGACGACTCACGACCGTGATGCCGGCACCGGTCGACCGTGCGGTGATCCTGCTCTCGTGGCTCGGCCGACTCTCCATCCCGGCAGAAGCGTTCTGGGGCGAAGGAGTGCTGGTCCGGCGACTGCTCGCCGAGCTGCCCCCGCTTGATATCGCGATCGCGGCCGACCAGGCACGCACCGGGCACGCCGCGATGGGGGTCGTCAATCTGATCCTGCACTCCGGCGACGACGGCACGCTCGCCACGGCCATCGGCCCGACCCTTCGTGGGCTGTTCCCTCCGGCGCCCGTGACCGGCACCTCGCCGTAGCCCCCGAACATCGAGCAACACCGCCTGGCACGCGGCCGTGCCGTGCCCAAAGGGCACCGTCCGCGCGTGGACATTGTCAGACGCGCCCGCCAGGGCGGCCCCGCAGAAGCGTCAGGGCAGCCGACGGCTCGCTGAAAGCCCGACTACGCCGCGTAGACGGCCGTACCGCCGGAACAGGGCAGGTGAGACGACAACTGAGACGGTGCCGACGGTGACGGCTTTGGCGGGGCGGGTCTTGCGGCGGCAGGCTAACCCGTGACGACGGCGACGATCGTCGGGACGTGGCTCTCTCCGGCCCGCGCGGTCAGTCGTCGATCGCTTGGTAGACGGCGGTCCAGAGGTCGTGCCACATCGGCAGCCTCTGGTCGCCTGCGTGCGCCCGCTGCATGATGAAGATTGTCGTCATGTCCTCGGCGGGATCGTTGTACCAGGCGGTGCCGTAGAAGCCGGGCCATCCGTAGCTCCCGACCGATGGGCCCAGATGCGTGCGGTGGGTACGGACCGACATCCCGAAACCCCAGCCCATGGTGTCGAAGTATCCCGGCCAGAACCCGGAGACCGCCTTCTGCGCCGGGGTCAGGTGGTCGCTGGTCATCAGGGCCACCGCCGGCCGCGAGAGCACCCGCTCGCCGCGGTGGGTGCCGCCGGCGAGCAGAGCCGACGCGAAGGCAAGATAGTCGTCGGCGGTCGAGACGAGCCCGCCGCCACCCGATTCGAACGCCGGTGGTCGGCTCCACCGCCCGCCGGGGGCGTCCTCGACGACTGGCTCACCGGTGGCGGCGTTGTCGCGCTCGTACGCCGTCGCCAGCCGGCCGATGCTCTCGCCGCTCACGCTGAAGGCGGTGTCCTTCATTCCGAGCGGATCGCAGATCCGCTCGCGTAAGGCATCCCCGAAGGACATGCCGGTGGCCCGGGCTATGAGCACGACCGTCACGTTGGCGGCGGTGTCGTACATCCAGCGCTCACCTGGCTGGTGGACGAGCGGAAGCGTGCCGAGCCGGCGCATCCACTCGTTCGGCGGCGGCTGGCCGAGTGTGTCCAGCGCGTCGGCGATCGGGACCGTTCCGGGCTCGGCAGGGACCATGCCGGTGCCGAGGGTGTAGGTCAGCAGATCCCGCAGCGTTATCGGGCGTTTCGTCTCAACGGTGTTGTCCAGTGGCCCGTTGGGATCGGCGAGCACTGTCATGTCCGCCAGCTCCGGAAGGAGGTCGTCGACCGGGTCATCGAGGCGGAGGGTGCAGTCCTCGACGAGTGTCATCGCACACGCGGCTACGAGCGGCTTCGTCATCGAGCCCATGCGGCAGATCGTGTCGCCCGCCATCGGCGTCCTCGACCCTGCGCCCTCGAACGCGAGATTGCCCGTTGCTTCGACGTGCACCTGGCCGTGGCGGGCGAAGACGGCCACCACACCCGGGACGAAGCCGGCGTCGACGTGACGCTCGATCAGTCCTCGCACCCGAGCCAGCCGTTTAGACGAGAAGCCACCAGCAGTCACCTGTCTCCTCCTCATCTCGCCCGTTCGCAAGTTACACGTTGCGCGGCGACCGCGCGCCCGCGAGGACGCCATCTACGACCCTCAGGGCGACGAGGTCACGCGACCTACGGACGTACGAGCGCCGATGGATCCCGCGATCGTGGCGTTGATCGAGGAATTACGGGCGCCGGACCGTTGACCACCCGGCGGCCCCGACAGGCTGGGGTGCGGACGACACAAACGATCTTGATCTACGGGTTTGCCGCTGAGTGCTCGGCTGTCGGGCGGCCGTGGGTCACCGTGTACGGGGCGACTTCCAATCGCATCGTTACGATCATGGTCGACCCGGGGAGTGATTGAAGACGTTGGTACGCACGCTGCAATGCCGCCGGGTGGCGAAGCTTCCGGCTCTGAGTGACGCGGAAGACCTCGTTGCGCTGAACGCCACCGTCGACGGCCGGTTGGTCGCCGTCTCGGCGAGCGGTAGCCGGCGCAACGGGCTGCCCGGCCTGCGGGTACGGGTTCACCTGCACGAAGCCGGCGAGGTCGATGTCGCTTGACCGGCCGCCGAACCCCGACTCGGAGATCAGTCGCGCCCCGAAGACGGTGCTCCAGAACGTGCGGGTCTCCACGTGGGCCGGCCGGTCGATGACCCAGTCGTGGCGTTCGAGGATCGTGCCGGCTTCATGGCTCACGGGAATCGTCCTGCTGATCTAGGGTGCCTTGGTGCCTTCGAAACCCGCGACAACCGTCCTGTTCGATTTCGCTTGGACCCTGTTCGCCCGGGACCCTAACCGCTGGGTTGGCAGCGCGGCGGCCTTGATCGGCCGGGAGGTGGCCGCCAGTGAGGCGCAGCGCATCGCCGCGGATTTCGCTGAGTTGTTGCGGACAACGGCTACGGACCCTGCTCACATCGCCAGGGACTTGGACCCACAGGTGTGGGACCGGGCGATTCTGGCGGTCCTGCAGCAAATCCGTGGGGTGGACCTGCCGTTTGCGCGAGCGCTGCACGAAACCCACGCCGAAGCACTCGAGCCGTACGCGGACACGTCATCCACCCTCGCCGCGCTGCGTGCCCGCAACATTCGCCTTGGCGTGGTCAGCAACATCGGCTGGGATATTCGCAAATGCTTTGCCCGGCACGGGCTTGACTGCTACATCGATGCATTCGTTCTTTCCTACGAGGTCGGCTTCGTCAAACCCGATGTACGGATCTGGCGCACCGCACTCGACGTCTTGGCGGCACAGCCAGATCGGACGCTGATGGTGGGCGACCACCCCAGCGGCGATGGCGGTTCCGTGGCCGCCGGGGTACCGGCCCTGGTGCTACCGATGGTGAGTTCGCCTGCCCAGCTTCGCGGCTTCGATCACGTGCTGACGTTGGCCGGAATTTGAAGCTGGTTCGGCTCTTGGTTCAATGCCATTAAGTTAGGGCATTAGTGCTGGTCAGTTCAGTGAGCTGACGAGGGGTCGTTCGGCCGGTACGGTGCTGTGGCGTGACGTTGTCTGGGGTGGAGTCGCTGCGGCCGCAGGGCCGGTTGACCGATCACATTGGGCTCGGGGTGGTGTCGGCCCGGTTCAACCGGGATCTGTTGGAAGAAATCCTCAACCGCAGCGGGCGGCGTGAGAAGCGGGTCCGGCGGCTGCCGGCGCACGTGATGATCCGTTACGTGATCGCGATGGGGCTGTTCTGCGCCGAGTCCTCTGACGAGGTGATGCGTCGGCTGGTGGGT
>NZ_JBIWJO010000017.1:0-42912 GCF_044765245.1 Micromonospora sp. NPDC093277
GATGGTACTGCACTCGGGAGGGTGTGGGAGAGTAGGACACCGCCGGACAATCTTTCCAGTCAGGGTCACCCTTCGGGGTGACCCTGACTGCGTTTTTACGGCAATTTCCCCGGCACCGGCGAACGGCGGTGCCGGGAACAGGTCAGCGGCTCTGGATGCCCTCGCGGAGCTTTCGGAACAGGGTGGCGGAGTCGTCCACCGAGCGGCCCGGGAACATCCCCATCACCGTGCTGCCGTGGTCGGCCCAGCCGCAGACCGCGAAGTCGCCGCCGTCGCCGCTGGTCGTACCGCACTTCATCACACCGCCCAAGCGGCCGGCGTCGACCTCGCGCAGGCCGGTCACCTTCCCGGTCTCGTCGGTCATCAGCCCGAAGAGGGTGTCCAGGTCCCGCTCGGGCTGCCAGAGCAGGGTGGTGCCGCCGAAGATCAGAACGGCCCGCTTCTCATCCGTCGGGTCGCGATAGACGGTGCCGAAGCTCCGGTCCAGCTCGATGTCGGCCGCGAAGCCGTCGCGGAGGTATTCCGCGGTGCTCCGGGCCCGCTCGCTGTCGTCCCGGGTCAGCCCGGCGACCTTCTCCGGAGCGTTCAGGTGCGCGTCCTTCTGGGCCAGCACCCGCCAGCCGCCGACACCGAGCGCCCCCACCCCGGCCAGCCCGACGGCCAGCGCGGCGGCCAACGCGATCCGTCGCCGCCGGGAGACCGGGCGGTGCTCCGGCTCCTGCGCCGCCGGGTCACGGCGGCTCAGCTGGATCGGCTCATCGGTCAGGTCGATCGGGTCGGGCCCGTCATCGACCGGACTCTCGGTGAGATTCGCGTCGGACATGTCCGCCACCGTACGCGAACAGGAGGTGGCGCACGTCAGGTCTCCGGAAGCGCTCCGTAGACTTTCCCAGGTGACCGAGAGACTGGATGCCCGACGCCCCGACGCCCCGACGCTTGCCGGCCAGTACCAGCCCGGCGAGGTAGAGCAGCGACGGTACGAGCAGTGGGTAGCCGCCGGCCACTTCCGGGCGTCGACAGAGAGCGACAAGCCCCCCTTCACGATCGTCATCCCACCGCCGAACGTCACCGGTTCGCTGCACATGGGGCATGCCTTCGAGCACACCCTGATGGACTCGCTGAGCCGACGTAAGCGGATGCAGGGCTACGAGGCGCTGTGGCTGCCCGGCATGGACCACGCCGGCATCGCCACCCAGAACCTTGTCGAGCGGCAGCTCGCCGGCGAAGGTCTGTCCCGCCACGACCTGGGCCGGGAGAAGTTCGTCGAGCGGGTCTGGCAGTGGAAGGCGGAGTCCGGCGGGGCGATCCTGGGCCAGATGCGGCGGCTCGGCGACGCGGTCGACTGGGACCGCGAGCGCTTCACCATGGACGAGGGCCTGTCCCGGGCCGTCCAGACGATGTTCAAGAAGCTCTTCGACGACGGGCTGATCTACCGGGCGAACCGGATCATCAACTGGTGCCCGCGCTGCCTCACCGCACTGTCGGACATCGAGGTGGAGCACACCGACGACGAGGGCGAGCTGGTCTCGATCCGCTACGGCGACGAGGTCGTGGTCGCCACCACCCGGGCGGAGACGATGCTCGGCGACACCGCGGTCGCGGTGCACCCGGACGACGAGCGCTACCAGCATCTGATCGGCACCGAGGTGGCCGTCCCGCTCACCGACCGGCGGATCCCGATCGTCGCCGACGAGCACGTCGACCCGAGCTTCGGCACCGGCATGGTCAAGGTGACCCCGGCGCACGACCCGAACGACTTCGAGATCGGCCAGCGGCACGACCTGCCGTCGCTGACGATCATGGACGAGCGCGGCATCATCACCGCACCCGGCCCGTTCCAGGGCCTGGACCGGTACGAGGCCCGGCCGGCCATCGTCGCCGCGCTGCGCGAGCAGGGCCTGATCGTGGCCGAGAAGCGGCCGTACGTGCACGCGGTGGGGCACTGCTCGCGGTGCAAGACCACGGTCGAGCCGCGGCTGTCGTTGCAGTGGTTCGTCAACACCGCCCCGCTGGCCAAGGCCGCCGGTGACGCGGTTCGCGACGGTCGGGTGAAGATCGAGCCGGCCGAGTTGGCCAAGCGCTACTTCGCCTGGGTCGACAACATGCACGACTGGTGCATCTCCCGGCAGCTCTGGTGGGGTCACCGCATTCCCGTCTGGTACGGCCCGGACGGCGAGATCGTCTGCGTCGGCCCGGATGAGCAGCCGCCGACCGGCGTGGGCTGGCGGCAGGACGAGGACGTCCTGGACACCTGGTTCTCCAGCGGCCTGTGGCCGTTCTCCACCCTCGGCTGGCCCGAACAGACCCCGGACCTGGCGAAGTTCTATCCGACCAGCGTGCTGGTCACCGGGTACGACATCCTCTTCTTCTGGGTCGCCCGGATGATGATGTTCGGCCTGTACGCGATGGACGGCCGGCAGCCGTTCGACGTGGTCGCCCTGCACGGCATGGTCCGCGACGAGCACGGCAAGAAGATGTCGAAGTCGTTCGGGAACGTGGTCGACCCGCTGGACTGGATCGACCGGTTCGGCGCCGACGCGACCCGGTTCACCCTGGCCCGGGGCGCCAACCCCGGTCAGGACGTGCCGGTGAGCGAGGAGTGGTGCCAGGGCTCCCGGAACTTCTGCAACAAGCTCTGGAACGCCACCAGGTTCGCGCTGATGAACGGCGCGCACACCGACGGCCCGCTGCCCGACCCGGCCCAGCTCTCCACGGTCGACCGGTGGATCCTGTCCCGGCTGGCGCACGTCACCGCCGAGGTGGACGAGCAGTTCGAGGCGTACGAGTTCGCGAAGGTCTGTGACCTGCTGTACCACTTCGCGTGGGACGACGTCTGCGACTGGTACGTCGAGCTGAGCAAGCCGGTGCTCGCCGAGGGCGGAGCGGCGGCCGACGCCACCCGCCGGGTTCTCGGTCACGTGCTGGACCAGCTGCTGCGGCTGCTGCACCCGGTGATCCCGTTCGTCACCGACGAGCTGTGGACTGCGCTGACCGGCCGGGAGAGCGTGATGGTCGCCGACTGGCCGGCGGTCGACCGTACCCTCGTCGACGACGCCGCGGAGGGCGAGGTCGCCACCCTGCAGCGGGTGGTGACCGAGATCCGGCGGTTCCGCTCGGACCAGGGGCTGCGGCCGACGCAGCGGGTGGTGGCCCGGCTCGACGGTCTCGGGCCGGCGGGCATCGGCGCACACGAGCCGCTGATCCGGTCGCTGGCCCGCCTCGACGCGCCCGGCGACGAATTCCAGGCCAGCGCCACCCTCGCCATGCCCGGTGAGGTCAGCGTCGCGCTGGACACCCGGGGTTCGATCGACGTGGCGGCCGAACGGGCCCGGCTCACCAAGGACCGGGCGGCCGCCGAGAAGGAGGCCGGGCAGGCACGGGCGAAGCTGGACAACCCGGCGTTCGTCGGCAAGGCGCCCGAGCCGGTGGTCGCCAAGATCCGTGAGCGGCTCGCGGTGGCCGAGGCGGACCTGGTCCGGATCGACGCCGCGCTGGAGGCACTGTCCTCGTGACCGATCGCACCGAATTCGCCGCGGTGGAGGCCGCGCTCGCTGGGCGCGGCTTCACCCGCATGCACTTCGAGCTGGAGCGGATCGAGAGCCTGCTCGACCTGCTCGGCAGCCCGCAGCGGGCGTACCCGTCGATCCACCTGACCGGGACGAACGGCAAGACTTCGACGGCCCGAATGATCGACTCGCTGCTGCGGGCGTTCGGGCTGCACACCGGCCGCTACACCAGCCCGCATCTGGAAACCGTCCGGGAGCGGATCAGCCTGGACGGGGAGCCGGTCAGCGAGGAGCGCTTCGTCGCCACGTACCAGGAGGTGGCGCCGCTGGCCGAGCTCGTCGACCAGCGCTCGGCGGAGCCGCTGACGTACTTCGACATGACCACCGCGCTGGCGTTCGCCACGTTCGCCGACGCCCCGGTCGACGTCGCGGTGGTGGAGGTGGGGCTCGGCGGTGCTGAGGACGCCACCAACGTGATCCAGGCCGGGGTGGCGGTGCTCACCCCGATCGGTCTGGACCACACCGAGTGGCTCGGCGACACCATCGAGGACATCGCGCTGCACAAGGCGGGCATCATCCACAAGGGGGCCACCGTGATCGCGGCGGCCCAGGAGGAGGAGGCCGCCCGGCCGATCCTGGAGCGCTGCGCCGAGGTCGGCGCGACCATCGCCCGGGAGGGCTCCGAGTTCGGCGTCCTGCGCCGGGCGGTGGCGGTCGGCGGCCAGGTGCTCACCATCCAGGGCCTCGGCGGGGTGTACGAGGAGATTTTCATCCCGCTGCACGGCGCGCACCAGGCGCAGAACGCGGCCGTGGCGCTCGCCGCGGTCGAGGCGTTCCTCGGTGCGGGGGCACGCCGGCAGCTCGACATCGAGGCCGTCCGGGAGGGCTTCGCCGCGGCCAGCTCGCCGGGCCGGCTGGAGAAGGTACGGACCGCCCCGACGGTCCTGCTCGACGGCGCGCACAACCCGCACGGGATGGCCGCCACGGTCACCGCGTTGCAGGAGGAGTTCGCGTTCAGCAAGCTCGTCGGCGTGCTGGCCGTGCTCGGCGACAAGGACGCGGCCAGCCTGCTGGAGCTGCTGGAGCCGGTGCTCGACTCGATCGTCGTCACCGGCAACAGCTCGCCCCGGGCGATGCCCGCCGACGAGCTGGCTGTGCTGGCGCGGGAGGTCTTCGGGCCGGAACGGGTGCAGGTCGCCGAGGAGATGCCGGACGCCATCGAGGTGGCTGTCGGCGAGGCCGAGTCCGACGTACCGGGGGAACTGGCCGGGGTGGGCGTGCTGATCACCGGATCGGTGGTGACCGTGGCCGACGCCCGCCGGCTGCTCAAGCGATGACCGGCCCGGTGCAGGGGCACCCCGGTGCCGGGGGCCGGCCGGACGAGGGCGCTGCGGCGCCGTCCGGCGCTCCGGCACCCGGCGGCACCCCGTCCGGGCCGGGCCAGACCCCCTCCGAGGTGGGCCGGACCCCGTCCGGGCCGGGCGAGGCTCCGGAGCAGCGGCGGTCCGGGCTACGCAACCCGGAGAAGGCGGTCCGCGGGCTCGGCGCGGGGACGCTCGCGCTGGAGGCGTTGGTGCTGTTGCTGGCCATCCAACCGATCCGTCTGGTCGGCGGGCACCTCAACGGTGCCGCCATCGCCGTGATCGTGGCGCTGGCGGTGGCCTGCGTGGTGCTCGCCGGCCGGATGGGGCGCCCCTGGGCCTGGTACGGCGGCACCGCGGTGCAGGGCCTGCTGATGCTCTCCGGGCTGCTGCACTGGTCGCTGCTGGTGCTCGGGGTCGTCTTCGCTCTGGTGTGGGGGTACGCGCTGCACGTGCGGCGGGTGATCCTCGGCTGATCCGGGCGAAGGTGTAAGGAAGGGGCCCTTGTCATCGCGAGGCGTCAAGAAGGTGCCCTTCCTTACACGTCGGCGAGGGTGCGCCACTGGGTGAGGGCCACCCCGTGGCCGTCCGGGTCGCGGAAGGCCGCGGCCCACACCTCCAGCTTGCTGCCCCGGTTCACCACCCGCGGGGCGTACGTGAACCGGACGCCCGACCCGCGTAACCGGTCGTACGCGGCCTGGATGTCGTCGACCTCGAGGTTGACGTGGACCAGCCGACGGCTGATCGGGGCGGCCCCGGTCACCTGGCGCAGCACCAGCCGGGTCGCCCCGGAGGTGAGTACGGCGTTGCCGCTGCCCCGGTCGAGTTCGGCGAAGCCGAGGTCTCCGTAGAAGTCGAGGGAGCGGTCGAGGTCGGTGACGAGCAGGGTGATCCCGACCCCGCTGATCGGGGTGGCCACCTCGGCCGGCTCACCGTCGGCCGGCCCGAAGATCGCCTCGTCCAGTTCCTCCGGGGTCGGCGGCGTCTCGGCGTCCGGTTCGTCGAGCGGGAGGTCGAGCGGGTCGAACCGTTCCTCGGCGGGCTGGCGCGGCCCGGGGGTGGCCCGGCGGGGCAGCGGGCCGGCGCTCGACGGCTCGACGACCTGGCCCTCCACCACCACCGGCCCGCCGGGGCGCTGGTGCACCACCACCGCTTCGCGTTCGTCGGGCGGCCCGGTGACGTCGTCGAGGAGCCCGGTGATGTCGTCGACGAGCGGGTCCGGCGCGGGTGGGAAGTCGTCACGGAAGTCGTCCTCCGGGGCGCGGTCCGCCCACGGTGGTGCCTCCTGCGCGATCAGCACCTCGTCGATCGGATCGGCGTCGGCGTACTCGGGCGGGAGGTCGGCGACCGCGGCGGCGGATTCGGCGTGCGTGGGCACCTCGTCCCAGAGGACCCGGACGTGCCGCTGGTCGTCGAGGGCGACCCGGACGGGCAGGGCCTGGCCGAGCGACGGCCACTTGGCGACCGGGACCCGTGGCTCGATGATCTTCTTGGACCGGGGCGGCAGCCCGGGCGCGTCGATCACGAGCTGGAGCTCGCAGCGCCCGAAGGCGTACTGGGTGGGTGGCTCGGAGGCGCTGTGCACGTGACCCAGCCCGACGACCCAGGTGCGCCCGCCCCCGCGTACGGTGCCCAGGGCGATCGCCAGCACCAGCAGCGCGACGCCGAGCGCGACGATCGCCCAGCTCGTCATGCCCAGCCCGAACAGCATGATGAACGTCGCCACGGTGCCCAGCACCGCACCGATCAGCTTGCGGATCGGCGCGATGGGTCGGTTCCCGCCATTCGCCACAGTGGACCTCCCAGGGGTCTAGGGCCAGGCTAGGCCGGACCGGCGACCGCAGGAAGGAGCAGCCGCCGCGTCGGCGCCGGGACCGGGTCGCTACGCTGACCGTACCCAGCCAGACCCGCTTGCGCGTACAGGAGGAACTCAGCGTGTCCAACAGCAGCCCGGATGAGCGCACGCTCGTACTGATCAAGCCTGACGCGGTACGCCGCGGTCTGGTGGGCGAGATCCTCGCCCGGTTCGAGCGCAAGGGCCTGCGGATCGACGCGCTGGTGTCCCGGACCATGGACGGCGACTTCGCCGACCAGCACTACGCCGAGCACGTGGACAAGGCCTTCTACCCGCCGCTGAAGGTGTTCATGACCGGCGGTCCGCTGGTGGCCCTGGTGCTCTCCGGCGACCAGGTGATCGAGGTGGTCCGCGGGATGATCGGCAGCACGGACGGCCGTAAGGCCGCGGCCGGCACCATCCGGGGCGACCTCTCCCTGTCCAACCGCGAGAACCTGGTGCACGCCTCCGACTCGGTCGACAGCGCCAAGCGGGAGATCGCCCTCTGGTTCCCCGAGCTGGGCTGACGTCTTCACCGACGGCCCCGGTCCCCTTGCGGGGGCCGGGGCCGTCGCGGTTGTTCAGCCGGGGACGGCGGCCAACTTGTCCGGGTTGGCCGTCAGGTAGACGCCGGTGATCCGGCCGTCGGCGGCGGTGACGCCGAGCGTGTAGCGGATCCCGGACGGCCAGTGCAGCAGCAGCGCGGGCGCGCCGTTCAGCTCGACGGGGGTCGCCGTGCCCCCGGGCTGGCGCCGGCCGTAGATGCCGGCGAAGAAGCGGGCGATCCGGTCCGCGCCGTGGATCGGGTTGCGGGCCGCGCGTACCCGGCCACCGCCGTCGGACCAGGCGGTGGCGTCGGCCGCGACCAGCTCGGTCAGCCGGGCCAGGTCACCGTCGCTGGCCGCGGCCAGGAAGGCTTCCAGCAGCCGCCGCTGCTCGGCCGCCCCCGCGGTGAAGCGCCGCCGGCCGTCGGCGAGCCGGGCCGCCGCGCGGTGGTGCAGCTGCCGGCAGTCCGCCGCCGACCGGTCCAGCAGGTCGCCGATCTCGGCGTACGGCAGGGTGAACGCGGTGTGCAGCACGTACACCGCGCGCTCGGGCGGGGTGAGGCGCTCCAGCAGGTGCAGCAGCGCGGTGGAGAGCGTCTCCCGCAGCTCCACGGTGTCCAGCGGCCCGAACGGGGTGGCCGCCCCGGTGGGCACCGGCTCGGGTAGCCACGGCCCGACGTACGTCTCCCGGGCCGCCTGTCGGGCGCGCAGCCGGTCCAGGGCCAGCCGGGTCACCACCCGAGCGAGGTAGCGGCGGGGCTCGGCGACAGATTTCCGGTCGACGTCCAGCCAGCGCAGGTACGCCTCCTGGAGCACGTCCTCGGCGTCGTGCAGGCTGCCCAGCAGCCGGTACGCCAGCCCGAGCAGCATCGGCCGGTGCGCGGTGAGCGCACCGGCCGCCTGCACCGCTCCGATGGTGGTCACACCTCGATCGGCGGCTGGGTCTGCGTAGTGATCGCGATCCGGTTCCACACGTTGATTGTGGCGATCGCGACAACCAGGTCGGCCAGTTCCCGCTCCGACCAGACCTTCGCCGCCGCGTCCCACACCTCGTCCGGCACGCCGTGCTCGCCGAGCCGGGTGACGGCGTCGGTGAGCGCCAGCGCGGTGCGCTCCCGCTCGTCGAAGAAGGGCGCCTCCCGCCACGCGGCGACGGCGAACAGCCGCCGGCTGGACTCGCCGGCGGCCAGCGCGTCCCGGCTGTGCATGTCGACGCAGAACGCGCAGCCGTTCAGCATCGACGCGCGCAGCTTCACCAGCTCCAGCACGGTGTGGTCCAGGTTCCCCCGGATGTATTTCTCCAGCCCGAGCACCGCCTGGTACGCCTCGGGCGCCACCGCCGCCATGTTCATCCGCATCATCGCTGCCTCCTTGATGTCGTCGGTACGCGGACACGACGGATCGGCGTCCCCCGGCCGTGACACCAACCCCGTGTGACGCTGCTCATGCCCCGCCCCGTCCTGCGGGCGGGGTCACATGGTGTCCAGGGACGCCCGGCGGCGGGGACGTTCACCCCGGTGAGCAGGAGCAGCAGCGCCACCGACACGTTGGAGACCACCCAGACGTCCCGGAACCGCACCCCAGCGCGCCCAGGGTGAGGCCGAAGAACCCGCAGGCCAGCGCGGCCACCGCCAGGGTCAGCAGCAGGGCGGGCAGGGCGTCCACGGGTATCCGCAGGCCGAGCAGGAACGCGCCGACGGTCAGCGTGCTCACCGCGATGAGCAGGCCGTTTCCGGCGTACGGGAGGACCCGGCCGAGGAAGACCGCGGTGCGGCTGCGCGGCGAGAGCAGCACGTGCCCGAGGGTGCCGTAGCGCCGCTCGCCGCCCGTGCCGATCAGCCGGAAGAATGCCGTCAACATCGCCTCCTCTGGCCAGGGCGAGGGTCGCCGCGGCGCGGGCCCGTCGCTCGACGTAGGTCATCATCAACGCGCCGGCGACCAGGCAGCCGAGGCTGATCGCCAGGCAGATGCCGAGCGAGGGCCAGACCGGGCCCCCGGTGGCGGCCTCGCGGACCGCCCGGGCACCCCAGTACAGGCCCCGGTCACCGCCGAAGACGTACCCGATCCGCCGGCGTACCTCCCGGGTCTCGGTGACCACGTCGTGGCCGCAGATCCGGGCGGTGCCGGCGGTCGGGATGAGCAGCGTGTTCAGCAGCTTGATGGTGGTGGTCTTGCCCGCGCCGTTCGGTCCGAGCAGGCCGAACAGCTCCCCGTTGCCGACTGTCAGGTCGACGCCGCGGACCGCCTCCACCTCCCGGCGCTGGGGTCGTAACCATCCGGTGCGGCTGCGGTAGGTGCGGCGCAGCCCGGCCGCCTCGATCGCGTACTCGCTCATGCCGGCGAATCCAGGAACGCCGGGCCGGGCGGGAAACGAATTCGGCGTTCGCCGAATCCTCAGGCGGAGGCGGTCGCGGGGTCGGCGCCGATCAGGGTGACCAGGGCCAGACCGGCCGGTTCCAGGCCGTACAGCACTCGCCGGCCCACCCGGCGGCGGTGCGCCACCCCGGCGGCGAGCAGCGCGGCGAGGTGCTCGGAGACGGTGCTCGGGGCGAGCCCGAGGGTGGCGGCGAGCCCGGCGGTGTACGGCCAGGGCGCCTGCTCCGGGTTCCGCTTCAGCAGGTAGAGGCTGGTCAGCACCTCCCAGAGCGGGCTGGTGGCGATCCGGGTACGGGCCAGCGTGGGCTCGTCCAACTCGATCCGGATCACCGGGCCAGCCTAAGCCGCGGGGCTCGGACAGCGACGGCCCGCCCGTCGCTCGGGGCGTTGAGAGGGGGACCCTCCTATACCGGAGGCGTCAATCGGGGGCCCTTCCTTCGGGCCGATACTCGGGGGCGGTGCCCCGGGGCGGTCGAGTACGCTTGTGGGCACACAGGCGACGACCCGGCCATCACCGGCGAGCCTCCGGAAGAACAGCCGGGTCACCGGCCCAGTAGAACCGGACGGGACCGGCCCGTCACAGCCGGCCAACGAGCGGGCGGTCGCACCTTGACCGCCAAGCGGGGTGGTACCGCGGGCCTTGCCCGGGGCGCCGGTGACGGCGTATCCGGAACGGGCTCGTCCTCGCAGACCCAGATACTGGAGAGCTGCTGAGGAGAGCGACCCCCGATGGCCTATCCGTTGCACGAACCGACCGCCGCCGGCGTCCCGGCGAGCCCGGACCTGCCCGCGGTGGAGCGCCGGGTCCTGGAGCACTGGACGGCCGACAAGACCTTCGAGGCCTCCGTCGAAGCCCGCCCCACCGGGGAGGACGGCAAGAACGAGTACGTCTTCTACGACGGCCCGCCGTTCGCCAACGGCCTGCCGCACTACGGCCACCTCTTCACCGGCTACGTCAAGGACGTGGTGCCGCGCTACCAGACCATGCGCGGCAAGCACGTCGAGCGCCGGTTCGGCTGGGACTGCCACGGCCTGCCGGCCGAGGTGGTGGCCGAGAAGCAGCTCGGCATCACCACGAAGGCGGAGATCCTCGACCTGGGCGTGGCCCGGTTCAACGAGGCCTGCCGCACCTCGGTGCTGGAGTTCACCCAGGACTGGGAACGGTACGTCACCCGGCAGGCCCGCTGGGTCGACTTCGCCAACGACTACAAGACGCTCGACCTGGACTACATGGAAAGCGTCATGTGGGCCTTCCGGACCCTGCACGACAAGGGCCTGGTCTACGAGGGCTTCCGGGTGCTGGCGTACTGCTGGCGGTGCGAGACCCCACTGTCGAACACCGAGACCCGGATGGACGACGTCTACAAGGACCGGCACGACCCGACCCTGACGGTCTGGTTCGAGCTGACCCCGGACGAGTCGGCCCCCGAGCTGGTGCGCGGCCCGGTCAAGCTCGGCGTCTGGACCACCACGCCGTGGACCCTGCCGTCGAACCTGGCGCTCGCCGTCGGCCCGGACATCGAGTACGCGGTGCTGGAGCGCGACGGTTCCCGCTACCTGGTGGGCGCCGCGCGGCTGGCCGCGTACGCCAAGGAGCTGGAGGGGTACGAGCAGGTCGGCACCGTGCGCGGCGCGGACCTGGCCGGGCGCCGCTACACCCCGCTCTACGACTTCCTGGTCGAGCAGGCCGGCGCGAACGCGTACCAGGTGCTCGGCGCGGAGTTCGTCACCACCGAGGACGGCACCGGGATCGTCCACCTGGCCCCGGCCTTCGGCGAGGACGACCAGAACGTCTGCAACGCCGCCGGCATCCCGACCGTCGTCACCGTGGACGACCACACCCGGTTCACCGCGCTCGTCCCGCCGTACGAGGGCGAGCAGGTCTTCGACGTGAACAAGTCGGTGATCCGGGAGCTGAAGGAACGGGGTGTGGTGCTCCGGCAGGACACCTACACCCACTCGTACCCGCACTGCTGGCGCTGCGACACCCCGCTGGTCTACAAGGCGGTGTCGTCCTGGTTCGTGGCGGTGACCCAGTTCAAGGACCGGATGGTCGAGCTGAACCAGCAGATCAACTGGACCCCGGGACACATCAAGGACGGCTCGTTCGGCAAGTGGCTGGCCAACGCCCGGGACTGGTCGATCAGCCGGAACCGGTTCTGGGGCTCGCCGATCCCGGTCTGGAAGTCCGACGACCCGAACTACCCGCGGGTCGACGTGTACGGGTCGCTGGAGGAACTGGAGCGGGACTTCGGCGTACGCCTGACCGACCTGCACCGGCCGGCGGTGGACGACCTGGTCCGTCCCAACCCGGACGACCCGACCGGGCAGTCGATGATGCGCCGGGTGCCGGAGGTGCTGGACTGCTGGTTCGAGTCCGGCTCGATGCCGTTCGCCCAGGTGCACTACCCGTTCGAGAACCGCGACTGGTTCGAGCACCACTACCCGGGCGACTTCATCGTCGAGTACATCGGGCAGACCCGCGGCTGGTTCTACACCATGCACGTGCTGGCCACCGCGCTGTTCGACCGCCCGGCGTTCCGCAACTGCCTCAGCCACGGCATCCTGCTCGGCTCGGACGGGCGCAAGATGTCCAAGAGCCTGCGCAACTACCCGGACGTCTACCACGTCTTCGACTCGTACGGGTCGGACGCGATGCGCTGGATGCTGATGTCCTCGCCGGTGCTGCGCGGCGGCGACATGTCAGTGACCGAGGCGGGCATCCGGGACGCGGTGCGCCAGGTGCTGCTGCCGCTGTGGAACGTCTGGTACTTCTTCTCGCTCTACGCCAACGCCGACGGGTACCAGGCGAAGCGGAAGACCGACGCCGGGCCGGCTGGCGGCGAAGCCGCCGGCAACCTGCTCGACCGGTACGTGCTGGCGAAGACGAACGAACTGGTGTCGACGGTCCAGGGGCAGATGGACGCGTACGACATCTCCGGGGCGTGCGCCACCGTCCGGGCCTACCTGGACGCGCTGACCAACTGGTACGTGCGCCGCTCCCGGGACCGGTTCTGGGCGGGGGACGCCGACGCGTTCGACACCCTGTGGACGGTGCTGGAGACGCTCTGCCGGGTGGTGGCGCCGCTGGCGCCGCTGACCGCCGAGGAGATCTGGCGTGGCCTCACCGGCGAGCGGTCGGTGCACCTGACCGACTGGCCGTCGGCGGACGAGTTCCCGGCCGACCACGAGCTGGTCTCCGCGATGGACAACGTGCGTGCCGTCGCCTCGGCGGCGCTGTCGCTGCGCAAGGCCAAGGCGCTGCGGGTCCGGCTGCCGCTGTCGAAGCTGACCGTGGCCTCGCCCGTCGCCGCCCAACTGCGGCCCTTCGCCGACCTGGTCACCGACGAGGTCAACGTGAAGGCGGTGGAGTTCACCGACGAGGTGTCCGCGTACTGCCAGCAGGTGCTGACCGTGGTCCCGCGAGCGCTCGGCCCCCGCGTCGGCAAGGCGGTCCAGCAGGTCATAAAGGCGGTGAAGGCGGGGGAGTGGGAGCTGGTCGACGGTGCCCCGGTCGCCGCCGGCGTCACCCTGACCGAGGGCGAGTACGAGCTGCGTCTGGTCGCCGCCGACGCGGAACACTCCGCGCCGCTGCCCGGCGGCGAGGGCGTGGTCGTGCTGGACACCCGGGTCACCCCGGAGCTGGCCGCCGAGGGGCTGGCCCGGGACGTGGTCCGGGTGGTGCAGCAGGCCCGCCGGGACGCCGACCTGGACGTCTCGGACCGGATCGTGGTGTCGGTCTCGGCCTCCGAGGAGGTGCGTGCGGCGGTCGCCGCGCACCTCGACTTCGTGGCCCGAGAGGTGCTCGCCGAGAGCATCGACTTCGCCGAGGGCGTCGAGGGCTTCCCCGGCGAGGTCGGCGACGGCGAGCGCGTGACGGTCGCGGTCCGCCGGGTATGAGATGAAAGGAAGGGCCCCTTCTTAACGCCTCAGGCAGAGGAAGGGGCCCTTCCTAACCCGTTCGGGCTCAACTGGCGGATGGCGCGACCACCCGCTCGGGTCGGCGTGACAGCGTCGGCTAACGTGACACCGCCTGCACCAGCACACCGCCGGAGGACCCGTGCCCCTGCTCTACACCATCGGCAAGTTCATCGTGGCGCCCACGCTGCGGTTGGCCTTCCGCCCGACCGTGGAGGGTTTGGAGAACATTCCGGTGACCGGTGGGGCGATCTTCGCGGGCAACCACCTGTCTGTCGCCGACGAGCTCTTCATCGGCACCGTGGTGCCCCGGCACCTGGCCTTCTGGGCCAAGTCGGAGTATTTCAAGGGCACCGGTGTGAAGGGCCGCTTCTCCAAGTTCGTGCTCACCGGGCTGGGCGCCATCCCGGTCGAACGGGCCGGTGGTCGCGCGGCGCTGTCCGCGTTCGACGCGGCCATCCCGGTGCTCCAGTCCGGCGACCTGGTGGCTGTCTACCCGGAGGGCACCCGCTCGCCGGACGGGCGGCTCTACCGCGGGCGTACGGGTGCGGCCCGGCTCGCGCTGGCCGCCGGCGTGCCGATCATCCCGGTCGGCATGATCGGCACCGACAAGGTCCAGCCGATCGGGACCCGCGTGCCCCGACCGGGCAGGGCCGAGATCATCGTGCGCGTCGGCAAGCCGCTGGACTTCACCGGCCGGTCCGACGACCGGACCTCGCTGCGCGAGATCACCGACGAGGTGATGGCCGAGATCCAGCGGCTGACCGGCCAGGAGTACGTCCCGCGCTACGCCCCCAAGCGCACCGAGCCCGCCGCCGACTCGGCCACCTGAGCCCGCCCCGGCCGGCGCCGTCGCCCGGTGGGCCCGAGCCCCGCACCCGGCCGGTTCGTGCCGTTGCCCGGCGGATCTGAGTCCCGCACCTGGCGGGCTGTGCCGGTCCGCGGCGGGCCCGAGCTGGTGCCCGATGGGTCGGCTCTCCGGCCCGGCACTCGTGGCGTGACCGGTCAGGCCGCGTCCGGGGTCACCACCTGTTGGCGCAGGGTGTCCAGCAGCCGGCCGCTGTCGTTCAGGTCGAGCCGGGTGAACACACCGGTGACCAGGCTGCCGTGGTCGACCGAGGTGCACACCACCACCGAGTCGCCGTCCGCCCGGCCGACCGCGCAGCGCTCGTACCGGCCCTGGACACCGGTCTCCACCGCCACGGCGGGGTCCAGCGCGTACCGGTCCGTGAGGCGGGTCATCTCGTCGTCGGCGTTCGCCTCCGGGGTCAGCCGCAGTCCGGTGCCGCCGAAGAGGGTCACCCGCTTGCCGTCGCTCGTGGTGTAGATCCCGGCGAAGACGTCGTTGTCGAGCCGGTGCGCCTGGCGTACGTCGGCCTTCAGTTCCTCGACGTCCGCCTGGCTGCGCCCGTCCTGCCGCAGTCGCAGCTCGGCGACCTGGTCGGGCAGGGCCGCGCTGGCCGGGTACTGGGTGCGGAGCGGCTGTGCCCACCAGAGCGGTACGCCGCAGCAGCAGGCCACGGTGAGCAGCAGGACCCAGGGCCAGCGGCGTCGACGGCGGGCCGGCCTCGCCGCGTACCCCTTGGGCGGATGCCATCCCGGCGGCGGGGCGGGCGGTGGGGCGGGCGGTGGGGCGGGCGGCGGCGTGGCCGGGCGGCGCTGCATCGGCGGTCGGGCCGGCGCGGGCGGGGCCGGTCGGGCGGCGACCGGTGGTGCGGGGGAGACCGGCGGAGGAACTGGTGCCGGGGCTGCCGGCAGGTGTGGGACCGGTGTGGCGGCGACCGGCGGCGGTGAGGTGGCCGGCGCCGGGTAGGGCAGAGTGTGCGGCGGCGTCGGGTAGGGCAGCGTCGGCGGCAGCGCGGGGAAGTCGGCGGAGCGCAGGTCCCAGCCGGTGGTGTCCGCGCCCTCCCACGGGTCGACCGGCACCATGTGCTCCGGCGAGGTTGCCTTCGGCACGGGGGTCGGTTCGGCGGACTCACCCCACGAGCGCTTACGTGGCGGCGGGGGCGGGACCGGAGCGGATCCGCTCCACCGGGGTACGGGCGGCTCGGCGGGGGTCTCCACCCGCGTCGGGTCGGGGTGCCCGGCGACCCGGGTCGGATCGGGGCCGCCGGACGGGGACGGCGTGCCCGTCGGGACACCGGGCACGGCGGCCGACCCGGTCGGGCGCGGCGGTACGGCGGCGGACCCGGTCGGGCGCAGCGGTGCGGCGGCGGACCCGGTCGGGCGGACGCGGGCGGAGCCGCGCGCCGGAGTGACCGGAGCCTCGCCGACCGGCCCGTCCCCGGCCAGCACGTCGGTGGCGACCTCGGCCGCCGGTTCCTTCCCAGGGCCGTCGACGTTGGTCGCGTCCGCCGGTTTCTCCGCAGGGCTGTCGACGGTGGTCGCGTCCGCCGGTTCCTTCCCAGGGCTGTCGACGGCGGTTGCGTCCGCCGTGGCCTCGGCTGCGCTGTCGTCGCTTGCGCCGCCCTCGTCGCTTGCGCCGCCCTCGTCGCTTGCGCCGCTTTGGTCGTCGGCGTTGCCGTGGTCGTCGGTGTCGCGCGCGGCGTCGGCGTCGGGCTCGTCGGGCACGTACGACCCGTGGCCACCGTCGTTCCCGGGAGTGGCGCCGGGCGCGTCCGTGCCGGCCGCGACCTCGGGGGTGACGTCGTCCGGGGTGTCCCCGTCGCGCTCCTCGCTCGGTTCGCGCTCCTCGCTCGGTTCGCGCGGCTCGTGCGGCTCGTGCGGCGACGGGGGTACGGAGGAGCGGGAGGGCTCGTCGGTGCCCGAATCCCGGCCCGTGACCGGGGTGCCCCCGTCGGCCGGCCGGTCGGTGCCCGGCTGCGGCTCCGGCATCGCGGCAATCTCCTCTCGCGCCCGCTGCGAGGTTAGTACCGCCCCGCCACCCTCGACGAATCCGCATCTCAACCGGATGTCGGAGGAGATCTTGGAGAGTTTCCGTGCGGTGCGGACGGGAGGTGTCCAAGATTCAGGTGACCGGGGCAGTGGGCTGGTGCGGTGCGGGGTGATGGGCGGCGGGGCACCGCGTACCCTTGGGCATCATGAGTGCCCCGTCCACGACGCCGCGCCCGGTCGCCGCCAATTCCATTTGGCCTCGGCTGGAGCCGCTGCTGCCCCAGGTGACCAAGCCCATCCAGTATGTCGGTGGCGAGCTGGGTGTGGTGGTCAAGGACTGGGACGCCGCGACCGTCCGGTGGGCGCTGATGTATCCCGACGCGTACGAGGTGGGCCTGCCCAACCAGGGCGTGCAGATCCTCTACGAGGTGCTGAACGAGCTGCCCGACGTGCTCGCCGAGCGGACGTACGCCGTCTGGCCGGACCTGGAGAAGCTGATGCGCGCCCACGGCGTGCCGCAGTTCACCGTCGACGCGCACCGCTCGGTGCGCGACTTCGACGTGTTCGGCGTCTCCTTCTCCACCGAGCTGGGCTACACCAACCTGCTCACCGCGATCGACCTGGCCGGCATCCCGCTGCTCGCCGCCGACCGCGCCGACGCCGATCCGGTGATCGTGGCCGGCGGGCACGCCGCCTTCAACCCGGAGCCGATCGCCGACTTCGTGGACGCCGCCGTGCTCGGTGACGGCGAGGAGGCGGTGCTGGAGATCACCGCGATCGTGCGGGACTGGAAGGCCGAGGGTTGCCCCGGTGGGCGCGACGAGCTGCTGCTGCGGCTGGCGCGCACCGAGAGCGTGTACGTGCCGCGCTTCTACGACGTGGACTACCTGCCCGACGGCCGGATCCAGCGGGTCGTGCCGAACCGCCCGGACGTGCCGTTCCGGGTGCACAAGCGCACGACGATGGACCTGGACGCCTGGCCGTACCCGAAGAAGCCCCTGGTCCCGCTGGCCGAGACGGTCCATGAGCGGTACGCGGTGGAGATCTTCCGGGGCTGCACCCGCGGCTGCCGGTTCTGCCAGGCCGGCATGATCACCCGCCCGGTGCGGGAGCGCTCGATCACCACGGTCGGCCAGATGGTGCAGCAGGGGCTGGAGTTCTCCGGCTTCCACGAGGTGGGCCTGCTGTCGCTGTCGTCGGCCGACCACTCCGAGATCGGCGACATGTGCTCCGGCCTGGCCGAGCAGTACGCGGGCACCAACGTCTCGCTGTCGCTGCCGTCGACCCGGGTGGACGCGTTCAACATCGACCTGGCCCAGGAGTTGTCCCGCAACGGCCGGCGTACCGGTCTGACCTTCGCCCCGGAGGGCGGGTCGGAGCGGATCCGCAAGGTGATCAACAAGATGGTGTCGGAGGAGGACCTCATCCGCACCGTGGTCACCGCGTACACCAACGGCTGGCGGCAGGTGAAGCTCTACTTCATGTGCGGCCTGCCCACCGAGACCGACGAGGACGTGCTGCAGATCGCCGGGATGGCCCACGAGGTCATCAAGGCCGGGCGGGCGGCCACCGGTTCCAAGGACATCCGCTGCACGGTCTCCATCGGCGGCTTCGTGCCGAAGCCGCACACCCCGTTCCAGTGGGCGGCGATGGAGCGGCCAGAGGTCATCGACAACCGGCTGAAGCTGCTGAAGCAGGCGATCAACGCGGACCGGTCGCTGGGCCGGGCGATCGGCTTCCGCTACCACGACGGTGAGCCGTCGCTGATCGAGGGCCTGCTGTCCCGGGGCGACCGCCGGGTCGGCGCGGTGATCCGCCGGGTCTGGGAGAACGGCGGCCGGTTCGACGGGTGGAGCGAGCACTTCTCGTACCAGCGTTGGGTGGACGCCGCCGCCGAGGTGCTGCCGGGCTTCGGGGTGGACCTCGACTGGTACACCACCCGGGAGCGCGACGAGCTGGAGGTCCTGCCCTGGGACCACCTGGACTCCGGTCTGGACAAGGACTGGCTCTGGCAGGACTGGCAGGACGCCCTGAGCGAGTACGAGCAGGACGACTGCCGGTGGACCCCGTGCTTCGACTGCGGGGTGTGCCCGGCCATGGACACCGAGATCCAGATCGGCCCGACCGGCAAGAAGCTGCTGCCGTTGACCCCGGTCAACGGCATGAAGCTGCCGGCCGCCGCCGAGCGGTAGGGCGCCGACACGTCCGGAGCGCGGGAACCCGTGGGTTCCCGCGCTCCGTCGTATCCGCAGGAAAATTGTCGCTTGGCTGTTCCGTGACGTGGGGTGGGAGTGCCTCGACTGGCCGTCACTCGATACGCTGCGTCCGTATTGGACCGGCCCGGGGTCGGTAGCGGGGAGGGCAGCAGCATGGGTGAAGGCATCAAGGCGCCGGACACCGGCGATCTGCACGTCAGCGTCGAGGACCTGGACGCCGCGGCGGACTACGTCGAGCGCCTCAAGGAGTACATCGACAACACCATCCTCTACGAGATGGACCGCATCAAGGAGCGGATGAAGGGCGACAGCAACAACGCCCAGACCGTCCCGAACGGCACCCCGTTCGGCGCGTACGAGGACGCCCGGATGCAGTGGCAGGCGCTGACCACCTCGACGGCCAACATGGAGGCGCACCTCAAGCAGCTCTCCCAGAAGCTGGCCGGGCTGAAGCAGGGCACCGAGGACATCGCCCAGGCGTTCCGCGACGCCGAGGCGCGCAACGCCGCCAACGGCAAGCAGATCGAGCGGCTGCTGGAGTCCGCCGCCCCGCCGCCCGCCGCGGGCGATCCGTCCACCTATCCGTACACGGCCTGAGGAGAAGGCGATGGCAACGTGGGAGCAGTGCGTCCGGGAGGTGACGCTCTCCGCGGATCCGGAGACGGTCGGCAACGTCAGCACGGGATGGAACGGTCTCTCCACCGCGTTGGGCTACCTGCGGGACTCGCTGGTCGGGCGGTCGTTCGTCGGCCCGATCGCGTCCGGTACGGAGCGCCCGCACACCGGGGGTCTGCCCGGCATGCTGGCCGACTGGAAGGGCAGCGGTGGCGACGCGTACCGGGACCATCTCGGTGATCTCGGCAAGGACATCGAAGATCTGATCCTCCACGCGAGCAACGTCAGCGGGGCGTTGTCGCGGATCGAGGGCGACATCCGCAAGTCCGTCGCCAGTATCCCGATCCCGCTGATGGACGACTTCGGCTGGAACGAGTGGAGCCTGCCGAACGGCACCGAGCTGGACGACGCCCGCGACGGCGAGAGCGCGTCGGGCTTCCTGGCCGCGCTGCGCAAGGACTACCAGAGCAACCCCGCCTCGTACGCCGACGGCGCGTTCCGCGACAAGGCCGACGACCTCGAAGCGACGATGAAGATCGACGGCAAGGCCGAGGACCACAAGCGCGGCGGTTGGTGGGACACCAAGTCCCACCTGGACAACTGGTACAACGACAACCTGAAGCTGGCCACCAGTGCCATGTCGCCGCTGCCCGCCGCCGTGGAGACCGAGCGGCCCAAGCTGGTCGTACCGCAGCCGGACGGTGGCGGCAAGCTTGACGACTTCAAGCCGGACACCCGCAAACCACCGATCGGCTACCCGGACGGTGGCGGCGGTGGCGGTGGTGGTGGCGGCGGCTTCGGTGGCGGTGGCCCCTCGGTCGGTAGCACCGGCATCGGTGGTGGCGGCGGTTCGTTGGGCGGTGGGGGCCACTCGTCCATCGCACCGCCCACCACCGGTGGCGGCCTCGGTGGCGGCCACTCGGGTTCCACGATGCCGTCGACCGGCGCGGGGTACCCGGGCGCCGGTGGCCGCGACTACGGCACCGGCCTGGCCGGCGCCGGAACCCCGACCATCGGTAGCGGGTATGGCGGCTCGACCGGGCTCGGTGGTGGCACCGGCATGGGCCTCGGCGGTGGCGGTGGTGGCTTCGGTGGCGGCTCGTCCGGCGTCGGCTCGGCCGGCGGGATCGGCGGCGGCGTCGGCTCGGCCGGTGGAATCGGCGTGGGCGGCGTCCCGGGCATGGTCGGTGGCGGCAACGGCAAGGTCCCGCCGATGACCAGCGCGGCCAGCGCGCTGCGTAACGCGACCGGTGCCGGCGCCGGTGGTGCGGCCGGCCTGCGCGGTGGCGGCATGATGGGTGGCGGCATGATGGGCGGCCAGGGCGGGGCCGGGCACGGCGGCACCGGCACCGAGCACTCGTCGTGGTTGACTGAGGACGACGATCCGTGGGGCACCGGTGACGGCGCGTCCCCGGGCATCCTGCGATGAGGACGGACGGATGAGGTTGAACGTCGACGCGCTCCGGCCGGTCGTGGCCGGCCTGGTGGCCGGGCTCATGGTGCTGGGGGCTGCCCAACCGGCGGCCGCCGCGCCCAGACGGGCCGAGCAGTGGTACCTGGACGAACTCCGGATCGACCAGGCGCACAAGTTGTCCACCGGCCGGGGCGTGATCGTCGCGGTGGTGGACAGCGGCGTCGACGCGACCCACCCGGACCTCCGGGGCCGGGTGCTGGCCGGGGGCCGCAGCTACGGCGCCTCCGGTGACGGGCGGGCCGACGAGGACGGGCACGGCACCCACATGGCCGGCATCATCGCCGCCACGAACGCCAGCCGCGACGGCGTGGACGGCATCGCCCCCGACGCGAAGATCCTGCCCATCAAGCTGTACAAGGGTGACAGCAAGAGCAGTAACAGCGCGGTCGCCCCCGGCATCCGGATGGCCGTCGACGGCGGCGCCAAGGTGATCAACCTGTCGTACGGTTGGCCCGGCGCAGCCAGCGCGGACGACGAGAGCGCGATCAAGTACGCCCTCGACCGGAACGTCGTGGTGGTCGCCAGCGCGGGTAACACCGCACGGGGGCAGGATGCCGTCGTCGCCCCCGCGAACGTGCCCGGCGTGATCGCGGTGTCCGGGACGACCCGGGGCGGCGCCTTCTGGTCCGGTTCAGTGCAGGGGCCGGAGGCAGTGATCTCCGCCCCGGCCGACGGCATCTACAACATCGGCCCTGATCACGGCTACGGCTGGGGTGACGGCACCTCCGACGCCGCCGCCGTCGTTTCCGGCATCGCGGCGCTGATCCGGTCGAAGTACCCGGACCTGGACGCGGCGAACGTGATCAACCGGATCATCAAGACCGCTCGGGACGCCGGGCCGTCCGGCCGCGACCCGCAGTACGGCTTCGGCCGGGTCGACCCGGTCGCCGCGCTGACCGCGAATGTCCCGGCGGTCTCCGCGAATCCGCTCCTCGACGGTAAGGCGGCCAGCTCGGCCCCGCCCCAGGCGGCCGAGGACGACAACTTCGACGTGACCAAGTACGGCGACCGGGGCGGCCCCACCGATCAGCAGGTCATGGTCATGGTTATCGGGATCGCCGTGGTGCTGGTGATCCTGCTGGGGCTGGCGGTCTTCCTGATCTGGAACCGGCGCCGGTACCGCCGCGAGGTGGCCCTGTCGGCCGGCGGCGACCCTGGCCAGGCTCCCGCCGCCGGATACGGCCCACCCGGCGCCCAGCCGGTCCCGGCCGGCCACCACCATCCGCCCGGCTTGCCGCCTGCCCCGACCGGGTACGCCCCGCAGCCCGGTTACGCGCCGCAGCCCGGCTATCCTCCGCCGACGGGCGCGCCGGCTGGGACGTATCCACCGCCGGGACCGCCTCCCGCGCCGCCCGGGACGTACCCGCCACCGGGCGGGAACCAGTCCTGATCGTCGTGGCCGGCCGGGTGACCGAGGTGTCACCGGCCGGCCGCGCCGTATCCGGGGGCGGGCGGTGCGGGGGTGAGTGACCGGTTTGGGGTGACTTTCCGGGCCGGGTGGGCGGCCCCCGGCTGTGTACCGCCCCGGGCGCTGCGTCAGGATGGGACGGAAAAGCAGGTACACCTGAGGGAGCTCACGATCGCCAGAAAGCCTCAACCCGAGGGCGGCCAGGCGCCGGTCGTCCAGCGGGTCCGGATCCGGTACGCCAAGCGTGGACCGCTGCGGTTCACCTCGCACCGGGACTTCGCCCGGGCCTTCGAGCGTGCGCTGCGCCGGGCCGGCGTACCGATCGCCTTCTCCCAGGGTTTCACCCCGCACCCGAAGATCTCGTACGCCTCGGCCGCGCCGACGGGCGTCGCGAGCGAGGCCGAGTACCTGGAGATCGGCCTGCGTGAGCCGGTCGACCCGGAGCGGCTGCGGAGCGCCCTGGACGCGGCGCTCTCGCCCGGACTCGACGTGCTCGACGCGGTGGAGGCCACCGGGGGCAGCCTGCCCGACCGGATCGAGGCGTCGCGCTGGCGGATCGAACTTCCGGAGGTCGACCCGGCCGTGCTGGAGCGGGCGGTGGCCGCCTTCACCGCCGCGGAGGAGATCCAGGTCGAGCGGATGACCAAACAGGGGCGGCGTGTCTTCGACGCGCGGGCAGCCGTCATCGGCGTCGATGTGCTGCCTCCGACGGAGACGCCTTCCGGGGCGACAGCCGTAGCGTGTGCGATACTCGAAGTGGTCGTGCGGCAGGTCACCCCGTCCGTACGGCCCGATGACGTCCTTTCCGGCCTCCGCGTGGTGGCCGACCTGGAGCCGCCGGTCACCCCGAGGGTGATCCGGCTGGCGCAGGGCACGCTGACCGCGCAGGGCGAGATCGTCGATCCGTTGGATGCGGATCGCGACGGGGCAGCCATCGGAGAGCGCTGACCGACGGTCAACGCTCTGGCAGGCAGACTTCGGCTGGTCGCGTACCTGCGCGCCCGGCGGAAACACCTTTTGCGGCGACCCTGCGTGGCAGCGCTCACCCGCGCCCGGGGCAGCCAGAACTGGAGAACGTCCATGCTCGAGAACGAGCCCGAGGGCGGCGAGCGGACCGGCGCAGAACCGGCCGAGACACCCGCCAACAGCACCGACAGCACTCCCGAGACCAAGCCGCCGGCCCGCAAGCGGGCCAGTCGCCGCAAGGCCGCCCCGCTCAACCAGCCGGAACAGATCGACGCGCCGGCCGAGGCGTCCACCCACCCCGGCACGACCAGCGGTGAGGCGCCGCAGGCCGAGGTGTTCGCGCCGGTGGCCGGTGAGTTGGAGGTCGCGCCGAAGACCACGCGGCGGCGGCGCAAGGCGACCACCGCGAAGGCGGTCGAGGAGCCGGTGATCGCCACCGGCGTGGAATCAGCCTCCGAGGAGGTCGTCCCGCCGGTCAAGGTGACCCGTACCCGCCGCCGGAAGGCCGCCACGCCACCCGCCGAGGCGCCCATCGAGGAGTCCGCGACCGAGGCACCGGCCGAGGCCGCCGCCGAGGCGGAGGCCGAGTCGCCGGCGGAGGCCGAACCGCAGGCGGACACCGGTGGCGAAACCGGTGCGGGCGCCGAGCCGTCGGCCGAGGCAGCGCCGGTCGAGGAGACCAGGCCGAGACGGACCCGGAAGCGGGCCGCCACGCCCACGCCGATCACCGAGGGCGTGGCCGAGGTGCCGCCGGCCGTCAAGACCACCCCGGATCAAGGACCGGAGGAACGGCCCGGTGAGATCGCGCCGGGCACCGCGGTCCCGGGGGTGACCGAGCAGCCCGCCGGGGAGCCGGCGCCGACCAGCCGTCGACGGCGGGCCGCCCTCTCCGCGCCGACCGTCCTGTTCATGGCGCCGCAGCCCGAGGAGATGCCGATCGCCCGGGCCGCCGCACCGGCCGTCGAGGAGCCGGCCGAGGAGCCGGCCGAGGAGCCGGTGGAGACCGGCCGACGCCGCCGGCGTGCCCGCCGCGAGGCGGAGCCGGTCGAGCCCGAGGTCGAGGTCGAGGCGGAGCCGACGGTCGAGGCCGAGGAGGCCGCCGAGGCGGAGGAGGACGACGAGGAGACGATCTCGGGCCGGCGGCGTCGCCGCCGGGGCCGCCGCGGCCGGGGCCGGGGCAAGGGCGGCGTCGAGGACCTCGATGAGGACGAGGCCGAGGAGGCGATCGAGGCCGAGAGCGCCGAGGCCGAGGCCGAAGAGGCTGAGGAAGCCGAGGAAGCCGAGGAGGAGGGCGAGGGCGACGGGATGACCCGCCGCCGGCGTCGCCGTCGCCGTCGGGGCGCGGGTGACGTCGAGGCCCCGGCCGAGGACGGCGTGCCCACGGTCGTCAAGATCCGCGAGCCCCGCCGGCCGGTCGACGAGGTGCAGGGCGTCACCGGTTCGACCCGGCTGGAGGCCAAGCGGCAGCGCCGCCGGGACGGCCGGGAGCAGCGGCGTACCCGGCCGCCGATCCTGAGCGAGTCGGAGTTCCTGGCCCGCCGGGAGGCGGTCGACCGGGTGATGGCCGTCCGCCAGCGCGGCGACCGGACCCAGATCGCCGTCCTCGAGGATGGCGTGCTGGTCGAGCACTACGTCACCCGCAACTCCGCCGGCACCATGGCCGGCAACGTCTACCTGGGCAAGGTGCAGAACGTCCTGCCCAGCATGGAGGCGGCCTTCGTCGACATCGGGCGGGGCCGCAACGCCGTGCTCTACGCCGGCGAGGTCAACTGGGACAGCACGGGCCTGGAGGGCCGCGCCCGGTCGATCGAGCACGCGCTCAAGTCCGGCGACTCGGTGCTCGTGCAGGTCACCAAGGACCCGATCGGGCACAAGGGCGCGCGGCTGACCAGCCACATCGCGCTCTCCGGCCGGCACCTGGTCTACGTGCCGAACGGCAACGCCTCCGGCATCAGCCGGAAGCTGCCGGACACCGAGCGCAAGCGGCTGCGGGACATCCTCAAGAAGCTGGTGCCGGACGGCGCCGGGGTGATCGTCCGGACCGCCGCCGAGGGCGCCAGCGAGGACGAGCTGGCCCGGGACGTCAAGCGGCTCCAGGCGCAGTGGGAGGACATCCAGGCCAAGGCGGCCGAGGGCGGCGCCCCGGTGCTGCTCTACGAGGAGCCGGACCTGGTCATCCGGGTGGTCCGAGACCTGTTCAACGAGGATTTCCGCGAGCTGGTCATCGAGGGCGAGCAGGCGTACGACATGGTCGAGTCGTACCTGTCGCACGTCTCACCGGACCTGGTCGCCCGGCTGCGCCGGCACGCCGGCACCGCCGACGTCTTTGCCGAGTACCGGATCGACGAGCAGATCCTCAAGGGGCTGGACCGCAAGGTCTTCCTGCCCTCCGGCGGCTCGCTGGTGATCGACCGGACCGAGGCGATGACTGTCATCGACGTCAACACCGGCAAGTACACCGGCTCCGGGGGCAACCTGGAGGAGACGGTCACCCGGAACAACCTGGAGGCGGCCGAGGAGATCGTGCGCCAGCTGCGGCTGCGCGACCTCGGCGGCATCGTGGTGATCGACTTCATCGACATGGTGCTGGAGTCGAACCGGGAGCTGGTGCTGCGCCGCCTCACCGAGTGCCTGGGCCGGGACCGGACCAAGCACCAGGTCACCGAGATCACCTCGCTGGGCCTGGTCCAGATGACCCGCAAGCGGATCGGTGCCGGCCTGCTGGAGGCGTTCAGCGAGACCTGCGAGTGCTGCAAGGGCCGCGGCGTGATCATCCACACCGAGCCGGTGCCGGAGAAGCCGCGGACCGGTGGCGTCGCGGGGGAGAAGGTCAAGGCGGTCGCCTCGGCCGTCACCACCCCGGCCGCCGAGGAGCGGGGCGGATCCCGGCGCCGGGGCCGCAAGGCCGCGCCGGAGAAGACCGTCGCCGAGGTGACGGACGCCCAGCCGGAGGCCGACTACCACGACACGATGGGCTACGACCTGTCCCGGTACGAGACCGAGACGCCGGCCGCCCCGGCGGTCGCCGACAGCCAGGAGGGCAGCTCGGCCCGACTGGCCGCGGCGGACGACCCGGACGCGGTCGGTGAGGGCGAGGCCGAGGAAGAGGGTGGCCTCGGCCGACGGCGTTCCCGGCGCGGCGGGGCGCGGCGACGTACCCGGCCGTGAGCCGTTGACCGCTACGACGTACGACGAGCCCCTCCTGCCGGCAGCAGAGCCGGTGGGAGGGGCTTCGCCGTTCCGGCGCCCTGGGCAGGGGTTCCGGCGCCCCGGACGGGACGGCCTGTTCCCCGAACCGGCGGCCCGGTTTGGGCGGCGGCCCCAGCATGGCGTACGCTAGCCTGCGGCGCACTCTTGTGTGCCGAGTTCCCGCGTGCCCGCGCAGCCGGTGTCACGACTACCCGGCGAGTCGCCGTGGGAACGACCGCCAGCAGCCTCAACGACAGGGAGTCCGCCTCCGATGTACGCGATCGTCAAGACCGGCGGCAAGCAGTACAAGGTCGCCGAGGGCGACGTGATCGAGGTCGAGAAGCTCGTCGGTGCCCCCGGCGACGCGGTGAAGCTCACCGCGGTGCTCCTCGTCGACGGTGACGACCTGGTGACCGACGCGGCGAAGCTTGCCCAGGTCTCGGTGTCCGGCGAGATCGCCGCGCACACCAAGGGCCCGAAGATCCGGATCCACAAGTTCAAGAACAAGACCGGCTACCACAAGCGCCAGGGTCACCGCCAGCCGCTGACCCAGGTCAAGGTGACCGGCATCTCCAGCGGGAAGTAGGTCGTCCTCCAATGGCTCACAAAAAGGGTGCGTCCAGCTCGCGTAACGGTCGCGACTCCGCGGCCCAGCGGCTCGGCGTGAAGCGCTTCGGTGGTCAGGTCGTCAACGCGGGCGAGATCATCATTCGTCAGCGCGGCACCAAGTTCCACCCCGGTGACCTGGTCGGCCGTGGCGGCGACGACACGCTCTTCGCGCTGGCCGCCGGTGCGGTCCAGTTCGGCACCAAGCGTGGCCGCAAGACCGTCAGCATCGTGCCGCAGCAGTAGTTCGAAGGCGTTGGCGGGCCGCGGACCTGGTGTCCCGGCCCGCTTCGCTTTTCCCAGGTGCGGGATCACCCCGCTGGAAGGATTGTCCGCGTGACGACGTTCGTTGACCGGGTCGTCCTGCATATGCAGGCCGGCGACGGCGGGCACGGCTGTGTCTCGATCCACCGGGAGAAGTTCAAGCCCTTCGGTGGCCCGGACGGCGGCAACGGCGGGCACGGCGGCAGCGTCTCGCTGGTGGTCGACCCGCAGGTGACCACGCTGCTCGACTTCCACTTCCGCCCGCACCTGAAGGCCGAGAACGGCAAGGGCGGCGCGGGTTCGAACCGGGACGGCGCCAACGGCCGGGACCTGGTGATCAAGGTACCGAACGGCACCGTGGTGCAGGGCCTCGACGGTGAGGTGCTGGCCGACCTGGTCGGCCCCGGCACCACCTTCGAGGCGGCCCGGGGCGGCCGGGGCGGCCGGGGCAACGCCGCGCTGGCCAACGCCCGGCGTAAGGCCCCCGGCTTCGCCGAGCTGGGCGAGCCCGGCGACCGGCTGGACGTGGTGCTGGAGCTGAAGAGCGTCGCCGACGTCGGCCTGGTCGGCTTCCCGTCGGCCGGCAAGTCGTCGCTGATCTCGGTCATCTCCGCCGCCAAACCGAAGATCGCCGACTACCCGTTCACCACCCTGGTGCCGAACCTCGGCGTGGTCCGGGTGGACAACCACACCTTCACCGTGGCCGACGTGCCGGGGCTGATCCCGGGCGCGGCCACCGGCAAGGGGCTGGGCCTGGAGTTCCTCCGTCACGTCGAGCGCTGCGCCGTGCTGGTGCACGTCATCGACACCGCCACGCTGGAACCGGGCCGGGATCCGCTCGCGGACATCGACACCATCGAGGCCGAGCTGACCGAGTACGGCGGCCTCGCCGACCGACCCCGCCTGGTCGCGCTCAACAAGATCGACGTACCGGACGGCCGGGACCTCGCCGAAATCGTCCGGCCTGACCTGGAGGCGCGGGGCCTGCGGCTCTACGAGGTCTCCGCGGCCACCCGCGAGGGGCTCAAGGAGCTGACGTACGCGATGGCGGAGCTGGTCGAGCAGGCCCGCAGCGCGGCGCCGCCGGCCGAGCCGACCCGGATCGTGATCCGCCCGAAGGCGGTCGACGACGCCGGCTTCACCATCGAGGCGGAGGAGGACGGCTCGTACACCGTCCGGGGCACCCGCCCGGAGCGCTGGGTCCAGCAGACCAACTTCGACAACGACGAGGCGGTGGGCTACCTGGCCGACCGGCTGGCCCGGCTCGGCGTCGAGGAGAAGCTGGCCAAGGCCGGTGCGCAGGCCGGCGACCTGGTCCGCATCGGCGATCGGGAGTTCGACTGGCAGCCGACCCTCTACGCCGGCGTCGACTTCGTCCCGGGCAACCGGGGCACCGACATCCGGCTGGAGGACAAGTCGACCCGCTCCTCGGCCGCCGAGCGGCTGGCCGCCCGCAAGGCACGCCGGCAGCGTCCGGCCGACGAGCTGGCGGCCGTCCCGCAGGACGACGACGCCGACGACGACGGGGAGTAGTCCCTTTCCGTCCGTGATCGGGTCGTTGTCCGGAAACCTCCGCGAAATCCGACGGTCCTAGCGTGACGGGAATGCTGATCGAATCCCGGCCCGCCACCGACCCCGAGGTCGCCACCCTGGTCGCGGCCCAGCAGCGCGAGTTGCGCGACGCCGACGGAGGGTTGTCCGGCCAGGCGACGGTCACCCATGACGACATCCGTTACCTGGTCGTGGTGGCCGCCGGGCGGGCCGTCGCGTGTGGCGGCCTCCAGACGCTGGACGCCGACACCAGCGAGCTGAAGCGGATGTACGTGCGGCCGGCGTACCGGGGGCGGGGCATCGCCCGGCAGCTGCTGGCCGCGCTGGAGGAGCTGGCCTACCGGCAGGGGCACACCACCGTGTGCCTGGAGACCGGCACGTACCTGCCGGCGGCCATCGGGCTCTACCGGTCCTGCGGCTACCAGCCCATCCCCGTGTATGGCGAGTACGTGAACAACCCGCACAGCGTCTGCTTCGCCAAGCACCTGCTCGTCGCGGCCTGACGGCGGCCTCCCGGTCGCGTACCCGCGATGCCGGTTCGGACGCCGCGGGTCAGGCCCGGTCGGACGGATGGTCCAGCCGCCCGCCGGTGCCCGCCTCCTTGGAGAGCAGCAGCCCCAGGACCAGCATGCCGAAGCCGAGGAAGAGGTGCAGCCAGTTGTCGGCGTCGTTGAACGGCACGAAGTTCGCGTAGCTCTCGCGGTCGACGCCGAAGCCGTACAGCCAGATGACCAGGTAGACGGCGCCGCCGCCGGCCAGGAACAGCCGCGCCCCGCCCACCGAGCGGGCCAGCCCCAGCCCGACCAGGCCGAAGACCAGGTGCAGCAGGTTGTGCAGGATCGACACCTGGAACAGGCCGAACAACTTCGCCGTCGAGTGGTGGCCGGCGAACACCAGATCGTCATGGTGCGTGGTGACGCCGGGGAGGAACCCGAGCACGCCGATCAGCACGAAGGCGGCGGCCACCGCGAGGGCGACCATCTGGAGCGCCGGCCGGGCCGGGGCGCGTCCGCGCACGTCACGTGCCATCGCTGTCACCTCCGTGGATCAACCGCCGCCAGGGTGGGCAGACCCTCAATTCTGTGACCGGGCCGGGGCGCTCCCGCAGAGAAATGACGAATCAAGCCAGGGACCCGACGGCCGGGTCGGTCCGGATGTCACCCCGGCGTGCGTCGTCCAGCGCAGTGCCGGCCGGTCTCCGCGCGGGAGTTGATCACTCGATCCGTCGTACGCCGTCGATCACGAATCCACTGGCCGGCAGGGTGGGCATCCGGCCGAGGTCGAGCGCCAGGTCCTGCGGCGGGACGCGGTAGCTCATCGTGCTGAGAAGGTTGGTGACGGCCCGCTTCAGCAGCTCGATGGTGAGCCACTCGCCGGCGCAGCGGTGCCCGGTGAAGTGGTCTCCACCGCCCTGCGGGACCAGGCTGAACGGATCGCCCGGCCAGTCGGTGAACCGTTCCGGCCGGAATCGTTCCGGCTCGGGCCACAGCCGCGGGTGGTGGTTGGTGGCGTACAGGCCGAGCAGCACCCGACGGCCCTCGGGGAAGTGGTGGCCCTGCCACTGGAAGGAGCTGCGTACCCGGGCCGCCGCCACCGGAAAGAGGGGGTAGTAGCGGCGTACCTCGTGCCCGAAGCCCTCGGCGGCCCGGTCGTCGCCGCGCAGCCGTTCCCGCCAGCCCGGATGGTCGTGCAGGGCCAGCGCGGCGAAGACCACGAACCGGTCGATCGCGACCGTCGGGCGGATGATGTTCAGCAGATCCACCGCCGCGATTCGGCGGGGCAGCAGCCGCCCCTGCCCGTCCCGGTGCTCGGCGATCACCCGTAGGGCGCTGCCCTCCGGCGCGGGCAGGCCGCCGTGCCGAACCCGTTCGACCAGGTCGCCGACCCACTGTTCGGCCCGCCGGCGGCCGAACAGCCCGCGCCAGTGCCGCGGGCCGATCGCGGCCGGTGCCTCGATCATCGCGTGCAGGTCGGCGGTGCGCCGCATGACGTCCGCACCGGCCAGCGGAACCCCCGCCCAGGCGCAGGCCGCGCGGGTCAGAATCCGGCCGACCTCGTCGTGGAGGACCACCCGACCGGCCTTCGCCCAGACCGGGAGGTGGGCCCGCCACTCGTCGTCGAAGAGCCGCCCGAGCCGGCCGATCGCCGCCGGCGTCATGATCGACAACAGCATCGCCTTGCGCGCGCGGTGTGCCGTGTCGTCCAGCCCCTGTACGCCACCGACCCCGGTGAGGGTGTGCTGCCCCAGCGTCGGCATCGCGCCGTGCCGGACGAAGCGGGCAGGGTCGTAGAAGAGCTCCGCGGCCGGGCGACCGCGCAGGCAGATGGTCGGCTGCAGCAGCAGCCGGGTCTGGAAGATGTCACTGCCATGCCGGTCGCAGCGGTCGCCGATGAACCGGTAGCCCTCGCGCCGGAACGCCAGCGTGCTCTCCGGGCTGCGGTCGGTGGGAATGCTCATCGGCTGCTCCTGACGTGGCTCGGCGACCGGTGGCGGCGATCCGCTCTTACCCGTGCCGGACCGGGCGAATCCGGTCTCCGCAGGCGGACCGGCGGAGACCGGCCGTCGCGTACGCCGAAGCGCTGAGCCTGCTCCGCCCGGAGCTGCCCCTCGGCGCGGCGGCCCTCTTCCCGGCCGACGCCCGGCACCGGGCGGAGCGGCTGTTCTGCGGGGCGCTCGGGCCCCGACGGCGAGCGCTGTGCCGACGTGGCCGGTCACCCGGCTTCCACCACGCGCCCGGTCCCGATGGCCTCGGCCGGGGCGACGGTGACTGAGCGCCGGGAATCAGTCGAGGTCGAACTCGCCGTCCTGGGCGCCCGCGACGAACGCGTCCCACTCGGCCTGGGTGAAGACCAGCACCGGCCCGTCCGGCTCGGCCGAGTTGCGCATCCCGATCAGGTCGTCCACGAACGCCACCTCGACCGCGCCCTCGGTGGTGTCGCCCTCGGCCCGCTGCCAGACCGCCCGGGAGAGGTCGAAGTCGCCCTTGGGGTGCTGACCCATGGTTTTCCTCCATCGCCACACGTCACCGGGGACCCGGTTCGGATCCCCATCGGGCAGGATAAGCGGATGCCCAGCCTGACCCGCACCGAGGCGACCACGCGTGGCGCGTCGATCACCGTCGAGTCCTACCAGGTAGACCTGGACCTGACGGGTGACGACGAGCGGTTCCGCTCCACCGTCACGATCCGATTTCGGGGGACCCCCGGCGCCGAGACCTTCGCCGAGGTCAAAGCCGTGCGGCTGCTCGGGGTACGCCTCAACGACCGGGACCTCGACCCGGCCGTCCTCGACGACAACCGGCTGCCGCTGACCGGGCTGGCCGCCGCGAACACCCTGACCGTCAGCGCGGAGATGGCGTACTCCAACACCGGCGAGGGCCTGCACCGCTTCGTCGACCCGGCCGACGGCGAGACGTACCTCTACGCGATGTCCTTCCTCGACGAGGTGCAGCGGATCTTCGCCGCGTTCGACCAGCCCGACCTCAAGGCCCCCGTAACCCTCTCGGTCACCGCGCCGCCGGAGTGGACCGTCGCGGCCAACGGGCAGCTCGCCGGCCGGCCGGCCCCCGGGCGCTGGGAGTTCGCCCCCACCGCGCCCCTGGCCACCTACTTCTTCACGCTGATCGCCGGCCCCTGGCACGTGCGGCACGACGAGCACGACGGCATCCCGCTCGGCATCTACTGCCGGCGCTCGTTGGCCGAGCAGCTGGACGCCGACGCCGCGGAGATCTTCACCGTCACCAGGCAGTGCCTCGACCGGTTCCACCGGCTCTTCGCCGAGCGCTACCCCTTCGGCAAGTACGACCAGGCGTTCGTGCCCGAGTTCAACGCCGGCGCGATGGAGAACCCGGGCCTGGTCACCCTGCGCGACGATCACGTCTTCCGGTCGGCCGTCACCGACAGCCAGCGGGAGCTGCGGGCCACCACCATCGCCCACGAGATGGCGCACATGTGGTTCGGCGACCTGGTGACCATGCGCTGGTGGGACGACCTGTGGCTCAACGAGTCCTTCGCCGAGTACCTGGGCACCCGGGTCACCGCCGAGGCCACCCGCTTCGACCAGGCGTGGACCACCTTCGCGATGCGCCGCAAGGCCTGGGGGTACGCGGCGGACCAGCGCCCCTCCACCCACCCGGTCGCCCCCGAGGAGGTGGCCGACGCCGCCCAGGCCCTGCTCAACTTCGACGGCATCTCGTACGCCAAGGGCGCCAGCGTGCTGCGCCAGCTCGTCGCCTGGGTCGGCGACGACGCCTTCCTCGCCGGCCTGAACGCCCACTTCGCCAAGCACCGGTTCGGCAACGCCACCCTCGCCGACCTGCTCGACAGCCTCGGCGCGGCGAGCGGGCGGGACCTGACCGAATGGGCCGAGTGCTGGCTGCGGCGCAGCCAGGTCAACACGCTGCGGATGGTGACCGCCGTGGACGCCGGCGGCCGGTGGACCGAGGCGGCGGTGGTGCAGACCGCGCCGGAGGCCTACCCGCTGCTGCGCCCGCACCGCATCGAGGTGGCCCGGTACACCGCCGACGGCCCGGTGCACCGCTTCGAGGTCGACCTGGATCCGGCCACCGACCAGGGCCGCACCGAGCTGACCGAGCTGATCGGGCAGCCCGCCGCCGGCCTGCTGCTGCCCAACGCCGGTGACCTCACGTTCGCCAAGATCCGGCTCGACCCGGCGTCGGCGGACGCGGTGCCGATGCTGCTTCCCGGGCTGGCGGACCCGCTGGCCCGGGCGCTGCTCTGGGGCGAGGCCCTGGACGCCACCACCGACGGCGAGCGCCCGGTGGACGCGCTGGTCGCGCTCATCGCGGCGGCGCTACCGGCGGAGACCGAGGTGATCATCGCCGAGGACGTGCTCACCCTCAGCCGCGACCTGGTCGACCGCTACCTGGAGCCGCTGGCCCGGGATGCGGCCCTGCTCCGGGTCACCGGGGCCTGTGCCGCGCTGCTGGCCGACGCCCCGGCCGGCGGTTCGCTCCAGCTCGCCGCGGCCCGGGGTCTGATCAGCGCCACCACCGACACCGGGCTGCTCGCCGGCTGGCTGGCCGGCAGGGACGTCCCGGCCGGGCTCGCGGTCGACGCCGACCTGCGGTGGGCGCTGCTGCGCCGGCTGGTGGTGCTCGGCGCAGCCGGCGAGCCGGAGATCGCCACCGAGGCGGCCGCCGACCGCAGCGCCACCGGTGCCGAGCGGGCCGCCGGCTGCCGGGCCGCGCGGTCCGATGCCGACGCCAAACGGGCCGCCTGGGAGATCATCACCAGCAACACCGACCTCTCCAACCGCCTCGTCGAGGCGACCGCGGCGGGTTTCTGGCAGCCGGAGCAGACCGAGCTGACCGCCGATTACGTCGAGCGCTACTTCGCCGACATGCCGGCGGCGGCGCGCCTGCGTACCCCCTGGACGGCCGACCAGGTCGCCAGGCTGGCCTTTCCCCGCTACGCCGTGACGCAGCCCACCCGGGAATTGGCCGCGGCGCTGCTGGCCCGCGACGATCTCACGCCCGGCCTGCGCCGGCGGGTCGTCGACCTCGACGACGACCTGCGCCGCGCCCTCCTCGCCCGGACGGCGGTGGCCGCCGTCGGCGCCTGACGGGCGACCGCCGGGCGGGACGGTCCGGCGGCCCCGCCGGTCCGATTCCCCGCCCGGCCTACGATCGTTTGGTGGAGGAAGACATCCGGCGGATCGGGATCATGGGCGGCACCTTCGACCCGATCCACCATGGGCACCTGGTGGCGGCCAGCGAGGTGGCGGATCGGTTCGGCATGGACGAGGTAATTTTCGTCCCGACCGGCCAGCCCTGGCAGAAGGCGGACGAGCCGGTCAGCTCGGCCGAGGACCGCTACCTCATGACGGTGATCGCCACCGCCTCCAACCCGCGCTTCCAGGTGAGCCGGGCCGACATCGACCGTGGCGGCCCGACCTACACCGTCGACACCCTGCGGGACCTGCACGCCGAGTACGGCCCGAAGGTGCAGCTCTTCTTCATCACCGGGGCGGACGCCCTGGAACGCATCCTGTCCTGGAAGGAACTGGACCGGATGTTCGAGCTGGCCCACTTCATCGGCGTGACCCGCCCCGGTTTCGAGTTGTCCGACAAGCACCTCCCCGCGGACACGGTCAGCCTGGTGCAGGTCCCGGCGATGGCCATCTCCTCGACCGACTGCCGCGCCCGGGTGGCCCGGGGCGAGCCGATCTGGTACCTGGTGCCGGACGGTGTGGTGCAGTACATCGCCAAACGGCGCCTCTACCGACAGTGAGTACGCCGGAAACGTGAGGCTTTGTCCACGTAATCGACCAGAACTGACAAGTCGTCGTGCCGGCAGGTGTGAGAGGCTTGGAGGATCGCACGGTTGATCGAAGGAGAACGGTGACAGTTTCCGAACGCGCACACGAGCTGGCGATGGCCGCCGCCCAGGCCGCGGCCGACAAGCGGGCGCAGGACATCGTCATCATCGACGTGGGCGACCAGCTCGCCATCACCGACGCGTTCCTGCTGGCCGCCGCTCCGAACGAGCGCCAGGTCCACGCCATTGTCGATGCCATCGAGGAGCGCCTGCTGGAGCTGCCGGAGAAGGCCAAGCCGGTCCGCCGTGAGGGCGAGCGGGGCGGCCGGTGGGTCCTGCTCGACTACGTCGACATCGTGGTGCACGTGCAGCACACCGAGGAGCGCGAGTTCTACGCCCTGGACCGGCTCTGGAAGGACTGCCCGCAGATCCCGTTCGTGGACCGGGACCTGGCCGACTCGGCCGCCGGCACCGCCAGCGCGGAATGACCCGTCTGATCGTCTGGCGGCACGGCAACACCGACTGGAACGCCACCGGCCGGGTCCAGGGGCAGACCGACGTACCGCTGAACGACCTCGGCCGCGAGCAGGCCCGCGCCGCCGCGCCCGCGCTGGCCGCGCTGCGGCCGGACGCCATCGTCGCTAGTGACCTGCGCCGCGCCGCCGACACCGCCGCCGCCCTCGCCGCGCTGACCGGGCTGCCGGTACACGCCGACGCCCGGTTGCGCGAGCGCCACTTCGGCCAGTGGCAGGGCCTCGCCCTCACCGAGGTCGCCGAGCGCTTTCCCGACGAGTACGCGCGCTGGCGCGCCGGCGACCCCGACCCGGGAGCCGGCATCGAGCACCTCGACGATCTGGGCAAGCGGCTCGGCACCGCCCTCCAGGACGCGGCCGACCTGGCCGTCGGCGGCACGGTCGTGGTGACCACGCACGGCGGCGGCGCCCGGCAGGGCGTCGGCCACCTGCTCGGCTGGGATCACACCGTGATGCGCAGCGTCGGTTCGCTGGCCAACTGCCACTGGACCGAGCTGCGTAACAACGACGTCCGCGGCTGGCACCTGCGGGGCCACAACGTCGGAATCATCACGCTGCCGGCGCGGGCCGACGCGGTCTGAGTCCTCCGGCCCGAGCGAGCCGCTCCGGCATCGGCTAGCGTGCCGGACATGCCCGTCGCGGTCGTCACCGACTCCACCGCCTATCTTCCGCCCGAGCTGGTGCGCGCGCGCCGGCTCACGGTCGTCCCGCTCACCGTGGTGCTCAACGGCGTGGAGGGGCTGGAAGGGGTCGAGGTCTTCCCCGAGGACGCCATCCGGGCCCTCGGTGGCCGGCGGGTCGCGACGAGCACCTCCCGGCCCGCCCCCGAGCAGTTCGCGCAGGTCTATCGGGCGCTGCTCGCCGAGGGCGCCGACGCGGTGGTCTCGGTACACCTGTCCGCCGAGCTCTCCGGCACGGTGGAGGCGGCCCGGCTGGCCGCGGCCGAGGTCGGCGACCGGGTCGGCGTGGTCGACAGCCGCTCCACCGGGATGGGCCTGGGCTTCCCGGTCCTCGCCGCCGCCGCGGCCGCCGCCGACGGGGCGGACCTCTCCGGGGTACGCCAGGCGGCGGTCGACGCTGCCGGCCGGACCACCATCTTCTTCTACGTCGACACGCTGGAGTTCCTCCGTCGGGGCGGCCGTATCAACGCCGCCGAGGCCCTGCTCGGCACCGCCCTGTCGGTGAAGCCGATCCTGCACATGCCGGACGGCGCGATCGTGGTCCGGGACAAGGTGCGTACCACCGGCCGGGGCTTGGCGCGCCTGGTCGACCTGGCGGTCGAGGCGGCCGGCGATGCGGAGGTGGACCTGGCCGTGCACCACCTCGACGCACCGGAGCGCGCCGAGCAGTTGATGACGGCGCTGACCGATCGGCTCGGTGACCGCCTGCACGACACGTACGTCACCGAGGCCGGGGCGGTGGTGGCGGCGCACGCCGGCCCGGGGCTGGCCTGCGTGGTGATCCACCGCCGCCCAGCCTGACCGACGTCGCGGTCGTGGACCCTTGTCGGCGATCTGGTGGCATTCGGTGCGGCCGGATCCCGTCGTTCCGCCGAGGTGGCGCCGGCAGCCGCCCTGCGGGGCGGCCGCGGCCTGGCCGTCCGGGGCCCGGAAGGATGACGGCAGGTGAACGCGTTCACGGGCACCGCCGTCGCGTGCGTGCCGGGGAGGTGGCGTTTCTGCTGTCGCCGCAGGCCAGCTTCGTGAACGGGTGACACTTCCGGTGGTCGGCGGCGGGCCATCCCCCGCCTCAGCGTGAACTCCTTCCCGGGCTGGCTGCGACGTGCGGCCGTTCCGCCCGGACGCCTACTCGCCCCGGAGCACAAGATGGGCATGATCAGGCGTCTGTCCACAGGGAGGCGCTCCATCCACAGGACGACCTTCCGGACCTGAGCGCCACCACTGGTCGGGCCTAGCCTCGCGCCGTGTCAGACGACGAAGAGAGCGCGGTGCGACGGCGGCTGTCCCTGCTGTTCGAGCCGAGATCGCGCCACGAGCCGGCCTGGCCGACCTTCGATCTGGCCCCGGCACCGCCCCGGCCCGACGCGGGGCGGCGTTCCGTGCCGGGGGAGTCCGGCGCGATCGTGCCGCCCGCGGCCGGGTCCGCATCGCGCTCCCTGCTGGCGGAATCAGACGCTCCGCTGCCACCCACGGCCGGGCTCGCCGAGGCCACCCTCGCTGACGAGCCCGAGCAGGGGTCGCCGCGCACCGGCGGACTGTCCCGGCTGCCCGGCCCGGGTGCCTTCGATCCCGGCCGGCGAGGGGTTCGGGCATTGGCCGTCGTCGCCGCCGTCGTGGTGCTGGTCGCCGGGGTCTGGGCCTGGCGGTCCCGGCCGCGGGCCGAGCCGGTCCGGCCGGTCGCGACGGTCGCCGCACCCGACGAGACGCAAGCGTCCCCGGCCGCGCCGCCCGGAGCGAGCGGCGAGGTGGTGGTCGCGGTCGCCGGCAAGGTACGCCGTCCCGGCCTGGTCCGGCTGCCGGCCGGCGCCCGGGTGGCCGACGCCGTCGAGGCGGCCGGTGGGGCGCTGCCCGGCGTGGACGTGGCCCTGCTCAACCCGGCCCGGAAGGTCACCGACGGCGAGCTGATCCTGGTCGGCGTGGCCGCCCCGCCCGGCCAGGCCGGGCAACCTGGCCAATCCGGGCAGCCCGCGGCCGGCCCGGCGGCGGGTGCCGGCGCGCCGGCCGGCCCGGTCAACCTGAACACGGCCACCCTGGCCGAGCTCGACACGCTGCCCGGCGTCGGCCCGGTGCTCGCCCAGCGGATCCTCGACCATCGCGAGCGCCACGGCGGGTTCCGGTCGGTTTCCGACCTCCGTCAGGTCGAAGGCATCGGCGACGCCCGGTACGAGCAGCTCAAGGACCTGGTGACCGTGTGAACGCCCCGAACAAACGGCAGGACGGCCGGCACGGTGACATCGAACCCCGGGACGGCCGGCGCGGCGACCTTGAACGCCGGCACGGCCGGCGTAGTGAGGCAGAACCCGGGGACGGCCGGCACGGCGACGCCGAACCCCGGGACGGCCGGCGCGGCGACGTCGAACGCCGGCACGGCGACGTCGAACCGCGTGACGTTCCCGACCTGAGGCTGGCCGGGCTGGCCGTGGCGGCCTGGCTCGCCGCCCTGGCCGGTCTGCACCAGAGCGCGACGGTGATGGCCACGCTCGCCGCCGTCGCCGCCGGCCTGGGCGCCGTGCTCGGCCTCCACCTGTGCGGCCTGCTGGGCCGGCCGGCCGCGCCCGCCCGCCGGTACGGCTGGATCGCCCTTGCCGTGCTGCTCGGCGTGGTCTGCGGGGCGACCGCCGCCGCCGCCCGGGTGTCCGTGCGCGACGCAGCCCCGGTGCGGGCGCTCGTCGACGAGCGGGCGCAGGTCACCGCCGCGCTGGTGGTCCGGGACGACCCGCGCCCGATCCGGGGTGCCGCCGGCCGGCCGAGCACCGTGCTCCTGCGCGCCGACCTGGTACGCCTCACCGATTCCGCCGGCCAGCGGGTGGCCGGGTCGGTGCGTGGCCTGGTGCTGGCGACCGATCCGGCCTGGCGGGCGCTGCTGCCGGGGCAGCGGGCGACCGCCCGGGGGCGGCTGTCGCCCCCGCGTGGCGGGGACCTGACCGCGGCGGTGCTCTCGGCGACCGGGCCGCCCACCCGGCACGGCGCACCCCCGTGGCCGCAGCGGGCCGCGGGCGCCCTGCGCGCCGGGTTGCAGCGTGCCTGCGAGCCGCTCCCCGACGACCAGGGCGGCCTGCTGCCCGGTCTGGTCGTCGGGGACACCAGCCGGCTGCCGCCAGCCGTGGAGGAAGACTTCCGGACCACCGGCATGACCCATCTGAACGCGGTGTCCGGCTCCAACGTGGCCATCGTGGTCGGCGCGGTGCTGCTGCTCGCCCGCTGGGCCCGGGCCGGTCCGTGGACGGCCGCCGTCCTCTGTGTGGTCGCCCTGGTCGGGTTCGTCATCCTGGTCCGGCCGTCTCCGAGCGTGGTCCGTGCCGCCGCGATGGGAGCGATCGGGCTGGCTGCGCTCGCCGCGGGTCGTTCCCGGGCCGCGCTGCCGGCGCTCGCCGCCGCGGTGACCGTGCTCGTGCTGGTCGACCCCGACCTGGCCGGGGATCCGGGGTTCACGCTCTCCGTGTGCGCCACGGCCGGGCTGCTGCTGCTCGCCCCGGGCTGGCGGGACGCGCTGCGCCGGCGAGGCGTACCGCCGGGGTTGGCCGAGGCGCTGGCGGTGCCGGCCGCCGCCCAGCTCGCCTGCGGGCCGGTGATCGCCGGTCTGTCGGGGACGGTGAGCCTGGTGGCGGTGCCGGCGAACCTGCTGGTGGTGCCGGCGGTCGCGCCCGCCACCGTGCTGGGGGTGATCGCCGCCATCGTCTCGCCGGTCTGGCCGGCGGGCGCGGAGCTCGCCGCCTGGCTGGCGAGCTGGCCGGCCTGGTGGCTGGTGGTCGTCGCGCGGCAGGGCGCACGGCTGCCCGCCGGGACGCTGCCCTGGCCGGGCGGGGTGACCGGGGCGCTGCTGTTGGCCGTGGTCAGCGTGGCGCTGCTGCTCGCTGCCCGGCGCCAACTGCTCCGGCGGCTCGTCGCGGTGTGCACGGCGGCGGTCGTGCTCGGTGCGCTCCCCGTCCGGCTGCTGGCCTCCGGCTGGCCGCCGCCGGGCTGGGTGATCGTGGCCTGCTCGGTGGGGCAGGGCGACGCGGTCGTGCTGCCGGTCGCCGGCGGGCGGGCGGTGGTGGTGGACGCCGGGCCGGATCCGGCCGGGGTCGACGGGTGCCTGCGTCGGCTCGGCGTACGCGAGGTGTCGTTGCTGGTGGTCAGCCACTTCCACGCCGACCATGTGGGCGGGATCGCCGGAGTGTTCCGGGGGCGGCGGGTGGCGGACGTGGTGACGCCGCAGCTGGCCGAGCCGTCCTTCGGCGCGTCCCAGGTACGCGTCGCCGCGCAGGCGGGTGCGGCTCGGCTGCGTGCCGTGCCGGTGGGCTGGGGCTGGCGGGCCGGGGGAGTGGAGCTGACCGTGCTCGGGCCGCCGTATCCGCTGCACGGGAGCCGGTCGGATCCGAACAACAACTCGTTGGTGCTGGCGGCCACCGTGGCCGGGGTGCGGATCCTGCTGCCCGGCGATGCCGAGACCGAGGAGCAGCGGGCACTCATGGGCGCCCTCCCGTCCGACGGGGTCCGGGCCGACGTGCTGAAGGTCGCCCACCATGGGAGCGCGTACCAGGATCCGGAATTCCTGGCCGCGGTCCGGCCCACCGTCGCTCTGGTGTCGGTGGGTGCGGGCAACGACTACGGGCATCCCAACCCGGGCCTGCTCGACCGGTTGACCCGGGCCGGCGCGCGGGTGCTGCGGACCGACACGGACGGCGACCTCGCCGCGGTACGCGACGGTGCCGGCCTCGCGGTGGTGACCGGCGGAGTCCGATCGGGGCGGCGACGGTGAGCGGGTCAGGGGTCGCAACGGTGCCCGGGGCGGCAACGGTGGGCACGATCGGAGTGGCCGGTGGCGGCTACGGCGCACCGCTGGAACAGCGGAGGTAAGGAGACTTGTAGGCATAGCAGGCAGATCGACTCAAATGTCTGGATTGGCGCTGAGTGCGGGCCGTGCCGTCACAGTCACCGATGAGCAGGCACGATCCGGCCGAAGGCCGTGCGAGTATGGGCGACGTGACCCCCGCCAGCCTGCCCCCTATTCTGCTCGTTCTCGGCGACGAGGAACTGCTCGCCACGCGCGCGGTCACCGAAGCCGTCGCCAGGGCTCGCAGTGTCGACCCGGACGTGGACGTCCGCGACTACCAGGCCGGCTCCCTGGTGGTGGGGGAGATCGCCGAGATGCTCAGCCCGTCGCTGTTCGGTGGGCATCGGGTGCTCGTGCTCCGATCCGGCCAGGACGCCCGCAAGGACCTGGTCGCCGCGCTGCTGGCGTACGCAAAGAACCCGGACCCCGACGTACAGCTGGTGGTGCTGCACGTCGGCGGCGCGAAGGGGAAGGCGTTCGCCGACGGGCTACGTGCGGCGGGCGCGACGGTGGTGCCGGCGGCGAAGCTCAAGGGGCACCGGGATCGGGTCGCCTTCGTGCGGGACGAGATCCGCCGCAGTGGGGGGAAGTGCACCGAGGACGCGGCCGAGGCGCTGATCGCCGCCGTCGGCAGCGACCTGCGGGAATTGGCGGCCGCCTGCTCCCAGCTCGTCGCCGACACCGACGGGCGGATCGGGGCGGACACGGTGGCCCGCTACTACCGGGGGCGGGTGGAGGTGAGCGGCTTCACCGTCGCCGACGCGACGATGGTCGGTGACGTTCCCGCCGCCCTGGAGGCGCTGCGCTGGGCGCTGCACGTCGGTGTCGACCCGGTGCCGATCGCCGACGCGCTCGCCGACGGTGTGCGTACGGTGGCCCGGGTGGCGTCCGCCGGGCGGGGCAGCCCGTACCAGCTGGCCAGCAGCCTGGGCATGCCGGCGTGGAAGATCGAGCGGGCCCAGCGGCAGGGCCGGGGTTGGACCCCGGAGGGTCTGGTCGAGGCGATGCGGGCGGCCGCCGAGTGCAACGCGGCCGTCAAGGGAGGCGCCGACGACCGGGGATACGCGCTGGAGCGGGCGGTGTTCTCCGTCGCGGCGGCCCGGCAGGGCGGAGCCCGGTGACCCGACCAGTCCGGTCCTGGACGACCGTGCCGATGGGCGACGAGTGGCATCGACCGCTCTACGCCCGGGCGCTCGGGCTGCGCTTCGTCAACCCGGGCGGGGTGCTCTGCTTCCTCTTCTTCGAGGGGGCGGTGGCGCTCGCCGTGCTGCTTGCCCTCGCCGAACTGGTCAGCTGGTGGGCGGTGCTGGTGCTGCCGACCGTGGTGGCGGCGATGGTGAAGCTCAACGACCTGGTCGCCGAGGTGGTGATCCGCAGTGCGGCGCAGGTGCCGGAGCAGGAGCGGGACCGCTTCCGCCGGCAGGTCGAGCCGGTGGTCGGGCGGGCGTCCGTACCGGCGACGGCGCGGGCGCTGCCCGGTGTGGCCTTCGCCGTCGACACGGCGGGGTGGGCGACCCCACCCGGCGATCCGGCGGTGTGGACGACGACCCGACCCGGTGATCCAGCGGTGTGGACGACGACCCGACCCGGCGATCCGCCCCTCTCGCCCGAGGGCGAGCGGCCGGACGGGCGCGGAGACTCGTACCGCTGACGGGCTCGCTGGTCGAGCGCCGTGGCCGCCCGGCCGGTCCGCCTGGACGCCTGGGTGCTTTGCCGCCCGCCTCAGTTGGCTTCTTGATCAACTCCGTGTGCCGCATGTTGTGGTCACATTCGCCCGGGAGACCACCTGTTGCCGCACACGGAGTCGATCAAGGCGCACGCCAGCCCTGACCAGGGCGCAGGTCAGCCCTGACCAGGGCGCAGGTCAGCCCTGACCAGGGCGCAGGTCAGCCCTGACCAGGGCGCAGGTCAGCCCTGACCAGGGCGCAGGTCAGCCCTGT
>NZ_JBIWJO010000017.1:43009-47809 GCF_044765245.1 Micromonospora sp. NPDC093277
TGACCAGGGCGCTTGGCAGTCCCTGAGCAGGGCGCAGAGCAGCGTTGATCAGGGCGTACAGCGTGGCGGCTCTGAACTCCGACAGCCGGAAGCCCCGGGGGCACCGCCCCCGGGGCTTCCGGTCGGGTCTGGGACGCTCGTCAGGCCGAGAACGAGGCGACGCGCTGGGCGATCGCCGACTTCCGGTTGGCGGCCTGGTTGGCGTGGATGACGCCCTTGCTGACAGCCTTGTCCAGCTTGCGGGAGGCGTCCCGCATCAGGGTGGTGGCCAGCTCGGCGTCGCCGGCCTCGGCAGCCTCGTGGAACTTCCGGACGGCGGTCTTCAGCGACGACTTGACCGACTTGTTACGCAGCCGGCGCTTCTCGTTCTGCCGGTTGCGCTTGATCTGGGACTTGATGTTCGCCACGCGACAGCCTCGTCTTGATAGCTCGGGTTGGTCTGTTTCGCGCACGACGAGCATGCGTCATCGCCGCGCGAAAAGTCAGGTTACCAGGTCGGCCGCGACGAGCCAAAACGGCTCTAGCCCCAGCCCTGTCGGGCGGCCAGCCAGCCGAGCGCCTGTTGGCCGCTCCACCGCTGGTGAGCCCGCTGATGGGGGGAGGCGGTCGACGGCCCGGCGGCGGCGCTGGTCAGAAAGTACCCGGACAGGGCCGCGAGGGTGACGTCCAGCGCGTCGGCCGGGGCGCCGGCCGACGCCGGGTGGGTGGTGAAGGCCGTGTCCGCGTCCAGGCCGGCGGCGTACGCGGTGATCAGCAGGCCGGCCAGGTCGAACCAGGCCGGCCCGTGGCAGAGCCAGTTCCAGTCGCAGATCCACGCCCGCCCCGCCGCGTCGAGCAGGATGTTGTCCACCCGCAGGTCGCAGTGGGCCAGCCCGCCGTGTTCGGCGTACCCGGGCAGCCGGGACTCCAGCGCGACCAGCTCGGCCAGCGGGGCCCAGGCGGGCAGATCCGGCGTGGGCTCGCGGCCGGCGGCCACCTCGTCCCACCAGAGAATGTCGTCGCGGGCCAGGTCGGTGAGGCGGGGCAGCCCGAGCGCGACCAGCTCCGCCGGTGGGTCGGCGAGCGCGGCGGCCACCTCGGCGTACGCGGCGAGGGCGGCGTCCAGCTCGGCCGGCTGCCAGGGCAGCCGGGGCGTCCACCCGTCGATCGCGTCCAGGGCGAGCGCGTACCAGCCGGCCTCGGTCAGCGCCCAGCGCGGCCGGGGGACCGGCAGGCCGGCGGGGAGCCGGGTCAGGATCGCCGCCTCGTGGGCGTACCAGTCGACCAGGTGCCGCTGATCCGCCAGCGCCGCCGCCTTCACGAAGACCCGGTCGCCGGCGGGGCCGGTCAGCAGCGCGGCGAAGCCCCGGGTGAAGCCGGCGCCGGCGGTCCGGACCGCCACCGGGTGGCCGCCGATCCGGGCCGCGAGCGCGTCCTGTAGCCCGGCCGGCAGCTCGGCCCAGCCGGGGCGGACGGCCGTCGCCTCGTAGGGCACCGGTGGCAGGGAGATCTCGGGCACGGCATCATGCTGCCCGACTCCGGCCGATCTGTCGTACCTCGCTGGCAGGATCCGGGCGTGACGATGGACGCCGCGGCCGGACGGTCACCGGGCGCCGGTCTGGGAGACTGCCAGGCCATGAGGACCGACGACTTCTGGCAGCTGATCGACCAGGCCCGCGCCGGTGGCGGGGGCGAGCCCGAGGCGGTCGCCGCCCGCGCGGTCGCCCTGCTCGCCGAGCGGGACCCGGCGGAGATCGTCGGGTACGCCCACCACCAGCGGCGGGTGCTCGCCGCCTCCTACCGGGTCGACCTCTGGGGCGCGGCGTATCTGATCAACGGGGGCGCCTCCGACGACGGCTTCGAGTATTTCCGGGGCTGGCTGATGACCCAGGGCCGGGCGGTCTTCGCGAAGGCGGTCGCGGACCCGGACTCCCTCGCCGAGCTGCCGCAGGTCCGGGCTGCCGCGCTCAGCGGCGAGGAGTTCGAGTGCGAGGACATGCTGGCGGTGCCCTGGGAGGCGCACCGGAAGGCCACCGCGACCGACCTGCCGGCGCAGCGGGACCCGGTGCCGGTGCCCGATCTGAACGACTTCTGGGACTTCGACGACGAGGAGGAGGCGCGGCGGCGGCTGCCCCGGCTGGCCGCCCTCTTCGCCGAGCCGCCGCTGGAGTGACGGGGGAGGACCGGCTTCCCGGGCGGCGTGGGAGCATAGAGGGGGCCGGCGGCGCGCCGGCCCGCTCACGTCAGCCGACCAGAACGGACCGCTGTGCCACCGACGCTCGATCCCGGCGCGAACGCTCCTGGTGCCACCGACCCGGCGCGCATCAGGAACTTCTGCATCATCGCCCACATCGACCACGGGAAGTCGACCCTGGCCGACCGGATGTTGCAGCTCACCGGCGTGGTCGACCCCCGGCAGATGCGCGCCCAGTATCTCGACCGGATGGACATCGAGCGCGAGCGCGGCATCACCATCAAGAGCCAGGCCGTGCGCATGCCGTGGACCATCCGGGAGGGCGACCGGGCCGGCGAGGCGGCCGTGCTGAACATGATCGACACCCCGGGCCACGTCGACTTCACGTACGAGGTGTCCCGGTCGCTCGCCGCCTGTGAGGGCGCGATCCTGCTGGTCGACGCCGCGCAGGGCATCGAGGCGCAGACCCTGGCCAACCTCTACCTGGCGCTCGAGAACGACCTGCGCATCATTCCGGTGCTCAACAAGATCGACCTGCCGGCCGCCCAGCCCGAGAAGTACGCCGAGGAGTTGGCCCACCTGATCGGCGGCGACCCGGCGGACTGCATCAGGGTCTCCGGCAAGACCGGCGAGGGTGTGCCGTATCTGCTGGACGAGATCGTCCGGCAGTTCGTGCCGCCGGTGGGCGAGGCCGACGCCCCGGCCCGCGCGATGATCTTCGACTCGGTGTACGACGTCTACCGCGGCGTGGTCACCTACGTCCGGGTGGTCGACGGCAAGATCGAGGCTCGGGACCGGATCAAGATGATGTCCACCGGCGCCGTGCACGAGCTGCTGGAGATCGGCGTCATCTCGCCCGAGATGGTGAAGGCCGACGCGCTCGGCGTCGGCGAGGTGGGTTACCTGATCACCGGCGTGAAGGACGTACGCCAGTCCCGGGTCGGCGACACGGTCACCATCAACTCCCGGCCGGCCAGCGAGGCCCTCGGCGGCTACAAGGACCCGAAGCCGATGGTCTACTCCGGCCTCTACCCGATCGACGGGTCCGACTACCCGAACCTCCGCGAGGCGCTGGACAAGCTCAAGCTCAACGATGCCGCGCTGACGTACGAGCCGGAGACCTCGGGGGCCCTGGGCTTCGGTTTCCGCTGTGGCTTCCTCGGCCTGCTGCACCTGGAGATCATCCGGGAGCGGTTGGAGCGGGAGTTCAACCTCGACCTCATCTCCACCGCGCCGAACGTGGTCTACCGGGCCATCCAGGAGGACGGCGAGGAGGTGGTGGTCACCAACCCGAGCGAGTACCCGACCGGCAAGATCGCCGAGGTGTACGAGCCGACCGTCCGGGCCACCGTGCTCACCCCGAACGACTACGTCGGCGCGGTGATGGAGCTGTGCCAGGGTCGCCGGGGCACCCTGCTCGGCATGGACTATCTCTCCGCCGACCGGGTGGAGCTGCGCTACACCCTCCCGCTCGCCGAGATCATCTTCGACTTCTTCGACCAGTTGAAGAGCCGTACCAAGGGCTATGCCTCGCTGGACTACGAGCCCTCCGGCGAGCAGGCGTCCGAACTGGTCAAGGTGGACATCCTGCTGCACGGTGAGCCGGTGGACGCGTTCAGCGCCATCGTGCACAAGGACAAGGCGTACAGCTACGGCACGACCATCGCCGCGAAGCTGCGCACCCTGATCCCGCGCCAGCAGTTCGAGGTGCCGATCCAGGCCGCCATCGGCAGCCGGGTGATCGCCCGGGAGACCATCCGCGCGATCCGTAAGGACGTGCTCGCCAAGTGCTACGGCGGTGACATCAGCCGTAAGCGCAAGCTGCTGGAGAAGCAGAAGGAAGGCAAGCGGCGGATGAAGATGGTGGGCCGGGTGGAGGTGCCCCAGGAGGCCTTCATCGCCGCCCTCTCCTCCGAGTCCGGGGACGGCAAGCCCGCCGGCAAGAAGTAGCCCCTCCGGTACGTCGACGCACGGCCGGCGCCCCGCCACGGTGACCCGTTTCCGGGTCCCGCGGGTGGGGCGCCGGCCGTTTCCGCGTACCCGAATGAGGTTCCACCGCGGGTTCGCGCATCGACCGCCGGCATCGGCCGTGCGGCGATTCGGTTTGGTTCTTACGCGGCTCGGGAACTTACCGGTCACGACAGGAACCACACGGAACGTGTGAAAACTCTTGGGAGGAGACGACCATGACCGTCACGGGCATCATCACCGCGTTGATCGTTGGTCTGATCGTCGGCGCGCTGGGTCGCCTGGTCGTTCCGGGCCGCCAGAACATGCCGATCTGGTTGCACATGCTGATCGGCGTGGGGGCCGCGCTGCTCGGTACCGTGCTCGCCCGGGCGCTGGGCATCGCGACCGAGACCGCCGGTGTCGACTGGATGGAACTGCTGGTGCAGGTCTTGCTGGCCGCCGTCGCCGTGGCCCTGGTGTCCGGTGTGGGCCGTCGACGCGGTGTCTCACGCTACTGACGCACGCACCGAAGCGCCACCGGGCGGGGGGGCCCCCCCCCCCGGGGGGGGCCCCCCCCCCGGGCCGCCCGGGGGGGGGGGAACGGCGAGAGATCGGGGGCGCGCCCCCCGCCCCCCCAGAGTGGCGGGGGGGGTACGACCCCCCCCCCCCGGGCCGCG
>NZ_JBIWJO010000017.1:47819-90408 GCF_044765245.1 Micromonospora sp. NPDC093277
GGGCGCGGGGGGGGGGGGGGGGGGCGTCGGCGGGGTGCCCCCCCCCCCCCCCCCCCCCCCCCCCCGCCCCGGGGGGGGGCCCCCCCCCCCCCGGGGGGGCCCCCCCGCCCGGTCTCTGCCGGGCTTGTCGAACCGGGCGAATCTGCCTGGCCGGCACCCCTGCCACATCGATGGCAGTCTGCGATACCGTCGCCACGCCCGGTCGCCGCGGCCACCCCCTGTTGTAAAGGAAATTTTCCTACTAAGGTGCGGCGGAGAAGGTTAGTGCCAGACCATCGCGAGGGAGATATGGCGTGAACAGGTGGAAGCGGCTGGCTCCGGTCACCGCCGTCGTGGCCTCGGCCGCGATGGTGCTGGCCGGCTGCGGTGGCTCCGGGGATGACGACAAGGCCGCGGACAACAGCAAACTGACGGTCTGGATGATGGGCGAGGGCGGCGACGCCCAGACCAAGTTCCTCGACAGCGTCGAGGCCGAGTTCAAGAAGAAGCACCCCGAGACCGACGTGGTGGTGCAGTACATTCCCTGGCTCGAGGCGCCGAAGAAGTTCCAGGCCGCGCTCGCCGGCGGTGAGGGGCCGGACGTCACCGAGCTGGGCAACACCGAGACCCAGGGCTGGGCGGCGCAGGAGGCCCTCGCCGACGTCACCGGCAGGTTCAACGGCTGGGCCGAGGGCAAGGACATCCTCCCCGACCTGGTGAAGAACGCCCAGCTGGACGGCAAGCAGTACGGCGTCCCGTGGTACGCCGGCGTCCGCGCCGTCTACTACCGCACCGACTGGTTCGCCGAGGCCGGCGTGCAGCCGCCGAAGACCTGGGACGAGCTGGTGACCGCGGCCAAGACCGTCCAGGCCAAGAAGCCCGGCACCTACGGCATCGCCCTGCCTGGCAACTCCGAGCTGCCGTTCTACTCCTTCCTCTGGGCCGCCGGCGCCGAGATCGCCACCAAGGAGGGCGACAGCTGGAAGTCCGGCTACAACACGCCGGAGGCGCAGCGGGCCGTCAAGTTCTGGACCGACCTGGTGACCGTGCACAAGGTCGCCCCGCCCGCCGCCGCCGGCTGGAACGAGGTCGACGCCCGGACCCAGTTCGCCACCGGCCGGGCCGCCATGGCGTTCGCCGGCAGCTGGCAGGGCGGCGCGATGAAGAAGGACAACCCCGACATCGACAAGGTCTGGGGCACCTTCCCGATCCCGGGCCCGGACGGCAAGCCGGCCCCGGCCTTCGCCGGCGGTTCCGACATCGCGCTGTGGAAGGACAGCAAGCGGCAGGACCTGGCCTGGGACTACCTGACCGTGCTGCTGAGCAAGCAGAAGGACCAGGAGTTCGCGAGCAGCCTCGGCTTCTTCCCGGTCTACCAGGATCTGGTCGGCGGCGGCACCTACGCCAACGACAAGGTGATGGCCGCGTTCGCCACCGCCATGCAGAACACCAAGCTGACCCCGCTCACCCCGAACTGGGTGGAGGTCAGCCGGAACAAGACGGTGACCCAGGCGATGAACAGCTCGGTCATCAAGGGTCAGAAGACCGTGGAGAAGGCCACCGCCGACGCGGCCACCGAGATGGAAAGCATCCTCAACACCAAGTGACCACGCTGACCGAGGCCACCGGCACGACCGCCGCGCGGGAGACCCCCGCGCGGCGGCGCCGCGTGGATTACCTCCCGTACGTGTTGCTCCTGCCCTGTCTGGCGATCATCGCGGTGCTGCTGCTGTGGCCGCTCGGCCAGGTCGTGATGATGTCGTTCCACAAGCTGAACAACGTCCGGCAGTTGCGGGGGGACCGCGAGTGGCCGTGGGTGGGCCTGGACAACTACGCCCAGATCCTCGGCGACCCGTTCTTCCGTACGGTGCTGCGCAACACCGTGCTCTTCGCGATGGCGAACGTCGCGCTCACGATGATCCTCGGCACCCTGGTCGGGCTGTTGCTCAACCGGCTCGGCAAGCGGATGGCCACCTTCGTCGCGAGCTGCGTGATGCTGGCCTGGGCCACCCCGGCGCTGACCGGCACCATCGTCTGGAAGTGGATCTTCGACGACACCAGCGGCCTGGTGACCTGGCTGTTCAACAAGCTTCCGGACGGGCTCTCCACCGCGCTCTTCGGGCGCAGCGACTGGACCGGGTACGGCTGGTTCAACGACCCCCTGCTCTTCTTCGCGATCCTGACCCTGGTGGTGGTCTGGCACTCGTTCCCGTTCATCGCGGTGAGCGTGCTGGCCGGGCTGAAGAGCGTGCCGAGCGAACTGCAGGAGGCGGCCCGGGTGGACGGTGCCGGGCCGTGGCGGGTCTTCTGGTCGGTCACCTTCCCGACCCTGCGCCCGGTCTTCGGCATCCTCGTCGTGCTCTCCACGATCTGGGACTTCAAGGTCTTCACCCAGCAGTTCGTGCTGGCCGGCGGCACCCAGGACCGGTCGACCTTCATGCTCTCGATCTACTCGTACGCGGAGGCGTTCTCGCCGCCGCCGAAGTACGGCCTCGGGTCGGCGATCGCGGTCATCCTCACCCTGATCCTGCTCGCGGTGACCGCCCTGTACGTCCGCATGGTGCTCCGGCAGGAGGAGTCGTGAGGAAGATCGCCCTCAACGGGGCCGGCCTGCTGGTCGCGCTCTTCGCGGCGTTCCCGGTCTACTGGATGGTTGCCACCTCGCTCAAGCCCAACCGGGAGATCTTCTCGGCCACGCCGCGTCCGGTGCCGGCCGAGCCCACCCTGGAGCACTACCGGGAGATCCTCACCGGGAACCTGATCCCGGGCGTGACGTTCACCGACTTCTTCCTCAACAGCGCGCTGGTCGCGGTGGCGACCGTGCTGCTCAGCGGGCTGGTCGCGCTGCTCGCCGCGACCGCGGTGGCCCGGTTCCGGTTCCGGCTGCGCACCACGTTCCTGATCCTGCTGCTGGTGGTCCAGATGATCCCGCTGGAGGCGCTGGTCATCCCGCTCTTCCTGATGATCCAGCGGCTCGGGCTCTACAACCAGTTGCCCAGCCTGATCCTGACCTACCTGGGCTTCTCGCTGCCGTTCGCGGTCTGGATGCTGCGTGGCTTCGTCGCCGCGGTGCCGAAGGAGCTGGAGGAGGCGGCGGCGATCGACGGGGCCAGCCGGGCCCAGACCTTCCGCCGGATCCTCTTCCCGCTGGTCGCCCCGGGCCTCGTCGCGACCAGCATCTTCTCCTTCATCACCGCCTGGAACGAGCTGATCTTCGCGCTGACCTTCATCAACGACCAGCACAAGTACACCCTGCCGGTGGCGATGACCTTCTTCTTCGGGCGGGACGACACCGCCTGGGGCTCGGTGATGGCCGCCTCGACGCTGTTCACCCTGCCGGTGATCGTCTTCTTCCTGCTGGTGCAGCGCCGGATGGTCTCCGGCCTCGTCGCCGGGGCGGTGAAGGGATAGGGAAGGGATAGGGAAGGGTCGTAGGCTCACCGCCATGACGGGCAGGCTGGTGGCGGTGAACGCCGGCGCGGTGACCGAGGCGGCGTGGGCGGGCGACCCGAGCGGCCGCAGCGGGATCGACAAGCGGCCGGTCGCCGGCCCGGTGCGGATCGGGTTCGCCGGGGTGGCCGGCGACTTCATCGGCGAGCGGGCCCACCACGGCGGCCCCGACCAGGCCGTTTACGCGTACGCCGAGGAGGACGCCGGCTGGTGGGCCGCCGAGCTGGACCGGGCCCTCCGGCCGGGCGCCTTCGGCGAGAACCTCACCACGTACGCGGTGGACGTCACCGGGGCGGTGGTCGGCGAGCGGTGGGCGGTGGGCTCCGCGCTGCTGGAGGTGACCAAGCCGCGCACCCCGTGCACCACCTTCGCCGGCTTCTGGGGCGTGCCCGACCTGATCAAGCGGTTCACCGTCCGGGCCGCGCCCGGCGCTTACCTGCGGGTGGTGCGAGAGGGTGAGGTCGGTGCCGGTGACCCGGTCGAGGTGGTGGACCGCCCGGCGCACGGGGTGACCGTCGGCGAGGTGTTCCGGGCGACCACGTTGGAGCCCGAACTGCTGCCCCGACTGCTCGACGTGCCGGAGCTGCCCGAGAGGTTGAGGGACAAGGTCCGCCGCCGTCTCGACACCGCCGGCCGTTGACGGGGGCGCGTCGGTCCCGACGCCCGGTGCCGCCGGCCCGGACCGGGTCAGGTCGCCGCGAAGACCTCCGCCAGCACCTGCGTCGGGGCGGCCCGGCCGCCCTTCACCCTGGCCCAGGTGCCGTGCTCGGCCGTCCACTCCAGGTCACCGAAGCGGACCAGCTTCACGCCGTGGTCGTCGGCGTGTGAGACCAGCCAGTGCGCGTACCGCCAGCCGTTGCGGCTGTCCGTCGCCGGCACGGTGAAACCGGTGAGGTCGGTCGGTACGGTGAGGTCGGGCAGGCCCCAGTCCAGGGCCAGGCTCTCCACCAGGGCGGTCGCCGCGGCCGGGCCGCGCATCGTCGGCGTCAGCCCGACCGTGCAGGCCACCGCGCCGGTCGCGTGGCCGAGCAGCGCGCGGGTGAGGATCTCCGAGTCGTCGGCCCATTTCTGGTACGCCTCGGGGAAGGCCGACCGCTGCACCCGCTGGGCTGCCTCGGTGACCCGCATGTCCTCCCAGCCCCTGACCTTCTTCAGCGCGGCGTAGAACTTGTTCGCCGCGTAACGCGGGTCCTGGATCTGCTCGGGGGTGCCCCAGCCCTGGCTCGGGCGCTGCTGGAACAGGCCCAGCGAGTCCCGGTCGCCGTGCGCGATGTTGCGCAGGTGCGACTCCTGGTACGCGGTCGCCAGCGCCACCACCACGGCCCGCTCGGGCATCTTCCGCTGCATTCCGATGGCGGCGATGGTGGCCGCGTTGGCCATCTGTTCGGGACTGAGCACGACCCGCCCGTCGGCCTCCACGGTGCAGGCGCGGCTGGTCGGGAGCCCGAGGTGCCGCCCGAACTGCTTCGTGACGAACCAGACGCCGAGCAGGGCGACGACCGCCACCACCACACCGCCCGCCACGACCGCAACTCGAGTTCGCACCGACACCTCCTGTCCCCACAGCCCGACCAGCCTACGTCCCCCGGCGCGGCGCTCGGGGTCGTCCGACCGGTTGCCTCGCGTTCCGTCACCGCCCCGCCACAGTCCCTAGCTCACGCCCGCCCATCCACGTCCTGGCCCGCGCCCTCGGCCTGGCCACCGTCCAGAGCGACCACCCATCGAGTTAGTCGTTCTCTGCCGGACCACCGTCCAGAGCGGCCACCCATCGAGCCAATCGTTTCTCCCGGAACGCGGCCACCCCCTCCCGGCCCTCCGCGGAGAGGAAGTACCCGGTGGACAGCTCGGCCAACTCGGCGATCTCCGCCCGCAGGTCGGTGGCGGCCGGCCGGCGCAGCAGCTCCTTCGCGCCGGCGAGGGCCTTCGGCGCGCCCTTCACCAGCGAGGCGCAGTAGCCCGCCACCGCTTCGTCCAGGCGGTCCGCCGGCACCGCGGCGGTGACCAGACCGATCTCGGCGGCCCGCCGGCCGTCGAAGGCGTCACCGGTCAGGTACAGCTCGGCGGCGGCCCGGGGGTGCAGCCGGGGCAGCACGGTCGCCGAGATCACCGCCGGGATCACCCCGATCCGGACCTCGGTGAAGGCGAACGTCGCATCCTCGGCGCAGACCGCCAAGTCGGCCGCGGCGATCAGGCCCAGCCCGCCGGCCCGGGCCGGCCCGGCCACCTTCGCCAGCACCGGCTTCGGGCACTCCCGGACCGCCGCCAGCACGTCGCCGAGCATCCCGGCCGGCACGGTCCCGCTGGCGTACGCGGCCGCGGTCTCCTTCAGGTCCGCCCCGGAGCAGAAGACCGGGCCGGTGTGGTCCAGCACGACCGCCCGGACCGCGTCGTCGGCGACCGCGGTGGCCAGCCCGGCCAGCAGCTCGGTCATCAGCGGGGTGGAGAGCGCGTTGCGGTTGTGCGGGCTGTCCAGGGTGAGGGTGGTCACCCCACGGGCCGTGGCGACCCGCACGAGAGGGTCCGGAGAGGTCATGCCGGGCACACTAGTGGCCATGCCCGGCGCTCTTCCAGAAGGCGAACCCGTCCCGGTCGACGGGGCCCTGCCCACCGCCGCCCTGCGTGCCGTCGGCGCGCGCGGCTTCGGCGTCTACGTGCACGTCCCGTTCTGCGCCAGCCGCTGCGGCTACTGCGACTTCAACACCTACACGGCGGCGGAGCTGGGCGGCGGCGCCAGCCGCGAGACGTACGCCGAGACTGTGCTGGCCGAGCTGGCGCTCGCCGCCCGGGTGCTGGGCGACACCCCGCCGCCGCGGGTGGAGACCGTCTTCGTGGGCGGCGGCACGCCCACCCTGCTCCCGGCCGACGACCTGGCCCGCATCCTGGACGGCATCGACCGGACCTGGGGGCTCGCCGCCGACGCTGAGGTGACCACCGAGGCCAACCCCGAATCGGTCACCCCGGAGTCGCTGAAGACGCTGCGGGCGGCCGGCTACACCCGGATCTCGCTGGGCATGCAGTCCGCCGCACCCGGGGTGCTGGCCGTCCTGGACCGGAAGCACAGCGCCGGCCGGGCCACCACCGCCGCGCTTGAGGCGCGGGACGCGGGGTTCGACCACGTGAACCTGGACCTGATCTACGGCACGCCGGGGGAACGCGCGGAGGACTTCGCCGCCTCGCTGGAGCAGGTGGTGGCGGCCGGCGTGGACCACGTCAGCGCGTACGCCCTCATCGTGGAGGAGGGCACCCGGCTGGCCGCGCGGATGCGCCGCGGCGAGCTGGCGTACCCGAGCGACGACGTGGCGGCGGACCGCTACCTGGCCGCGGAGGCCGCCCTCGACGCGGCCGGATTCTCCTGGTATGAGGTCTCCAACTGGGCCCGTTCCGAGGCGGCCCGGTGCCGGCACAACCTGCTCTACTGGGCCGGTGGCGACTGGTGGGGCCTCGGTCCCGGGGCGCACAGCCACGTCGGCGGGGTGCGCTGGTGGAACGTCAAGCATCCGACCGCGTACGCCGGACGCCTGGCCGCGGGGCGGTCACCCGGCCTGGCCCGGGAACTGCTCACCCCCGACGAGGCGCACATGGAGGACGTGATGCTGCGGCTGCGCCTCGCGACCGGCCTGCCGTTGGACGTGCTCGACGAGGCGGGCCGGGACGGCGCGCGGCGGGCGCTGGCCGACGGCCTGCTGACCGCCGGCGGGTACGCCGAAGGACGGGCGGTGCTCACCCTGCGCGGCCGGTTGCTGGCCGACGCGGTGATCCGCGACCTGTTGCCCTGACCGGGGGCCGGCCGGCCGGGTGGCCGGCCGGGCCCTGATCACTTGATGAAGTTGGCGGACATCGGGTAGCGGTAGTGCTGCCCCTCGTTGGCCCTCATGCCGGCGATGATCCCGAACAGGATCTGGATCACCACCACCGCGATGCTGGGCAGGAAGAGCAGGCACCAGCTCACGAAGAGCAGCACGAACGCGATGGCCGACCAGAGGATCTGGAAGTTCAGCGCGGCCAGGGCGTGCGCCCGAACGGTCGGCGACTGCTGACCGCGGGCCAGGTAGGCGACGAGCGGCCCCACGAAACCCAGCGGGCCGAAGCTGATCAACGCGCCGGCCGCGCCGCCGAAGTGCGCGACGAGCGCCCAGGTCTTGTCATCGCTGTTGGCGTAGCCGCCGGGTGGGGGGTAGCCACCCGGGGGCGGGTAGCCGCCCGGCGGCGGATAGTCACCGGGCGGGGGATAGCCGGGGCCGCCGGCTCCCCCGGACAGTGGTGGGGTGGGCTCGTATGGTCCCGACGGTGGGGTCCCGCCCGGCGGCTGGGCGCCGGGGTCCCCCGCTCCGGGAGGGCGAGGTGGTTCAGTCATGGACGTCACGTTAGGTCCCCTTCGCAAGGATGCGCCAGAGCAACATCGTCCCGGATGTCCGGCTGTTCGGCTGTGGCGAAGTGTGCGGCGGACCGCACCGGGGGTCCGTCACTGATCATCGCGTCGGTGGGTGCACCGACGTAGACTGGCACTCGCTACAGTCGAGTGCCAGACGCTCGGCCGGTACCGCGGGGTCGCCTGGTCCGAACAGGCGGTGCCGCTGCGCCGGGCGGGCCGAGGTGCGTCAGGAGGTGGGGGAGATGGGTCTCGACGACCGCAAGCTCGCCGTGCTCCGCGCGATCGTCGAGGACTACGTCGCCACCCAGGAGCCGGTCGGCAGCAAGGCCCTGGTCGAGCGCCACCAGCTCGGTGTCTCCCCGGCCACGGTGCGCAACGACATGGCCGTGCTGGAGGACGAGGGCTACATCCGGCAGCCGCACACCAGCGCCGGCCGGGTGCCCACCGACCGCGGCTACCGGCTCTTCGTCGACCGGCTCTCCCGGGTCAAGCCGCTCAGCCCGGCCGAACGCCGGGCCATCGAGCGGTTCCTGGTCGGCGCGGTCGACCTGGACGACGTGGTGCAGCGTACGGTCCGACTGCTGGCCCAGCTCACCCGGCAGGTCGCCGTGGTGCAGTACCCGAGCCTGGCCCGCTCCAAGGTGCGCCACCTGGAACTGGTGCCGATCTCCACCACCCGGCTGATGCTGGTCATGATCGCCGACACCGGGCGGGTCGAGCAGCGGCTGGTGGAGCTGCCCGGGCCGATGCTGGCCGACGACGTCATCGATCTGCGTCGGCTGGTCAACGAGAAGCTGGTCGGCAGCCGGCTGTCGGACACGCCGCCCCTGGTCCAGGCGCTGGTGGACGAGTCCTCGCCGGAGCTGCGCCCGGCCATGGCCACGCTCTCCAGCGTGCTGCTGGAGACGTTGGTCGAGCGGCACGAGGAGCGCATCGCCCTGGCCGGCACGGCCAACCTCACCCGGGGTGGCCTGCTGGACTTCCACGGCACTCTGCGGCCCGTCCTCGAGGCGCTCGAGGAGCAGGTCGTGCTGCTCAAGCTCATCGGCGAGGCCGAGCCGAGCACCACCCGGGTGCTGATCGGCGACGAGAACGAGATCGACAACCTGCGGGCCGCCTCGGTGGTCAGCACCGGGTACGGCCCGGGCAGCACGATTGTCGGCGGCCTGGGGGTGCTCGGGCCGACCCGGATGGACTACCCCGGCACCATCGCCACCGTGCGGGCCGTGGCACGCTACGTGGGCGAGCTGCTGGCCCAGAACTGACCAGTCAGGGGCGACGGCCGGCATGAGGCCGGCGACCGGCGCAACGCGAGACGAACATGAGGACACCGAACGCAGTGGCCAGGGACTACTACGGCATTCTCGGCGTCAGCCGGGAGGCCTCCGACGACGAGATCAAGCGCGCCTACCGCAAGCTGGCGCGGCAGTTCCACCCGGACGTGAATCCGGACCCGGAGGCACAGGAGAAGTTCAAGGACATCAACGCCGCGTACGAGGTCCTCTCGGACGACCGGAAACGGCAGATCGTCGACCTGGGCGGCGACCCGCTGGCACCGGGCGGCGGGGGCGCCGGGCCGGGTGGCCCGGGCGGCGCCGGCCCGTTCGTCGGGTTCCAGGACATCATGGACGCGTTCTTCGGCGGTGCCGCCGGTGGCGGGCGTGGCCCGCGTCCGCGTACCCGGCCGGGTGCGGACGCGATCCTGCGGCTGGAACTGGACCTCAACGAGACCGCGTTCGGCGTCGAGGCCCCGATCACGGTCGACACCGCCGTGCTCTGCACCACCTGTTCGGGTGCGGGTACCGCGGCCGGCACCCATCTCGCCACCTGTGAGGCGTGCGGGGGCCGGGGCGAGGTGCAGTCGGTGCAGCGGACCTTCCTCGGCCAGGTGGTCTCCGCCCGGCCGTGCACGGTCTGCCAGGGCTACGGCACCACCATCCCGCACCCCTGCCCGACCTGCGCCGGTGACGGCCGGGTGCGGACCCGCCGCTCGCTCACCGTCAAGATCCCGGCGGGTGTCGAGGACGGCATGCGGATTCGGCTGGCCCAGCAGGGCGAGGTCGGTCCGGGCGGCGGTACGGCCGGCGACCTCTACGTGGAGATCCACGAGCGGCCGCACGACGTCTACTCGCGCAAGGGCGACGACCTGCACTGCCGGGTCACCGTGCCGATGACCGCCGCCGCGCTCGGCACCCGGCTCACCATCAAGACGCTGGACAGCGAGGAGACGGTCGACGTCAAGCCGGGCACCCAGCCGGGCAGCACGCTGCGGCTGCGCGCCCGGGGCGTACCGCACCTGCGCGGCACCGGTCGGGGCGACCTCTACGTCCACCTGGACGTGCGTACCCCGACGAAGCTCGACGCCGACCAGGAGCGGATGCTGCGCGAGTTCGCCAAGACCCGGGGCGAGGAGGTCGCCGAGCTGAGCAAGCAGGGCGGCTTCTTCTCCCGGATGCGCGACGCCTTCAACGGGCACGCCTAGCGTGTCGGCGCCGCTGTTCCTGGTCGAGGCGCTGCCCACCGGCGACACGCTGACCCTCGACGGTCCGGAGGGGCACCACGCCGCCACCGTGCAGCGGCTGCGGGTCGGCGAGGAGCTGTTGCTCGCCGACGGTCGGGGCGGCACGGCCGGCGCGGTGGTCACCGCCGTCGGCCGGGGCGCCCTCGACCTGGCGGTCGCCTCCCGGGCGTACGTCGACGCGCCTGTTCCCCGGCTCGTGGTGGTGCAGGGCATCGCCAAGGGCGACCGGGGCGAGCTGGCCGTGCAGGCGATGACCGAGGTCGGGGTGGACGAGATCGTCCCCTGGGCGGCGTCCCGGTCGGTGACCCAGTGGCGCGGCGACCGGGGCGTACGGGCCCGGGAGAAGTGGGCGGCCACCGCCCGGGAGGCGGCCAAGCAGGCCCGTCGTGCCTGGCTGCCGGTGGTGGCCGGATCACCCGACGAGTCCACCGCGACGGTCGCCCGACGGATCGCCGGGGCGGCCGCCGCGTTCGTGCTGCACGAGGAGGCCGACGAGCGGCTCACCACCGCCGATCTGCCGCGGACCGGCGAGATCGTGCTGGTGGTCGGCCCGGAGGGCGGCATCGCCCCCGCCGAGCTGTCGGCGTTCCGCGAGGCCGGCGCCCACACCGTCCGGCTGGGCCCCTCGGTGCTACGCACCTCCACCGCCGGCGTCGCCGCCCTCAGCGTCCTCGCCACCCGCCTGTCCCGCTGGTGACCGGCGCCCGCCCGGGCGACACGGGACGCGGGCGTGGGTGTCGGCCCTCGGGACATGAACCGGGCCGACCCTTCCCGGGGTGGGTCAGGTGCGGAGGTAGGAGGCGCCGTTGAGGTCGACGATGGTGCCGGAGGTCCACTCGGCCTCGGGGCTGGCCAGCCAGTGCACGGCGGCGGCGATCTCCTCGGGGCGCGCCACCCGGTTGAACGGGGACTGGGCGCGGATCGCGTCGCCGCGCTCGCCGCTGAGATGCGTGGTGGTCATGTCGGTCTCCACGAAGCCCGGCGCGACCGTGGCCACCGCGATGCCGTACGGGGCCAGGGCCAGCGCCAGCGACTGGCCGAGGGCGTTCAGCCCCGCCTTGCTCGCCCCGTACGCCGGCTGCTCCGGCTCGCCGCGGAAGGCGCCCCGGGACGACACGTTGACGATCCGGCCGCCCCGCTCACGCATGTGCTGGGCGGCGCACCAGGTGACGTTGCCGGCCCCGGTCAGGTTGGTCTCCAGGACCTGCCGCCACTGCTCCTGCCACTGCGCGTAGGTGTTGCCGAAGACCGGGTGCGGCAGGTCCCGCGGCCCGTACACGCCGGCGTTGTTGACCAGGACGTCGAGCCCACCCAGGCGCTCCGCCGCCGCGTCCACCATCGCGCGGACCGCGTCCGGGTCGGTCAGGTCGGCGCGGACCACCACGTGCCCGTCACCGGGCAGTTCCGTGCGCACCCCCTCGGCCAGGTCCGCCGAGTCCCGGTGGTGGATCGCCACCCGGTCCCCGCCCGCCGCGAACGCCCGTGCCACCGCGCGTCCGATGCCGCGCGAGGCCCCCGTCACCAGTACCGCCCGTCCCGTCATGCGCGCCATCGTGCCGCACCGGGCCACGCCGGTTGGCAAGGGGCCCTTCCTCCGCGAAAAGCGTTAACAAGGGGCCCTTCCTTACACTGCCGGAATGGGAACCGACTGCCTGTTCTGCCGGATCGTCGCCGGGGAGATCCCGGCCACCATCGTGCGGGAGACCGCCACCACCCTCGCCTTCCGGGACATCAACCCCCAGGCGCCGACGCATGTGCTGGTGATCCCGAAGGAGCACTACGCGGACGTGGCCACGCTCGCCCAGGACGACCCGGGGCTGGCCGGCGAGGTGCTCGCCACGGCCGCCACGGTGGCCGAGGAGGAGGGGCTGCTCGCCGACGGCTTCCGGCTGATGTTCAACACCGGGGCGTACGCCGGCCAGGAGGTCTTCCACGTGCATGCGCACATCTTCGGCGGTGCGCCGCTCGGGCCGATGCTCTGCCGCTGATCAGGGCCCTAGACTGCCCGCATGATCACGGTGCATGACCGGCTGGGCCGGATGGTGCGGCAGGCGCAGTCCCAGGGCCGGATCCCCGCGGTCTCGGTCGCCCTGCACCGGGCCGACCGGCCGCTCTGGACCTGCGCGGTCGGCGGGACCGGCAACGACACCCCGCTCGCCCCGGAGACCGTGTTCCGGATCGGCTCGGTCACCAAGACGTTCACCTCGGTGCTGGTCATGCAGTGCCGGGACGACGGCCTGCTCGACCTGGACGACCCGATCGGGCGGCACCTCGACCTGCCGGCGCACGGTGAGCTGACCGTACGCCGGCTGCTGTCGCACACCGCGGGCCTGCAGCGCGAGCCGCACGGCGACGTCTGGGACACGCTGCTGGCCCCCGGCGCGGCCGAGCTGATCGTCGACCTGGCCCGGGTGGAGCGGGTGCTGCCGACCGGCCGGCGCTACCACTACTCGAATCTCGGCCTGGCGCTGCTCGGCGAGCTGGTCGCCCGGCTGCGCGGCGGCACCTGGGCGGAGGTGCTGGCCGAGCGGGTGCTCGCCCCGCTCGGGCTGACCGCAACCGGTCCCACCCCCGGCGACCGGGCGGCGACCGGGTTCCTGGTCGACGCGTACTCCGACGAGGCGCGGCCGGAGCCGCCGACCGACTTCGGCGGGGTGGCCCCGGCCGCGCAGCTCTGGAGCACCGCGCCGGACATGGCGCGCTGGGCGGCGTTCCTGGCCGATCCGGCCGCGCTGGACCCGGCTGGTGCGGTGCTCGCCCCGGCCACCCTCGACGAGATGCGCTGGCCGCTGACCACCACCGACGAGGCGCTGTGGGCGGCCGGCTTCGGGTTGGGCCTGATCCTGGTGCCACAGCCGGGGCGGGTGATGCACGTGGGGCACGACGGGGCGATGCCCGGTTTTCTGGCCTCCGTCTACGGCCGACGCGGCGGGGACGGCACCGCGGGCGCGATGGGCTGCGCGGTGCTCGGCTCCTCCGGAACCGGCGTGGAGGTGTTCGACCTGCCGCACGGGCTGCTCGCCGCCGCGGCCGAGCACGACCCGGCCGACATCGAGCCGTGGCGCCCCGGCCCGCCCGCCCCCGAGCACCTGCGCGGAATGCTGGGCCGCTGGTGGGGCGAGGGCTTCGAGTACGTGTTCTCCTGGCACGACGGGGCGCTGCGAGCCCGGGGCGCCGCCGACCCGGCCGGCAAACCCCCGGCGGTGTTCGCGCCGCTGCCGGACCGGCCGGACGTGTTTCGAACCGTCGCGGGACGTGAGGTGGGCGAGCTGCTCCGGCTGACCCGCGACGAGCGCGGCGCGGTGGTCCGGATGCACTGGGCGACCTACCGCTTCACCCGGGATCAGGAGACCTTCGAGGGCCACGACTTCCGCCGGTAGATGATCTCCTACCGGCGGAAATGGGCGGGGTGCGGCCGGTGTTGAACCGATACGATGGGTGGAACCGTACGCCGCGCCGACAGGGCTCGGCGACCGAGATCGGAAGCAGGTGGCGCAGGGCCCGACGGCCCGACCTATGACCGGCACCCCACCTCCCGGCCCGCCCCGGGTGCAGACCAGGATCACGGTTCCCGACCAGAAGATCATGGTGAACCTGCTCGGCGCGGGCGACGAGATCCTGCGACTCGTCGAACGCTCGGTCAACAGTGACGTCCACGTGCGCGGCAACGAGATCACCATCACGGGCGCGCCCGCGGACAACGCCCTCGCCGAGCGTCTCTTCAGCGAGCTGCTCGAACTCATCGAGAAAGGCGAGACCCTGACCACTGATGCCGTGCGGCGTACCGTTGGCATGCTCGAGCAGGGCAGCACCGAGCGGCCCGCCGAGGTTCTGACGCTCAACATCCTCTCCCGGCGCGGACGCACCATCCGTCCCAAGACGCTCGGGCAGAAGCGATACGTCGACGCGATCGACGCGCACACCATCGTCTTCGGCATCGGTCCCGCCGGTACCGGCAAGACCTACCTGGCGATGGCGAAGGCCGTCCAGGCGCTCCAGGCCAAGCAGGTCAACCGGATCATCCTGACCCGGCCGGCGGTCGAGGCGGGGGAGCGGCTGGGCTTCCTGCCCGGCACCCTGAACGAGAAGATCGACCCGTACCTGCGCCCGCTGTACGACGCGCTGCACGACATGCTCGACCCGGAGACCATCCCGAAGCTGATGGCGGCCGGCACGATCGAGGTGGCGCCGCTGGCGTACATGCGGGGGCGGGCACAGCCGTACGACGCCCGGGTGCTGACGCCGGAGGGCTTCAAGCCGTTCGGGTCGCTCCAGGTCGGTGACCTGGTCATCGGCTCGGACGGGACGCCCACGCCGGTGATCGGCATCTACCCGCAGGGGCCCAAGCAGGTCTATCGGGTCACCACCCAGGACGGTGCCTCCACGCTCTGCTGTGGCGAACACCTCTGGACCGTCGCAACGCCCGAGGACAAGCGGCGGGGACGCCGGCGCACCCTTGAGACGCAGGAGATGATCGGCCAGGAGCGGCGGGGCCACATCCGCCGTTACGAGCTTCCGGTCGTGGCTCCCGTCCACCTGGAGCCGCAGGACGTCCCGCTCGATCCGTACGTGCTCGGTCTGCTGCTCGGCGAGTGCTCGATCTCGTGTCAGACGACGCCAGGATTCAGCACGGCGGACCCGGAACTGGCCCGCGCGATCGAGGACGCGCTCGTCGGCATCGAGCTCGTCCACAAGAGCGACTACGACTATGTCCTCCGGCACGTCAACGGGCACCGGGGCGGGGTGATCGTCGCGAACCCGGTGACGGTCGCGATCCGCGAGCTGGGTCTGGCCGGCGCCACGTCGGGGACCAAGTTCGTGCCCGACCGCTACAAGCAGAACAGCATCGACGTCCGGCTGGCCGTCCTGCAGGGTCTGATGGACAGCGACGGGGGGCCGGTCGTCCAGGCGGGCCGCACCTGCCGGGTGCAGTACACGACCACGTCCGCCCGCCTGCGGGACGACGTCGTCTACCTGGTCCAGTCGCTCGGCGGTGTCGCGTCGTGGCGGGTTCGGGAGGCTGAGGGGCGCGAGCCAGGTCGGGCGGACGGCCGTCCGGTTACCTATCGTTCCGACGCCTATGTCGTGGAGATCCGGCTGCCCGAGGGCGTCCCGCCGTTCCGCCTGTCGCGTAAGCGCGAGCGGTACGAGGAGCACGGGGGCGGTCGGCCGATGCGGTTCATCGACTCGATCCTCCCCGCCGGGGTGCAGGAGACGATGTGTATCCAGGTCGCGGCGGAGGACTCGCTGTACGTCACCGATCACTTCCTGGTGACGCACAACACCCTCAATGACGCGTTCATCATCCTGGACGAGGCGCAGAACACCACGCCCGAGCAGATGAAGATGTTCCTCACCCGGCTCGGCTTCGGTTCCAAGATCGTGGTCACCGGTGACGTCACCCAGGTGGACCTGCCGGGCGGGACGACGAGCGGCCTGCGGGTGGTCCGGGAGATCCTGGGCAACGTCGAGGACGTGCACTTCGCCCAGCTCTCCAGCTCCGACGTGGTCCGTCACAAGCTGGTCGGCGAGATCGTCGACGCGTACGCCCGCTGGGACGCCGAGCGGGAGAACCAGCAGGCACAGAGCGTGCACGCCGTGCCCGGGCGGACCGCCCAGGGCGGGCGGGCCGGCCGGCGCCGCTAATCACCAGAGGAAAGACAGTTGTCCATCGAGATCGCAAACGAGTCCGGTGTCGAGGTCGACACCGACGCCGTGCTCGCCGTCGCCCGCCACGCCCTCGACGAGATGGGGGTCAACCCGCTCGCCGAGCTCTCCGTGCTGCTGGTCGACATCGAATACATGTCCGAGCTGAATCACCGCTGGATGGGCGGTGACGGCCCGACCGACGTGCTCGCCTTCCCCATGGACGAGGGCAGCGTCGACCACGGTCCGGGGGAGAACACCCCGGCCGGCGGCGAGCCGGCGCTGCTCGGTGACATCGTGCTCTGTCCCGAGGTGGCGGCCAAGCAGGCGGCCGCCGCCGGCCACTCGGCCGCCGACGAGCTGCACCTGCTCACCGTGCACGGGGTGTTGCACCTGCTCGGCTACGACCACGCCGAGCCGGAGGAGGAGCGGGAGATGTTCGATCTCCAGGCCCGCCTGCTGGCCAGCTGGCGGTCGACCCGGTCCGCATGATGACCACCCTGGCAGCCGGCAGTGACCCTGCCAATCTGCCCGATCTCCAGCTCCTCGTCGTCGCGGCGGGGCTGGTGGTGCTTGCCGGCCTCATCGCGATGACCGAGGCGGCGCTCGCCGCCGTCTCGCCGGCCCGGGCCGCCGAGCTGGCCCGGGACGGGGCGCGCGGCGCGCGTACCCTCCAGGCGGTCGCCGGTGACGTGGTCCGCCACCTCAATCTCCTGCTCCTGCTCCGGCTGCTGGCCGAGCTGACCGCCACCACGCTGGTCGCGCTGGTGGCGGTGGACAGCTTCGGCGCCGGCTGGCGGGCCGCCCTGGTCACCGCCGGGGCGATGACCGTGGTCAGCTTCGTAGTGGTCGGCGTGGCGCCGCGCACCCTGGGCCGGCAGCACGCGTACGCGGTGGGCCGCACGGTCGCGCCGCTGGTGCGCTGGCTGGGCCGGGCGCTCAACCCGCTGGCCTCGCTGCTGATCCTGATCGGTAACGCGGTCACCCCGGGGCGGGGCTTCCGGGAGGGGCCCTTCGCCACCCAGGTCGAGCTGCGCGAGCTGGTCGACCTGGCCGAGCAGCGCGGGGTCGTGGAGCACGGCGAACGTCAGATGATCCATTCGGTCTTCGCCCTCGGCGAGACCATCGCCCGCGAGGTGATGGTGCCGCGTACCGAGATGGTGTGGATAGAGGAGCGCAAGACGCTCGCCCAGGCGCTGGCGCTCTTTCTGCGCTCCGGCTTCTCCCGGATCCCGGTGATCGGCGAGAGCGTGGACGACGTGCTCGGTGTGCTCTACCTGAAGGACCTGATCCGGCGTACCCAGGGTGGCGACCCACGTACCGGCCAGCTCCCGGTTTCGGAGCTGATGCGTCCGGCGACCTTCGTGCCGGAGTCAAAGCCGGTCGACGACCTGCTCTCCGAGATGCAGGCGGCCCGCAACCACCTGGTCATCGTCGTTGACGAGTACGGCGGCACCGGTGGCCTGGTCACCATCGAGGACATCCTGGAGGAGATCGTCGGTGAGATCACCGACGAGTACGATGTCGAACGCCCGCCGGTCGAGCGCCTGGCGGACGGGGCCGTGCGGGTGACCGCCCGGCTGCCGGTCGAGGACCTGGGCGAGCTGTTCGACACCGAGCTGCCCACCGACGAGGTGGAGACGGTCGGCGGTCTGCTCGCCCAGTCGCTCGGCCGGGTGCCGATCCCCGGCGCCGAGGCGGAGGTGGCCGGGCTCCGGCTGATCGCCGAGGGCACCACCGGTCGGCGTAACCGGATCGACACCGTGCTGGTGAGCCGGGTCGTGCCGGGCGACGCATCCGACAGCGCGGGGCGCGGCGAGCACGCCGAGTCACGCGGTAACCAGAATCGTTCCGAGGAGAGGCAACCCGCCGATGCCTGAGTCACCCGCCGTACCGGCTGCCCGTCCCACCCCGTCCGACCCCGCGGTGCTGAGCGCCGAGGACGGCAAACTGGTCGTCCTGGCCCGGGGCGCGCGTGGCCGGGTCGGCGCCGTGGAGGGCGCGGCGGTCCGCGATCAGGACGGTCGGACGTACGCGGCGGCCAGCGTCGCGCTGCCGTCGCTGACCCTGACCGCGCTCCAGCTCGCGGTCGCCTCGGCGGTGGCCGCCGGGGCCAGCCGGCTGGAGGCCGCCGTGGTGGTGACGGAGGCTTCGACGCTGGACGCTGCCGGGCACGCCGCCGTCCGGGACCTTTCCACCGACGCGCCGATCCACGTGGCCGCGCCGGACGGCACCGTCCTCGGCACGGTGGTCGAGTGAGCGGGGTGCCGGACCCGGACCAGCCTCGTCCCTATCGTGCCGGTTTTGCCTGCTTTGTCGGGCGGCCGAACGCGGGCAAGTCGACGCTGACCAACGCGATCGTCGGCACCAAGATCGCGATCACCTCGAACAAGCCGCAGACCACCCGGCACGTCATCCGTGCCGTGCTGCACCGGCCGGACTCGCAGCTCGTGCTGGTCGACACGCCGGGGCTGCACCGTCCCCGTACGCTGCTCGGTGAGCGGCTGAACGACCTGGTCCGGGAGACGTGGAGCGAGGTCGACGTGATCGGCCTCTGCATCCCGGCGAACGAGCCGATCGGTCGGGGTGACCGGTTCATCACCGGCGAGCTCGCCAGCCTGAAGGCGACCGTGCTGGCGGTGGTCACCAAGACGGATCTGGTGGACAAGAAGCGGCTGGCCGAGCAGCTCCTCGCGGTGAGTGAGCTGGCCGACTTCGCCGACGTGGTGCCGGTGAGCGCGGTCTCCGGGCACCAGGTGGACACCCTGGTCGACGTGATGACCGGCTACCTGCCGGAGTCGCCGCAGCTCTACCCGGACGACATGCTCACCGACGACCCGGAGCAGGTGCTGGTCGCCGAGCTGATTCGCGAGGCGGCCCTCGAAGGCGTGCGGGACGAGCTGCCGCACTCCATCGCCGTGGTGGTCGAGGAGATGATCCCGGAGGGCCGGCTCACCAAAATCTACGCAGACGTGTACGTAGAGCGACCGAGTCAGAAGGCGATCATGATCGGTCACCGGGGTGGCCGGCTGAAGGAGGTCGGCACCACCGCCCGTCGGCAGATCGAGGAGTTGCTCGGTACCCGGATCTATCTCGACCTGCACGTCCGGGTCGCCAAGGACTGGCAGCGCGACCCGAAGCAGCTGCGCAAGCTGGGCTTCTGACCGCGAGCTCGGGTCGCCGGTCCGGGGAACGGACCGGCGACCCGCATTCGGGATGATCCGGATCGGTCGGCAATATGGGATGTTTCACTTCTGACCCGGTCCGCTCGCTGTTTCGCACCGTGGAGCCGGAGGGTAGGGAAAGCGTTGATCCCTTGCCCCCGGACATTGCTACAGGCTGATGCGAAACCGATACCTGGATCTGCTCCGTTTCCTGGCCATCGTTCGAGTCGTCGTTTACCACGTTCTCGGGTACGCGACCCTGACCCTGATCTTCCCGGCGATGTCGGTGATGTTCGCGCTCGCCGGCTCGCTGATGGCCGCCTCCCTGGACCGGACCGGCGTGCCGGCCGTGGCGCGCCGGCTGCGCCGCCTGCTGCCCTCGCTCTGGGTGCTCGCGGCGATCTTCGTGCCGGCCATGCTCTTCACCGGCCTGCCGTTCAGCCCGAAGGTGCTGCTCTGGCTCTTCCCGGTCGCCGACCCACCGGCCAACTACTGGGGTGCGCTGGCGCTGAGCCCGATCTGGTACCTGCGGGACTACCTGTGGTTCGTGCTCGCCTCGCCGCTCGCGCTCTGGCTGTTCCGCCGGGCCCCGCTGCCCACCCTCCTCGCCCCGTACGTGCTGCTCCTGGTGATCGAGTTCGGCGTCTACCCGGACGCGCCGCTGGTGCTCCGCGAGTTCGGCCTGTACTTCGGTGCCTGGATGCTCGGTTTCGCCCACCACGACGGCATGCTCCGCCGGCTCAGTAACCGGGTGCTGTGGCCCGCCGCACTCGCCCTCGGCGCCGCCGGGCTGGGGTGGATTTTCACCCACCACGGCCCGCGCGGCTACGACCTGAACGACATCCATCTCGGCAACGCCGTCTGGTCGGCCGCGTTCATCCTGGTGGCGATCGGCCGGGCCCCGGCCGAGGCGCCCTGGGTCGACCGCATCCCGCTGCTGGGCCGGGCGGTCACCGTGCTGAACCGGCGCGCCCTGACCATCTACCTGTGGCACATGTCGTTCGTGGTGGCGCTCACCCCGCTGGCCGGTCTGATCGGCTGGGGCCCGCGCGACCCGCTCGGCCTGGCGGTCCGGGTGGTGCTGGTGTTCGCGCTGGTCGGCGTGGTCACCCTGCTGGTCGGCTGGGTCGAGGACCTGGCGGCCCGGCGTACGCCGGAGCTGATCCCCGGCCGCCCCCGGCGGACCCTGGCCGAGCGGGCGGCGAACGCCCCGGCCAGCCCCGCGCCCGTCGGCAGGGAGGCCGAGCTGGTGGCGGCCGGTGCGCGGGCGGACCGCTCCACTGGGCCCGGGCCGAGCCGGGTGCCCGGGCCGAGCCGGGTGCCCGCGCCGCGGGGCGCGGCCGAGCGGGCGGACAGCGGGGCCGGCAGGCGCTGATCCACCGACCCGGGCCGCTTGCCCAGGAGGCGCCGTCGTGGCGCCCCTGGGCGGCGGCCTCAGCGGCGGGTGATCGTGACGTCGCCGCTGCCGGTGCGGACGTCCAGCAGCAGGGCGGCGCTCGGGTCGTCGGTCACTCCCACGTCGGAGTTGCCCGAGCCGGTGCTGGTCCGCACCCGGTACCGGCCCTCCGGCACGGTCAGGTTCACGTTGCCGCTGCCGGCGTGCACCCGGGCCGCGGCCGGCTCCGCCAGCTCGACGCTCACGTCTCCCGAGGAGGTCTCCGCGTCCACCCCGGCGCCCAGCTGGCGAGCCTGGACGTTGCCGGAGGAGGCGTGCAGCCGGACCGCGCCGGTCGCGTCGACCACGGCGATGTCCCCGGAGCCGGTCTCGGCCCGGACGTCGCCGCGTGCCGTGGTCACGCTGACGTCGCCGGAGCCCAGCTTGATGTCGACCGTGCCGACCCGGCTCAGCACGATGTCCCCGGAGCCGGCCTCGCCGCGTACCGCCACGCCCTCGGGGACGGTCACGTCCCAGGAGATGCTGCAGCGGTGGCCGCAGCGGGTGTCCAGCACCAGTTCGTCGCCGTTGATCTCGTACCGGGTCTCGGGCTGCTTGCCCTGGTAGCGGATCATCCGTTTGATGCGGACCTCGGCGGCGGACCCGGAGCCATGCACCTTCACGTCGCCTGAGCCGGGCCGTACGGTGATCCGGGCGATCTGTGCCGCCTCGGTGTTGTCGTAGTCCAGCTGGCGGAACGCCAGGGTGTCACACCCGCTGAGGAGAATCAGGGCGGCCGCGGCCGTGGCGGTGACGACGGTTCGGTGCTGAGCCATGGCCAGCACGCTACGGCCGACCCGCGGGGCGGCACATCCGGGTTCGACCGCCGATCCACCCCGAACCGACCCTGAGATCGCACCCCGAGGGAGAATGACCGGGTGGCCGGATACCGCCGACAGCTCTACCGCGACGACGCGGTGGTGCTACGCGTGCAGAAGTTGGGCGAGTCCGACCGGATCATCACCCTGCTCACCCGCCGGCACGGCCGGCTGCGCGCGGTGGCCCGGGGCGTGCGGCGCACCTCCAGCCGGTTCGGCGCCCGGCTGGAGCCGTTCGGGCACGTCGACCTCCAGCTCGCCGGCGACCCCAAGGGCAACCAGGGCAGCTCGCTGCACACCGTCAGCCAGGTCGAGGGGATCGACCTCTACGGCAAGCGGTTCCTCGGCGACTACCCCCGCTACACGGCGGCCAGCGCGATCGCCGAGACGGCGGAGCGGCTCACCCCGGTCGAGCGGGAGCCGTCGCTGCGGTTGTTCCAGCTCACCCTCGGCGCGTTGAAGTCGCTGGCGCGCGGCGAGCACGCCACCACGCTGGTGCTCGACGCCTACCTGCTGCGCGGGATGGCGCAGGCCGGTTGGGCGCCCGCGTTGACCGCCTGCGCGGTCTGCGGCACGCCCGGAAAGCACCGGGCGTTCTCCGTGCCGGCCGGCGGGACGGTCTGCCCGGACTGCCGACCACCGGGCGCCGCCCATCCCGCCCCGGCCACCGTCGACCTGATGTCCGCGCTGACCACCGGCGACTGGGCGTACGCCGACGCCACCGAGAACGGGATACGCCGGGAGTGCAGCGGGCTGGTCGCGGCGCACCTCCAGTGGCACCTGGAGCGCGCGCTACGCTCGCTGCCGCTGGTCGACCGGGGTGCCCCGGGGTCCGGCACGGTCCCGCCGCCCGGCGGCGCGGGGCCGGGTGTGGTCCCGCCGCGCCCCGGCGCCGGACCCGCCGCCGCTGGCGTGAACAGGGAGAATACGTAAGTGATCCGATCGATGAGGGCCGTCCGGCGGGAGCCGGTGCCACCGACTCCGCATCCGTCCGGCGCCCGGCCGCCGGCCCTGCCGGCCGAGGCGCTGCCGAAGCACGTCGCCGTGGTCATGGACGGCAACGGCCGCTGGGCCAAGGAGCGCGGGCTGCCCCGGACCAAGGGTCACGAGCAGGGCGAGCACAGCCTCTTCGACACCGTCGAGGGTGCGATCGAGCTGGGCATCCCCTACCTGTCGGCGTACGCCTTCTCCACCGAGAACTGGCGGCGATCGCCGGACGAGGTCCGGTTCCTGATGGGTTTCAACCGGGACGTCATCCGCCGCCGCCGCGACCAGCTCGTCGACCTGGGCGTCCGGGTGGTCTGGTCGGGTCGGGCGGGGCGGCTGTGGAAGAGCGTGATCTCCGAGTTGCAGACCGCCGAGGAGATGTCCCGGGGCAACTCGACGTTGACCCTGCAGTTCTGCGTCAACTACGGCGGCCAGGCGGAGATCGCCGACGCCGCCGCCGCGATCGCTCGCGACGTGGCGGCCGGTAGGCTCGACCCGGACCGGGTCAACGAGAAGACCATCGGCAGGTATCTCTACCACCCGGAGGTCCCCGAGGTGGATCTCTTCCTGCGCCCCTCCGGCGAGCAGCGCACCTCCAACTTCCTGTTGTGGCAGAGCGCGTACGCCGAGCTGATCTTCCTCGACACGCTCTGGCCCGACTTCGACCGCCGTCACCTCTGGTACGCCTGCGAGCTCTACGCCCAGCGGGACCGCCGCTTCGGCGGCGCGTTGCCCAACCCGGTGGCCCCGACACGCTAGGCGTCGGTCCCCGTCGGGGGCGGCGTCGAGGCGTTTGCGGCGGGCGGTGCGGCCTCAGCGCATACCATCGGCGCGAGGGCGGGCCGCCGGCGTCGCGTCCGGCCACGGGGGTGGGCATGCGGGATCTCCGGTACGAGATGACGGCCGCGCTGGCCGGCGCGGACCTGGTTGACGCCGGGCACCGGGAACAGGTCGCGGAGATCTGTGCCGGCGTCGCCGAGCGGTACTGCGCCGAGCTCGGGCACGCGCCGGCCGTCCGCTCCGGCGAGATCGCCGAGCTGGCGCACGGGGAACCGGCCGCCGGCTGGGCACCCACCCCGCCCGACGACTCCGGCTCGGCGCCCCGCAGCGACCTGGAATCCTCGGTCGAGGAGTCGGGCCGGGCCTGGTGAGCGCCCCCGCCGCCGGTGTCCACACAGGCCGGGGTCAGGCCGCCACCTCGGCGCGGTCGGCCGCCCAGCGGGTGTGGAACGAGCCGTCCCGGTCCACCCGGTGGTAGGTGTGCGCCCCGAAGTTGTCCCGTAGGCCCTGGATCAGGGCGGCCGGCAGCTGCTGCGCGCGCAGCGCGTCGAAGTAGGCCAGCGACGACGAGAACGCCGGGGTGGGCACGCCCGCCCGGGCCGCGTCGGCCACCATCCGCCGCCAGGCCGGCACCCCGGCGCTGACCTGCTCGGCGAACCACGGGGCCACCAGCAGCGTCGGCAGCTCCGGCTCGGCGTCGTACGCCTCGCGGATCCGGTCCAGGAAGCGGGCCCGGATGATGCAGCCGCCCCGCCAGATGGTCGCGGTGCCGCCGAGGTCGATGCCCCAGTCGTACTCCCGGCTGCCGGCGTGGATGTGGTCGAAGCCCTGCGCGTACGCGACGATCTTGCTGGCCAGCAGCGCGCGCCGGACGTCCTCGACGAAGGTCTCCCGGTCGTCCACCTGCCACGTCCCGCCCGAGTCGGCGAAGGCGTGGCGCGCGGCGGCCCGCTGGTCGGCGTGGCCGGACAGCGACCGGGCGAAGGTCGCCTCGGCGATCCCGGTGATCGGGATGCCCAGGTCCAGCGCGCTCTGCACCGTCCACCGGCCGGTGCCCTTCTGCTCGGCCTGGTCGAGCACCACGTCGACGTACGGCCGGCCGGTCGCCGCGTCGGTGTGCGCGAGCACGTCGGCGGTGATCTCGATGAGGAAGGATTCCAGCTCGCCGTCGTTCCACCGCCGGAAGATCTCCGCGAGCTCCGCCGGGCCTGCCGACAGGCCGGCCCGCAACAGGTCGTACGCCTCGGCGATGAGCTGCATGTCGGCGTACTCGATGCCGTTGTGGACCATCTTGACGAAGTGGCCGGAGCCGTCCGGGCCGATGTGCCGGCAGCACGGGGTGCCCGCCACCTGCGCGGCGATCTTCTCGAAGATCGGGCCGAGCTTGCGGTAGGACTCGTCCGAGCCGCCCGGCATGATGCTCGGGCCGTGCAGCGCGCCCTCCTCGCCGCCGGAGACGCCGGTGCCGACGAAGTGCAGCCCGGGACCGCGCAGCGCCTCCTCCCGGCGGATGGTGTCGGTGAAGTGCGCGTTTCCGCAGTCGACGACGATGTCTCCCGCCTCCAGCAACGGCACCAACTCGTCGATCACCGCGTCGGTGGGGGCGCCCGCGCTGACCATGACGATCACCGCGCGGGGGCGTTCCAGCGTGGCGACGAAGTCGGCCATCGACTCCGACGGCACGAAGGCGCCCTCGTCGCCGTGCTCGGCGAGCAGGCTGCGGGTGCGCCCGGGCGAGCGGTTGTGCACGGCGACGGTGAAGCCGTGTCGGGCCAGGTTCCGGGCCAGGTTGCGGCCCATCACCCCCAGGCCGGTCACGCCGATCTGTGCCGTCGCCTGCGCTGCCGCCATGCGTACCGCCACCTTCCGTCGGCTGCCCGTGCTGCGACCGTATCGCGGTCGGTCCGGGCACGGGCCGGGATGTCGACGGCCGGTCAGCGCTGCCTCACTCCTGGTTGGGTGGCATGGTGGCGGTCGGTCCCTCGGCCAGCCGGGCCTCGACGTGGGCGACCTTCGCGGTCATCGCGTCGGTGACCCCGGGACGCAGGTCGGCCTTGAGCACCAGGCTGACCCGGGGCGCCTGCGCCGCGACGGTGTCGACGGCCCGCTTCACCACGGCCATCACCTCGTCCCACTCGCCCTCGACGGTGGTGAACATCGGGTCGGTCCGGTTGGGCAGGCCGGACTCGCGGACCACCCGGACGGCGTCGGCGACCAGGTCGCCCACGGACTCACCCGCGCCGAGCGGGGTGATCGAGAACGCGATCAGCATGCCGCCGATGGTGCCAGTAATTCGGGTGCGGTGCGGCGGGTCGCCGGTTAGCCTGCTGGCATGCGTATCTGACGCCCTTCCGCCGAGCCCGGTCCGCCGCCGCACGCGGCGTGACCCGTCCTGCTCCGGGCGTCCGCATACCTCCTCGCCGCCGTCGGTCGCGGCGTCTGTCGTGGTCGGACCCGCCGGAGCCCGCCCGCTCGCCGCGCCGTGACCGGCGCGTTCGACAGTCAGGAGGTCCGCGTATGCCCGCCAAGCGCAGCCCGAAGAAGTCCCGCAAGCCGTCGCCGTCGTCCCCGGTGGACGTGACCCCGACGGATCTCGACGCCCTCGCCGTGGCGCCGGTCGCCAAGCCGGTGGCCCTGCCCGGGACGTCCGAGGCGACGCCGCCGAAGGCCGGCCCGCCGTCGACCGGTCGCGACGCCCGCCTCGCCGGGCGCGGCGGCCAGCGCGCCGGCCAGACCCGGTTCTACGCCTTCCGGCGCAGCTGACCAACCCTTGATCGACTCGGGTCGCGGCAATCCGGGGCATCTCGCCCTGAGGGGCCCCGACCCGCCGCGACCCGAGTCGAATGATCAGCCGATCAGCGGGCGGAAGGTGCCGGCCGCGATGCTGACCGCCAGCGCCGCGCCCGCCAGTGTCGCCGCGCCGGCCACCAGCAGGGCGTCCGCCCGGGTGAAGTGCTGCCGCCGGGCGACCGTACGCGGAACGCCAGCGTCGAAGCCGCGGGCGTCCATCGCCACCGCCAGCCGGGTGCCCCGCCGGATCGCCCCGACCAGCAGGGCGAACGCCGTCGACACGAAGAGCCGCAGCTTGGCGAGCGGATTCCGGCCGGCGTCCACCCCCCGGGCCCGGCGCGCCATGCTGATCATTTGCCACTCCTGTTCCAGCAACGGCACCAGCCGGAACGCGGCCAGCGCGCCGATGGCGAACCGGGCCGGCGCCTTAGCGTTCTGGATCAGCGCGTCGGCCAGGTCGGTGGCGTCGGTGGTGGCGAAGACGACGATCCCGGGCAGCGCCACCGCGAGCATCCGCAGCACCAGCCCCAGCGCGGTGACCAGCACCCCCTCGGTGACCAGGACCGGACCCGCCTCGACCAGCACCGGTCCGGAGCGGTCGGCGGCGAACAGCACCAGGGTGACCAGGATCCCGCCGGCGCCGGCCAGCAACGGCCACGCCCGCCGGGCCAGCACCCGGTAGCGGATGCCGAACAGCGGCAGCACCGCCAGCTCGATCGCGATGGCGATGGCCGGGGCCACCGGGTCCAGGGTGGCGATCAGGATGAACGAGAAGACCAGCGCGGCGGCCAGCTTCGCCACCGGGTTGCGCCGGGCCAGCGGTGCCCCGGGCGCGGCGACCGGCTCCACCCCGATCACGGCCGGTCCCCGGTGCCGGGGCGCGTGAGGGTCACCGTGCGGTCGGCCAGCGCGGCGACGAAGTCCGGGTCGTGGGTGACCGCCACGATGCCGTGGCCGGTGTCGCGCAGTTCGGCGAGCAGGTCGATCAGCTCCAGCCAGGTCCGGCGGTCCTGGCCGAAGGTGGGTTCGTCGCAGATCAGCAGGCGGGGCGCGGTGGCCAGGGCGGTCGCCACGCTCAGTCGCCGCGCCTCCCCGCCGGAGAGGGTGTACGGGTTCGCCCCGGCCAGCCGGGCCAGCCGGAGCCGCTCCAGCAGACCGTCCACGATGGGCCGTACCGCCGCCTCGGGTTGGCCGGTCCGGCGTGGGCCGAGCGCCAGTTCGTCGAAGACGGTGCTGGTGACGAACTGGTGCTCGGGATCCTGGAAGACCGAGCCGATCCGCCGGGCGAGGGCCGGCGCCCGCCAGCGGTGCGGGGGAGTGCCCGCGTCCCGGCCGGCCAGCTCGGCGGTGGCGGTGACCGTACCGGTGCCGGGGCGGAGCAGGCCGCCCAGGAGCAGGGCCAGGGTGGACTTGCCGGCGCCGTTCGGGCCGAGAACGGCGAGCGCCTCGCCGGCGCGTACCCGAAGGTCGGTGGGGGCCAGCCGGGGCGGCAGGCCGAGCCGCCCGGCGGTGATCAGTGGCTCTCCGGCCGGCGTGGTCCCGTGCCGGGGCGGCGCGGTCCGGCCGGGCACCCAGACGCCGGCGGCGGCGAGCGCATCGCCGTGCGCGGCGAAGATCGCCGCGGGCGGCCCGTCGGCCCGCACTCCGCCGCCGGCTTCGAGGACGACCACCCGGTCGACCAGCGGCAGCGCCTCGGTCACCCGGTGCTCGACCAGGACCAGCGTGGTGTCGGCGTCGAGGGCGTCCCGGACGGCCTGCCGGATCAGCGTGGCACCGGCCGGATCGAGGTTGGCGGTCGGCTCGTCGAGCAGCAGCAGCCCGGGCCGCAGGGCGAGCGCCCCGGCCAGGGCGAGCCGTTGCTGCTCGCCGCCGGAGAGCGCCGCGGTGGGCCGGTCCCGGTGGTACGGGAAGCCGACCCGGCTCAGCGCCTCGTCCACCCGGGGCCAGATCTCCTCGCCGGGTACGCCCCGGTTCTCCAGCCCGAACGCGACGTCGTCGCCGCAGCGGGCCATCACCAGCTGGGTCTCCGGGTCCTGGAATACGACGCCGACCCGTTCCCGGGCCTTGCGCGGTTCGAGCCCGTCGATCTCGATGGTGCCCTCCTGGGTGCCGGAGTCCTCCGGCAGCAGCCCGGCGAGCGCCGCCAGCAGGGTGCTCTTCCCGGCCCCCGAGGGACCCAGCAACAACACCCGCTCCCCCCGCTCGACCCGCAGGTCCACCCCCCGGACGGCCCACTGCCGGCGCCCCGCATGCCGCCACCCGAAGCCCCGCACCTCCACCGCACTCACGTCCCCACCCCCACTTCCTGGCCCGAGCTTGGTTGATCAAGGAGTTTGCGTCAGGAACATCGGTTCGGCCGACGCGAACTCCTTGATCAACACGATCGACGGCGGATGCTCAGATGGCGGCGCGGTCGCGGGCGGCGGGGAAGCGGTCGAGGACGCCGGTGCCGGCGAGGGCCCGCGTCAGGGCGACGGCGCCGACGCCGGCCACGACCAGCGAGCTGGCGGCCGTGATGAGGATGTACGGGAGCCGGAAGCTGCCCCACGCGGTGCCCGGGTACCAGACGAAGACGTCGTAGATCGAAGCGGCGAGACCGGCCAACGTGGCGGCCAGCAGGGCTACCGGCAGCCGGTAGGTGCGGTACGCGAACAGCGCGAACGCCAGCTCCCCGGCCGCTGCCTCCAGCGGGCCCTGCACCACCAGGGTCCATCCCCAACTGCTGCCGAGCGCGACCGACACCAGCGCGGCGAAGGTCAGCGTGAAGAACGCGGCGCCCGGCTTGCGCACGATCAGCGCGCCGAGCACGGCCGGCACCAGCCACACCCCGTACAGCGCCGCCCTGCCGGGCAGTGGGATGGCGTCCGCCGGCCCGTTCCAGACCAGGCCCCAGGCCCAGAAGATGACGCCGAACGCCACTCCGAGCACCGAGGCGATGACGATGTCGAGGGTGCGCCACCGGTTGGTGGTTGGTTGAGTCATGGTTGCTCCCAGTCCAGTGATACGAACCAGGAGAAGACGCACGCCGCGCCCGGTGTCACCGGACGGCGGCGCGGCTGGAGGTCGACCGAACTCCCTGCGCTGGCATTACCCAGATCAGGTTCGAGGGTCTGCGGGCACCGGCCCGCACTCTCAGCGCTGTGCGCTCCCCTGTCGGATGTGAAGTTGTCTCGTTCAGACGCTAGCATCGCCCCCGGTCAGCGGCCAGCAGGGCATCGGTCGATCGATGGGGCTGGGTAGGCTGCCGAGTCATGCGGGTCGACGCGCGAGGTCTGACGTTCGATTTACGCACGGGCGGCCCGGAGGAGGGCGCGCCCGTCCTGCTGCTGCACGGCTTCCCGCAGCACGGCGGTGAGTGGGACGAGGTGGTGCCCGCGCTGCACGCCGCCGGGCTGCGCACGTACGCGCCAGACCAGCGCGGCTACTCGCCGGGCGCGCGGCCGGCGGCGGTCGAGGCGTACCGGATCCGGGAGCTGGTGGCCGACGCGGCCGGCGTGCTCGACGCGCTCGGGGTGGCGTCCGCGCACGTGGTGGGGCACGACTGGGGTGCGGCGGTGGCGTGGGGCCTGGCGGCGGCTCACCCGGACCGGGTCCGCACCCTGACCGCGGTGTCGGTGCCGCACCCGGCGGCGATGGCCCACGCGCTCGCCACCGTCCCCCGGCAGCGGGCCCGGTCCGCCTACATGTCGCTGTTCCGCAGGCCGGGCACGGCCGAGCGGGTGCTGCTCGCGATGCGTGCCACCGCGTTGCGCCGGATGCTCGGCGGGGTCGGCGACGCCGCCCGGGTCGCCCGCTACGCCGACCCGATGCGCGAGCCGGGCGCGCTGACCGCCGCCCTGAACTGGTACCGGGCCATGTCGGGGGCCGACATGCGGGCCGTCGGGCCGGTGGGCGTGCCGACCACGTTCGTCTGGAGCGACGGGGACGTCGCGATCGGCCGGACCGCCGCCGAGGGGTGCGTGGCGCACGTCACCGGCGACTACCGCTTCGTGGAGCTGGCGGGCGTCACCCACTGGATTCCCGACGAGGCACCCGCCCCGCTCGCCGCGGCGATCCTCGCCCGGGTCGCCTCGTGATCGCCGTCGCCGCGCCGGCCCGGCCGCACACCCGCGCGTCGCTCGCCGCCCAGCTCCACACCCTCGGCGTACGCCCCGGCGGGACGGTGCTGGTGCACGCGGCCCTGCGCGGGCTGGGCTTCCTCTGCGGCGGCCCGGAGGCGGTCCTGCTCGCCCTGCGCGACGTGCTCGGGCCGGATGGCACGGTCGTGGTGCCCACCCACACCCCGGAGAACAGCGACCCGGCGGGCTGGACCAACCCGCCGATGCCGCCCGAATGGTGGCCGGTGATCCGGGCCGAGCTGCCGGGCTTCGACCCGGCGGTGACGCCGAGCCGGTTCATGGGCACCCTGGCGGAGTTGGTCCGCACCTGGCCGGGCACACGGCGCAGCGACCATCCGTACGTCTCGTTCGCCGCGCTCGGGCCGGCCGCCGACCGGATCGTCGCCGGCCACGCGCTGGCCGACATGTTGGGCGAGAGTTCCCCGCTGGCCCGATTGTACGAACTGGACGCCGACGTGCTGCTGCTCGGCGTCGACCACGGCCACAACACCTCGCTGCACCTGGCCGAGTACCGGCAGCCGGCGCCGCCCCGGGAGCGGTGCGGTGCGGCGGTGCTGACCGCCGACGGTGGCCGGGAGTGGGTGTGGTGGGACGACGTGGACCTGGACGAGGACGACTTCTCCCGGCTCGGCACCGACCTGGAGACCACCGGGGCGGTCCGGCTCGGGCCGTTCGGCGCCGGGACGGGCCGGTTGATGCGCCAGCGGGCGGCGGTCGACTTCGCGGTGGACTGGCTGGCCCGCAACCGACGGACGGAGGAATCATGAGCGCCGAGGCTTATCTGGCGGTGGTGACCGAGACAATCGGCCGGGTGGCCGCCGGCCAGCGGGACAACGTGGGCCGGGCCGCTGACCTGATCGCCGAGTCGCTGCGCGCCGACGGGGTGGTGCACGCGTTCGGCACCGGCCACTCGGAGGCGCTGGCGATGGAGATCGCCGGCCGAGCTGGCGGGCTGGTGCCCACCAACCGGATCGCGCTGCGCGACCTGGTGCTCTACGGCGGCGAGCCGGCCGACGTGCTCGGCCCGAAGCTGGAACGCGAGCCCGCCGTGGCGCACCGCCTCTACGAGCTGGCACCGATCCACCCGCGGGACGTCTTCGTGCTCGCCTCCAACTCCGGCGTGAACGGGGCCATGGTGGAGTTCGCGTCGATCGTCAAGGAGCGCGGGCACGCGCTGATCGCGATCACCTCGGCGGCCCATTCGGCCCGGATGACCTCGCGTCACCCGTCCGGGCGCAAGCTGGCTGATTTCGCCGACGTGGTGCTCGACAACGGCGCCCCATACGGTGACGCCACCCTGCCGCTGCCCGGCGGCGGCGCGGTCGGCGCGGTCTCCTCGATCACCGCGGCGCTGCTGGCCCAGCAGATCGTGGCGGAGGTGGTGGCCCGGCTGCTGGCGGCGGGGGAGCGGCCCCCGGTCTACCTGTCGGCCAACATCACCGGCGGCGACGAGCACAACGCCGAGCTGGAGGCCCGGTACGCCGGCCGGATCCGCCGGGGCGCCTGAGCGCGGTTTCGCCACCGCTCCACGGGGCAAGGGTTGTGCGGCCGGTGGGGATCCCTGCCGGCAGCACCGTCGTCCCCGGGGAGTGGCGCGTGTCCAAGGAGACCGAGCTGCAGCGTTGGCAGCGCAACTTCGCCGAGCTGCTCCAGGAGTTGCGGGTGGCACAGACCGGGGTGCAGATCCTCTTCGCGTTTCTGCTCACCCTGCCGTTCAGCAACGGTTTCGCCCGGACCAGCGCCTTCCAGCGGGACGCCTACCTCGTCGCGTTGCTGGCCGCCGCCGCGGCCGCCGCGATGATCATCTCACCGGTCGCCTTTCACCGGGCGCTGTTCCGGCAGCGCCGCAAGCCGGAACTGGTCCGGTTCGCCCACCTGATGGCCACCGGTGGGCTGGCCTTCATGCTGATCTCGATGGTCAGCGCGGTCCTGCTGATCACGGACTTCGTGCTGGGCCAGCCGATCGCCGTGCTGCTGAGCGTGCTCACCGCGGCGTGGTTCCTGACCTTCTGGGTGATCCTGCCGTTCGCCCGGCGCAACTGGAGCGACGGCGACATCGCCGACGAGGACGACGATCCGCAGGTGCTGCCGGGCGCCTGAACGGCGCCCGTCGCGCCAAATCGGGCGCGCAGCGAAGGCTACCCCTGGGTAACACCCGGGGGTAGCGTCGTTCTGTCGAGCACGTTGACGCAGCCGGACCGAGGTCCCCAGGAGGCAGCCGTGACCACGACACAGAACAGCCGGCCCGATCCCGCGGGCGCGTCCGGACCCACCGGGCGGATGGCCCCGACCGGCGACCCCGAAACGCCGGTCGGCGCCGCCGCCCCGATCGACGACGGCACCGCCGTCACCGGCGGGGCGGGTCCGCTGCCCACCGAGGCCGGCCAGGTATCCGAGAAGGAGGCCCGCCAGGTCGCCGAGGCGGCCCGCGAGACGGCCTGGGACCGGCCCAGTTTCGGCAAGGAACTGTTCCTCGGCCGGTTCCGGCTCGATCTGATCAACCCGTGGCCCCGCTCCGACCCCGAGGAGGCCGCCCGGGCGGAGGGGTTCCTCGGCGCGCTCGGCGCGTACCTGGACTCCGAGGTGGACGGTGCGGCGATCGAGCGGGACGCGCACATCCCCGACGAGGTGTTCCACGGGCTGGCCCGGCTGGGCGCCTTCGGCATGAAGATCGACCGGAAGTACGGCGGCCTCGGGCTGAGCAACCTGCACTACTGCCGGGCGCTGATGCGGGCCGGCTCGGCCAATCCGGCGATCAGCGCGCTGCTCTCCGCGCACCAGTCGATCGGCGTGCCGCAGCCGCTGAAGATGTTCGGCACGGCCGAGCAGAAGCAGCGGTTCCTGCCCCGGCTGGCCGCCGGTGAGGTCTCCGCGTTCCTGCTCACCGAGCCGGACGTCGGCTCCGACCCGGCCCGGCTGGCCACCACCGCCGAGCCCACGGCCGACGGCACCGGCTACCGGGTCAACGGGGTGAAGCTCTGGGCCACCAACGGCACGGTCGCCACCCTGCTCGTGGTGATGGCCCGGGTGCCGGCGGCCGACGGGCGGCGCGGCGGCATCACCGCGTTCGTGGTGGAGGGCGACAGCGAGGGCATCACCGTCGAGCGGCGCAACACCTTCGTCGGCCTGCGCGGCCTGGAGAACAGCCTCACCCGTTTCCACGACGTGTACGTGCCGAAGGAGAACGTGATCGGTGGTGAGGGCAAGGGCCTGAAGATCGCCCTGACCACGCTGAACACCGGGCGGCTCTCGCTGCCGGCCATGTGCGTCGGCGCCGGCAAGTGGTCGCTGAACGTGGCCCGGGAGTGGGCCGCCGACCGGGTCCAGTGGGGCCGGCCCGTCGGCGAGCACGAGGCGGTGGCCAAGAAGCTGGCCTTCATCGCCGCCACCACGTACGGCATGGAGAGCATGCTCGACCTGTGCTGCCTGCTCGCCGACGACGACCGCAACGACATCCGGATCGAGGCGGCGCTGGTGAAGCTCTACGCCAGCGAGATGGCCTGGAAGATCGTCGACGATCTGATCCAGATCCGGGGCGGGCGTGGCTACGAGACGGCCGAGTCCCTGGCCGCCCGGGGCGAGCGGCCGGCCGCCGTCGAGCAGCTGATGCGCGACCTGCGGATCAATCGGATCTTCGAGGGCTCCACCGAGATCATGCACCTGCTGATCGCCCGGGAGGCGGTCGACGCGCACCTCTCGGTGGCCGGCGACATCATCGACCCGGACGCGGGGCTGGCCCGCAAGGCGAGGGCGGGCGCCCGGGCCGGCGTCTTCTACGCGAGGTGGCTGCCCACCCTCGCCGTCGGCCGGGGGCAGGCACCCCGGGCGTACGCCGAGTTCGGCCCGCTCGCCGGCCACCTGCGGCAGGTCGAGCGCGCCTCCCGCAAGCTGGCCCGCGCCACCTTCTACGCGATGTCCCGCTGGCAGGGGAAGATGGAGCGCAAGCAGGCGTTCCTCGGCCGGGTGGTGGACATCGGCGCGGAGCTGTTCGCGATGGCCGCGGTCTGCGTACGGGCCACCGCCGAGCGGGCGGAGCATCCGGAGCACGTCGAGCTGGCCGACCTGTTCTGCCGGCAGGCCCGGCTGCGGGTCGACGAGCTGTTCACCGCGCTCTGGTCCAATACCGACTCGGTCGACGTGGCGGCCGCGAAGCGGATCCTCGCCGGCCGGTACGCCGCGCTGGAGGAGGACGTGGTCGCCCCGCCGGCCGAGCTGCCCTGGGTGGCTCGCTGGCAGCCCGGCCCGTCCGCCGTCGAGGATGTCCGCCGCCGCATCCCACCGGCCGGGTGACGCGGCTGATTCGACCGTTTGCGGCATGTCGCGGTGTCCGGCCGACCGGAGGCCGCGACATGCCGCATCCCATGGCGGCGTAGACCGCCGACGCTCAGCGGGCAGCGACCGCCCAGGCCAGGACGCCGGCCAGGATGAGCCCGTTCAACGCGGCCAGCACCAGGTACGCGGCCGGCGGGATCTTGCGACCCTTGCGGACGAAGCTCACCAGGACGCCCGCGTACGCCAGCAGCAGCACGGCGACGACGATCAGGAAGTACAGCACCGCCACACCCTACCGGCCGACCTTCAGGCCGAGTCTGCGCAGCTCCAGCGCGGCGAGCGCGTCGACGGTCGCGTCGTCGCCGCGCCGCCACGCCTCGGCCACGTCGGGCGCGATCTGGGTCAGCCGCCCGAGCGGCTGGCCGGCGAGCGCGCGCAGGGCCAGCAGGTCCCGCCCGGCGGGGGCGGCGGCCAGGGCCCGCGCCGCCCCGGCCCGGCGCATCCAGCGCAGCCGCAGCGGCAGCCAGCCGAACAGGACCAGCCCGAGCGGCAGGATCAGCACCGCGATGCTCAGCCCGAGGGCCAGCTGGCCGACGAGTTCCTGCTGGTCGCGGCCGGCCTGGGCGACCGCGCGGGCGGCCTCCGCGGCGCGGGCGAACGGTGCGGTCAGCTCGTCGCCGACCAGCGGCACCCGGCCGACCTTGCCGCCGGCGTCGGCCAGGTTGTCGGCGAGACCGCCGCCGGCCCCCTCCAGCTTCTGTCCGGGTACGGCGAGTTTCTCGATCATGTCGTGCAGCCAGAGTGCGAAGCGGATCGTCGCGTACACCCAGACGACCACGAGCAGATCGGTGAGGAGCTGACGGAGAGCGGTCGGAAAGCGATCGGCGTAGATCTTCACGCCGGACAGCGTGCCACGGTCCGGGCGCGGCGGCACAGGACGGGACGCCCGGTTATGCCGAACCTTCCCCGGCGTGGCTCACCGCGTCCGCCACGATGTGCGCGACGTGCTCGTCCACCAGGGCGTACGCGATCTCCCGGCCGCGCCGGGAGCCGCGTACCACGCCCGCGCCGCGCAGCACCCGCAGGTGCTGGGAGACCAGCGGCTGCGGGGCCCCGAGCTTCTCCACCAGTTCGTGTACGCAGCGCTCGCCATCGGCCAGCTCGCTCACGATCGCCAACCGGATGGGTGCGGACAGGGCGCGCAGCAGGTCACCGGCGCCTTCGAAGGCGTCGTATCCGTGCAGGGCGGTCACCCTGTAACGGTAACCAATCCCAGCAGCGGTGGCCGGCACGGGCTCACCGCAGGATCACCTCGGGTTCGTGCGGCTCGGCGATCGGCGGGGCGACCGGGTGGGCCCGGCGGCGTAGGGCCCGCCGGGCCGCGGTGACGAGCGCGACCAGCAGGAACGAGCCGATGGCCACCAGCACCACCGAGGCCCCCGGGGTGGTGTCGGCGGTGGCGGCCACCCAGATGCCCGTGCCGGCGGCGAAGAGCCCCAACGCCATCGCCGCCGTCATGGTGCTCCGGAAACCCCGGGTGACCTGCTGGGCGGCGGCCACCGGCACCACCATCAGGGCGCTGATCAGCAGCACGCCGACCGCGCGCATGGCGATCGTCACCGTCCACGCGGTGCCCACCGCGATGAGCAGGTTGAGCGCCCGGACCGGCAGCCCGGACACCCGGGCGTACTCCTCGTCGTGGCAGACCGCGAAGAGCGCCGGGCGCAGCGCCAGCATGGCCACCAGGACCACCGCGCCGAGCACCAGGATGGTGACCAGGTCCGCCGAGGAGGTGGTGATCAGCGACCCGAACAGGTACGAGTTGAGCGAGGCGCTGCTCGCGTCGGAGAGCCCGACCAGCAGCACGCCGCCGGCGATGCCGCCGTAGAAGAGCAGGGCCAGGGCCAGGTCCCCGGAGGTACGCCCGCGCGAGCGGACCAGCTCGATCGCGATCGAGCCCAGCGTCGCCGCGATCACCGCCACCAGCACCGGGGACCGGTTGAGCAGCAGCCCGGCACCGACGCCGGTGAGCGCCACGTGGCCGATCCCGTCGCCGATCAGCGCCAGCCGGCGCTGCACCAGGTAGATGCCGAGGGCCGGGGCGGCCAGGCCGATGACCAGCGCGCCGACCAGGGCACGCAGCATGAAGTCGTAGTGGAAGAGGTCCATGTCAGATGCTCCACAGCCCGGCGGGTTCCTCGTCGCAGTGCGGGTGCACGTGCTCGTGGTCGGGGTCCGCGTGGTGGCCGGCGGGCTCCGGCACCGCGCCGTCGTGCACGATGCCGCCCTGGTGGACGACGACCGCCCGGCTGATCAGCGGGCGCAGTGGCCCGAGTTCGTGGGCGACCAGCAGCACCGTCCCGCCGCCGTCGACGAAGCCGCGCAGCGCCGCCGCGAACGCCTCCTGGCTGGCCGCGTCCACCCCGGCGGTCGGCTCGTCGAGCACCAGCAGCTCCGGCTGCCCGGCCAGGGCCCGGGCGATCAGGGTGCGTTGCTGCTGGCCACCGGAGAGGGTGGAGACCGGGTCACCGGCCCGGTCGGCGAGCCCGACCGCTCGCAGCGCGGCGGCGACCGCCTCCCGGTCGGCCCGGCCCGGCGGGCGCAGTACGCCCCGGCGGGCAAGCCGCCCGGACGCCACCACCTCCCGCACCGTGGCCGGTACGCCGCCGCCGGCGCCCAGCCGCTGCGGGACGTACCCGATGCGGTGCCACTGCCGGAAGCGGCGCTGCGCGGTGCCGAAGAGGGCGACCGACCCGGCGCCGAGCGGCACCAGGCCGAGCACGGCCCGGATCAGGGTCGACTTGCCGGAGCCGTTGGCGCCGAGCACGGCGACCACCTCGCCGGCGGCGACGCTCAGCGAGACGTCCCGGAGCACCGGTGGCCCGTCGTAGCCGACGGCGGCGTGCGCGACCTGGACAACAGGCGTGGTCATGAGCATCCCAGTGCGGTTCGCAGGGTCTGGAGGTTGGTACGCATCGCCGACAGGTAGTCGCCGCCGGCCGGCGCGCCCTCGATCGGGTCGAGCACGGCGGTCTTCGCCCCGACCTCGCGGGCCACCGTCTCGGCGATCTTCGGGCTGACCAGGGTCTCGAAGAAGATGGTGGTGGCCTGGTGGCTGCGGGCCTCCTCCGCCACCTCGGCGAGACGCTGCGGGGAGGGTTCCGCGTCGGGGCTGAGGCCGGTGATGCCGACCTGTTCGAGCTGGTACCGCTCGGCCAGGTAACCGAACGCGGTGTGGCTGGTCACGATCTCCCGGCGCTGGCAGGTCCGCAGGCCCTGGGCGTAGTCGGTGTCCAGCTTCGTCAGGTCGGCGTGGAGCGTCGCCGCCCGGGCGGTGAACTCGGCGGCCCGGTCCGGGTCGGCCCTGCCGAGTCGCTCGGCGAGCCGGTTACCGATGGTGGCCAGCCGGGTCGGGTCGAGCCAGACGTGCGGATCCCTGCCGCCCGTCTCGCCGTCGTGCCCGGCCTCGCCCTCGCCCTCGTGCTGGTGCCCGCCGGCCGTGGCGTCCAGCAGCGGCTGCACGGCGGCGACGTCGAACGTCCGGTCGCCGCCGTTCTGCGCCACCGCCTCGTCGACGGCCGGCTGGAAACCGGCGAGGTAGACGATCAGCTCGGCGTCGACGATCTGGCCGACCTGGCGTGGTTGCAGCTCCAGGTCGTGCGGCTCGGCGCCCGGCCGGGCCAGGTTGGTGATCCGGACCGCGTCCCCGCCGACCTGCTCGGTGAGGAACTGGAGCGGGTAGAAGGCGACCACCACGTCGACCCGGTCCGGGTCGGTGCCGCCGCCACCGTTGTCCGAGCAGGCGGCGACGCCGCCGAGGGTGAGCAGGGCGGCGGTGGCCGCGGCCAGGGCGCGTGCGGTGGGGCGGACGGTCATGCCACCAACTGTCCGCGGTAACGAAATTGATTGTCAAAAGCGCATGATTGCATGTCAGCGCGGCCGCGCCGGATCAGAGCAGCTTGGCCAGTGCGACCGCGATCAACAGCGCCAGCATGAGCAGCCGCAGCAGCCGGGTCGCCGGCTTCTGCACCGGCCAGGTTACGGCCATCAGCCACACCAGCAACACGGCCAGCAGGAGCAACAGCATTCCGCCCGCGGGGCCCGGCGCGAAGAGCGCCACCAGGACCAGGGCGAGCGTGGCCAGAAACACCACCGTCGGGTTGAGCCGCGCCAGCCGGGCCAGCACGGGACTCTGCGTACGCTGCATTTCACAAACTTTACGAGGAGGAGCCCGGTGCTTGTCACCAACCGGTTCGTAGTCGACCCCGACGGCGCGTCGGATTTCACCGAGCGGGCGCACGCCGCCCTCGCCGCGCTCGCGGCCCGCCCCGGCTACCTGCGCGGGGAGTTGTTGCGGGCGCTGGACGACCCGACGCACTGGTGCCTGGTCACCGAGTGGGAGTCGGTCGGCGCGTACCGGCGGGCGCTGGGCGGCTTCGATGTCAAGGTCACCGCGGTGCCGCTGCTGGCCCGCTCGGTCGACGAGCCGTCGGCCTACGAGACGCTGGCCAGTGCCGCGCCGCAGGGCGGGGTGGTGGTCGTGGCCAGTGATCGGGCCGCAGGTCCTTACCGCTGAAGCCGGGGGCACTACCCTCTGGCGTATGACCGCTCCCGGACCGGCCGCCCCGCCCCCGCCTCACGTGCCGCCCGGCGGGTCGCCGGTAGCGGGACCGCCGATCTGGGCGCCGCCGGCAGCGGGACCGCCGGCCGGGCCCGGCATCCCCGAGCCGCCGCCCGGCCCCGGTGCCGCCCCACCGTTCGCGGCACCGCCCACCGAGGGCGGCCGGGCGCGGCTCTGGCTGGGGCTCGGCGTCGGCGCGCTCGCCGTGCTGCTCTGCTGCGGCGGGGGCGGCGCGGCCATCGTCGGGCTGGTGGTGAGCAACGCCCAGGCCATCCAGGAGCAGGGCCGGGCGGTCACCAACAACTACTACCGGGCCCTCGTCAACAAGAACTGGTCCAAGGCGTACGACCAGCTCTGCGCCGACGCCCGCCGGCGCGAGTCCCGGCCGGAGTTCGAGCAGCGGGTGGCCACCGAGCCGCAGATCGCCGGCTACCGGGTCGGCAGCGTCGACGTGCAGACGCTGACCGTCCCGGTGGACGTGACGCTGGCCGGCGGCAAACGGGAGGACCAGACGGTGACCCTGGCGCCGGATCAGCAGACGGGCGCCGTGGAGGTCTGCGGGGTGAGCTGACCGGGCCCCGGTATTGTGCTGGGCTCGGGCAGCGGTGGTCGTACCGTTGTACCGACCGTCCGGTTCCACTCACATCGCCCCCGCCGACCGCCAGCCGGCGTAGGAGGAAACATGCCAGCCGACCGTATCGACGCCGTCGTCAGCCTCGCCAAGCGCCGGGGATTCGTCTTCCCCTCCAGCGAGATCTACGGAGGCACCCGGTCGGCGTGGGACTACGGCCCGCTCGGCGTGGAGCTCAAGGAGAACGTCCGCCGGCAGTGGTGGCGGACCATGGTCCAGCAGCGCGACGATGTCGTCGGCCTCGACTCCGCGGTCATCCTGGCCCGCCAGGTCTGGGCGGCCAGCGGCCACCTCGCCGAGTTCGTCGACCCGCTGACCGAGTGCCAGTCCTGCCACAAGCGGTACCGCGCCGACCACCTGGAGGAGGCGTACGCCGAGAAGCACGGCAAGCCGCTGGCCTCGCTGTCGGAGCTGAACTGCCCGAACTGCGGCAACAAGGGCACCTTCACCGAGCCGAAGATGTTCAACGGCCTGATGAAGACCTACCTGGGCCCGGTGGAGAGCGACGAGGGCATGCACTACCTGCGCCCGGAGACCGCCCAGGGCATCTTCGTCAACTACAAGAACGTCGAGACGGCCGCCCGGAAGAAGCCGCCGTTCGGCATCGCGCAGACCGGCAAGTCGTTCCGCAACGAGATCACCCCGGGCAACTTCATCTTCCGGACCCGCGAGTTCGAGCAGATGGAGATGGAGTTCTTCGTCGAGCCGGGCACCGACGAGCAGTGGCACGAGTACTGGCTCCAGGAGCGCTGGAACTGGTACCTGGACCTCGGCCTGTCGGAGAGCAACCTGCGCTTCTACGAGCACCCGAAGGAGAAGCTCTCCCACTACTCGAAGCGCACCGTCGACATCGAGTACCGGTTCCAGTTCGGCGGCAGCGAGTTCGCCGAGCTGGAGGGCATCGCCAACCGCACCGACTTCGACCTGTCCACGCACACCAAGCACTCCGGCGTCGACCTGTCGTACTTCGACCAGAGCAAGGGCGAGCGCTGGGTCCCGTACGTCATCGAGCCGGCCGCCGGCCTGACCCGCGCGGTGCTCGCCTTCCTGCTGGAGGCGTACGACGAGGACGAGGCGCCGAACACCAAGGGCAGCGTGGACAAGCGGACCGTCATGCGCTTCGACCCGCGGCTGGCCCCGGTCAAGGTGGCGGTGCTGCCGCTGTCCCGTAACGAGGCGCTCTCGCCGAAGGCCAAGCAGCTCGCCACCAACCTGCGCAAGCGCTGGGTGGTCGAGTTCGACGACTCGCAGGCGATCGGGCGCCGCTACCGCCGGCAGGACGAGATCGGCACGCCGTTCTGCGTGACGGTGGACTTCGACACCCTCGACGACAACGCGGTCACCGTGCGGAACCGGGACACCATGGCCCAGGAGCGCATCTCCCTGGACCAGGTCGAGCGCTACCTGATCGAGCGCCTCCCCGGCTGCTGAGCTTGTAAGGAAGGGCCCCTTCTTAACGTTTCCGGTAGAGAAGGGGCCCCTCTCAACGAGGCGCTGTGCACAATCTCCGCCCGGCCGGCGCATGTGATATGCGCCCCTGTTAACCCGGGCCCCTGCTATGCAGCAGGCGTTGAGCAGGGACCCCTCCTTACACTTGTCCGATGACCGCGTCGACCGTGCCTGTGCTGCGCCCGTTGATTCTTGGGCGGCACCAGGTGTGGCCGCCGGTGGTGCTCGCGCCGATGGCCGGGATCACCAACGTCGGCTTCCGCCGGCTCTGCCGCGAGCAGGGCGGCGGCATCTACGTCTGCGAGATGATCACCACGCGGGCGCTGGTCGAGCGGAACCCGAAGACGCTGCGGATGATCGCCTTCGGCGCGGAGGAACAGCCGCGCAGCCTCCAGCTCTACGGCACCGACCCGGAGATCACCGCCGCGGCCGTGCGGATCGTGGTGGAGCGGGATCTCGCCGACCATATCGACCTCAACTTCGGCTGCCCGGTCCCCAAGGTCACCCGGCGCGGCGGCGGGTCCGCCCTGCCCTGGCGGCGCCGGCTCTTCGCCCGGCTGGTCAGGGCCGCGGTCGACGCCGCGTCACCCGCCGGGGTGCCGGTCACCGTCAAGATGCGCAAGGGCATCGACGACGACCACCTGACGTACGTCGAGGCCGGGCTCGCCGCCCAGGATGCCGGCGTGGCGGCGGTCGCCCTGCACGGGCGTACGGCCGCGCAGCGCTACTCGGGCACCGCCGACTGGGACGCCATCGCCTCCCTCAAGCAGGCGCTCGACGTGCCGGTGCTCGGCAACGGCGACATCTGGGAGGCCGACGACGCGCTGCGGATGGTGGCGCACACCGGGGTCGACGGCGTGGTGATCGGGCGGGGTTGCCTGGGCCGGCCGTGGCTCTTCGCCGACCTGGAGGCCGCCTTCAACGGCCGGCCGGAGCGGCGGCTGCCGACCCTCGGGGAGGTGGCGGTGACCATGCGGCGGCACGCCGAGCTGTTGGTGGACCAGTTCGTGGCCGGTGCCCGTAACCCGGCGCGGGGTGAGCGGGACGGCTGCACCGACTTCCGCAAGCACGTCGCCTGGTACCTCAAGGGCTTCCCGATCGGCAGCGAGCTGCGCCGGTCCCTGGCGATGATCGACAGCCTCGCCCAGCTCGACGACCTGCTCGGCAAGCTCGATCCGGCTGTGCCGTTCCCGGTGGAGACCCTGGGCCAGCCGCGGGGCCGGACCAACTCCCCGGGCAAGGTCTTCCTGCCCGACGGCTGGCTGGCCAGCCGGGACGACGACACTCCGCCCGACGGTGCCGAGCTGGACGACTCCGGCGGCTGACCGCCCCGCCGGCCAAGGTCCGCACACTTTCGGGGAAGTTGCTGTCTCCCTGCGCGGGCCGGCAGCGACCACCGTTGAGCGGGCGGTGGGTACGACGAGAGGGCCGGCCCCTGGTGGGGGCCGGCCCTTGTCGTTTGGTGTGGGTCAGGAGGCGCTGTAGCCGCGGGTGGCGATCCAGTTGGCGAGGTTGTTGACGTTGATCTGGTAGGAGGCGGTGTTCGGGTTGGCGGA
>NZ_JBIWJO010000018.1:0-89395 GCF_044765245.1 Micromonospora sp. NPDC093277
GGCGGTGATGCCGGCAGCGGTCAGGACGGTGTTACGCAGCATGGTGTTCTTACGCATGATGATCAGAGCCTTTCGTTCGGGGGTTACGCGACAGGCCCGCGATGGGGGGTGCGGGTGTCGCGTGAAGGGGGAAAGTCTTTGGGGGTGTGGGCCCGGCGGCGTGGCCTGCTCGGGTGACCCGGGGGGTGTAACGACGGCGGCTGGCCGGTCATTCCGGCCCGGCGGCGTGGCCTGCTCGGGTGGTGGCCCGGGGTGTAACGACGGCCGGTGGCCGGTCATTCCGGCCCGGCCCGGCGGCGTGGCCTGCTCGGGTGGCCCGGGGGATGTAACGACGGCGGCTGGCCGGTCATTCCAGCCCGGCTCGGGCCCCGGGTGTAACGGTCGGGGCGGGGCGGTGATTCCCGCGCGGCTCGGTCAGCTTTGCACGCGGTCTGCCATGTTCAACGCCCCGGCCCCCGGCATGATTCCGCCTCGCGGGTGGCCCCGGCCACGGCACACCCCGCGTCAAACCACCCACCCCCGCCCACCTGTGGAAGCGGTACCCTCGCAATCCGGACATTCGGCGCAGGCGGCGCGCACTGCCCGGAGGGGGTGACCCGGGATGCGGCATGTGGTGGTCTCCCGGCGGCTGGAGACCGCCACATGCCGCACCTGGAGTGGATCATGCGGGTGCGGCGCGGGTGGGGTGAGAACGCGCGGGACCGGGTCGGGTGGGAGGGCGTGCCCGCGGGCACCCGGTCAGTGTGCGGGTGTGTCCGCGGCGTTTGGATCGGTCCGTTGCGCCGGGATACGGCCTGTGGGGCGTGTGCGGTCGTCCGTCGGCCAGGGGACCTCCGGCGACGGATGGAAGGTGATCCCGGCAGTGGCCCAGCGTGGGCCGTGTCCGGCCAGCCGTTCCCGGAAGGTGGCCCAGTCGTGTGTCGACCGGGGCGACCAGCACAGTTCGGCGACGGCAGGCAGGCGCGGGAAGAGCATGAACTCCACCTCGGCCAGCGTGGTGACGCTCTCGGTCCAGAGCGGTGCCTCCACCCCGAGCACGGCCTCGGCCGGTACGCCGGCCAGGTGCGTCGCCGGATCCCAGTCGTAAGCCCTTCGAACGTCGATGAGGCCGGCCCAGTCGTGCCCGATCGGGGTGTCCGGGGCGTACTTCATGTCCAGGTAGGCGTGGTTGGCGGGGGAGAGGATCAGCTGGGCGCCCCGGCGTACCGCGTCGGCCGTGACCGGGTCGTCGCCGTTGGTGCCCCACCACTGCAGCAGCCGGCCCTCGGCGTGGGCGGCCGGGGCGAGCTGGTGCCAGCCGACCACGGTCTTCCCGGTCGTGGCGACGATCCGCTGCGCCCGCTCGACGAAGCCGGTGTACGCGTCGCCCTTGACCTTGAACGCCTCGTCGCCGCCGATGTGCAGCCAGGGACCGGGGGTGAGCGCGGCCACCTCACGCAGCACGTCGGCGACGAACTCGTACGTCCGCTCGTCGGCGGGGTCGACGTAGCTGAACCCGACCTCGGTGCCGGTGTACGGCGGCGGCGCGGTCTTGCCGGGTGCCAGCTGCGGGTACGCGACCAGCGCCGCGTTGGTGTGGCCCGGCAGGTCGATCTCCGGCACGACGGTGACGTGCTGGCGGGCGGCGTACCGGACGATCCGGCGGTAGTCGTCCCTGGTGTACCAGCCGCCCGGTCCGCCGCCCACCTCGGTGGCGCCGCCGACCTCGGTGAGCTTCGGCCAGGAGTCGACCGCGATCCGCCAGCCCTGGTCGTCGGTGAGGTGCAGGTGCAGGTGGTTGAGCTTGTACCGGGCCAGGTGGTCGATCACCCGCAGCACGTCCTCGACGGGGAAGAAGTGCCGGACCACGTCGAGCATCGCCCCCCGGTACGCGAAACGGGGGCGGTCGACGATCGTGCCGCCCGGCACCACCCAGCGCTCGGCGACCGGTGTGGCGCTCTCCACCGTCGCCGGCAGGAGCTGCCGCAGCGTCTGCACCCCGTGGAAGAGGCCGGCCGCGGTGACGGCGGTGATCCGCACCTCGGTGCCGGTCACGTCGAGCCGGTAGCCCTCGTCGCCCAGGGTTTCCGCGCCGATCGTGGCGGCGTCCGTCGGCTCGGCACCCGTCACGCCGGACAGGGCGAGCACGAGCAGGCCGTCCTGCCGGGCGGCGGCGGTGCCGGTGACCGGGAGCGGGTAGCCGGTCGCCGGTCGCAGCAGCTCGGCGAGTTGCCCGGCGACGTCCCGGGCGGCCTGGTCGGCGTCGACCCGGATCACCGCGTCCTCGGGCAGCGTGAAGTCGGCCGTGCCGTCGGGCGCGACCCGCTCGGGGGCGGGCACCACGTCGGCCAGCCGCACCGGCGCGGGCGGGGCGAGCAGTTCACCGGCCGCCTGGGTGGCGGCTCGGGCCAGCTCGGCGGCGGCCGGCGCTCGGGTGACGACATCGACCTGGTCGCGCGGTTCGGGACCGGTCTCGGGCGAAGCGGCGGGGGTGGTCGGCACGGCGACGGCTCCGGGGTGTATTTGCGTCGAATATGGCAAAAGTCAAGTTCAACAGAACCAGTGCCGTCAAGAGTACGAGGGGATCCGGAATTGCGTGATAGTGCGCGTGGAAACGTTCCCAAAAACTGGTACGAACGCGGATAGTGGTGACGGCTGTGCCAATTGTCACCGAACGGTCCCAGGCCACTCGATGTTCGCTTAGCCTTCGCCCACCGAATGCAGACAGCACCGGATTGCCGGTGGTCGGTCTCGGGGTAGGTCCGAACTGAACCTTCGTTAAGTGTCACTTCCGGCGCGTGTGGGAGGCTCTGGTGGCAGCGCAACAGACGGTGGACAACAAGTACGTCTACGACTTCGCCGAGGGCAACAAGGATCTCAAGGATCTGCTCGGCGGCAAGGGAGCCAACCTCGCCGAGATGACCAACCTCGGCCTGCCGGTCCCGCCCGGCTTCACGATCACCACCGAGGCGTGCAAGGCGTACCTGGCGACCGGCCGGGAGCCGGACGGGCTCGCCGAGCAGATCGAGGCGCACCTGGAGTCGCTGGAGCGCGGCATGGCCCGCAAGCTGGGTGACCCCGAGGACCCGCTGCTGGTGTCGGTCCGCTCCGGGGCCAAGTTCTCGATGCCCGGCATGATGGAGACCGTCCTCAACGTCGGCCTCAACGACCGCAGCGTCGTCGGGCTCGCCGCACAGGCCGGCGGCAACGAACGGTTCGCCTGGGACTCGTACCGCCGGCTGATCCAGATGTTCGGCAAGACCGTGTGCGAGGTGCCGGGCGAGGAGTTCGAGCACGCCATCGACGAGGCCAAGCGGGCCAAGGATACGCACAACGACCTGGACCTGGACGCGGACGACCTGCGCGGGCTGGTCGACACGTACAAGAAGATCTTCGCCAAGCACACCGGGCGGGAGTTCCCGCAGGAGCCGCGGGAGCAGCTCGACCTGGCCATCCGCGCGGTCTTCGAGTCGTGGAACGCCGAGCGTGCGGTGGTCTACCGCCGGCAGGAGCGCATCCCGGCCGACCTGGGCACGGCGGTCAACGTGGTGGCCATGGTCTTCGGCAACCTCGGTCCGGACTCCGGCACCGGCGTGGCCTTCACCCGCGACCCGGCCAGCGGCGCGCAGGGCATCTACGGCGACTATCTCGCCAACGCTCAGGGTGAGGACGTCGTCGCCGGCATCCGCAACACCGTGCCGTTGCAGGAGCTGGAGCGGATCGACAAGACGTCCTACGACGAGCTGCTCGGCTACATGGCCCGGCTGGAGGGGCACTACAAGGACCTCTGCGACATCGAGTTCACCATCGAACGCGGCAAGCTCTGGATGCTCCAGACCCGGGTCGGCAAGCGGACCGCCGCCGCCGCGTTCGTCATCGCCGGGCAGCTCGTCGACGAGGGGCTGATCGACCTGGACGAGGCGCTGCACCGGGTCAACGGGGCGCAGCTCGCCCAGCTGATGTTCCCCCGGTTCCGGCTGGACCACGAGTTCGAGCCGGTGGCCAGGGGCATCGGCGCGTCGCCGGGCGCGGCCGTCGGCAAGGTGGTCTTCAGCTCGGACCGGGCGGTCGAGCTGGCCGCCGAGGGGGAGCCGGTGATCCTGGTCCGTCGGGAGACCAACCCGGACGACCTGAACGGCATGATCGCCAGCCGGGGCATCCTCACCTCGCGGGGCGGCAAGACCAGCCACGCCGCGGTGGTGGCCCGGGGCATGGGCAAGACCTGCGTCTCCGGCGCGGACGAACTCGACGTCAACGTCCCGGCGAAGAAGTTCACCGTCGCCGGGCAGACCGTTAACGAGGGCGACGTCGTGTCCATCGACGGCACCACCGGCAACGTCTACCTCAGCGAGGTGCCGGTCATGCCGTCCGAGGTGGTGCAGTACTTCGAGGGCAACCTCGATCCGGAGCGGACCGACGATCAGCTGGTTCGGGCCGTACACCGGATCATGACGCACGCCGACGGCACGCGGCGGCTGCTGGTCCGGACGAACGCCGACACCGGCCCGGACGCGGCGCGGGCGCGGCGCTTCGGCGCCGAGGGCATCGGCCTGTGCCGCACCGAGCACATGTTCCTCGGCGACCGGCGGGAGCTGGTCGAGCGGCTCATCCTCGCCGGCACCGACCGGGAACGGGAGGACTCGCTCGCCGCGCTGCTGCCGTTGCAGCGGGCCGACTTCATCGAGATCTTCCGCGCGATGGACGGCCTGCCGGTCACCGTACGGCTGATCGACCCGCCGCTGCACGAGTTCCTGCCCCCGCTGGAGCAGCTCGCGGTCAACGTGGCGGTCGCGCAGGAGCGCGGCGAGGACGTGGCCAAGGAGCAGGCGCTGCTCGCCGCCGTCCGGCGGATGCACGAGGAGAACCCGATGCTCGGCCTGCGTGGCGTCCGGCTCGGTCTGGTCATCCCCGGCCTCTTCGCCATGCAGGTCCGTGCGATCACCGAGGCTGCCGTCGAGGTCGTCCGGGCCGGCGGGTCGGCCTGCCCGGAGATCATGGTCCCGCTGGTCGGCGCGGTGCAGGAGCTGGAGACGGTACGCGCCGAGGCCGAGAAGATCATCGCGGAGGTGGTCGGGGACAGCGGCGTCGAGGTGCTGATCGGCACGATGATCGAGGTGCCCCGGGCGGCGCTGACCGCCGGCCAGATCGCCGAGGCGGCCCAGTTCTTCTCCTTCGGCACCAACGACCTGACCCAGATGGCCTGGGGTTTCTCCCGCGACGACGTCGAGGGCGCCTTCTTCTGGCGCTATCTGGAGCTGGGTATCTTCGGCATCTCGCCGTTCGAGTCGATCGACCGGGACGGCGTCGGCCGGCTGGTCCGGATCGCCGCCGAGGAGGGCCGGGCCGCCCGGCCCGGGCTGAAGCTCGGCGTCTGCGGCGAGCACGGCGGGGATCCCGACTCGGTGCACTTCTTCCACGAGGTCGGCCTCGACTACGTCTCCTGTTCCCCCTTCCGCGTCCCGGTGGCCCGCCTGGAGGCCGGCCGCGCCGCGGTGGTGACCAGCGGCTCCGACTCCCGCTGACCACCCGACCTCGACGATCATGAGGTTGGCGGCCGTGCCGGTCACCGCCAACCTCATGATCGACCCGTGTCGACCCGTACCGGGTCGCTGAGCGCGCCGAACCGTGCCTTCGGGCGTAACCTGGGCTCGCTCGTGTCGATCAGCAGGGAAGGGTGGTCGCATGACCAGCGTCTGGGAGAACCTGACCGTGGACGCCCAGGACCCGGCGCGGCTCGCCCACTGGTGGGCCGAGGCGCTCGGCTACCGGGTGGTCAGTGAGAAGCCGGACGAGGTGGAGATCCGCCGTGCGCCGGACCAGCTTCCCGGCATCGTCTTCGTCCCGGTCACCCAGGCCAAGGAAACCAAGAACCGGCTGCACATCGACCTGCGCCCGGAGGACCGGGAGGCGGAGGTCGAGCGGCTGGTCGACATGGGCGCCCGGCACGTGGACATCGGCCAGGGTGGTGTCGGGTGGACGGTGCTGGCCGACCCGGAGGGCAACGAGTTCTGCGTGCTCCGGGAGCGGAGCTGACCGCTTGAACGTGCGTGCCGGCACTGACGACGCGGCCCGGCTGGTCGTCGAGGCACCCAAGGACACCGGGTACGGGCGGTCGCCGTACGAGCGGGACCGGGCGCGGGTGCTGCACTCGGCGGCGTTCCGCAGGCTCGCCGCCAAGACCCAGGTGCACACCGCCGGCACCGACGACTTCCTGCGTACCCGGCTGACCCATTCGTTGGAGGTGGCGCAGGTCGCCCGGGAGATGGGGGCCCGGCTCGGCTGCGACCCGGACGTGGTGGACACCGCCGGGCTGGCGCACGACCTCGGCCACCCGCCGTTCGGGCACAACGGCGAGGACGCCCTGGACACCCTCGCCGGCGACTGCGGCGGCTTCGAGGGCAACGCCCAGACCTTGCGGGTGCTGACCCGGCTGGAGGCCAAGGTGCTCGCCCCGGACGGCCGCTCGGTCGGGCTCAACCTGACCCGGGCCTCGCTCGACGCGGTCAGCAAGTACCCGTGGGAGCGCCGTCCCGGTCGGCGCAAGTTCGGCGTGTACGCCGACGACCGGCCGGTCTTCGACTGGCTGCGCGCCGGTTCCCCGCCCGGTGGCCGGCGCTGCCTGGAGGCGCAGGTGATGGACTGGGCCGACGACGTGGCGTACTCGGTGCACGACGTGGAGGACGGCATCCACGGCGGGTACGTCAGCCTGCGCCCGCTGCTGGCCGACGCCGACGAACGGCGGGCGCTCTGCGTCGACGTGGCGGCGGCGTACTCCGGGGAGGCTCCCGAGGACCTGCACGAGGTGCTGGTCGAACTGCTGGCCGAGCCGGTGCTCGCCCCGCTCGCCGCGTACGACGGCAGCCACCGCGCCCTGGCCGCGCTCAAGGCGACCACCAGTGTGCTCACCGGCCGGTTCGTCGCGGCCGTGGTGGCCGCCACCGACGAGCGGCACGGCCCCGGGCCGCACCGCCGCTACGCCGCCGACCTGGTGGTGCCCCGCCGGATCCGGGCGCAGTGCGCGCTGCTCAAGGGCATCGCGCTGCGCTACGTCATGCGCCGCCCCGGTGCCGTCACCCGGTACGCGCAGCAGCAGGAGATCCTCGCCGAACTGGTCGCCGTACTGGCGGACCGGGCGCCGGACGCGCTCGACCCGGTCTTCGCGCCGCTGTGGCGGGACGCGCCCGACGACGCCGCGCGACTGCGAGTGGTGATCGACCAGGTGGCCTCGCTCACCGACCCGGCCGCCCTGGCCTGGCACATCCGCCTGGTCCGCAACCCCTGACCTGCCCGCCGCCCGACCGCGCTGGGGATGCCGGGGCGACTTAGGCTAGCCTAAGTGGCATGACGGAGCGCCCGAAGAAGGTCACCGCCGCCACGGTCGTGCGGACCGAGCGGCCCACCGCACATCTGATCCGGCTGGTGCTCGGCGGCGAGGAACTGGCCGGCCTGCCGGTGGGCGCGTACACCGACCACTACGTCAAGGTTCTCTTCCCGCCGGCCGGAGTGGTCTACCCGCACCCCACCGACCTGGCCACCATCAAGCGCGAGTTCCCGGCCGAGCAGTGGCCGCGGCTGCGGGCGTACACGGTGCGGGCCTGGGACGCGACGGCGGGTGAGCTGACCATCGACGTGGTGCACCACGGCGACGAGGGGTTGGCCGGGCCGTGGGCGGCCGGGCTGCGCCCCGGCGACGGGGTGCTCTTCACCGGCCCCGGCGGGGCGTACGCGCCGGACCCGACGGCGGACTGGCACCTGCTGGCCGGCGACGAGAGCGCCCTGCCGGCGATCTCCGCCGCCGTGGAGCGGCTGCGGGCCGGCGCGCGGGCCGTGGTCTTCGTCGAGGTCGACGGCCCGGCCGACGAGTTGCCGCTGACCAGCCCGGGCGCGGTCGAGCTGCGCTGGCTGCACCGGGCCGGCCGCCCGGTGGGCGACGCGCTGGTCGAGGCGGTCCGGGCACTGGACTTCCCGTCCGGGCGGGTGCACGCCTTCGTCCACGGCGAGGCCACCTTCGTCAAGGAGTTGCGCCGACTGCTGCGCGTCGAGCGCGGCGTGCCCCGGGACGCCCTCTCCATCTCCGGCTACTGGCGCCGAGGCATGGACGACGAGGGCTGGCGCTCCACCAAGCCTGCCTGGACCGCTCAGGCCGAAGCCGACGAATCCACCCCGCTCCCCACCTGACCCCCACCCACCTCCCTCCGTCTGATCATGAGGTTGTGGCGCGACGCGCCGAAGCCAGAAGGCGACAACGTCATGATCAACCGACCCGGGGCGAGGGTGCGGGTGGGGTGTGGGAGGGAGCGGGGGTGAGAGGGCGGGTGGTCAGGACGGTGCCTACCAGGGCGGCGGAGCGGGCTACGCGGCGGCGGATCACCCGGAGGTGCACGGCGACCGAGGTGGTGGCGACCACCGCCGCGACCAGCGCCGCCAGCCAGGCCGGGCCGGCGAGCAGCATGCCCAGCGTGGCGGCCAGGCCGAGCAGTGCGCTGTTCACCAGCGCGATCATGCCGGCCTGGCTGACCAGGTCACGGAACCAGTGCCGGTGGAACGGCTCGGGTGCGAACGGTCCCGGGTCGTCCAGCGTCGGCATGACGATGAACGGACTCAGGGCGGGCGCGCGGCGGGCCAGGTAGGTGCGGAGCACGGTGGCGGCGACCGCGTACCGGCGGCCCCGGTCGTTCAGCTCGATCTGACGGGCGAACACGAAGACTCCGAGCAGCAGGACCAGCAGCCCGAGCCCGGCAGCCATGGCCGGGGCGAGCCGCCCGCCGGGCCCGCCCGTGGTGATCAACCCGGCCGAGACGGCGGTCGCGCCGGACGCCACCGCCAGGAAGAAGGTCAGCCGGGCGGTGGACTGGTCGTGCACCGTACGGCTCAGCTCGCGCAGGTGCTCGTACTCGGCGAGCGCGATGGTCAGTTCGGTGTCGTCGGCCATCTGGCGTCCCCTCCCCGGTGGCGGATCCCACCGTAGTCAAGATCGGCAAGGGACGGGGCCCTGTCGTGCTCCCGACCGAGAGCGGGTGCCCCTCGATATGTAGTAGAGGTGCTACATTCCGCGGTATGACTACGGTGGAGATACCGGGAGTCGCCGAGACTCCGCACCCGCCCGACGGGGACCTGGTCCTCGACGTCCGCGACCTGCGCATGCGATACGGCAGCGTCGACGTGCTGCACGGGGTCGACTTCACCGCCCGGCGCGGCGAGGTGCTCGCCCTGCTCGGGCCCAACGGCGCCGGCAAGACCACCACGATCGAGGTCCTGGAGGGCTTCCGGATGCGCTCGGCGGGCGACGTCCGCGTCCTCGGCGTCGACCCCGGGCGGGGCGACGAGCGCTGGCGCGCCCGTATGGGGGTGGTGCTCCAGTCCTGGCGCGACCACGGCAAGTGGCGGGTCCGGGACGTGCTGAGCCACCTCGCCGACTTCTACGCCCCGTACTCCACCGACCGGATCCTTCGGCCCTGGCCGATCGACGATCTGCTGGAGACCGTGGGCCTCACCCCGCACGCCGGCAAGCGGGTGCAGCGGCTCTCCGGTGGTCAGCGCCGCCGGCTCGACGTGGCGGTCGGCATCGTGGGCCGTCCGGAACTGCTCTTCCTGGACGAGCCGACGGTCGGGTTCGACCCGGCCGCCCGGCGCGAGTTCCACGATCTGGTGCACCGGCTCGCCGACCTGGACGAGACCACCATCCTGCTCACCACGCACGACCTGGACGAGGCGGAGAAGCTCGCCGACCGGATCCTCATCCTGTCCGGTGGCCGGATCATCGCCGACGGATCGCCCGACGAACTGGCCCGGCGGGTCGCCGGGGACGCCGAGATCCGGTGGACCCGGGCCGGGGAGCGGTTCGTGCACTCCGCCGCCGACGCCACCGGCTTCGTCCGGGACCTGCTCCGGCAGCACGGCGACGACGTGCAGGAGTTGGAGGTCCGCCGGGCCAGCCTGGAGGACGCGTACATGGCGCTGGTCTACGAAGAGGAAACCGGAGTCCGGACCGGCGCCGCCGTCCGGGCGTGGCAGCAGGGGGGCTCGCGATGAGCGAGGGGCAGCGAGCGAATCGTCAGCACGGCGTCGGCATGAGCGCGACCACGGCGGCCGTCCGGGCCGGCATCCGGCGTGGTGGGATCGAGCTGCGCAACACCTTCACCAACGGCCAGGATCTGTGGAACTACTTCTTCCCGACCGTCATCCTGCTGGTCACCATGTTCTTCATGCGTGGCGCCACGGTGCCCGGCACCTCCTTCTCCCTCGGCGCGCGTACGCTGCCCAGCGCGCTCGGCATGGGGCTGGCCTTCGGCGGCCTGCTCGGCCTGGCCCAGCAGCTCATCGTCGACCGGGAGGACGGCACGCTGCTGCGGGCCAAGGCGACGCCGAACGGGATGCTCGGCTACCTGATCGGCAAGATCGTCATGCTCTCGGCGGTGTCGCTGATCGGGTTCGCCCTCCAGCTCAGCCCCGCGCTGTTCTTCCTGGACGGGATCCGGCTCACCGACGGCGGCGCCTGGCTCACGATCGCCTGGGTGGTGCCGCTCGGGCTGGTGGCGACGCTGCCGCTGGGCGCGGTGATCGGCTCGCTGATCGAGAATCCCCGCAACATGGGCCTGGTGGTGCTGCCGACCTTCGGTCTCATCGCGCTCTCCGGCATCTTCTACCCGATCAACGGCTTCCCGGGATGGCTGCAGGCCGTCGCGCAGAGCTTCCCGATCTACTGGCTAGGGTTGGGCATGCGCTCGGCGCTGCTGCCCGACAGCATGGCCGCGGTCGAGCTGGGCGGCTCCTGGCGGCACCTGGAGACGCTCGGCGTGCTGGGGCTCTGGGCGGTGGCCGGGCTGCTGATCGCCCCGGCGGTGCTGCGCCGGATGGCCCGCCGGGAGTCCGGTTCGCGGGTGGCCGCACGCCGGGAGCGGGCCATGCAGCGGGCGGTGTGAGAGGGCGTCGATGAGCGAGACCGTGCACAACCGGATCGCGGTGCTGCGCGCCGAGCGGGGCATCTCCCGCCGGCAGCTCGCCGACGCCTTGGGCGTGCACTACCAGACGGTCGGCTACCTGGAACGGGGCGAGTTCCGGCCCAGCCTGCATCTGGCGTTGCGGATCGCGGCGCACTTCGAGGTGCCGGTCGAGGTGGTGTTCTCCATCGAGCCGTTCCCGCGGATCGGGGACGGCGTGGGGGCGGGCCAGTCGGCCTGACCCGCGCCGGCCCGGTCACGCCGCCTTCGCCGCCATGCTCGCGAGGTGCCGGGTGACCAGCACCGCGTAACCGACGAGCGTCGCGGCGACCAGCAGCAGCATGGGCAGCGGGCGGTCGACGGCCACGGTCGCCGCGGTGACCGAGGCGATCCCGCCGCTGCTCAGCACGTACCGGCGGGCACCCGGAGGCTGCTCCGACACCCGGTTCAGGCCGAGGCCGCACAGCATCCACGTCACCAGCGAGGCGGCCAGGAGCAGCCGCAGGCCCAGCGGGGCCGCCGGCGCGTCGGCGTCGACCTGCCGGACCACGTCCCCGAGGGACCAGCCGAGCAGCAGCAGCGCGCTGTTCATCAGGATGTGCAGGTAGGCGTACCGCTGTCCGCCGCCCAGCCGGGCCAGCGCCAGTCCGGACTCGACGAAGGTGGTGTAGACCCACCACACGGACGCCGGCAGGGCGAACGCGGCCGCCGCGGCGACGGCCACCCGCGGCTCCGGGTGGATCGGGACCGCGGCGAGTACGCTCGCCAGCGCGCTGCCGAGCACGATGATGGTGAACTGGCCGAGCCGTTCGGGAAGGTGCACGACGTCGGCCGGTGACCGGTTGAGCCGGCGCATCCCCAGCCAGGGCGTTGCCAGCTCGATGATCATCGCGGCCGTCCAGAGCACCGGCCGGGTGGCGGCGGGTACGGCCAGCGAGGCGAGCCAGATCAGCCAGCCCACGCCGAATCCGGTGAGGTAGATGCTGGTCACCTCGCGGGTCGCGTGATCCGTCGGCCGGACCCGGAGATAGAGCAGCAGCAGGACGCCGCGGACCACGAGGTAGCCGATCGGCAGCAGGGCGGACCGCGGCGCTCCGCCCACGCCCAGGGTGAGCGCCCCGGCGCCGGCCACCGCCACCAGCACCAGCAGCCGGTGCGGGGGGTCGTCCGGGTCGTACCGGGTGTCGTAGAAGACCTGGCCGGCCCAGGCCCACTGCACCACCACCGAGAGTCCTCCGGCGGCCAGCAGGTCCCAGCGGGTCGGCACCAGGCCGTGACCGAACCGGCCGACCACGGCGCCCAGCGCCAGGACGAAGACCAGGTCGAAGAAGAGTTCGAGCCAGGTCGCGTGTCGCTGGCCGGCTTCGTCCGCCAGGCGGCGGGAGGGCCGGAGGGCGAACCGGGCGGCCAGTCGCCCTGGCCAGGGCGCACCGTCGGCGCGTACCCGTCGCACGTCTTCCATGGTCGCGGACGCCGAGCGGCCCGCGGGGCGCAACCGCCGAGTCCACGCGGGATTCGCCACACCGGCCGTCCCCCGGCCGCCCGATGGTCGGACCGGCAGGGCAGGATGTACGCCGAGGGGGTGGCGGAGATGGCGGGGCGGATCCGGGACGAGGACATCGCGCTGGTCCGCGAGCGCACCTCGATCGCCGAGGTCATCTCCGACACGGTCACGCTGAAGTCGGCCGGCGCCGGCAACCTGAAGGGCCTGTGCCCGTTCCACGACGAGAAGAGCCCGTCGTTCAACGTCTCGCCCGCCCGCAATGTCTGGTACTGCTTCGGCTGCGGGGCCGGCGGCGACGCGATCAAGTTCCTGATGGACGCCGAGCACCTGAGCTTCGTCGAGTCCGTCGAGCGGCTGGCCGCGCGCGCCGGCCTCCAGCTCAGGTATGTCGAGGACGACCGCTCGGCCCCGCGTACCCGGCCGCAGCAGGGGCAGCGGCAGCGGCTGGTGGCCGCGCACGCCGCCGCCGTGGAGTTCTACCGCGCGCAACTCGGCGCGGCCGGCGCCCGTCCGGCCCGGGAGTTCCTGGCGCGGCGCGGCTTCGACCGGGCCGCCGCCGAGCGGTACGGGTGCGGCTTCGCCCCGGACGCCTGGGACCTGCTCACCAAGCACCTGCGTCAGCAGGGCTTCACCCACGACGAGCTGGTCACCGCCGGGCTGTCCCGGCCGTCCCGCTCGGGCACCCTGATCGACCGGTTCCGCCGGCGGCTGCTCTGGCCGATCCGCGACCTCACCGGCGACGTCATCGGCTTCGGCGCGCGCAAGCTGTTCGACGATGACGACGGCCCGAAGTACCTGAACACCCCCGAGACGCCGCTCTACAAGAAGTCCCACATCCTCTACGGCATCGACCAGGCCAAGCGGGAGATCGCCAAGCAGGGCAAGGTGGTCGTGGTCGAGGGCTACACCGACGTGATGGCCTGCCACCTGGCCGGGGTGCCGACCGCCGTGGCCACGTGCGGCACGGCGTTCGGCGGCGATCACATCTCGGTCCTGCGTCGGGTGCTCTTCGACAGCGACGAACGAGCTGGCGAGATCATCTTCACCTTCGACGGGGACGCTGCCGGGCAGAAGGCCGCGTTGCGTGCCTTCGAGGACGACCAGCGCTTCGTCGGGCGTACCTTCATCGCGGTCGGTCCGGACAACATGGATCCCTGCGAGCTGCGCCTGGCCAAGGGCGACCTCGCCGTCCGCGACCTGGTCGCCCGCCGCGAGCCGCTGGTCGACTTCGCGCTCCGCCACGCGATCAACCGGTACGACCTGGACACCGTCGACGGCCGGGTGGAGGCGATGCGCCGGGCCGCGCCGCTGGTCGCCAAGATCAAAGACCGGGAGAAGCGCCCCGAGTACGTCCGCAAGCTCGCCGGCGACCTCGGCATGGAGATCGAGCCGGTGCAGCGCGCGGTGCTGGCCGCCGCGTCCGGGCAGCCGGCCGGCGGTGCGCCCGCCCCGGCGCGGGGCGGACCGGTCGCGCCGACCGTGGACAGCCCGCAGTCGCTGGTCGAACGGGAGGCGCTCAAGCTCGCCGTCCAGGAGCCGGTGCTGGCCGGCCCGATGTTCGACGCGGTGGAGGCCAGCGCCTACCGGCACCCGGTGCACGAGGCGGTCCGGGCGGCGATCGCCGCGGCCGGCGGGGTGGTGGCGGCCACCGGCGGCGCGGTCTGGATCGAGCAGGTCCGTGACGCCTGCGCCGACCTGGCCGGCCAGGCGCTCGTCGGGGAGCTGGCCGTCGAGCCGCTGCGCATCGACGGCGAGCCCGACCCCCGCTACGTCTCGGTCACCCTGGCCCAGCTCCAGTGGGGTTCGGTCACCGGCCGGATCAAGGACCTCAAGTCGAAGATCCAGCGGATCAACCCGGTGAGCAACAAGGACGAGTACTTCGCCCTCTTCGGGGAACTGCTCTCGCTGGAGCAACACGCGCGGGCGCTGCGCGAGCAGGCCGCCGGAGGACTGTGATGGGCTTCTTCAACCGCAAGCCGAAGCTGCCGCCCGGTGCCCGGCCGCCGCTGGCCGTCGAGGAACGGGTGCTCGCCTGGGCCGCCGCCGGCAACGGCGAGGGCGACGGCGTGCTGGTCGCGAGCAACCTCGGGCTCTGGCTGCCCGGCCGGGGGCACCGGATCGGCTGGCACGACATCCTCAAGGCGGTGTGGTCCGGCCGGGAACTCACCGTCACCCCGGCCGAGCGGGTCGCCGACCGGGACGGCTACCTGGTCGTCGCCGACTGCCCGGCCGAGACCTACCTGCTGCTCGACCCGGGTGACCTGCCGCACCAGGTGCGGACCCGGGTCACCCGCTCCGTCGCGCACACCGAGCACCACCCGGTGCCCGGCGGAGCCGGCCGGATCGTCGCCCGCCGGGTGCCCGGGATGGACGGTCTGACCTGGACGGTCCGCTACGACCCGGGCACGCCCGTCGACGACGAGGCGGTGACTGCCGAGACCGGACGGCTGGTCGCCGCGGCCCGGGCCGCCACCGCCCCGGCGAATCTCTGAACGTCAGCCGTTCCGGTAATACCGTGCCGCACCCGGGTGCAGCGGGATCGGGTCCGTGCCGGCCGCGCTCTCGCGGGTGAAGTTGGCCGCCTCGGGGTGCACCGGGACCAACTCGCTCTGGTGCGCGAACAGCACCCGGGTCAGGTCGTACGCGAGTTGGTCGGGCATGTCCGCCCGGACCAGGATCACGTTCGCCACCGTGATGGTCGGGGTGGGCACGGCGCTGCCGTAAACCTCCATGGGCAGCGTTGCGGTGGTGTAGACCGAGCCGTACTGGGCGGTGAGCGGTTCGATCAGATCGTCGAGGGGAAGCAGCCGGAACGCCCCCGGTGCGCTGGTGAGCAGGTCCTTGATGCCCGGGGTGGGCAGGCCGCCGGAGAAGAACATCGCGTCGAGGCTGCCCGCCCGCATCTCCTGCACCGTCTCCGGCAGTGACAGGTTGAGCCGCTGGATGTCCCGGTCCGGGTTGATCCCGGCGGCGGTGAGCAGCCGCCCCGCGATGATGTCCGTGCCGGACTTCGGCGACCCGGTGGAGATCCGCCTGCCACGCAGGTCGGCGAAGGTGTTGATCTTCCGGTCGGCCCGGACGATCAGGTGCGTGTAGTTGCGGTAGATCCGGGCCAGCGCGCGGACCTGCTGCGGCCGCCCGTCGAACGCGCCGCGCCCGGTGACCGCGTCCGCCGCGGTGTCGGCCAGGCTGAACGCGATCTCCATGTCGCCGCTGCCCAACCGATTGACGTTCTCCACCGAGGCGCCGGTCGGCTCGGCCCGCGCCTCGTAGCCGGGCAGGTGTTGGCTGATCAGGTCGGCGTAACCGCCGCCGAGCTGGTAGTAGACGCCGGTGGTGTTGCCGGTGGCCAGGAAGATGCGCCCGCCGTGCCACGGCTGCGGCCCGGCGTCCGCCTTGCCGCAGCCCGCCACCAGGACGGCCAGCAGCAGCGTGGCCACCAGTCGCAGCGGGCGCCCGGTCACGCCCGGACCGCCGGCTCCAGGGCCTCGGCCACCCGCTGGACCAGCGTCGCCGTCTCGAAGCCGATCTGGCCCAGGTCGCAGCCGGGCGCGGCGAGCACGCCGACCATGGCCCGCTCGCCGACGGCCATGATGAGCATCACCCCGCCGTCCATGTCGACGATCTGCTGGCGTACCCGGCCCGCGGCCATCAGCCGGGCGGCGCCCACGGTCAGGCTCGACAGCCCGCTGATCACGGCGGAGAGCTGGTCCACCTGGTCCGGCGAGAGGTCCGGGGAGGAAGCCAGCCGCAGCCCGTCCTCGGACACCGCGAGGGCGTGCGACACGTCCGGCACCCGCTGGGCGAAGTTGGCCAGCAGCCAGTCGAGTCCGTCGGTCACGGGTGGGGTCATTGGGTTCTCCCGGTGGGTGTGGATTGCGGATTGCGGCGCATCGCGCTGGCCACGCCCTCGGCGAGGGCGGACAGGCGGGCCCGGACCACCTCGGGGTCGAGCAGGTCCTGTGCGGGTCGGGGCGGTGGGGCGGTGATGGTCGGGGTGACGGGGAGGTGGCCGCCCCGGGTCCGGCGGGGCAGCCCGGTGCCGGTGGTCGGCCGGGTACCGGAGGCTCGGATCCGGGTGGCGCCGGGCGGCAGCAGGGAGATGCCGGGCGGGCGTACGGCGGCCACGCCCCGGAAGACGCCGGCCGCCGGGGACGCCCCGGCCACCGGCCCGGCCGGAGCGTGGAGCAGGACGGCCGACCCGGCCCCGCCCTCGGCTCCCGCGCCGGCGACCGCCTGGTCCGACGGCGTGCCGGCGACTGCCCGGTACGGCGACCTGCCGGCGACCGCCTGGTCCGGCGGCGCGTCGGTGACCGGCTGTTCGGGTGTGCCGGCGGCGCGCGACTGGAACCAGGGCGTGTCGCCGCCGGCCAGGGCACGACGCTCGGCGGCGGGGGGCCGAGTGGCCGCCTCGACCCGGGTCAGCGCGGTCTCGGGCACCTCCACCTGGGCGACCGTGCCGGTGGTGGTGCGGTGCAGCTGGACCCGGATCCCGTGCCGGGCGGCCAGGTGGGCCACCACATGCAGGCCCATGCTGCCGGCGGCGGCGCTGAAGAGCGTGGCCGGCGCGGCGAGCCGCTCGTTGATGGCGGCCAGCCGGGTCTCGCTGATCCCGATGCCCTGGTCGTGCACCCGCAGCGTGACCCCGTCGACGGTACGCCGCCCGTCCACCAGCACCGACGTGTGCGGCGGCGAGTTCACGGCGGCGTTCTCCAGCAGCTCGGCCAGGAGGTGCACCACGTTGCCGGCCGCCGCGCCGTGCACCGCCGCGGTCGGCACGTCGACCTGCACCCGGGAATAGTCCTCGATCTCGGCGGCCGCCGACCGGACCACGTCGTCGAGGAGCAGGACGGCCTCCTGCCCCCGGCCCGGCTCGCCGCCAGCGAGGACCAGCAGGTTCTCCCCGTTGCGGCGCAGGCGGGCGGCGAGGTGGTCCAGCGCGAAGAACCTGGCCAGCGCCTCCGGGTCGGTCTCCTCGTGTTCGAACTCGTCGAGCAGGCGTAGCTGGCGGGTGATCAGCGTGCGGATCCGCCGGGCCAGTGCCTCGGCCATCCGGGTCACGTCCAACCGCAGCTCGGCCTGCTCGCCGGCGAGCCGCAGCGCGGCCCGGTTCACCGTGTCGAACGCCTCGGCCACCTGGGCCACCTCGTCGCGGCCGCGCCGGACGCCCTCGGTCAGCCGGCTCGCCGCGCCGTCGCCCGGGCAGGGCCTGCCCGCGGCGATCGCTGTCATCCGTTCCGGCAGCTCCCGGTTCGCCATGGTGAGTGCGGCGACCCGCAGCCGGCGTAGCCGGCGGCTGGTCCGCACCGCCAGCAGCACGGCGGTGATCAGCGAGGCGAGCGCGACGGTGCTGGTTGCCCCACCGGTGAGCAGGGCCCGCTGCCCGGCGGTGTGGGCCAGCGCGGCGGCGTCCCGGTCGAGGTCCTCGGAGAGTTCCCGGCCGAGCAGGTTGTAGCGGCGGATGGCGCCGCTCTGCGCCACGTACCAGGCGTCTGCGTCGGTCTTCAGCGCCTCCGGCCCACCGTCGGTCTCCAGCACGTCGTTCCGCATCCGGCGGGAGGTCGCGATGTCGGTGCCGTCGATCAGGCGGTACCAGGCGGTGGTCGCCGGGCCGGTGGCGATCCGGAGGAACTCGGCCTGGCGCTGTTCCCCCGCGCCGCGTAGCTGGCCGAGCCGGGCCAGCTCACCGGGGGCCAGGGCAGCCCGGACGAAGACCCCGCGCAGCAGGTCGCGTTCCAGGGACGCCAGGTGCTCCTGGGCCGCCACGGCGGCCACCTCCCGTGCCCCGTTGGCCAGGTCGGTGTCGTGCAACTGGGCCGGCAGCGCGTCGGCGACCGCGAGCAGCGACTCGACCAACGTCCCGTACGCCGGGTCGCCGCTGTTGCCGCTCACCGCCAACCGGCGGGTCGGATCGAGCTGGCCGAGTTGGCCGTCCGCGTCGTTGAGCACCGGGGTCAGGTCCGGTGCCGCCCGGCGGGCCGCGTCGCTGGCCGACCGGTAACGCTCGACCGCGGCGTCCACCCGCCGCCGCTGGGCGTCGACCAGCGGCCGGCCGGCCGAGCCGCCTCGCTGCCGCAGGGCCGCCGTCTCGCCGAGTTCGCGTTCCAGCTCGTGCACCAGCCGTACCGTCGCGGTGGCGGTCCCGGCGAGCACCCGGGCCCGGTCGGCGTCGGTCGAGGCGGCGAGCGCGGCGTTGGTCTGGGTGGCGCCGAGCACCACCAGACCGACCGTCGCCACCAGGATCGGCGCCAGCAGCTGGGTGCGCACCGACCGGAGCTGGCCGGTGCGGTCTGCGGACCGGTGCCTGCGTACGCGTACGCGGGCGGGGGCGGGGAGCGGCACGGGGTCTCCCGGTCGAGTCGGGTGCCGGGCCCGGACGGTTGGTCCGGCCGGCCTTGTCGGCTCAGCTCGCGCCGAGTTCCTCGGGTGCCTCGTCCGCGTCCCGGTGTTGCGGCAACGGGACGGTGCGGCTCGGGGGACAGCCGTCGAAGGGGCGAACGGGCAACACGAGCAGGCACGATACGCGAATCGCGTATCGGGGGGAACATTGCCGACGGTGATTGCATTGAGTGACGGAGTCGAGGTGACGGTCACTCACAAGCGGTGCCTATTAGGAATCTCCTTCGCAAATGTCGGATCCTGCGACCAGGCTGCGATTCCAATGGTCGGGAGCGGTCAAGGGTCATCTGTCCAGAATGGTAGGCAAAAGTCGTGGCGGCGTACGTGGTCGTCGATCTTTCGGCCGTGACTCGCCGTAGTTGACGCCGCATCGGCTGTCCGGGTGGGTGCGCGGCGTTAACCGGTCGAGGTTGTCGGACCGGGCGGTTAGGTTCGGCTGGTGACCACTGCTCGATCACTCATCCAGGCGCGGGGGCTGGTGAAGCGGTTCGGCGACTTCACCGCCGTCGACGGCATCGACGTCGACGTGCGTCCCGGCGAGGCGTTCGGCTTCCTCGGGCCGAATGGCGCCGGCAAGTCGTCCACCATGCGGATGATCGGCTGCGTCTCCCCGCCCTCCGGCGGCGAACTGCGCATCCTCGACCTGGACCCGGTGCGCGACGGGCCGGCGATCCGGGCCCGGCTGGGCGTCTGCCCGCAGCTCGACAGCCTCGACCCGGAGCTCACCGTCCGGGAGAACCTCACCAGCTACGCCCGCTACTTCGGCATCCCGCGCCGGGTGGCCCGCGAGCGGGCCGCCGAGCTGCTCGACTTCGTCCAGCTCGCCGAGCGGGCCGAGAGCAAGGTGGAGCCCCTCTCCGGCGGCATGAAGCGCAGGTTGACCATCGCCCGCGCGCTGGTCAACAACCCGGCGATCGTCCTGCTCGACGAGCCCACCACCGGGCTCGATCCGCAGGCCCGCCACCTGGTGTGGGAGCGGCTGTTCCGGCTCAAGCAGCAGGGCGTGACCCTGGTGCTCACCACGCACTACATGGACGAGGCGGAACAGCTCTGCGACCGGCTGGTGGTGATGGACGGCGGTCGGATCGTGGCCGAGGGCTCGCCCCGTGCCCTGATCGAGCAACACTCCACCCGTGAGGTGGTGGAGCTGCGCTTCGCCACCGAGTCGCAGGAGATGTTCGCCGGCAAGCTGAGCGGGCTGGGGGAGCGGGTGGAGGTGCTGCCCGACCGGATCCTGCTCTACGTGGCCGACGGCGACGCGGCGGTGGCCGAGGTGACCGCTCGCGGCCTCGTCCCGGCCAGTGTCCTGGTCCGGCGCAGCAGCCTGGAGGACGTCTTCCTCCACCTCACCGGCCGGACCCTGGTGGACTGACCTCCTGCTGTCCTCGAGGGACATGGTTGCCCGACAGATGGGTCGTAAATTGGGCAGAGCCGTTCCGGGCAGGAGCCTCCGAAGCTACGGTTCCGGGTCATGAGAAATGCGGGGAATTGGCTCAGGCGGCTACGGATGGTGGGCCTCGTGGCGCTGTCGTGCGCAGTCGGGGCCGGCGGTGCGGTCGTCGTGTCAGCGCCGGCTCAGGCGGCGGCCGGGCAGGCTGCCATCGTGGACCAGCGAAGCGGCGTGAAGATATTCAACCTCGGCTCCAGCAGCTGGAAGGGCAGCCCAGCCTGGTCCTGGAGCCCGGCACGGACTTCCGCCTGGTCGAACCTGTCGGACGTTAAGTTCCGGACGTACGGCGGCCGCAAGGTCGTCCTGGTCACCGCGTCCGGCGGCCGGGCCGGGATCATCGACTACTCGAAGAAGAAGGTGACGTGGTCGGCGAGCCCCGGCGGCAACCCGCACGCGATTGAACTGCTGCCCAACGGCGCGGTCGTGGTCGCCTCCTCCTCCGGCAAACTCACGGCGTACGGCAAGGGGAAGACCAGCGGCCGCACCTACTCGTTCCCGAGCGCGCACGCCGTGCTCTGGGAGCCGGGCACGGCTCGACTGTGGGTGCTCGGTGGCACCAAGTTGTGCAGCTTCAAGGTCGGCGGCACGGCCACCAGCCCCACCCTGACCGGCAAGGCCTGCCGGACCACGCCCTCCGGCGGCCACGACCTCTCGCCGGTCTACGGCGCGTCGGCGCAGCTGTGGCTCAGCACGACCAGTCACGTCTACACCTACAACATCAACCGCGGGACGCTGAGCCGGGCCAGCGGTTCCATCGACAACGCGCACATCAAGAGCGTCGGTAACCATTCGGGTGGCCTGGTCGTCACCACCAAGGTGACGGGCAAGAACTCGGACGGCACCTGGGGCAACGGCAACGTGTGGCTCTACAAGCTGAACGGCTCGTACGTCGGCAGTCGCAACCGTCCCGGTGCGGCCATCTACAAGGCCCGTCCGGTGGTGTGGAGCTACCGGTAACCGAGCCGCGCTATGTGCCGGGGACCCGGGTGGGCGGTGTTGGCGTTCGGCCCGGGATGCCTGGCGGGCGTTCGTCGTGCGGGCTACCGCCCGGCCGGCGGGAAGGCAATGTCCTTAGTTTGGATATGTCTCTGAGGCATGTTTATGTCTGAGAGACATATCCAGGTGAACTGATTGGCCGAGTAGCCGCGACACGCGGACTGCCGAGCGCGTGACACGCCGCGACCGGGGAGCCCCGCATGACACCTCTGTCAGACCCGTCCACCTTGCTCGCCGAGCGGTATCGCCTCGAAGAGGCAACTCTGGAGCGACTGAAACGATTGCCCGGCCGACGCTTCGCGCGCGTCCGCTACCGGCTCGGCCGAGCACGCTTGAAGGTCGTCTTCACCTGGCTCGGAACCGCGTCGATCTGGTTCGCGGCAGGTGCGAAAGCTGACCGTCGGTAGCCTGCCCACGTGGCTGAGACCTGGGACGAAGAGCAGTCGGCGAGCTGCGGTTTGATGCCGGCACCCGCGCTGGAGCTTGATCGTATGCAGGCCGATGCGCCCTGCGTTCCCGGGCAGCGGGACAAATCCCGCGACAGCCTCCGCGGCCCGTCGTAGGGTGGCCGACGGCCTGTCGCACCCCAGGGGTAGGAAGGCCTGGAGCGGGGGTGGTCGAGGTGAGTGTGGCCGAGTGGGCCGGGCCGGGCGTGGCGCGGGTGCCGGCGCTGACTGTCTTTGAACACCACCTGGTCGGCTACCGGCGCACCTGGCGGGCGGGCGTCTTCTCGTCGTTCCTGCTGCCGGTGCTCACCGTGCTCGGCTTCGGCATCGGCGTCGGGGCGTACGTGGACCGGGGCGTGGGTGGGGTGCCCTACCTGGACTGGCTGGTGCCCGGCCTGATCGCCTCCACCGCCCTCCAGGTCGCCATGGCGGAGTCGACCTGGCCGGTGCACAGCAACTTCCGCTGGATCCGGACCTACCACGCCCAGGTCGCGGCGCCGCTGCGGATCGGGGACATCCTCGCCGGGCACCTCGCCTTCGTGCTGTTCCGGGTGGTCACCAGTGCCGCCGCGTTTCTGCTGGTCACGGCGCTGTTCGGGGCGCTGCACTCGCCATGGGCGGTGGCCGTGGTGCCGGTGGTCCTGCTCCTCGGGCTGGCGGTGGCCGCGCCGACGTTCGCGTTCAGCGCGGTGGTGCCGAGCGACAGCTACCTGGCCCTGCTGTTCCGGTTCGCGGTGATCCCGATGACCCTCTTCGCCGGGGTGTTCTTCCCCGTCGAGTCGCTGCCGGAGGGGCTGCGCTGGCTGGCGTACGCGACTCCGCTGTGGCACGGCGTGGATCTGTGCCGGGCCGCCACCCTCGGCGTCGCCCCGCAGTGGTCGGTCGCCGGTCACCTGCTCTACCTCGCCGCCTGGGCTGCCGCCGGCTGGCTGCTGGCCCGGGGCGCGTTCCGCCGTTCGCTGGTCGTCTAGGGGAGGGTGTCGTGGTCGGTCTCGTCCTGCCCCGGCTGGTCAGCTTCGAGGGAGCGTCCCGCCGGTCCGCCTCGGTCGCCGAGCGTAACCTCACCGCGCTGCGGAGTGCGTACTGGCTGGTGCTGCTCTCCGGCTTCCTGGAGCCGGTGCTCTACCTCTTCTCGATCGGCGTCGGGGTGGGTGCGCTGGTCGGGGACCTGACCCTGCCCGGCGGGCAGGTGGTGTCGTACGCGGCGTTCGTGGCCCCGGCGATGCTGGCCTCGTCGGCGATGAACGGCGCGCTCGCCGAGACCACCTTCAACTTCTTCGGGAAGATGAAGTTCATGAAGCTGTACGACGGGGTCATCGCGACTCCGGTGCAGCCGTTCGAGATCGCCCTCGGCGAGTTGGGCTGGGCGATGATCCGGGGCAGCCTCTACTCCGCCGCGTTTCTGCTGATCATGGTGGTGCTGGACCTGACCACGGCGGTCCGGGCGGTCGCCGCCTTCCCGGCCGCGATGCTGGTCGGCATCGTGTTCGGCGCGCTCGGCATGGTCGTCGCCACGCTCATCCGCAGCTGGCAGGATTTCGACCTGATGGGATCGGCCCAGTTCACCCTTTTCCTCTTCTCCGGCACGTTCGTGCCGGCCGAGGCGTATCCGGTCGTACTGCGCTGGGTGGTCGAGTTGACCCCGCTCTACCGGTCCGTGCACCTGATCCGGGCGATCTGCCTCGGTTCCGCCGGCTGGTCGTGGCTGCTGGACCTGGCGTACCTGGTGTTGCTGGCCGCCGTCATGCTCACGCTGGCGTCCCGGCGGATGGGCAGGTTGCTCTACAAGTAGGTGGTTAGCCGGCTCCTCCACGGGCATGTCGGGAACCACGCCGACGACAGGGAGGGGCGATGGCCGGCGACGAGTCTTCCGCCCGAGACGGGCGCGAGCGGAGCCGGCCGGTCGCGCCGGGCGAGCGGCCGGCGAGCCCGAGGGCGCTGCCGCGCCGCGACTGGGTGGCGACGTTGAAGCGTACGGTCCGGGAGTTCGAGCGGGACGACCTGACCGACGAGGCCGCGGCGCTGACCTACTACGCCGTACTGTCGATCTTCCCTGGCGTCCTGTTGCTCGTCTCGGTGCTCGGCCTGCTCGGCGCCGGGGCCGTCCAGCGGGTCAGGACCACCGTCGACCAGGCGGTGCCGGAGCAGAACACCCAGCAGATCATCGACACCGCGATCGACGAGGCGCACCGCTCCAGCGGCCTGGTCAGCCTCGCCGCGATCCTCAGTCTGGTCGGCGCCTTCTGGGCAGCCTCCAGATACATCTCGGCGTTCATGCGTGCCGCCAACCGGATCTATGACGTGCCGGAGGGGCGGCCGATCTGGAAGACGCTGCCGATTCGCCTCGGCCTCACCGCCGTGATCGGCGCGATGCTGCTGGCCGGCGCCGTGATCGTGGTCTTCACCGGCGCCCTGGCCGAGCAGACGGGCCGCGCGCTCGGGCTCGGCTCGACCGGCGTGACGGTGTGGAACGTCGTCAAGTGGCCGGTGCTGCTGGTGCTGGTCAGCCTGATTCTCGCGATCCTCTACTGGGCCGCGCCGAACGCCCGGCACGGCGGCTTCCGCTGGGTCAGCCCGGGTGGGCTGCTGGCGGTGGTGATCTGGCTGGTCGGATCGGTGCTCTTCGCGGTCTACGTCGGCAACTTCGGCTCGTACAACAAGACGTACGGGGCGCTGGCCGGCGTGATCATCTTCCTGGTCTGGCTCTGGCTGACCAACATGGCCGTCCTGTTCGGCGCGGAGTTCAACGCCGAGTTGGAGCGCGGCCGCGCCATCGCTGCCGGGCACCCGCCCGAGACGGAGCCGTATGTGGCGCTGCGCGATGACCGCAAGCTCCGGAAGAAGCGCGACGACGGCTGAGCTGAGCTTGGCCCGGCCGGTAGGTGCGGCGCGGGACGCGGCAGGTTGTGGCCTCCTGGAGGCTGGATGCACCCACTTGCCGCATCTGGAGTGGATCACCTAAGCGGCAAGATCGCTTTCAGCGGGCCGTCGCCGGTCTTTTGTTCGGATTGACAAAAGTTTTGATCAGACCGCTTGAAGCTATGGACACGTGACCCGGAAGGCTCCTACTGTGTCGGACACGACACATTGCTGTCGTGTCGATGCGAACGACTCCGATGCGGAGGTGAGTCCCGGTGCGGACGGTGGACCCCCTGCACGTACAGCTCCTACGACTGCTCCGGGACGAGGGGGCGGTGTCCCGGGCCGAACTCGGCGACCGATTGCAGATGCCCCGTCCGCGCCTCCTCGCCGAACTGGAGCGGCTGGTCGGCCTCGGCTACGTGGCCGAGGCGGGGCTGGCCGCCTCCCGGGGTGGTCGCCGCTCCACGCTGGTCGAGCTGAGCCCGCACCTGCGCTTCGCCGCCGTCGACCTGGGTGCCAGCTCGATCGACGTCGAGGTGGTCAACGGCCGGCTCGAACCGGTGGCCGCGTACGCCGAGTCCGCCGACATCCGTACCGGACCGAAGGTGACCCTCCAGCGGGTCAACGAGCTGCTGCAGAAGGCCAAGGTGGACGGGGCGTACGAGCGGCTGGACGCGGTCGGCGTCGGTGTGCCCGGGCCGGTGAGTTTCCGGGACGGGGTGCCCGTCTCGCCGCCGATCATGCCGGGCTGGGACCGCTTTCCGGTGCGTGAGCTGCTGACCCGGGAACACGGCTGCCCGGCCGTGGTCGACAACGACGTCAACATCATGGCGATCGGCGAGCGGCACGGCGGCGTCGCGCACTCGGTGGACAACTTCCTGCTCATCAAGATCGGCACCGGCATCGGCTGCGGCATCTACCTCAACGGCGAGGTCTACCGGGGCACCGACGGGTGTGCCGGCGACATCGGCCACATCCAGGTCGACCCGAACGGTCCGATGTGCTCGTGCGGCAACCTGGGCTGCCTGGAGGCCGTCTTCAGCGGCGCGGCGCTGGCCCGGGAGGCCACCACGGCGGCCCGGGCGATGGTCTCGCCGGCACTCGCCGAGCGACTGGCCGCCCGAGGGGCGGTGACCGCGCTGGACGTGGCGCAGGGGGCGGCCGAGGGGGACGTCACCTGCATCCAGCTCATTCGCGACGGTGGCCGGCGGGTCGGCAGCGTGTTGGCCGGGCTGGTGAGCTTCACCAACCCGTCGATGATCGTGATCGGCGGCGGGCTCGCCCAGCTCGGCCACATCCTGCTCGCCGAGATCCGCAGCGTGGTCTACCGCCGCTCACTGCCGCTGGCCACCGGCAACCTGCCGGTCGTCCTCTCCGAGCTCGGTCCCCGCGCCGGGGTGGCCGGGGCGGCGGTGCTCGCCAGCGACCTCGCCTTCGGGGAGGCGTCATGACGTCCGGGCCGCTGGTGGAAGCCCCCGCCGACGCCGTCGCGGGCGAGGTGGTCCTGCGCCTCACCGATGTGGTCAAGACCTTCCCCGGGGTACGCGCGCTCGACGGTGTGCAGTTGGAGGTCCGCGCCGGTGAGGTGCACTGCCTGCTCGGGCAGAACGGCGCCGGCAAGTCGACGCTGATCAAGGTGCTCGCCGGGGTGCACCGGCCGGACTCCGGCGAGGTCGAGTGGCGCGGCGAGCCGGCGAGCTTCGCCAGCCCGCAGAGCGCGATGCGGGCCGGGATCGCCACCATCTACCAGGAACTCGATCTGGTCGAGGACCTGTCGGTGGCGGAGAACGCCTTCCTCGGCCACGAGCCGCGCCGGCTCGGCTTCGTCCGCCGCGGCCAGATGGCCCGGCGTACCCGCCAGATCCTGGCCCGGCTCGGCCACCCGGAGATCCCGCCCGGTCGGCTGGTCCGGCAGCTGCCCGCCGCCGGCAAGCAGATCGTCAGCATGGCCCGCGCGCTCTCCCACGAGGCCCGACTGATCATCATGGACGAGCCGAGCGCCGTGCTCGCCCACGACGAGGTGGGCAACCTGTTCCGGATCATCCGGGAACTCACCGCGCAGGGCATCGCGGTCATCTACATCTCGCACCGGCTGGAGGAGATCCGCGAGATCGGCGACCGGGTCACCGTACTCAAGGACGGGCGGACCACCGCGGCGAACCTGCCGGCCCGCGACACCCCGACCCGCGACCTGGTCGCCCGGATGACCGGGCGGACCATCGAGTACGTCTTCCCGGAGCGCCCGTCCGGCGAGACCGCCGGCGCGGAACTGCTGCGGGTCGACGGGCTGACCCGGACCGGCGAGTTCGCGGACGTGTCGTTGACCGTGCGGGCCGGCGAGATCGTCGGGATCGCCGGGCTGGTCGGCTCCGGCCGCTCAGAGCTGCTGGAGACGATCTACGGGGCCCGGCGCGGGCACGCCGGATCGGTGCGGGTGGGCGGTCGCGCGCTGCGGCCGGGCAGTGTCGGCGCGGCGGTACGGGCCGGCCTGGGCATGGCCCCGGAGGAGCGCAAGAGCCAGGCGCTGCTGCTCGGCGAGCCGATCTATCGCAATGTCACCCTGGCGACCTTCGGCCGGTACGCCCGCCTCGGCTTCACCGATGCCGGGCGGGAACGGGCCGAGGCGGACCGGATCGCCGAGTCCCTGGAGCTGCGGCCCCGCGACGTACGCCGGCCGGTGCGCACCCTCTCCGGCGGCAACCAGCAGAAGGTGGTGGTCGGCCGCTGGCTGCTCGGGGACACCCGGCTGCTGCTGCTCGACGAGCCGACCCGGGGCGTGGACGTGGGCGCGCGGGCCGAGCTGTACCAGGTCATCCGCGCCCTCGCCGCGCGCGGCGTCGGGGTGCTGCTGGTCTCCAGCGAGGTGCCCGAGGTGCTCGGCCTGGCCGACCGGGTGCTGGTGATGCGGGAGGGCCGGGTGGTCCGCGAGGCGCCGGCCGCCGAAATCGACGAGAACACCGTGCTCGACCTCGTCATGGCGGGGTCCCTCATGGAAGGTCCGGCGGCATGAGCGAGCGGAGCGAGCGAATCGGCCAGTTCAGTGCGTCGGTGCCTCATGGCGTCGCCGACTGCAGGGAGGTGACGGCATGAGCGAATGTCAGCGAGCGGATCATCAGAGCAGCGCCCGTGCCGGTGCCGAGCGAAGTGAGGTGGCGGCATGAGCGAGGCGACAACCAGTGCGGCGCCGGCCCAGTCGCCGCCGGTCGAGCCGGCGGGGTCCACGAAGTCCGACGCGCCGCGCCTCTCCTGGTGGCGCGGTGACGGGGGCGAGGGTGCCCGGCGCAATCTCGGCCTGCTGGCCACCCTGCTGGTGCTGGTGGTCATCGGCATCCTCACCCGGCCAGACCTCTACGGCGACGCGAGCTGGGTGTGGGGCAACACCCTCACCATCCTCAAGTTGGCCTCGGTGGTCGGCGTGGTCACCGTCGGGATGACCTTCGTGATCATCGGCGGCGGCATCGACCTGTCGGTCGGCGCGATCGTCGCGGTCGCCGGGGTCTGGTCCACCACGGTCGCCACCCAGAGCTACGGCGCCGGCGGGATGATCTTCACTGCGCTCACCGTCGGGTTGGGCGTCGGCCTGGTCAACGGGCTGCTCATCTCGTACGGGCGGCTGGTGCCGTTCATCGCCACCCTCGCGATGATGGTCGCCGCCCGAGGGCTGGCCGCCGAGATCTCCGGCAAGCAGACCCAGGTCTCCAACAACACCTTCATCAACGGCATCGCCAGCACGAAGGTGCTCGGCATCCCGCTGCTGGTCTACATCCTCGCCGCGGTGGTGGTGGCCGGCTGGGTGCTGCTGAACCGCACCACCTTCGGCCGCCGTACGGTGGCCGTCGGCGGCAACCCGGAGGCGGCCCGGCTCGCCGGCATCAACGTCCGCCGGCACACCCTGCTGCTCTACGCGCTCTCCGGCCTCTGCTGCGGCATCGCCGCGGTCATGCTCACCTCGCAGGCCACCTCCGCCCAGGCGGCGATGGCCAACCTCTACGAGCTGGACGCCATCGCCGCCGCGATCATCGGCGGCACGCTGCTCAGCGGCGGGCGGGGCACCATCGTGGGCTCCCTGCTCGGCGTGATCATCTTCTCCACCATCACCAACCTCTTCGCCATCAACGGCCTCTCCACCGAGGCGCAGAACATGGTCAAGGGCGGCATCATCGTCGCCGCCGTCCTGGTCCAGCAGGTCCAGTTCGGCAGCGTCACCCAGTTCCTCCGGCGTAACCGGGCCACCACCACCTGATCCCACGCGACACCGGCGGCCACCTCGACAGCGACGGTGGCCGGGCTCAGCACACCCTCTTCCACCCACCACCACATCCAGGAGGCCGTCATGACAACGCAGGGACGCGACCTGTCGCGCCGCCGGCTGCTCTTCGGTGGAGCCGCGCTCTCCGCCGGCGTCGTGCTCGCCGGCTGCACCAGCAACGAGACCGCGCCCACCGCCGCCCAGACCAAGGGCGCCGAGACCGGCGGCAACAGCGAGCCCGGCAAGAAGGTGACCATCGGCTTCTCCGCGCCGGCCGCCGACCATGGCTGGATCGCCGCGATCACCAACAACGCCAAGGCCCAGGCCGGGGCGTACGCCGACGTGGAGTTCAAGAGCGTGGAGGCCGGCGCGGACGCGGCCGCCCAGCGGGCCGCGCTGTCCACGCTGATCTCGCAGAAGCCGGACGTCATCGTCCTGCTGCCGCACGACGGCAAGGAGCTCAACGCGTTCGGCCTGGAGGCGATGAAGGCCGGCATCCCGGTGGTCAACCTTGACCGGGCGTTCCCCGACGCGCGGGCCTACCGGCTGCAGATCAAGGGCGACAACTACGGCATGGGGGTGGCCGCCGCCACCTACATCGCCGAGCAGCTCAAGGCCAAGGGCGCCAGCAACCCGGTCATCGGCGAGATCCCCGGCATCGACTCGCTGGAGCTGACCCAGGAACGCTCCAAGGGCTTCGCCGACACCCTGGCGTCGTACGGCCTGAAGGTGGCCAACCGCCGCCCGGCCGAGTTCACCGCCGACTCCGGGCAGCAGGCCGCCACCGGCCTCTTCCAGGCCCTGCCGAAGATCGATGCGGTCTGGAACCACGACGACGACCAGGGCATCGGTGTCCTCGCCGCCGTCAACCAGGCCAACCGCAAGGAGTTCTTCATGGTCGGTGGCGCCGGATCGAAGAAGGCCATGGAGGACATCAAGGCCGACAACACCGTCCTGAAGGCCACCGTCACCTACAGCCCGTCGATGGCCTCCTCGGCCATCTCGCTGGCCCGCCTGATCGGCCAGAGCCGGGGCATGTCCGACCTGGTGGAGCTCCAGGTTCCGAAGGAGATTGTGCTCGCCTCCGAGACGATCACCAAGGAGAACGCGAGCGACTACCTGAAGCTCGGGTTCTGACACACACGGGGGGAGACCCACCTTGTCCAATCACGACAGCGTCCTGCGGGTCGGCATGGTCGGCTACGCGTTCATGGGCGCCGCGCACTCTCAGGCGTGGCGCACCGTGAATCGGGTGTACGACCTGCCGGCGCGGGTGCGGATGGCGCTCATCTGCGGCCGGGACGAGCCGAAGGTGGCCGCCGCCGCCGACCGGCTCGGCTGGGACGGGCACACCACAGACTGGCGGCGACTCGTCGAGTCCGACGAGATCGACGTGGTCGATATCTGCACACCGGGAGACAGCCACTGTGAGATCGCGGTCGCCGCACTGGCCGCCGGCAAGCACGTGTTGTGCGAGAAGCCGCTGGCCAACACCGTCGAGGAGGCCCGGCTGATGGCGACCGCCGCCGCCCGGGCCCGCGCCGACGGGACACGCGCCATGTGCGGGTTCAACTACCGCCGGGTGCCCGCGGTGACCATGATGCGGCAGTTCGTCGCCGACGGGCGGCTCGGCGAGATCCGCCACGTGCGCGCGGTCTATCTCCAGGACTGGATCATCGACCCGCAGTTCCCGCTGGTCTGGCGGTTGCAGAAGGACAAGGCGGGCTCCGGTGCGCTCGGCGACATCGGCGCGCACATCATCGATCTCACCCAGTACGTCACCGGGCAGCGGATCACCGGGGTCAGCGCGCTGACCGAGACCTTCGTCAAGGAACGGCCGTTGCCGGCCGAGTCGAGCGGCCTGGCCGCACAGGCCGACGGCAACGGCCGGAAGACGGGCCCGGTCACCGTCGACGACGCGGCGGTCTTCGTGGCCCGGCTCGACGGCGGGGCGCTGGCCACGTACGAGGCGAGCCGGTTCGCCACCGGCCGCAAGAACGCCCTCCGGGTGGAGATCAACGGCTCGCTCGGCACCCTGGTCTTCGACCTGGAACGTCTCAACGAGCTGGAGTTCTACGACGCGGCACGGCCCACCGCCGAGCAGGGTTTCACCCGGATCCTGGTGACCGAGGGGGAGCACCCGTACATGTCGGCCTGGTGGCCGCCCGGCCACATCATCGGCTACGAGCATTCCTTCACCCACCAGATGCGCGACTTCGTCGAGGCGGTCGCCACCGGCACCGACCCGGCGCCGTCGTTCACCGACGCGTTGCAGGTCCAGCTCGTGCTCGACGCGGTGACCCGCTCGGCCGAGCTGGCCGCCTGGACGGAGGTGGAGCCCGTGCTGGCCGAACTGGCCGCCTGACCCTGACCGTGGCGCGGCGCCCGCCGGGCGCCGGCCTGACAAGGCTTCCCGGAATTCGATCGGCGAGGATCCGCCACGGTTGCGCCCCGTGGCATAGATGAGGTCGAATCCGTGGAGTGTGCCGTCCGAGCCTTCCGGGTGGCACGACCAGCACGGCTGTCCGGTGCGGCCGGACCGGGATTCCCCGGCCGCACCGGACAGCCGACCCGACAACGAACGGGGAGGGGGCACGATGCGTACGGGTGTCTGGCTGGTGGGAGCGCGTGGCTCGGTCGCGACCACCAGCATCGTCGGGGCGCTGGCCCTGCGGGCCGGGCTCGCCGGGCCGACCGGCTGCGTCACCGAACTGCCTGACCTGCGCGGGCCCGCCCTGCCGGCCTTCGCCGATCTCATCCTCGGTGGCCACGACGTGGTGACCACCCCGCTCACCAAACGGGCCGAGGCGCTCGCCGCCGCCGGGGTGCTGCCGGGGCCGCTGGTGGACGCCCTGGCCGGCGAACTTGTCGACGTCGAGGCGGCGCTGCGGGTCGCCCCGACCGGCGGCACCCAGGCCGAGCGCGCCGCCGCCGTGGCCCACGACCTGACCGACTTCCGCAGCCGGCACGCGCTGGACCGGGTGGTGGTGGTCAACGTCTCGGCCACCGAACCGGCTGCCGCCGCGCATCCGGCCCACCACGAACTCGCCCTGCTGCGGGACGCGCTGGCCGGCCCCGGCGAAGTGCTGCCGACCAGCTCGCTGTACGCGTACGCGGCGTTCACCGCGGGCTGCCCGTACGTGGACTTCACGCCGTCGACCGGGGCCCGGCTGCCGGCCCTGGCGGAGCTGGCCCAGGAGCGGGGCCTGCCGTACGCCGGGCACGACGGCAAGACCGGGGAGACCCTGGTCAAGTCGGTGCTCGCGCCGATGTTCGCGATGCGGAACCTGGCGGTGCGCTCCTGGTCCGGGGTGAACCTGCTCGGTGGCGGGGACGGCGCCACGCTCGCCGAGCCGGCCGCCAACGCCGCCAAGGTGAGCAGCAAGCAGCGGGTGCTCGGCGAGACCCTCGGCTACCTGCCGCAGGGCGGCACCCGGATCGAGTACGTGGCGGAGCTCGGCGACTTCAAGACCGCCTGGGACCTGGTCACCTTCGCCGGTTTCCTCGGCACCGGGATGCGGTTGGAGTTCACCTGGCACGGCTGCGACTCCGCGCTGGCCGCCCCGCTCGTGCTCGACCTGGCCCGGCTGACCGCCGCCGCGCACGCCGCCGGCCGCCGCGGCCCCCTCGCCGAACTGGCCTTCTTCTTCAAGGACCCGCTCGACGCGCCCACCCACGCGCTGGCCGAGCAGTGGGCGCTGCTGCGGGACTTCGTCACCGGGCTGCACGCCGGAGCCGGGCGATGAGCCGGCTGGCCGACCTCGCCGAGCTGGTCCGGGCGCCCGCCGCGCTCTCCGTACCGGGAGACGTGCTGGCCGGCGCGGCGGCGGCCGGCGCGCTGGACCGGCGTACGCCCGCGCTGGCCGGGGCGTCGGTGCTGCTCTACTGGGCCGGCATGGCCGCCAACGACTGGGCCGACCGCCGGCTCGACGCCGTCGAACGGCCCGAGCGGCCGATCCCGTCCGGCCGGATCCACCCGGTCGCCGCGTTCGGCGCCGCCGCCGGGCTGACCGCCGCCGGGCTCGCCGTCGCCGGCGCCGCCGGGGGCCGCCGGGCCACCGCCGTCGCGGTCCCGCTCGCCGCCGCGATCTGGGGATACGACCTGCTCGCCAAGAACACCGCCGCCGGCCCCGCCGTGATGGCCGCCTGCCGGGGCCTGGACGTGCTGCTCGGCGCGAGCCCCGGCGCCGGCCGGCGCGGGACGCGCGATGCCGGCCGCGGTGCCGTCCGGGGCCCCTCGGCCGGGCGTGGGCTGGTGCGGGCGTTGCCGGCGGCGCTGACCGTGGCCGCGCACACCTGGACCGTCACCGCCCTGTCCCGGCGCGAGGTCTCCGGAGCCGACCGGCGGCTGCCCCGGGCCACCCTCGCCGGCACCGCCCTGGTCGCCGCCAGCGCGCTGAGCCGTACCGACCCGGTGCCCGCCGCGCTTGCCGCCGGCTACGCCACCCGCTACGGGTCGGCGCAGGCCCGGGTGCTCGGCGACCCGTCGCCGGCCCGGGTACGCGCCGCCGTCGGGGCGGGCATCACCGGTCTGCCCGCCCTGCAGGGCGCGCTCACCGCCCGGGCCGGTGCCCGGATACTCGGTCTCGCCGTCGCGGCCGCCGCCCCGCTCGGCCGCCGCCTGGCCCGACTCATCTCGCCGACATGACCGGCCGGCCGGCGCCCAGCCCCCCACCCCCGTCCGTACCGCACGGCAGCCCGCGGACGGCGGCGGACGCCGGGGCCGCGCCGGCCGGCCCGCTGGACCCGGCCGGACTCCGCTTCGGGTACGGGACCAACGGCTTCGCCAACCACCGCCTCGACGACGCGCTCGGCGTGCTCGCCGACCTCGGCTACCAGGGGGTGGCGCTCACCCTGGACCACGACCACCTGGACCCGTTCGGGCCGGGGCTGGCCCGCCGGGTGGCCGCGGTGCACCGCCGGCTCGACGCGCTCGGCCTCGCCGTGGTGGTCGAGACCGGCGCCCGCTACCTGCTCGACCCGTGGCACAAGCACGCCCCGACGCTGCTGCACGACGAGCCGGCGCCGCGGATCGAGTTCCTCCGCCGGGCCGTGCGGATCGGCGCGGACCTGGGCGCGGAGGCGGTCTCCTGCTGGGCCGGCGTACGCCCGCCGGGGGTGCCCGAGGCCGTCGCCTGGGACCGGCTCGTCGCCGGCTGCGCCACCGTCTGCGCCGAGGCCGCGGCGGCCGGCGTGCCGCTCGGGTTCGAACCCGAGCCGGGCATGCTGGTCGAGGACATCGCCGGCTGGCACCGGCTGCGGGACGCGCTCGGCGGGCCGCCCGTGTTCGGCATCACCCTCGACATCGGACACTGTCGCTGCCTGGAGCCCCGGCCGGTGCCCGAATGCGTGACGGCGGTCGCCGAGCACCTGGTCAACGTGCAGATCGACGACATGCGCCAGGGCGTGCACGAGCACCTGGAGTTCGGCACCGGCGAGATCGACTTCCCGCCGGTGCTGCGCGCCCTCGCCGACGCCGGCTACCGCGGCCTGGTGGCCGTGGAACTGCCCCGGCACTCGCACGCCGCGCCCGCCGTCGCCACCCACTCGCTCGACTTCCTGCGCACCGCCGTCCGGGCGGCCACCACGCCGGCCCGGGCACCGCTGCCGCCACCCCCACGGCGACCCGAAGGCGGTGGCTGAGCAACGTCCACGAGAGGGGACCGCATGACACCCGACCGACTGCGCGCCGCGCTGCGGGGCGCACCCGATCCGCAGTGGCTGGACGCGGCCCTGCGCCGCGTGGCGACCGAGCCCGCGGCGATCCCACGCCTCTTCGCCACCGCCGCCCGGCGGTGCGGTCGGGAGCCGCTGGCCGATCCGTCCGGCTGGACGGTCGACGAGGCCGCCCGGGCGCTGCTGCTCACCGCGCTGCCCGCCGACCACGCGGTGGCGGCCGACTCCCTCTACCGGCAGGGCGACGCCGCCGAGAAGCGAGCCGTGCTGCGCGCCCTGCCGCTGCTGCCGATCGGGGCGGCCTGCGTCCCGCTGCTGCACGACGCGATCCGCACCAACGACACCCGGCTGATCGCCGCCGCGCTCGGCCCGTACGCCCGGCACCTGGAACAGCCGGCCTGGCGGCAGGCCGTGCTCAAGTGCGTCTTCACCGGCGTACCGCTGGCGGTCGTCGACGACCTGCCCGGCCGGGCCGACGGCGAGCTGGGCGGGATGCTCGCCGCGCTCGCCGCCGAACGGCACGCGGCCGGCCGGACCATGCCCGCCGACGCCACCGACCTGCTGCGCCGGCTCGGCGCCGGCTCCCACCCGACCACCGCCCGGGAGGCGTGATGCGCATCTTCGACCCGCACATCCACATGACCTCACGCACCACCGACGACTACGAGCGAATGGCCGCCGCGGGGATCCGGGCGGTGGTCGAGCCGGCGTTCTGGCTCGGCCAGCCGCGCACCAGCGTCGCCTCGTTCGTCGACTACTTCGACTCCCTGATCGGCTGGGAGCCGTTCCGGGCCGGGCAGTTCGGCGTCCGGCACCACGCCACCGTCGCGCTGAACCCGAAGGAGGCCAACGACCCGCGCTGCCGCCCGGTGCTCGACCTGCTTCCGCGCTATCTCGACAAGGACGGTGTGGTGGCGGTCGGCGAGATCGGCTACGACTCGATGACCCCGGCCGAGGACGCCGCCCTCGCCGGGCAGCTCGCCCTGGCCGTCGGGCACGACCTGCCCGCGCTGGTGCACACGCCGCACCGGGACAAGGCGCGCGGCGTCGAACGTACCCTCGCGGTGGTCGCCGAGTCCGGCATCGAGCCGGGACGCGTGCTGGTCGACCACCTCAACGAGATCACCGTAGGGCTGGTCCGGGACACCGGTTGCTGGCTGGGCTTCTCCATCTATCCCGAGACCAAGATGTCACCGCCGCGGATGGTCGAGCTGTTGAAGACGTACGGGACGGAGCGGATGCTGGTCAACTCGGCCGCCGACTGGGGGCACTCCGACCCGCTCCTCACCCGGGCCACCGGCGAGGCGATGCTGCTCGCCGGATTCGACGAGGACGACGTGGACCGCGTGCTGTGGCGCAACCCGGTGGAGTTCTACGGACAGTCCGGACGGCTGGACCTGACCGACCTGGACGCGCCGGAGCCGACCTTCGCCGGCAACTCCATCCTGCGTGGGGGTGAGTGATGCGCCTGCGGCACGCCGACGGCAGCATCGTCCACCTCGGCTACTGCACCAACGTGCATCCGGCCGAGGACCTGGCCGGGATCCTCGCCCAGCTCGACACGTACGCGGTGCCGGTCCGGCGGGCGCTCGACGCGGACCTGCTGGGGCTGGGACTGTGGCTGGCCGCCCCGGTGGCCGCCGCACTCGCCGCCGACCCGGCCGCCCGCCGCCGGCTCCGGCACGAGCTGGCCGTACGCGGGCTGGAGGTGGTCACGCTCAACGGCTTCCCGTACGCGGCCTTCCAGGCGCCGGTGGTCAAGGGCGCGGTGTACCACCCGGACTGGACCACCCCGGAGCGGCTCGGGTACACCCTGGACCTGGCCCGGGTGCTGGCCGACCTGCTGCCCGAGGACGCGGCCCGGGGCTCGATCTCCACCCTGCCGCTGGCCTGGCGTACGCCGTGGGACGCCGACCGGGCCGACGTCGCCCGGCGCCGCCTCGACGAGCTGGCCGCCGGGCTGGCCGAGGTGGAGCGGACGACCGGCCGGACCGTCCGGGTCGGCTTCGAGCCGGAACCCGGCTGTCTGGTGGAGTCCACCGGGCAGGCCAGTAAGATATTTTTAGGCGTGGATATGGACCGGATCGGGATCTGCCTCGACCTGGCCCACCTCGCGTGCGCCTGGGAAGAGCCGGTCGCGGCGCTGGGGCGGCTACGGTCCGCCGGGCTGCCGGTGGTCAAGGTGCAGGTCTCCGCGGCCGTCGAGGCGGGCGATCCGGACGGCTCGGCCGAGGCGCTGCGCCGCTGGGTCGAGCCGCGTTTCCTACACCAGACGCGGGCTGGCGGCTGCGCCGACGCCACCGACCCGGCCGACCCGGCGTACGCCGCCGACGACCTGGACGCCGCCCTCGACGCGCGCCTGCCGGGGCCGTGGCGGGTGCACTACCACGTGCCGCTGCACGCGCCACCCGAGCCGCCGTTGCGGTCCACCGTGCCGGTCCTGCGGGCCGCCCTCGCCGCGCTGTACGCCGGTCCGGCCGCCGGCTGCGACCACCTCGACGTCGAGACGTACACCTGGGGGGTGTTGCCGGCGGCACGGCGGCCGCGCACCGACGCGGAGCTGGCCGGCGGGATCGCCGCCGAGCTGGCCTTCGCCCGCGACGAGCTGCTCGGCCTCGGCCTGACCACCCTCGCGGGGGTGAGTCGATGAGCGAGTGTCCGCGAGCGAATCATTGGCGCAGTGCCGTGGTGTCTCGTGACGGCGCCGAGCGAAGCGAGGTGCCGGCATGAGCAAGCGGTTGGTGGTGCTGGACGTGGTGGGGTTGACCCCTCGCCTGCTGGCGCACATGCCCCGGCTGCGCGCGGTCGCCGAGGCCGGCTTCTCCGCCGAGCTGGGCACGGTACTGCCGGCGGTCACCTGCTCGGTGCAGTCCACGTTCCTCACCGGCCAGCCGCCCGCCGGCCACGGGATCGTCGGCAACGGCTGGTACTTCCGGGACCTCGGCGAGGTGCTGCTCTGGCGGCAGCACAACGCCCTGGTCGGCGGGGAGAAGCTGTGGCAGGCGGCCCGCCGGGTGGAGCCCGGCTACCGGGTCGCCAACGTCTGCTGGTGGTACGCGATGGGCGCCGACGTGAACTGGACGGTCACCCCGCGCCCGGTCTACCACGCCGACGGGCGCAAGGAGCCGGACTGCTGGACCGACCCGCCCGAGCTGCACGACGTGCTCACCGAGGCGCTCGGCACCTTCCCGCTGTTCACCTACTGGGGGCCGGGGGCCGGCCTGCCGTCGTCCCGGTGGATCTGCCGGGCGGCCGAGCGGATCCTCGCCGACCACGCGCCGGACCTGACCCTGGTCTACGTCCCGCACCTCGACTACGACCTGCAACGCTTCGGCCCGTCCTCGCCGCGGGCCGCCGCCGCGGCGGCGGAGCTGGACGCCGTGCTCGCCCCGCTGCTCGACGCCGCCGGGGAGCGGGACGCCACCGTTGTCGTGCTCTCCGAGTACGGCATCACCGACGTCTCCCGCCCGGTGGACGTCAACCGGCTGCTGCGCGCGGAGGGGCTGCTCCGGGTCTATACGCAGGCCGGGATGGAGTACCTGGATCCGTGGACGTCGCGGGCCTTCGCGGTCGCCGACCACCAGGTCGCGCACGTGTACGTGAAGGATCCGGCCGACGTGCCGGCGGTGGCCAAACTCTGCGCCGGGCTGCCCGGGGTGGCCGAGGTGCTGGACGCCGCCGGGCAGGCCGGCTACGGGCTGGAGCACGAACGCTCCGGCGAACTGGTGCTGGTGGCCGAGCCGGATGCCTGGTTCACCTACTACTACTGGCTCGACGACGCCCGCGCGCCCGACTTCGCCCGCCTGGTGGAAATTCATCGGAAGCCGGGTTACGACCCGGCCGAGTTGTTCTTCGACCCGGTGTCGCCGGGTGGCGCGAAGCGGCGGGCGGCGGTGGCGCTGGCCCGCAAGAAGCTCGGCCTGCGCTACCTGATGAGCGTGGTGGGGCTGGACGCCGGGGCGCGGGCGGTCCGCGGCTCGCACGGCCGGCTGCCCGCCGATCCGGCCGACGGGCCGGTCCTGCTCTGCTCCGACCCGTCGGCGGCCCGGGACCGGGTCGCCGCCACCGACGTGAAGGCCCTGCTGCTCCAGCTCGCCGGACTGGCCCGGGAGGGACCATGACCGTAACCGTCGCTCCGATCGACCCGGCCCTGCTGCGGGACCGCTTCGATGCCGCGCTCGCCGCCTTCCTGCGGAACCGGCCGGGTCGTTCGGACGACGGTATGCGGGTGGTTCACCCCGTGCTGCACCGGTTCGTCCTCGCCGATGGCAAGCGGCTGCGGCCGCTCTTCTGTTACTGGGGCTGGCGGGGGTTCGGTGGCCCCGACGGCGGCCCGATCGTGGTCGCCGCGGCGGCGCTGGAGCTGTTCCACGCCTTCACCCTGATCCACGACGACATCATCGACGGCAGCGACCGCCGGCGCGGCCAGCCGTCGATGCACCGCATCTTCGCCGATCTGCACGCCCGCTCCGCCTGGCGCGGCGACCCGGACGCGTACGGCCGGGACGCCGCCCTGCTCTGCGGCGACCTCTGCGCTGCCTGGTCGGCGGAGATGTTCCACGGTTGCGGGCTGGAGCCGGCCCGGATCCGGCGCGGTCTGGCCGTCTTCGCCCGGATGCGGGCCGAGGTGATCGCGGGGGAGTACCTGGACGTGGTCGCCGCCGCAGGCGACGGCTCGCTGGCGAGCGCGCTCACGGTGGTCCGGATGAAGACCGCCCGCTACACGGTGACCCGACCGGTGCAGATCGGCGCCGCCCTGGCCGGGGCCGACCCCGACACGGTGGCGGCGCTGGCCGATTTCGGCGACCCGCTCGGGGACGCCTTCCAACTCCGCGACGACCTGCTCGGCGTCTTCGGCGACCCGGCGGTGACCGGCAAGTCCAACCTGGACGACCTGCGCGAGGGCAAGCCGACGGTGCTGCTGGCACTGACCCGGGAGGCGGCCGTCCCGACCCAGGCGGCGCGGCTGCGTACGCTGGTCGGCGACCCCCGGCTGGACCAGGGCGGCGCGGCCGAGGTGCGGGCGATCATCGAGGCCACCGGCGCGCGGGAACGGGTCGAACGGATGATCCGGGCCGGCGTCGACCAGGCCCGCGCCGCGCTGGACCGGATCTCGGTGGCCGAGGCCGCCCGGTCGGCGCTGGCCGACCTCACCACCCGCGCGGCACACCGGCACCGCTGAAGCGCAAGGAAGGGCACCTTCTTGACGCCTGGCGTGGTGAAAGGGCCCCTTCTTGACACCGACAGCGCGGGTGGAGGCGGGGTGGGTGCGGGCGCGCGCTGTCGGGGCCTTCCGCGAGCGGCGCGGCGGAAATAGAGTGGGGGCGGCGACCGCAAGGTGGCCGGTGACCCGACGGGAGGCGCAACCCGTCGGGCCCAGGCGCGACCGCGCCCACCGGTGCCCGTCGGGGTCGCCCCGCACCCGGTCGCCCTCGCCCCGGTCCGCTACGGAATCCCCCCATCACGACAGGGGAGAAGGACAATGGCGCGACCCATCACGCTCTTCACCGGCCAGTGGGCCGATCTTCCGTTCGACGAGGTCTGCCGGCTCGCCGCCGAGTGGGGGTACGACGGCCTCGAGATCGCCTGCTGGGGTGACCACTTCGAGGTCGACAAGGCGCTCGCGGACGAGTCGTACGTGGACCGGAAGCGGGCCACCCTCGCCAAGCACAACCTCCAGGTCTTCGCCATCTCCAACCACCTGGTCGGGCAGGCGGTCTGCGACCACCCGATCGACGAGCGGCACCAGGACATCCTGCCCGCGCGGATCTGGGGCGACGGCGAGCCGGAGGGCGTACGCCGGCGGGCCGCCGAGGAGATGAAGGACACCGCGCGGGCGGCGGCGAAGCTCGGGGTGAAGACGGTGGTCGGCTTCACCGGCTCGTCGATCTGGCACACCCTGGCGATGTTCCCGCCCGTCCCGCCGGCCATGATCGAACGCGGCTACCAGGACTTCGCCGACCGGTGGAACCCGATCCTCGACGTGTTCGACGAGGTGGGCGTGCGCTTCGCCCACGAGGTGCACCCCAGCGAGATCGCGTACGACTACTGGACCACCAAGCGGGCGCTGGAGGCGATCGGGCACCGGCCGGCGTTCGGGCTGAACTGGGACCCGTCGCACTTCGTCTGGCAGGACCTGGACCCGGTGAACTTCATCTTCGACTTCGCCGACCGGATCTACCACGTCGACTGCAAGGACGCGAAGGTGCGTACCGGCGACGGCCGGCGCGGCCGGCTCTCCTCCCACCTGCCCTGGGCGGACCTGCGTCGCGGCTGGGACTTCGTCTCCACCGGGCACGGCGACGTGCCGTGGGAGGACTGCTTCCGCGCGTTGAACGCGATCGGCTACGACGGCCCGATCTCGATCGAGTGGGAGGACGCCGGCATGGACCGCCTGGTCGGCGCGCCCGAGGCGGTGCGGTTCGTGCGTCGGCTCGCCTTCGACGCTCCGGCCGCCGCCTTCGACGCGGCCTTCAGCAGCAGCCGGGACTGACCCGCCGGCCGTCACGAACAGGCGGGAGGCGACCTGGGTCGCCTCCCGCCTGTTCAGGTGTTGGTTGACCGGACGGTTACTGCGTGACCTCGTGGTCGTGGTCGTGCAGGCCGCCGCCCCCGCCGTCGCCGGCACCCGGTCCCTTGCCGTGGACCGGCGCGCCCAGGCTGCTGGTGTCGAAGGCGTACGTGATCACGGCGTGCGCGATCGCGTCCGACATCTCCTCGAGCGCCTGCTTGTTGATGTTGTTGATCGTGTCGCAGGCCTGGTGGTAGCACGAGTCGTACGGCGCATCCGCGGTGCCACCGAAGACCGCCGCCTCGTCCGCGGTCTTGATCCCCTCGGCACCGGTGAACAGGCCACCGGAGGGGATGCCCACGCCCTCGGCGATGAACGGCCCGTAGTCGCTACGCCCGGAGAACGGCGTCTCCCGCGACGCCAGCCCCTGCGAGGCGAAGTAGTCGTGGAAGAGCTGCTCGATGGCGCCCGAGCCGACCGGCCCCGGAGCGGACCCGGTGCCGACCGGGAACGCCGAGTTGTCGCCGTCGTAGACGAACCGCACGTAGTTGGGCGAGGCGACCATGTCGAAGTTCAGGTAGAGCGCGATCTTCTTACGCTCTGCCGCCGACAGGTTGTCGACGTAGTACTCCGACCCGATCAGGCCGGACTCCTCGGCGGCCCACAGGGCGAAGCGGACCTTGTTCTTCGGCTTGACCTTGCGCATCTGCGTGGCGATCTCCAGCAGGGCGCCACTGCCCGAGCCGTTGTCGTTGATGCCCGGGCCGGCGGAGACCGAGTCCAGGTGGGCACCGGCCATCACCACGTTGTTCGGGTCACCCGAGTCCGACTCGGCGATGATGTTCTCGGCGGTGGCCGTACCCCGGTAGGTGTCGGCCTTGATCCGCAGCGTCAGGCCACTGGGGACCTGCCCCACCAGTTGCTGGCCGAGCGCCTGGGTGACCCCCGCGGCCGCGAAGTCCAGCGCGAACGTGTCGCCCAGCGTCCCGTTCAGGTCACCGGTGGTGTTGTTGTAGATGACCACGGCTGCCGCCCCCGCGTGGTGGGCGTTGGTCGCCTTGTCCCCGAAGGGGCAGTCGCCCCGGCTGATGACGACGATGGTGCCGACGTTGGCGGGGCCGAAGTCCGCCGGCGTGCAGCCGAAGGCGGAGCCGGTCGGCACGGATGCCCGCGCGGTCACGTCGGCGCTGCCCGAGTAGCTCATCAGCACGTTCGGCAGGTCGGCGGCCGGTGCCGGGGACACCCGCTGGAGCAGGCCGGGACCGTGCGAGATGAACGTCTGGTACTGGAACGGCTGCCGGCTCACGTGGAAGCCGGCCGCGCGGAGCACACCCTCGGCGTAGTCGACCGAGCGGTCGTAGCCGGCCGAGCCGGCCACCCGCGTGCCACCGTTCTGGTCGGCGATCCGCTGCAGGGCGGTGAGGTGTTTGATGATGCCGTCGGCGGTGACCGCCGCCCGCAACTTCCGTGAGTTGTTGTTGTTGGGTTCGGCGTGCGCTGCGGGTGCCGCGGCGGCGACGCCGACCAGCGCCGCGGTTGCGGTTGCCACCGCGCCGCGCTGCCAGGATTTGCGGGAGACCACAATGTCCTCCTATCGGCCGATCAGGCTCACCGGATGGATCGACCCGGCGAGTCCTGGGAAGTCCGGTGAGCATAGTCACGGACGTGATCTTCCGCACCCCCTGGGGCGTGTGAATGTGCCCGCCGCCCAGGTGGTCGACCGTCTGGGCGGTGCTCAGCAGGCCGCGAAGACCTGGTCGCTGACCAGCCGGGCACCGCCGATCAGGGCGGCCCGGTCGTCCAGGTCGGACAGGACGATGGGCATGCTTCCGGTGGCCAGCGGCGTCGAGCGCCGGTAGACCAGGCCGCGGATCTCGGCGAGCAGGACCGGGCCGATGCCGGGCGCCGCACCGCCGATGATCACGATGGCCGGGTTGACGAAGCTGACCAGGTCGACCAGCACCTGGCCGAGCCGGCGGGCGGCGTCGCGGACCAGCGTCTGCGCGGTCGGGTCGCCGGCGGTCGCGGCCCCGGCCACGTCGGCGATGGTCAGGGTGCCGGCCGTGGCCAGCCGGTCGACCAGCGCCGCCGAGCGCCCGGCCCGCGCGGCGGCCACCGCCTGCCGCACCAGGGCGGAATCCCCGCAGTACGCCTCGACACAGCCGATGTTGCCGCAGGCGCACAGCGGCCCGTCCTCGGCCAGCTGGAGGTGCCCGATGTCGCCGGCCCCGCTGGTCGCACCCCGGTACAGCGCCCCGCCGAGCATCAGCCCGCAGCTGACCGCGTTGCCCAACTTGACGTAGAGGAAGTCGTCGAACGCCCGGCCGGTGCCGGCGTGTTGCTCGCCGAGAGCCATCACGTTGGCGTCGTTGTCGACCTGCACCGGGCAGCCGAGCTCGGCGGCGATCGCGTCGCGGAGCGGGAACTGGTGCCAGCCGGGCAGCGCGGGCGGGGAGATCGGGGCACCCTCGCGGACCGCGACCGGCGCGGGCAGGGCCACGCCGACCCCGGTCAACCGGGTCAGCCCGGCCTCGGCCCGGAGCTTGGCGAGCAGTTCGACCACGCGGTCGACCACCGCCTCCGGCCCGAGGCGTACGTCGACCGGCTCCCCCTGCCGGGCGAGGACGGTCAGCTCCCCGTCGGTGAGCGCGACGTCGAGCCGCCCATCGCCGACGGTCACCGCGCCGAACCGGACCTGGTCGGCGATCCGGAGCAGCGAGGAGCGGCGGCCGCCCCGGGACGCGGCGGGCCCCGCCGTCTCCACCAGGCCCTGCGCGGCGAGCCGGTCCACCTCCGCGCCGAACCGGGCCCGCGGCAGGCCCAGGGCGTCGGTCAGTTCCACCCGCGAACGGGGGCCGTCGTCGCGCAGCAGGCGCAGCAGCCGCGCCTGGTCCGCGTTCTCCGGTCCGATCATCGTCATCGCGATCACCTCCCTTCGAAATGTGCCATACGGCCGTCACAAGCATGTGACGCGAGGGGCCGCCCCCGGCAACCGGGAGCGGCCCCTGCGGTCGTTCGGGTCTGTCAGCCCCGCAGACCCGACATGTGCCGGTAGCTGATCTCCGCGTAGCGCAGCGACCGGCCCGGGTCGGTGGCGCCGCCCGGGGCGTTGTCCTGCTCCCACATCGGGTTGTGGTAGCCCTTCGCGCCCATGTTGGCGAAGAAGTTGCCGTAGTCGATGACGCCCTCGCCGAGCGGCACCATGTCGTACCCGTTCGTGGTGGCCGGGTTGTACGTGCCGTCCTTGGCGTGGAACAGCGGGAAGCGCTTGGTCCGGACCGCGACCGTGGCCAGCGGGTCGAAGATGTTGGTCTGCGCCACGCCGTCCGGGTCGGTGTAGCTGCGGTACCGGTGCTGCGCCACGTGCGCCCAGTAGATGTCCATCTCGAACCAGACCCACTCGGGGTTGGTCAGCCCGAAGAAGTACTCCAGCTTCCGGACGCCGGACGATCGGGTCGGCCGGCCCTGCCCGTCCAACGGCCCGCTGTCGAGCAGGAAGCTGTACGCCGCGTCGTGGTTGTGGGTGTAGAGCTTCAGGCCGCGGGCGGCGGCCATCTCGCCGAAGGTGTTCCACCGGTCCGCCGCGGCGTCCCAGTCGGCCTTGTAGTTGCTGCCGGTCGGGTCGTTGCCGGTGCCGATGTGGGTCATGCCGAGGATCTCGGCGGTGTCCAGCGTCTGCTCGAACTCGGCGATGGTGGTCGGGTTCACCGTGCTCGGGACAGAGGCGTGCGAGCCGTTGGCGCGCAGCCCGTTGTCGTCGAGGACCTTGCGGATCTCCGCCGGGCTGATCTGCCGGCCGAGGATCGAGGTGTGCTGGGTGTAGCCGGCGAACTCGACCTCCTTGTAGCCGATCTCGGCGAGCCGGGCCAGCACCCGCTCGAACCCGTACGGCACGCCGGTGGCGTCCGGGGCGGCGCTGATCCGGTCGCGGACGCTGTAGAGGATGATGCCCCGCTTGCCGGTGGGGACGAGTACGCCGTTGCCCGCGAAGGCGGCCGACGGCGCGAGTCCGGCGGCGCCGGCGGCGACGGCGCCCGCCGCCCCGGCGATGGTGCCGAGCATCCGGCGGCGGCTCATTCCAGGTGTGCTGTCGTTCATCGCGGTGTTGCCTTTCTCTCCGGTGACAGGTGGTGTGGGAGGGCGGGCGCGGGCCGGTCGGGGCCACCCCGGAGGGCGGCCCCGACCGGGCGTCACGGGGTGACGCCGATGCCCTGGCCGTTGAAGTCGACCCAGTTGAGGTTGCCGAAGCCGCTGGCCGGGCCACCGGCGACGGTGGTGAAGACCAGGTAGAGCTTGTGCGTGCCGCCAGGGTCGGTGATCGGCACGGTGGTGCTGGTGAAGTCGTTGTTGCCGGTGGTCGCCGCGATGGTCGCGGTGGTCAGCAGCGGTCCGTCGGGCCGGTCGAGCCGCAACTCGATCGCGAACCGGGGCTGCCCGGCCGTGGCGGCGCTCCCACCCGAGGTACGGAACGTCACCGACGACATGTTGACCAGGTTGACCTTGTTGTTGACGGCGATCCAGTCGCCCCGATCCAGGCCGCCACGCTGCTGGCCGCCACCGGTGTCGGCGGTGGTGCCGACGGTCGTGCCGGACTCCTCCCGGGCGAACTCCACCTGTTGCCGCTTGTCCTGCACGATCTGCTGGGCCACGGTGGTCAGCGGCGGTTGCCCGTTCGCGCCCTTGTCCGTGTAGGACGCGCTGACGACTCCGTAGATGTAGCCGCCGTGCGAGGCGTCGTCGGCCTCGGTGGGCAGCACGCCCGAGCAGCCGAACTGGTTGGCCTCGCCGTGGCCGTGCTCGTCATGCCCGAGGACGAAGGTCACCTCGACCCGGCTGCAGTCGATCGGCCCGTCCTCGGGGTCGGTGACCGTCACCGACCAGGGGATGTCGTCGCCCCAGGTGAAGAAGCCGCCTTCCACCGGGGTGTTCACGGTGACCGTCGGCGCGGTGTTGCCCACCGTGATGGTGGTGTTCGCCGACGCGGTCTTGCCGCTGGAGTCGGTCACCGTCAGCCTTGCGGTGTAGACCCCGTTGGTGGTGTAGGTGTACGTCGGGTTCGGGTCGATCGAGTCGACCGTGCCGTTGCCGTCGAAGTCCCAGGCGAACGTGATGGAGTCACCGGGATCGGGGTCCTTGGAGCCCTCGCTGGAGAACTTGACGGTCAGCGGCGCCCGGCCGTTGGTCGGGGTGGCCGACAGCGTGGCGGTCGGTGCCCGTAGCCCCTTGACGTAGCTGAACTTCAGCATCGCGGCGTCGGGGTTGATGTTGAAGAACCCGTCGCCGTACGTCAGCAGGTAGAAGTTGCCGTCCGGACCGAACTTCATGTCCATCGGGTTGTCGCACAGGAACGGCTTGGCGGGGGTGGTCGGCGCTTCGCCGCAGTTGAGCAGGTCGTTGATCTTCAGGATCTCGCCCTGGTCGTCCAGCCGGATCTCCTTGAGGTAGTCCCGGGTGAACTCCCCGAAGAAGATGGCGCCGTCGTAGTACGCGGGGAACTTCGTCTCCGACCTCAGCTCCGGGTCGTAGTCGTACTTCGCCGCGCCGTGCGGGCCGACGCCGCCCGTGCCCAGCTCGGGGAAGAGCACCGGGCAGGTCTGGGTGGGCGTGGACAGGTAGGACTCCGGGCACGGCGTCGGCGCCTGGAACGAGTACCACAGCTCCGACTTCTGCACCGGGAGCAGGTCGGTCAGGCCGGTGTTGTGCCGCGAGGTGTTCTTCGGCGCGGCGCAGTCGAAGGGCGTGACCGGCGAGATCGGGTTGGTGGTCCAGTCCATCTCGATGTACGGCAGGTTCGGCTGCACGCACATCGGCCAGCCGTAGTTCGCCGGCTTGTCGACCACCATCATCCGGCCGGTGCCGGCCGGCCCCCGCCCGACCTGCGGGACCGAGGAGTCGGGGGAGTAGTCGGTGATGTAGGCGACGTCGTCCTTGTCGAGGGTGATCCGGAACGGGTTCCGGAAGCCCATCGCGTAGACCTCCGGCCGGGTCTTCGCGGTGCCGTCGGGGTACAGGTTGCCCGGCGGCACCGTGTACGAGCCGTCGGCCTGGACGGTGATCCGCAGGATCTTGCCGCGCAGGTCGTCGGTGTTGGCCGAACTGCGCCGGGCGTCCACGAAGGGCGCCTGGTAGACGCCGCTGGCGCTGACCGAGTCGTTGTGCGGCGAGAAACCGCCCGAGCCGCCGCCACCGGCCGGGGTGTCGTCCCCGGTGACCAGCCAGAGGTTGTTCTTCGAGTCGAACGCGATGTCGCCGGCCACGTGGCAGCAGGCGCCCCGGTCCACCGGCACCTGGAGGATCTTCTGCTCGGTGCCCAGGTCCAGCGACGGGTTCTCCCCGTCGACGAACTTGAACCGGGAGAGCTGGAAGTAGCCCTTCCACACGTCCCAGGCGTGCGGGTCGGTGCTGGTGGTCGGCGCGCTGCCGGCGGGGGTGTCCAGCGGCGGCGCGTAGTACAGGTAGACCCACTTGTTGGTGGCGAAGTCGCGGTCGATCGCCGGCCCGTACATCCCGTCCTCGCTGTTGGTGTAGACCGGGATCTGGGCGAGGACGGTGGTCTGGTTCGTCTCCGGGTTGTGCAGGCGTACGCCGCCGCGCCGGTCGGTCTGGATCACCCGGCCGTCGGGGAGCACGTCGAAGCCGATCGGCTCGCTGACGTTGGGCTGCGCCCCGACGACGGTCATCTGGTAGTTGGCCAGCACCGTCGCGCCGCAGTCGCCGTCGGTCACGCCGGCCGCCCACTGGATCGCGCCGCCAAGGTGGGCGCGCAGGTCCCGGCTGCCGTAGCTCTCCGGGGTGGCGCCGAGTCCGGTGTAGAACGACCGGCCGCCCTGGTAGTCCTTGCACCAGGTGATCGGGTGGTCGTGGCCCATGGCGCCACCGGAGTAGCTCTTCTCGTCCACCGTGGCCAGCACGTGCGAGACGCCCCGGACGTTGGCCTTGAAGTTGTACCACCGGTCGGTGGTGCTCCAGCGCTGCGGCAGCGTCTCGGACGCCGGGTGGACCCGGTCGGCGACGGTGACCGTCGCCTTGCTGGTGGCCGAGGGTGCGCCGGTGGCCCGGGTGCCGAGCACGTCGGTGAGGAAGGACCAGTCGGGTTCGGCCTCGATGGCCGAGTGGACGCCGACAAAGCCGCCACCGTCGCGGTAGTACTTCTCGAAGGCCGTCCGCTGGGCGTCGTTGAGCACGTTGCCGGCGGTGTTGAGGAACACCACGACGCGGAACTGCTTCAGGTGCGGTGCGTCGAACTTGCGGGCGTCGTCGGTGACCTCGACGGTGAAGCGCCGGTCCCGCCCGAGTTGCTGGATGGCCTGCACACCGGCGGCGGTGGCGGCGGTGTCGCCGCCGGCCGAGCGGGTGAAGACGAGCACCTTGTACTGGATGCCGTTGCTGTTGGGTGCGGGTGCGGTGAGCGCCGGCGCGGCCTGCGCCGGAGTCGGAGTCTGCTGCGCCGTCGCGACGAGCGTCGCGCCGACGAGGGTGAGCAGGCTGAGATGGGTGACGGCCCTGCGGCCGAACGGTCTGCGCATCGAACCTCGCTCTGGTCGGGCGGGTCCGCCTCAGCGCCGGGACGAGGCTGAGGAGGTCGCTGGGTTGGACGAGAGCCTGGCCAGGTCTATGCGTGACGATATTTGTGTGCGTGACTAAAGAGAAGAGGTTGACACCAAAAGTTTTCGACGAATCGCCTGCACTTTCGTTCAGAATCAGCAAAAGGGGTGACCGGTGCTGTTCGGACAGACGGCAGCGGGCCGGTCCCCCATTGGGGGACCGGCCCGCTGCTCGGGTGTGTCAGGCCTTGCCGCTGCCGCCCGTGCCGGACGACTTGCTGCTCGATCCGCCGGCCGACGAGGCCGAACCGCCGGTCGAGCCCGAGCCGGACCTGGTGCCGGCGGTGGCCGGCGCGCCGGCGAACGGCTTGTCGGCCTCGGTCAGCCCGTGCCGGCCGTTGCCGCTGGTGAGCTTCTCGCCGAACTTGGTCTGCCCCAGCCGGTCCTTGCCCTCGGCGTAGAGCCGGTTCGCCTGGGCCTGCGCGACCCCCGCCGCCTCCTGGACGGTCGGATGGTCGAGCATCTTGCGGCCCCGGACCATCAGCTCCTCGTACTTCTCCCGGCCGGCACGGGCGCCCAGGACGAATCCCGCAGCCAGCCCGCCAAGAAACATGATCTTTCCGCGCATGGCGGCTCCTTCCGTACCTGACGCGCCGCCGTCCCCGGCCGGGAGTTGCCCGGCGGGATCGACCGTCTCGCGCCTGCGTCCTCTGTCGCGGCTAACTACCCATCTTGCTCTCCGCTCATGCCTCCTTGGGCCGGGATGACGATTTGTCGGAATTGCCTGGTCGGTCACGGCGCCCGGCCCGACGGGCGGCGACGCCCCGATCGTTGGGTAACCCCCTGGCGCGCCACCCCCCGATGTCCTGTACTCTTGTGCCGTTCGCACGGCGCGGAGAGATCCGCAGCCGGGTGATCTACGGTCCCCCGTAGCTCAATTGGCAGAGCAGCCGGCTGTTAACCGGCAGGTTTTTGGTTCGAGTCCAAACGGGGGAGCTCCACTCCACAGCGCGCCCGTCGGCCCAGGCCGGCGGGCGTTTCTCGTCTTTCGCCCCCGTTCCTGGCCTAGCGCCCGGTTTCTTCCACCTGATGCCGTTTCGCCCGGCAGGATGGTGGTGTCGACTCGAAACTCCCGCTGAGTCGAGAGGGTGCGTCGGGTCCAAGGATGGGTGGAGATGGCCGGGGGAGCGAGCCGCCGGACGGCGACGCTGGTCGCGGTGGCGGTCGCGTTGGGCTGGCTGATCGTCGGCGCGGTCGCCGGCCCGTACGCGGGCAAACTCGGAGACGTCGCCACCAACGACAACTCCGCCTTCCTCCCCCCGAACGCCGAGTCGACCCGGGCGCAGGATCTCGCCGCCGGCTTCGTGCCGACGCAGACCACCCCGGCCCTCGTCGTCTACCAGCGCGCCTCCGGCATCACCCCGGCCGACCAGCAGCGCGTCCAGGCCGACGCCGCCAGGTTCGCCCAGGTGTCCGGCGTGGTCAGTCCGCTCCCGCCGCCGATGGTCAGCCAGGACGGTCAGGCCGTGCAGGTGATCGTCCCGGTCGCCAGCACCGAGGGCGAACAGATCCGGCATGTCGTCACCCAGCTACGCGACATCGCCGGCGGGGACCGGGACGGCCTCACCGTGGCCGTGGCCGGCCCGGCGGGCCTGCTCGGCGACCTGATCGAGATCTTCACCGCCATCGACGGGCCACTGCTGCTGGTCACCCTGGTCGTGGTGCTGGTGATCCTGCTGATCGTCTACCGCAGCCCGGTGCTCTGGGTCTTTCCGCTGCTCGCCGCGGGCATGTCCTACCTGCTGGCCTCGATCTTCGTCTACCACCTGGCCAGCAACGACATCATCAAGCTGAACGGGCAGGCGCAGGGCATCCTCACCGTGCTCGTCTTCGGCGCCGGCACCGACTACGCGCTGCTGCTGATCGCCCGCTACCGCGAGGAACTGCACCGGCACGAACGCAGCTGGGACGCGATGAAGGCGGCCTGGAAGGGAGCCGCCCCGGCGATCATCGCCTCCGGCGTCACCGTCATCGTCAGCCTGCTCTGCCTGCTGCTGTCCAGCCTCAACTCCAACCGGGCACTCGGCCCGGTCGCCGCCGTCGGTATCGCCGCCACCCTGCTGGTGATGCTCACCTTCCTCCCCGCGCTGCTGCTGCTCGGCGGACGGTGGGCGTTCTGGCCCCGGCGGCCCCGGTTCGACCACGCCGATCCACATCCCGAGGGCGGCATCTGGAGCCGGGTCGCCGGCTTCGTCGCCCGGCGGGCCCGTGCCGTCTGGCTGGTCACCGCCGTGGTGCTGGCCGTACTGACGGTGGGGCTCACCCAGCTCGGTGTCACCACCCTCGGCCAGTCACAGCTGTTCACCAAGAGCACCGACTCGGTCGCCGGGCAGGAGATGATCGACCGGCACTTCCCGGCCGGCACCGGCAGCCCCGCCATGATCTTCACCAGCCAGGACACGGCCGGGCAGGTCGCTCAGGTGGCCCAGGGCGTTCCGGGGGTGTCGTCCGTCCGCCCGGTCACCGGGACCGGATCGGGCGAGCCGTCCGAGCCGAACGCGCCACCCAAGGTGGTCGACGGGCGCGTGCAGCTCGACGCCACCCTCGCCGACCCGCCCGACAGCCACGCCGCCGAACAGACCATCCGCAACCTGCGCGAGGCGGTGCACAAGGTACCCGGCGCCGGCGCCGTGGTGGGTGGCTTCACCGCGGTCGATGTGGACACCGCCGACGCCTCCGCCCGGGACCGCAACGTCATCATCCCGGTGGTGCTGCTGGTCATCGCGATCGTCCTGGCGCTGCTGCTGCGCGCCCTGGTCGCCCCGATCCTGCTGATCGCCACCGTGGTGCTGTCGTTCCTGGCCACGCTCGGCCTCTGTGCGCTGATCTTCCGGTATCTCCTCGACTACCCCGGCGTCGACCAGTCGTTCCCGCTCTTCGCGTTCGTCTTCCTGGTCGCCCTCGGCATCGACTACAACATCTTCCTGATGAGCCGGGTCCGGGAAGAATCGGTCCGGCGTGGCACCCGGGCCGGGGTACTCGCCGGCCTCGCCGTCACCGGCGGCGTGATCACCTCTGCCGGCATCGTCCTCGCCGCCACCTTCTCCTCGCTCTCCGTGCTGCCGCTGGTGCCGCTGGTCGAGCTGGGCGTGGCGGTCGCCATCGGGGTGCTGCTCGACACCATCGTCGTCCGGTCGCTGCTGGTGCCCGCGTTCGCGTACGACCTCGGGCCGCCCCTGTGGTGGCCGAGCCGGCTGTCCCGCGTCGTCCGCGACGGTGACCGGACCGGCACCGGGCGACATCGTGCCCGGTGACACCGACGTCGTCATCGACGGCCGCGGCCTGGCCGGACCGGCCCCGCCGGAGACCACCAGCGAGGCGGCGCTGCACGGCGAGGACTGAGCGGACCGATCCGCAGGATGGTGATCATCTATGATCCCGCCGTGGCTCTCACCCGACCCGCCAGCATCGACGCGCACGCCGCGTACCCCGAGGTCGCGGTGCTGCGCCTGGCGCTGCGCGACCACGACTGGCCGGGGGCTGCGGGCGGTCTTCGCGGACGCGGATGCCGCGACCGCCACCCACCTGGTCGAGGCCGCCGCGCAGTGGGGCGGATTGGACAGCTTCCTGCGGCTTCGGCTGCGGGACGAGCCGCAGGACCAGCTCGCCCAGACCCTGCTCGGCGCGACCCACCTGCGCATCGGCTGGCGCATCCGGACCGGGGCGATGGCCGACCAGGTTAGCGCGGACCGGTTCGCGCGGTTCCACGACCACCTGCGCCGCGCCGAACAGCTCCTGATCGACGTGACGGCCCGATGGCCGGACGATGTGGCGGCCCGGACCCAGCGGATCACCACCGCCCGGGGGCTCCAACTCGGGCAGGCGGAGACCCGCCGGCGGTACGACCGACTCGCCCGGCACCGGCCGCACCATCTCCCCGCGCAGCTGGGACTGCTGCAGCAGCTCTGCCCGAAATGGGGCGGCGACTGGGCGGAGGTGGACGCATTCGCCCGCAGCTGCGTCGAGGCGACGCCGCCCGGCGCCCCGCACGGAGTGCTCGTGGCGCAGGCCCACATCGAGCGGATCATCGAGTACGCCGACCGGCGCGCCTTCCGCGTCTACCTGCGATCACCCGACGTCGCCCAGGAGATCCAGGCCGCAGCCGACCGGTCCGTGCGGCACCCCGACTTCCAGCACACCATCGGCTGGGTGAGCGTGCGGAGCACCTTCGCCCTGGTCTTCCACGTGATGGGAGAGCACACTGCGGCCCGGGAGCAGTTCGACGCGCTCGGCCCGCACGGGGATCCCTTCTTCTTCGGCTACCTCGGCCACCCGGCGGACCGCTTCGTGCAGGCCCGTGACGAGGCGTACGCGAAGGGCAGGGCCCGGTGATCCGGCGGCTGGAGGTCGACGGGGTGCCCACCCTGCTGGCGCCCGCCGCCGGGCCGGTGCGAGCCGGGCTGGTGTTCCGGGTCGGCATGGCCGACGAGACCCTGCCGCGGCGTGGCGTCACCCACCTGCTGGAGCACCTGGTGCTCGCCCCGTTCGGGCCCCTCGACCATGGTGCCAACGGCACGACCGAGGCGCTGTTCACCAGCTTCGTCGTACAGGGTGACCCGGCAGAGGTCAGCACCTTCCTGACGACGGTCTGCCGTCACCTGCGCGAGCCGCCCGCCGGCCGGCTCGCCCTGGAGCGGGAGATCCTGCGCGTGGAGGAGAACGGCCGGGGCGGCGGCGGGATGGACCAGATAGCCCTCTGGCGATACGGTGCCCGCGACCACGGGCTGGTCAGCTTTCCTGAGTACGGCCTGGCCGGCCTCACGGAGGACGACCTGCGAGAGTGGGCCGCGCACTGGTTCACCCGGCAGAACGCGGTTCTCTTCATCGCCGGAGCCGAGGTGCCCGCCGGACTGCGACTGCCCCTGCCCGACGGGGCGCGGCAGCCGGTGCCCACCCCGTCGTCGGCGCTGCCGCACACGCCGGCGTACTTCGCGGCGGGCGCCGGGCTGGTCGCCGTCGACGCGGTGGTCCGGCGACAGGCCGCCGCGAACGTCTTCGCCGGGGTGCTGGAGCGGGAGCTGTACCGGTCCGTGCGGCAGGAGGACGGGCTGTCCTACCAGGTCGCCGCCGGCTGTGCGCCCCGCTACGACGGCTACGCGAAACTGCGGGCCGTGGCCGACTCGCTGCCCGACAAGCAGGACGCGATGCTCGGCGGTGTCATCGACGTGTTGGCCACCCTTCGGGTGGGCCGGATCCTGCCGGCCGACCGGGACGCGGTGGTGGCCAACTGCCGTGAGCTGCTGTCCTTCCCGGAGGCGGACGCGAGCCGGCTGCCGGGATGCGCGCGGGACCTGCTGACCGGAGAACCCGTGCCCGACCTCGACGAGCTGCACGCTGACCTCGACGCCGTCACCGTGGACGACCTGCGGAAGGTGGCCCGCGAGGCGGCCGCCTCCGCGCTGCTGCTGGTGCCGGAGGGGCTACGCGCCGACTGGGCCGGCTTCGACGCGGCGCCCACGACATCCGACGAGGTGGTCGAGGGGGCTGTCCACCGGGCCAGCGACGGCGAGGCCGAATTGACCGTGGGGACGGACGGGGTCACCGGGATCTACGGCGAGACGGTGGCCACCGTCTCCTACGACCGGTGCGCCGCCCTGCTCGCCTGGCCCGACGGCGCCCGCCGGCTCATCGGCGACGACGGCATCAGCGTGCACGTCGAACCGAACCTGTTCGAGCCGGTGCCGGACCTCGCCGCCGTCGACGACGCGGTGCCCCGGGACCGGCACGTCACCATGCCGGCCCGGCACAGCGAGCTGATCCCATCCCCGCCACCGGTGGTCGGGCGCTTCACGCGGCTGGTCCGCTCGATCCGGGAGGCCACGAACACCGCCACCGCCTGGTTGTCCACCAGGCTCTTCGATCCGGTGCGCTGAGGGTGTCTGTCGGTGGTCGGCGCGGTGGGCGGCCGGGGCAGCGACGCTCGGCTGCGCGCTGTTATTCTCGCGTTGCCCATCGTGCAGGGTGGATCTTGGGCCCAACCCCGTTCAGGTGGTGGTCGGTGATCGGTCGGGCGGGATAGGATCCGGCGCGGCAGCGGGGCGGTAGCTCAGCAGGTTAGAGCAGGGGACTCATAATCCCTCGGTCGCGGGTTCGAGTCCCGCCCGCCCCACCAGCGCAAATGCTAGATCATGGATCTTTCCGTGGTGCTACTCGTGGTGCGAGCGCGCTACGGTCGCCCCATGGCGACAGCGAACGGGCGCGCGAAGCGCCAGCGCGGCGAGATCGAGGAACTGCCCAGCGGTTCACTCAGGGTGAAGGTCTACGCGGGCGTCGACCCCATCACGAAGAAGCGGCACTACCTGACGGAGACGATCCCGGCCGGCCCGACGGCGCGGAAGGATGCCGAGAAGGCCCGTACGCGGTTCCTAGCTCAGGTGGACGACCGGCGCAACCCGCGTACCCGCGCCACGGTCGACCAGCTGCTAGATCGGTGGCTCGAAGTGCTCGACGTCGAGACATCGACCCGACAGGGCTACGTCAAGAAGCTCAACAAGCACGTACGGCCGTTGCTGGGGAAGCTCCCGGTGGGGCGGCTGGACGCCGAAACGCTGGAGTCGTTCTACGCCGTATTGCGAAAGTGCCGCGACCACTGTGGGGGCAGTCGCAAGGCCATCGAGCACCGGAAGGCCGGGCCGCACGACTGCACCGACAAGTGCCGACCGCACGAGTGCAAGCCGCTCGCCCCCGCCTCGATCCGCCAGATCCACTGGATTCTGTCCGGCGCGCTGAACCGTGCCGTCCGGTGGCGTTGGATCGCGGTCAACCCGGCAGATCAGGCAGAGAAGCCCGGGATGCCTCAGCCCAATCCGCACCCACCAACGGCGTTGGAAGCGGCCCGACTGGTCACCCAGGCGTGGCAGGACCCTGACTGGGGAGCGTTCGTGTGGGTGGCTATGACGACCGGCGCCCGTCGGAGCGAACTGTGCGCCCTGCGCTGGTCCGCCGTCGACCTGGACACCGCCTCGCTGACCGTGAGGAGTGCCCTGTACGTAGACGACGCGGGGGAGCTACGGGGGAGAAGGACACCAAGACACACCAGCAACGGCGTGTGGCCCTGGACGCGGAGACGGTCGAGGTGTTGCGCGACCAGCTGGCGCGCTGCAAGGAGCGCGCGTCGGTCCTGGGGTGGGCGCTGGCCTCTGACGGCTACGTGTTCTCGCCGGACCCGGACGGCGGTACGCCGCTCGTGCCGGACACGGCCACCCAACGATTCAGCCGGATGGCCGCCCGAATTGGCATTGCCACGAACCTGCATGCATTACGACACTATTCGGCAACCGAACTGATTGCTGCCGGCGTGGATGTCCGGACCGTCGCCGGCCGGCTTGGACACGGTGGGGGCGGAGCGACGACCTTGCGCGTTTATGCCGCGTGGTTGTCAGAGTCGGATCAGCGGGCCGCTAGCGCTCTTAGTGCCCGCATGCCTCCTCGGCCGCACCGTTAATGCAATTGAGGAAATCGCACACCGATTTTACCTAGACTAGGTAGAGGGCGCCAAATATGAGAATAAAGGTTGCGCTATAAAGGATGCAAGTCGCCGGACTTTTAATGGCCGACGCTATATCTTTTAGTCCGGGATTCTCGATGTCCATAATCCAGTGTTCTGTCTGGCCAGTTGCCGCCCGACGGTAGAGCGCCCTGTACTTCCGCTCGATAGCGAGGTAATACGAGTCTAGGAGGCCCATGGCAGCCACGACGTAGAATGCAAGAGCGATTACTCCAGCGCGCTTGGAGGCTGCTCCGAAACTCAGTAGTGCAGCGACGATGGTAATCATCCACCCCTTGATGGTGCTTGACTGATTGGCCATCCTCGTGATAACGGACTGAATCATCTGAAGATGCTGGTCGGAAGGCATGGCGTGATGATGGCATGCCGGTTCAAGCGGGGACCGTCGGGGCCACCCTGATTCGATATCGACGCGGGCCATGCACCACACCCGCATCGGCAACTAGTAGTCTGCTGCTGGCCGGGCGACATAGGACAGACGGGCGGTCTAAATGGGTAGCTCCTTCTCGGCGAGAGCCGGCGGTAGCAAGACGACGGTGACCTCGCAGCGGCTAGTTGACGGCAACATAACGTCTCTGACCTGGGGTTTCGGATCGAAGACCCTCGCGGCGATGAACATGCACGGTTCGCTAGTGATGGTGCGTCCTTCCGGACGCCGCGTCGAACAGCTATCTGGTCATTCAGTCCGGTTCTCCACGAAGTCGAACAAGCTCTTCACGTACGACTATTATCGCCTCTGGGTTTGGTCCGGCTTAACATATTCTCTCGTGAATGAGACCGATTTTCCCGATAGGATCGTTTTTGCAGAGTGGTGCCCCGACGGAGACCGGATCGCTGTCTCGCTTTCTGACGGCGGGCTTGAAATATTGGACGGCGAGTCCCTGTCTCCCCTCAGCTCGGCGGTAATTGAGTCGAATGAGGAAATTGTCATCGCCTGGCTCGACAAGGAGACGCTGCTAACCTCATATCACGAGGGTGGCGTTGCAGCCTGGGACGTATCTGATTCATATCTAGAAAGGGTTGCTCACTCCGCTATTGGGCATAAAGGTGGCCGGGTTACTGGAATAGATCTGCTCAGTGAGGGATTTGTCACCAGCGGCTCAGATGGAACGCTGCAAATATGGGGTTCCAAGCTAGAGTCGTTAAATGTCTTCGAATCTCCTAAGGGTTTCGGATTCGAGTCGGTATCCGCATACATCCATAAGGGGCAACAATACCTAGTTGCGCCGGATGAGATTGAAAGCTTGCACGTCTTCTCTCAGAATGAAATGAGGCTTGCCAGGAGTCTCATAGTGGACATTGACGCAAGCTGTGGATCCAACTTAGCCGGTTTTTCGCCCGATATGACGAGATTTGCTACGATCTCTTCTAATCGGAAGCGGGCCCTAACGTGGACTGCCGAGCAGCTCGTGGCTGGTGCGACGAATTCGTCTAGCTCGCAGTACCGAAACGCCAAGGTGGTCCTCGTCGGTGATAGCGGAGTCGGAAAATCCGGGTTGGCCTTTCCTCTGTCGGGCAGAGAGTTTGAGCCGACAGAATCGACGCATGGGAGGCAGGTGTGGTCTGCCGACAGGAAAGAGGTAAGGCTAAGTAACGGACGAAAAGAAATCCGAGAGGTGCTTCTTTGGGACCTTGCCGGGCAGCCCGGATACCGCCTATTTCATCGCCTTTCCCTGCGGGATGTCACCATAGCTATGGTCGTTTTTGACTCCAGAAATGAGAGTGACCCATTTCGGGGCGTAATGTACTGGGCCAGAGCTCTCGATGAGGCTACAGCGTCCCAGGGTGGCGCCGTGAAGCTCCTTGTTTCGGCAAGGAATGACCGCGGGGGAGTGAAGGTTAGTGAGCAGAGGATAGCGGATTTCCTTGAGAAAGGCGGCTTTAGTGGATACTTTGAGACAAGCGCTAAGACGACCGACGGCATCGCAGAACTGAAGGCCGCGGTCGAAAGTCTTGTTTCCTGGTCTAAGTTGCCCGTTATTGTTGCGCCGAACATTTTCGTTGAGATACGTGAATTTTTGATCCACCAAAAGGAGCTAGGATCCCTTCTCACTTCCGAAACAGAGCTACTTTCGACTTTCGGTGCGGCCAGCAAAGGTAGGGTCGACAGGCAGATATTTCATACGTGCCTGCAAAGGCTAGAGGCAGCGGGGCTTGTCTCAAGAGCGTCGATTGGGAGCGTGTGGCTACTGCAACCGGAGTTGCTGGATAATTATGCTGCGTGGTTGTCTCAGGCGGCTCGGCTGGAGCCTGATGGGCTAGGCGCAATTTCTGAAAGCCGGGCACTGTCGGGCGATTATCAGCACGATGCGCTAGCTAAGATTGCTGATGAGAAGCTGATGTTGCTTACGGCCGTACAGGAGGTGGTCGGCCGCGGACTTGCTATTAGAGTGGATACCGAAAAGGGCCAGGTGCTCGTTTTCCCATCCGAGTTGCGGGCCGACCTCCCAGACTATCCGGGGCTGTATAATCGCGAGATATCCTTTGCCTTCTCGGGTCCGGTTTCTGCAATTTACGCTGCAATAACTGTGCGACTTGTCAACTCATTCACCTACGGAAACGATTATTCACTCTATCGCAACGCCTCCCTGTTTAAGGCTTCTAGCGGTGATGCTGTCTACGGGTTTGCCGCCCATTATACGAACCTAGATGACGATTCAGAGGGCACTTTTGTCGTCTTCTTCGGTGGTGCGGCGTCTCGTGAACGCAAGCTGAACTTCATCCGGTATATCGACTACCAGCTTCAGCAAATGGCTATCGAAGGTTCCATAGTTCGGAACCGGCTCTATGTTTGTTGCGACGAACAGATTCCCGAGAATGCGGTTAACAAGAGGCGTCAAAATGGCGAGCGAACCGTCTTATGTCCGATCTGCGGCGTTCACCAAGCTATGGATGATCTCGTCCTTGAGTCACAGTTGGCCGACAAAGAGACTGTTGCCATGTCGCAGCAGGCGCTAGGTGAGCAGGAACGCCAGCAGCGACTCATCATCATGCCTGCCCGCGAGAGGGCATCTCAGTATGACGCATTCATTTGCTACAACACTGTTGACCGGCCGATGGTTAACCGATTCCGATCTCTACTGCGGGAGAATGGCGTCTTAGCTTGGCAGGATATTCAGAATCTCGGCCCTGGAGATCAGCCGACTCCCGCGATTGAGCGGATGTTGGACGAAGTCCCTGTTGCTTTGGTGATGTTTGGCCCTAACTCAATGGGCCCATGGCAGGAGCAAGAGTATTATGTCGTGCTTCAACGGGCTGTCAAGCGGCGAGAGGGAAAGGCTCGACTGCGTCTTATTCCTGTGCTCCTGCCGGGAGCGCCAGACGTCGAAGAGCTTCCCGGATTCGCCAGAAACTTCACGGTTCTAGACATCCGAACGCAAGGCTTTGAAGACCACGCCATTCAGCCGTTAATCAAGCAAATCCTCGATGCTCGGCGCTCGTAGTATCCTGAGTATATGGATCTCGTTCAGGGAGCTTGCCGGATGTCTGAAGAGGCACTTGCCCAAACGCTCCCACGGCGATGGCGACATGTAACGGCGGTCGCTGCCAAAGCTCTGTCGATATGACGACTGGGCCGGATGGGCAGGACTTTGAGGTTTTAGAGCGGCTTGCAGAAATTCGATCGCGATACGGTCCAGACCATCTAGTTACCCGCTTCTGGGCGCGCGCTGAGGCGACGCTTGTTAGGGCTGTGCGGCATATCGAAGAGCGGTTGAGTGCGATATCATCACCCGATATAGGGCTCTGAGCGGTGCTCGTTCCGTGGTCGATGCGAAGTTGCATTGACGGGTGAATCGGCAGGGCCGTCAGATCATCTCTGCTGGCCCAGCACACTGCCGATGATTCGTTGCTTGGTTTCGGGTTGCCGCCGAGATAGCGAGCCCGGAAACAGATCGAGAATTGCTGACGAACCTCGCCGTCGCTGTATGCCATGACGTGCTTTGGGTCGCTGTAGATGCCGACAATTCCCGTCACCTCGACGTCGATTCCGGACTCTTCCTTGGTCTCGCGTACAGCAGTTTCCTTGATATACTCGCCGAAGTCCTGGGCGCCGCCAGGGATCGCCCACAGGCCGTTGTCGGTCCGCCGGATGAGCAGAACCCGATCCTGCGCGTCGAGGACAAACACTGTCACCGCTGGAACAATGCTGTTCGGCTTCGGTGCCTGGGGGTCGTTGTAGTACTCGGTCCTCGCCATGCCCTCAGCCTGCCACCGCTGGCTCCCATACGGGTGCTGAGGTCTCCCACACCCGGTCGAAGCTGTCCGCGTACGTGTCGAAGAGGTCGCCGCCGGCGAGCCGCCGCAGGTGTATGACGGGCGTGTGCGCCGCGGGGAAGCCGAAGACGTGCGAGTTGACGAGCATCTCGTCATCGAACCGGAAGATTGAGTTGTTGAGCGTCGTCCGGTGAAAGTGCACCGTCACGCCTTGGACGTTGCGCAGGCGCTGGTAGAAGGCGAGTACGTTCCGTACCTTGCCGCCCATCGCGTCGCCGATCCCTTCCACAGTGCCTCGCTGCGCGACTTCGGGACTGTCCGGGTCGCCAAGCAGGGTCTCGACGCGGGTGCCGGCCGCTGCCTTCGCCTTGAGCGTGGCGACCAGCTGCGGTTGCTGCTCAGGCAGGAACAGCCCTGCGTAGACCAGGATGCCGACCCGTTCCTGCGTCTGCGAGATCAGCCGTCGCCAGAGGTCGTCAGGGACAGCCGCCCGGCGCGGGTAGACCTGCACTACCTCGGATTGCGCTACGCGGTTCGCTCGCTCCTGCGGCACGGCGTCCGGCCAGAGGTACGACTCGCTCTCCCTGACCAGTGCGGCGATTGCGTGCCGATAGCGCGGATACGGAGCCCGTCCCTGCGTGATCCAGCGCTCCACTGTCTTCGGGTCGACCCCCAACTGTTCCGCCACAGCCAATGGGGTGAAGCCGTTGCGGAGCATCGCATCGCGTAGCCGGTCTTCGAGTCGTCCCTAGAAGTCCATTGGGAGGTTACAGTGCCGAACGCCGGCAAGAACGACCGTGGCGACCGGTCCGTGTTCTGGGTCGAACACCACGACGGCTGACCCGAAACCCGCTGAACCATCTCCGCATCTCCGCAACGCCGCACAAACCCTGGCCTACCAGCGGAAACACCCTGCGGAGATCAAGCCAATAGAGCAGAACCGATCTCCGCATCTCCGCACCCTCTTGTGGAGATCACAGGAGTTTGCGGAGATGGCCAGCACCACCGGCCGTCAATCTCCGCAACTGTTTCCGCAGCTCACAGCCACCTTTGCGGAGATGCGGAGATGCGGAGATGGTTCAGCCCCTCCCACGCCACACGCCGACCGCCGCGCCCGACCCGCGTAGACCGGCCCGCTGAGAGCCACACAGCCACCTGGCGCATCCATCACCACCAGTCCATCGGAGATCTTGGCTCTACGACGCTCTCAGCGGGCCGCCCTACGCCCCGCTGCCGCAGCCCTTCACCAACCCTCTTCGAACCCGCTCCACGGTCCGAAAGGCTGCCAGCATGCGAGTCAGGTTGTGGGGCACGCCCCGCTGGAAAAGCCACGGCGTTCGCGGGCTCAGCCCGCCGGAGAATCGCCGTCGACACCGACTTGAAACCAAACATCCCCGTCGTTCGCCGCATCTGGTTCCTCGAGGGAAACGAATATCCTGGGCGATGTTGCCACATCCGTAATGACTTGATTAATCCGCTCACTTGCGGATTCGAGCGCCTTGTGAATTTCCGTGACCGCGTGATCTCCGGCAACAATGCCTCGAACGACATCGCGCCGCACTGTCTCCGCCTGTTCTTGGAGGTTGAGTACATCAGCGATTAGATGAGGTAACGCCTGGCGAGCCCGTTGCCGAGCGCGCAGATGATCCGCAATGCCGGCCGTGTCTCGCCCGAAAGGCAAACTGCGCGCGAACGCCTCGACTACGTCTGCCGACGGATGCCCGCGATCTGCAGCGAGTACTGCAGAGATTGCTTCGAGCTGAGAGCGCTTCGTGGCGGAAGCTTCCGCAAGCGCCTCGAGCTTCAGCGTCTGTATTTCGAGCTTCAGCTTGTCTGTCTCGGCTCGCGACTTTGACCAGCCAAAAATTCGATCAAGAGCCCATGCGAGCAAAGTCAGGCCAAAGAGCACCCAACCCGCGACCGAGGGAACATCGGCAAGAATGCTCAAGTCGGACAACCCAGATCCTTTCATCCTAATGGGTCTGATGGCATACGTGCACGGCCGCGGGGGATGAACCCGGCTGGTAGCCGCGGAACCCCCGACGAACTAACGACGAGGGCGCTAAGCCTCGATCCACCGATGAATGTCGGGTTGGTGGGGCCCCGGAGATAGAAAGTGCCCTCTGAGCTGGAAGAATAGGAGTTCTGACGCTTCTATCGCTTCGCTCGAGAGGGCACCTCGCAGGTGAGATTACGCCATGACACGCCGGTGACGCGCGCCTCGTTCGATGATCCGAATCTGGTGTCGTGTGCCGGTCTGGTTCCGGTGATGCGCCTGGCCCGGCAGGCGGGTCTGCACGACGCGGTCACCGACCGGGTGCGGCTGCCGACGGACAAGGGCGCCAACCCTGGCGGGAAGGTCGCCACGATCGTGGCCGGGGTGCTCGCCGGCGCGGACAGCATCGACGACCTCGACATCGCCCGACACGGTGGCATGCGGTCGCTGTTCACCGCCGTGTACGCGCCGTCGACGCTCGGGTCGTTCCTGCGCACGTTCACCCACGGACACGTACGGCAACTACAGGCCGCCACCCTGTCCACACCGCTGTCGGCGCCGGTGATCGCCGCGACCCGCCTACGTTCGGGTAACGCCGGCTCGGCCCGCGGCGCGGCCAGCATGATCGCCGAAGCGATCACGACCGCCCGATCGTGCGGCGCGACCGGACAGATCGTGGTGCGAGCCGACTCGGCGTTCTACGCCAAGACCGTGATCACTACATGCCGACGCCGCCACGTTAGGTTCTCGGTCACCACCCGTATCGACGCGAGAATCCGCGCCGCGTGCGACAGCATCACCGACGACGAGTGGGTCGACATCCAGTATCCGCAGGCCGTCTGGGACGAAGACACCGGCCGGTGGATCTCCGACGCGCAGATCGCCGAAACCACGTACACCGCGTTCGCCGGCACCCGCCACGAGGTGACTGCCCGGTTGATCGTGCGCCGCATCCACCGCGACGACCCGGCACAGATCCCCGGCCAAGACGAACTGCTACCGACCTACCGGTATCACGCAGTGTTCACCGACAGCCCGTTCACGCTCGTGCAGGCCGAAGCCCAGCACCGCGGGCACGCGATCATCGAACAGGTCAACGCCGACCTGATCGCCGGACCCCTGGCACACCTGCCCTCGGGCCGGTTCGCCGCCAACGACGCCTGGCTTGCCTGCGCCGCGATCACCCACAACCTCACCCGCACCGCCGGGCACCTGGCCGCAGGCGCCCACGCCACCGCCCGACCCGCCACAATCCGCACCCGACTCGTCAACGTCGCCGCCCGCCTCGCGCACCGGGCCCGCACCATCCACCTGCACCTACCCGACCACTGGCCATGGCAAGCAGCATTCGACAACCTCTTCACCGCCGTCCAGACCGCACCCGGCTGACCACACCCACCAGCAGGATCCCGGCGGCCCCACCACAGGCCACAATCCCATTCACCGCACAAACACGACTGGAGCAAGCCGACCAACGACCGGCGGCTCCCGCACACCCGCCAACTCACCCAATGTCGAAATGATCAACCGGTGATCGCGCCAACCGCGTCGGTGGATCGAGGCTAAGTGCTGCAACCGCTCGGTCCCCCCGGCGCCGCCCAGACTGCTGATTCCTGGGCGTCTACAGGTGGCTGTGACCAGTCGCCGCGAGTCGCAGGGGTGAAGCCGGGTTCGCACAGGGTTTCGATCGTTGCCCCGCCGTCCCCGTAGACCAGGGTGTCGGTATCCAAATCCAGCCCTACGTCATCGAGTCCGCGGTTTCGGACCAACCAGTCGTAGTTGAGCAGAGCGATGCGCGTCTCTTCGGTCATGCACGCGACCGTAGCCAAGCGAACCGCCACTGTCACTGCCTGCATGGGATGGAGCGGCTACCCGCGGTGCGCTGACGGACCGACGACTACGGGGGCGCCTCGGGTGGAGCGGAGCACTCGGCTGACCGACTCGCCGGAAACTACCCACCCGTCTGTCGTGGGATTTCGGGGGGTCGGTGTAACCTCGTGCGTGTAAACATGGATGAAGTTGACGCGAGAGAGACCTCATCCAGATACACGACTGCCCCCGTCCGAGTGGGTGACCCGACCGGGGGCAGCGTGCGGCAGGGACTGATCCGTCAGGTCAGCTTGCTGACGATGTCGATCGCGGAGTTCGCGGTCGCCGACGCGTAAGCCATCCCCTGAAGGATCAGGAGCGCCACCCGAACCGTCCGCTGCCGGGTGCCACCGGCAGGGGGCGGGGTGGTGGTCGAGCAGTTGCACTCGACCGGTCTCCTGTCCTCTGTGTCCATATCACCTCCCTAGCTCGATGGCACGATGACCTGTCGCCATCCGGCGACCGGCCATCGAAGCATCGACAAAGAGCGGTGCGGGCACTGATGGCCAGAGTAGACCCTGGCTCGGATAAAACTCCGGCGCCCGCCGGTGCGCCGCGTCGACGAGTCACTGTTGAGGGCAACGTCTACGTGCCCGAGCCGGTAGACATGTCGCGTGGCAATCAGCGAGTGGTGGCACGCGGATCCGGCCGAGCGCTATTGGATGGAAATCACCGACCGCATCGATCTTGGCGCTGACCTGCATGCCCCGCAAGTTGACGACGCCGGCCGCGAGTACTGGTCCTATGCTCTGGTCACCGCCGTGCAGCCAGGAGACGTAGTCCTCTTCACTAGCTCAAGTCGCTCCTCGGTGCCCCGGGGATCGTTGGGTACTCGACAGCGGACGCGACGTCCGGTGGCCGCATCCGAGTGTGGGAGTCGTGGGCGCCAGCTCACACATCCTTGAAACCAACGCGCTACCGGTATCAGCTCCCGAGGGCTGGCGCCCGGCGCTACAGCGAGTAAAGCTCGCCGTCGGCGCGGAGGAGAACCAGGATGGGGCGCGTGCGTCTCGACGTGGTGCGGCGCGTGGTGCGAAGTGCAGGCCACCAGGGTTGATCTGGTCGGCCAGAGTAGCGCCGGATGCAACTAGGGTGACCGGTAGGGGTGTGGGTCCTAGCCATGGACGCGACTCATAATCCCTCGGTCGCGGGTTCGAGTCCCCCTAGGATTGCGCACCGCCACCGACTGACGCTCGCTACTGCCCACACGAACCGCAGAAGCGCATGCCGATGGCGAGATCACGTCATGAAGTGGGGCGGGGGAGCGGTCGCGCGTCCTATCGTCTATCACCCCTAGTTATCGAGGACGCCGACCAGCAATGCACATTCCGGCACAACCCGTCCGGGGTCCTGGCTCGCACGTGCACCATCAGCCGGCGATCGCCAGAGCCAGCAACCCGGGTCCAGACCCACCAGCAGTGGGTCACCAACGGTGCAGCAGGCGAGCGCCGGATGGTAAACGGGGATCGTCCGCACCTTTGGGAGATTCGCTTTCGGTGCCTTCGGGAGTCGTGGGTCAGTTCTGGCCGGGGCTTGCTACGGGTAGTCCTGCGGCCTTGGCGCATTCGAGCAGTCGCCGGTCGTAGGTGACGAAGGCGATGAGTGCGGTTCCGGACTCGTTGGTCAGAATCTGGGCGGTGGCGAGGTGGATGGCGTCGAGGCTGCGTAGCGTCGGCTCGGCGAACGCGGCTGCAGTCGCGCGGATCGTACTGTCGATCTCCAGTCGGAAGAGCCGTCCGACGGCCGCCGGTACTCCGATTAAGGCTTGCGGAGCTGATCGGCGTAACGCCCTGGGCACTTCCACCTCGACGAGAGCGGAGGAGACCAGCGGCACGTCGTCGTGGGTGTTGAGCCAGGAGACAAGGTCAGCGCTGCAAGCCTCCTGTCGAACCAGCTTGACGACGGCGGCGGAATCGAGGTAGATCACCAGCGCTCCTCGTCTCGCATTGCGGTGAGCGTGGCGGCCACGTCCATATCCTCGTCCCCGAGTTTCGGCGGAAGCGGAACAGGACCGCCGCCGGTCGGGGCAACGGCCCGTCCCGCAGCTACCAGCTTGGCCAGCATCGACCGGTCGTCGCCTACCGGAACAAGTCGGGCGATCGGGTGCCCGCGATCGGTGATCTCGACGGTCTCGCCGCCGCTCACCCGAGCCAACACCTGGCTCGTGTTCTGGTTCAGCTCCCGGACACCGATGCGTTCCATGGGCAACAGTGTAGAACTAAATGTTCTACCTTGCCAGTTGTTTGCGTGGCTAGGGCCGCCTCCGCAGCAAGGTGACGCGCCGGCCAGGTCGCAATTCAGTCGGGCCGGAATCATTGGGCACCGCCCGACGCCCGTGAGCTCGGCAGATTCAGCGGTAGCGGGTCACCGGCGACTGTCGCGGTGTGGTTCGCATGGTGGTACCTTCGGCCCACTTACAGCGCGTGAGCTGGAAAACGTGAACCGGACGGGCGCGGTACGGCAACCGGGGCAGGCCATGAACGACGACGAGCTCGCCGCCTCGCTGGCGGCGTATCTGGGCCGGCTCACGTTCGTGGACCGGTCGACGGACGAGGTCACCGCGCTGCTCGTCGACGCGGTCGCCGCCTGGGGTGAGTCCCAGGGCTTCCGTGTATACCGGCGCGCCACGAGTGTCGTCCCGCTGCCCGCCCCGTACCAGCACCGGCACTCGGTCGTGGACGTCGCCTGCGCCCGCCGGGCCGGCCGGCCCATCGTGATCGAGGTGGACCGCGCCGATCGCCGGCGCACCGTGGAGAAGCTGCTCGCCGAGGCCGGCGCCGGCCGGGTCGCGCTCTGGGTGCGCTGGGGGCCGGGGCCGTTCGCCGCACCGCCCATGCCGATCCGTCTCATCACCTGCGAGGTCGCCGTGCGCAACCACCGGCACTCGCAACTGTCGGCCCGTCCGGCACCGCAGCACTCCGCGCCCGGCCGGCTCGGCGGTCAGCCGGTCGAGCTGCCGCTCACCGCAGACTGAGCTTCATGTCCTCCCGGTAGCGGCTGGTGGGCGCGTGGTCGGCGGCAGATCAACGGGCCGGACCCGAGCGCGTTCCTCGTGACGGGGTCACGCGTCAACGATGCGATGCCGAGGAGCGGTATTCGGGGTAGGGGCCGTCTGCAAGGCAGGGCTGGCTGCGCAGCCTGTTCTCAATCGACGGGTGCCGGCGCCGCGGGGCGGGCCGTGAAGAAGCGGATGATGTCGTCGGCTGCGGTTGGGGACAGCATCATCGCCTGGACTCGTGCGGACATTTCGGCGATCGGATGGGTCCTGGTGAACATCGCCTCTTCATACGTCCGGATCGCGGAGTCGGGGTCGGCGGGGCTGGCGGCGAGTTCGGCGGCGAGTTCGGCGGCGAGTTCGGCGGCGTCGAGCATGGCTTGATTGGCGCCCTCGCCGACCGGCGGCATGAGGTGCGCGGCGTCACCGAGGAGGGTGATTCCCGGCTGGTGGGCCCAGCGCGCACCGATCGGCATCGCTTCGATCCTGCGAGGCGTCGGCGCGCTGTCGCCGGCTTCGATGAGTGCGGTGAGGCTTGGGTCCCAGCCGTCGAACATGTCGAGCACGGCACGCTTACTACGGTATGTGTCGATGTCGCGACCTTCTGCGCGTACTGAGATCCCGACTCGTATGCTGCCGTCGCCGAGGCGTTGTGCTGCCAGGATCTGGTTCACGCCGACGCACCAGAGGTTTCCGGGGCCGACCAACTCGGCGAGATCCGGGTGGTGCCGGTCGGCGTCGCTGATGCTGAGTTCCACCAAGGTGGCCACGTAGGACAGTGTCACGTCGGTCAGCAGCGACCGGACGACCGAGCCCGCGCCGTCCGCGCCGATGAGGACCTCGCAGTCGGCGCTGTGGCCGCCATCGAACGTCAGCCCGAAGCCTCCGTCGGGTCGTGGTGTCGCCGCGACGAGCCGGTGCCGCCACATGACGGTGCCGGCGGGGAGTGAATCGAGCAGAAGATCACGCAGTGCGCTGCGGTCGATCTCGGGGCGCCCGGAGAATGAGCCGGGTTGTGGCTTGTGGTGCACGAGGGTGCGGCCGGCCGGGTCGAGGATGCGATGTTCCTCGCCCTCCGGCCGTGCCTCGGACCGGAATCGGCCGGCGAGGCCCGCATCGGCCAGGGCCTGTTGCCCGGACTCCGGGTGCAGGTCGAGCATTCCGCCCTGTGATCGCGCGGATCGGCTCGCCTCCCGTTCGTACACCACCGCGCCGATGCCGTGCCGGTGCAGGATTCGGGCCAGCGTCAGGCCACCGAGGCCGCCGCCGGCGATCGCGATTCGCATCATCATCTCCATTACCGTACGCTGCACTTTATGGATACGCCGTACGGTAGCGCACCCTTGCCCGTCTGGGAACGGCCCGAACCTCAGCCGCGGGCGGCGCCGGTGCCGCTGAGTCGCGCGAAGATCGCCGCCACGGCGATCCGGCTCGCCGACGCACACGGCCTCGACGGGCTGTCGGTGCGCAAGATCGCCAAAGAGCTCGGTGTCGGTCCCATGCGGCTCTACGACTACGTGATCAACAGGTCCGAACTGCTCGATGTGATGGTCGACGCCGTGTACGCCCAGATCGCCGAGGCCGGCCAGCACTCCGGGTGGCGCGCCACGGTACTGGCCATCGGTCACCGTACCCGTGACGCCGCCCTTGACCATGAGTGGTTCGCCGACCTGCTCGGCGGAAGGCCACACTTGGGACCTCATGCGCTCGCCGTGGGTGAATCGACCGCGGCGGCGCTCAGCCAGGCCCCCGGCGTGCGCGGCATCGACGACCTCCAGCGGGCCGTGGGCGCCCTCAACTCCTTCATCATCGGAGCGCTCCGCAGCGAGGTCACCGAGCGACGCACCGCCCGTTCCACCGGCACCGACGTGACCGCCTGGCAGGCCACCCTCGGGCCCTACCTGACCCGCATGCTCGAAACAGGCCGCTATCCCACCATCGCCCGGCTCGTCATCGACGGCGCCCACCTCAACGCCGAGGAAACCTTCAACCACAACCTGACCACCCTCTTGGACGGCATCACCAACCATCCCCACACGTGACCTACTGCTCGTAGGCCAGTAGTCGGCTCGACACCGATCCACCTCGAGCAGATATGCGGATCTGCCACGAGTCGGCACCGCCCGTTCAGCCTCAGCCGTCAAGCGAGTCGTGACCTGGCCGGACCGGCCGTCAGGCGATCAGCTGCCGCTGTTTGGTGAGGTGGACGCTGCCGTCCGGGGTGTCGTCGGCGGTGGTGAGGGCATAGCCGGCGCGTTCGTACAGCCTGATGTTGCGGGTGCTGCGGTGGCCGGTGAACAGTTCGTGGTGCGTGGTCTCCTCGGGGGCCTGCTCCTCGACGTACGAGAGCAGCCAGGAACCGATGCCGTTCCCGGCCTGGTCGGGAGCCACCATCAGGCGGCCGATCAGCCACGCCCGCTTGTGCGTCCGGGCTCGGACCGCCGCGACGAGGCGTCCGTGCCGGCGTACGCACCACAGTTGCCAGGTCGACATCGATGCCCGCAGGTCGTCGAGGGTTTCCCGGAGTGGCCGCAGGTCGAGGGTGTCGTTCGCGAGGGCCTCCTGCACCCAGCAGCACCGCTGGAGCACGAGCAGTTCGGCGAGGTCGTCAGGCCGGGCGATGGTCAGCGTCAGTCCCTCGACCGGCCCGGAAACGCTGGTGTCGTCACGGTGGGGCCTGGTGCGCAAGGGCCGCATCGCGGCGGCCACCTGGCTCAGTTCAAGCAGCACTCCGCGAGCGGTCTTGTCGAGTCCCGCGGACTCGATGACCTGGCCGTTGCGGGTGCTGTCGGCGATGCGTAGGGCGACGGTGGCGCCGATGGGCATCATCTTCAAGGTGGTGACGACCTGCTTGGTCATCTGGACCGATCGGGTGCCGGCCGAGGTGTTGCCGTAGCTGACGAACCCCACCGGCTTCCACGCCCACTCGTGGTAGAGGAAATCGAAGGCGTTCTTCAACGCCGCTGGCATTCCGTAGTTGTACTCAGGTGTGACCACCACGAATGCATCAGCCGCGGCCACTCGCCGGCTCCACGCGCGGGTGTGTTCGTGAACGTAGCTGCCGCTGGAGGGATGCTCGGGCTCGTCGAGCAGCGGCAGTCCGAGTTCGGCCAGGTCCGCGACGTCGATGGTGATCCCGCGACGTTCGGCTTCCGGGAGGGTGGCCCCGACGAACCAGTCGGCGATGGCGGGTCCCAGCCGGCCAGGGCGGGTGCTGGCGACGATGACAAGGACGTTCAGGGGCGCGCCCGCGGCTTTCGATGACATGTCAACGACCGTATCCGGAACTTCTGTGACGTGTCAACGAGATGTATGGTGACCCGGTGGACACTCCCTGGCTGAGCGAGGACGAGGAACACGCGTGGCGCGCTTTCCGGCGCCTGCTGACAGTGCTGCCAGCACGGCTGGGTCGGGACCTGGCCCGCGACTCGGGGCTGTCACCGGCGGACTACGAGGTGCTGAGCACGCTGTCGGAGAAGCCGAACCGCCGGTGGGCGCTCAAGGATCTCGCCGCCAAGATGGAGTGGTCGCGTAGCCGGCTGTCCCACCACGCGGCCCGCATGCAGGGCCGGGGACTCATCGACAAGGAGCCCGATCCGCAGGACGCGCGGGGCTGCATCCTGCGCCTGACCGATGAAGGCTTCGGGGTGCTGGAGGAAGCCGCGCCGTACCATGTCGTCTCCGTACGCTCGCGTTTCCTCGATCATTTGAGCCCCGACGAGCTCGTGGCGCTACGCAAGCTGTCGACCCGGATCGCCGACCTGTCCGACTGACCTCGCGTCCCGTTGGTTGTCGGACCCGACCAATAGCATCGCCGCGATCGCCAAGAGTGGGAGGGCGCCATGGTCCAGGACGACTCCGCAACGTTTGTCGACAGGGACCTGCGGGCTGCGCGGTTCGTCAGATCGACGCTGGCCGGCGCGATGATGCGCGGCGTTGACGTACGCGGGCTCGATATCGACGCACCGTGGCTGGCCGACGGTGCACTCCTGGTCAACGGTGTCGACGTCGTGCCGCTCGTCGAGGCGGAACTCAACCGGCGGTTCCCGGGGCGCGAGCTGAAGCAGGCCAGGGACCCGGACGGCCTGCGCGCGGCATGGGCGGCGATCGAGCGGGCCTGGGCGGCCGCGGTCGACCGGGCCGTGTCCATGCCCGAGGGTGCCGTCGACGTCTCGGTCGACGGTGAATGGTCGTTCGCGCAGACCCTGCGCCACCTCGTGTTCGCCACCGACGCATGGTTCGGAAAGGCGATCCTGCGCCTGCCCCGACCGTTCCACCCGCTCGGCCAGCCGCACGCCGAATACCAGACGGACGGCTTCGACATGTCGGTCTTTGCCACGGAGCAGCCGGCCTTCGCGGCCGTGCTCGAGGCCCGTGCCGAGCGGCAGGCAATGGTTCGGGACTTCCTGGCGACCGTCACGCCGGAACTGCTCGCCGAGGCTCGGCCGACCGCGTGGTCACCCGAACACGAGGATCCGGTCCTGCACTGCCTTCACGTGATCTTCGACGAGGAGTGGGAGCATTTCCGCTTCGCGCTGCGAGACCTGGACGCGCAGAGCTGTCACGCCTGAAGGCCACGCTCGAATACCGCCCGTCGGGCCCGGATGTACTTCGCGTCGTTGAGGTACTGGATGTGGTGTCCGTCCGCGATGTGGCCGGCGAAGGCGGCGTTGCCGGCGGCGGCCTGGGCGTGCATGAAGTCGACCAGCGCGTGGAGCCGCGCGACGGTGGCGTCGACCAGGCCCGCCCGCCCGGCATCGTCCAGCCCGTAGCAGTCGCAGAACACCCGCAACCGGGCAGCCTGCTCCTCGGTGGTGCCGAGGCCGTCGGTGTTTCCCGGCGCGGTCATCGGCACCCACCGATAGGCCGCGTAGGCGACATCCCACAGCCGTGGTCCGGGTTGGGCGTGGTCGAAGTCGATGATGCCCACCACCCGGTCACCGCTGAGCACGCAGTTGTGTGGCGCGTAGTCGCCGTGGCAGATGACCTCGACGGGCTCGGTCGCCGCCACCTGCCAGCCATCGCGTGGTGCTCGCCGCGCGTATTCGACCGTCGCGTCGTGGTACGCCCGTAGCAGCGCAGCCGCACTCCTCAGCGCCTCGACGGAGGCCGCCGCGGCGGTGGGAGGATAGTTCGACACGTCGCCGGGCAGGAAGTCGAGGATCTCGAAGCCGGCCTCGCTGGTGTCGCGTACCCGCGGTGCTCCCTGGAAGCCCTGGGCGGCCAGATGTCGCAGCAGGTCATGGACCCGGGTGGACCAGGGGCCGGTAGGACGGCGCACCGTGTCGCCAATCCGGACGACCTCGTTGACGCCCCCGCCTGTCAGCGTCTCTCGCTCGACCAGCTGCCGCTGCTCCGCCGGGTTGCCGTCCGAGGGTCGCAGCAGGGATACGAGGGGGCCGACGCCGATCCCTGCCACTGCGCCACCTCCAGGGCGGCGAAACTCCCTCATCGGGCGGCTCCCCTCCACGAGATCGACCATCCCGGCTACGGTGCATGACCACTCCCGCCTCGGCAAGACGATTCCGAAACGACCGTCGATATGTCCTCCGGGGCGGGGCGGAGGTCGAAAACGGGTGGCGTGACCGCAGGGGAGGGAGCAGGCTCCAGAGCCGTGACGAGCAGCGATCTGTGGGACGAGGAAACCGCGGAGGGGTACGACGACACCTCGGCCGAGATGTTCGCACCCCAGGTGCTCGACCCGGCCGTGGACTTCCTCGCCCGGCTGGCGGGTTCGGGCCCCGCGCTCGAGTTCGCGATCGGCACGGGTCGAGTGGCGATCCCGCTCACCGCCCGAGGCATCCCCGTGACCGGGATCGAGCTGTCGCGACCGATGGCCGACCGGCTGCGCCGCAAGGTGCCCGCGGAGCGGTTGCCGGTCGTCATCGGTGACATGGCCACGACGACCGTCCCCGGCCAGTTCTCGCTCGTGTACGTCGTGTGGAACAGCATCGGCAACCTGTGCACGCAGGACGAGCAGGTGCAGTGCTTCCGCAACGCCGCCCGGCACCTGTCTCCGGGTGGTCGCTTCGTCATCGAGCTGTGGGTGCCGGGCATCCGGCGGTTTCCACCCGGGCAGTCGGCGGTGCCGTTCGAGGTGACCGACCGGCACGTCGGCTTCGACACCTACGACATGGTCACCCAGCGGGGAACCTCCCACCACTACCGGCGCCAGGACGACGGGAGCGCCCGGTACGGCTACAGCAACTTCCGCTACATCTGGCCCGCCGAGTGCGACCTGATGGCCCGGCTGGCCGGGCTGACGCTGGAGCAGCGGATGGCGGACTGGGACGGGACGCCCTTCACGTCCGAGAGCGAGAGCCACGTGTCGGTCTGGCGCAAGCCGCTCGACGCCATGCCGGTCTTCCTGGAAACCGAACGGCTCGCGCTCCGGCCGTTCACCGACGCCGACGTCGACGACCTGTTCGTACTGGACAGCGACCCCGACGTCATGCGGTTCGTCAACGGTGGCCGGCCGACGGGTCGCGACGTGATCGAAGCACGGACCCTGCCCCGGTTGCGGCACGACTACGCGTGCCTCGGCACCCGTGGCTACTGGGCCGCCGAGGAGAAGGCCACCGGGACCTTTCTGGGCTGGTTCGAGTTCCGTCCCCTCGACGAGCACAGCCCCGCCGTGGTCGAACTCGGCTACCGGCTGAACAAGGCCGCCTGGGGCAAGGGCTACGCCACGGAGGGATCCCGCGCCCTGATCGACAAGGGCTTCACCGACCTCGGGGTGGAACGGGTCACCGCGAACACCATGACGGTCAACACCCGGTCCCGGCGGGTGATGGAGAAGGCGGGCCTGTCGTTCCTCCGTACCTTCAGCGGGGACTGGCCCGAGGCGATCGAGGGCTCCGAACACGGCGAGGTCGAGTACGAGCTCACCCGCGCCGACTGGGAGCAGCATCGACAGTGACCACTTGTCCTGGTCGGTGGCGGGCCCGATCCTGGGTACGGATGCTCATCCGCCCTGCCGCCGGGACCGGGAGGATCGAGCCATGACCAAGACGACGCGTGCCCTGTTCGGGGCGCCGCTGCTGGCGGCGGCCACCGTCGCTGCCTGGTGGGCCTGGCTCGGCTGGGAGACCGGCTACACGGTCGACCCGGAGACCGGCGCGACCAGCGGCCCGTACGCCCCGTGGCAGGTGGCCGGGGCCGTGCTCTCCCTCGCCCTGCTCGCCGCCGCCGGCGGTTGGTGGCTCAGCCCCTGGCTGGTGGTGCCCGTGATGACGGTCGCCTTCACCGCCGCCTGGGCGGCGCAAGCCGCGTCAACGGACGGTAGCGGCCTGTGGGCGGTGGGGGCGGTGCTGGTGCTGGTCGGCACGGCGGCGGGGACCACGGTGGTGAGCCTGGTCGCCCGGTTGGTGCGTCGCCGCACGGGACGATCAGCCACCTGATCCGAGCGGCCGGCGGCCGGCCCCGCGCGGCCCCTCCCCGCTCTCCGACCCGATCAACACGTTGTGGGGCACGAACATCCGGAAACAGCCGACGTCGCCGGGACCGGTCCGGGTCAGCTCGATCCGGGTCAGCTCGGGCCGGTGCGGAACCCGGCGGCGACGGTGCGCAGGGCGTGGGTCAGCTCCTTGGCGGAGAGGGTCGCCTGCGGGTCGACCAGCCACTGGGTCGCCAGGCCGGCGAGCAGCGCCTGGTGGAACGCGCCGAGGGTGAGCGCGGCCGGTTCGTCGACGGCCGGGTCGAGCCGGTGGAAGATCTCGGCCAGGCCGAGTCGGGCCTGCCGGTTGGCGGTGGCGAACGCCTCTCGCAGCTCGGGTACCCGGTCCATCTGCGAGATCAGCTCGAACTGGATGGCCCAGAGCGGCCGTAGCCGGTCGAAGGAATCGATGATCCGCTCCCAGGCTGCCTCGAACCGTTGCGCGGGCGTGGCGTCCGGAGCGGCGTCGTCCGCGAGGGCGCGTCCCAGTTCCTCGCCCCATTCGGCCATCGCCTCGATGAGGGCCTCGTTGAGCAGCGTCTTCGTGGTGCGGAAGTGGTAGCCGATGGCGGCCAGGCTGGTGCCGGCGGCAGCGGCGACGTCGCGGGCCGTGGTGCCCCCGTAGCCCTTCTCCATCAGGCAGCGCTTGGCCCCGGCGAGCAGGTCTTCCCGATTTCCCATGCGAAGCAGCGTAGCAAGTTCCTTGCACGACTGTCTTGCACAATTGTCTAACACGGCTGTACCGTCGACGGCATGACCGATGTGCTGATCTCCGGTGCCGGCGTCGCCGGCCCTGCGCTCGCCTGGTGGCTGCGCCGCCACGGCTTCCGTCCGACCGTCGTCGAACGGACCCCGGCCCGCCGGGACGGGGGCTACAAGGTGGACATCCGCGGCGCGGCCCTGACCGTGGTGGACCGGATGGGCCTGCGCGAGCAGGTGAGCCGGCACGACACCGGAATGCGGCTGGCCCGCTTCGTCGACGCCGGCGGGCGGCAACTGGCCACCATGGACGCCGCGCTGTTCGGCGGCCGGGAGGGAGACGACGCCGAGATCATGCGCGGCGACCTCGCCCGGATCCTGATCGAGGCCACCGACGACGTGGAATATGTCCACGGCGACTCGATCGCCGCGCTGGACCAGTCCGCCGGCGGGGTGGAGGCCGCCTTCGAGCGGGGGCCGAACCGCCGTTTCGACCTGGTGATCGGTGCCGATGGCCTGCACTCCACGGTCCGGCGGCTGGCCTTCGGGCCCAGCGCGGAGCACCTGCGCACGCTCGGCCACCACATCGCGATCTTCACCGTGCCGGCCGAGTACGGTGAGGAGGGCGTCGAGCTGATGCATCCCGCCCCCGGGCGGACGGTCGGTGTCTACCGGACCGCCGGCGCTCCCGACGCCCGGGCGCTGTTCCTCTTCCCGTCGCCAGCGGAGGAGCCCGACCACCGGGACGTCGCCGCACAGCGGGCGGCGCTGGCCAGGGCGTTCGCCGGGGCCGGCTGGCGGGTGCCGGAGCTGCTCGCCGCGATGACGGACGCGCCGGACTTCTACTTCGACGCGATGAGCCAGGTGCGGATGGACCGCTGGTCGACCGGGCGGATCGGGCTGGTCGGCGACGCCGGACACGGTGCCTCGCCGGCGTCCGGGCAGGGCACCAGCCTGGGCCTGGTCGGGGCGTACGTGCTGGCCACCTCGCTGGCGGAGGCCGGTGGCGATCCGGCGGCCGGGTTCGCCGCCTACGAACGGCGGATGCGCCCCTTCGTGGCGGCGAACCAGCAGCTCGCCGAGCGCAACCTCAAGGGCATGGTGCTCGGCTCAGCGGCGCAGATCCGGTTCCAGACGCTGATGCTGCGGCTCATGCCGCGGCTGCCCGGCCGGCAGGGGATGATCCGCCGGGTGACCGAGCCGATCCGTAAGGCCGCCACCGCGATCACCCTGCCGGAGCCGCCGCCAGCGGCTGGTGCGGTGACCGACCAAGCCTCGGTGGCCGGGTGAGGTCGGGTCAGAGCGCCGCGCGGTTCCGGTCCGTGGTCAACACCAGGTACGCCGCGACGCCCAGCACGGAGAGCTCGACCTGGGTCAGCACCCAGCCCCACCCGAGCGTGGTCGACCCGGTGCTCGTGAGCAACGCGGCGACCGTGGGCAGGGTCAGGACGACCAGCACGTCCAGGCCGGTGAGCAGCCAGATCAGTGGCCCCGGCGCGAAGGCGCCCATCGGCGTGTCGACCAGGGGCAGGCTGTTGTCGATCGCCCGGGCCCGGGCCCGCCGCAGCGCGGCGACGGCGACAGCGGGCCCGACCGCCAACCCCAGGGCCCACCACGGGCCGGGTGGCAGGTCGGCCCGCAGGGCCAGGGCGGCGAGCGCCAGTCCCGACCAGGCGGCGGCCAGGGTCGCCGGCGCGAGGAGTCGGGCGGCGACGACCTGGCGGCCGGTGCGGCCCAGCAGCCGGAGCAGGGCCGGTTGGGCCGAGTCACGGCGTACCGCGGCGAGCGTGGTGTCGGCGCTGCTCAAGCCTCCGGCCAGCAGGGCCAGCACGAGCACCCAACCCGGGCTGCCGGCGAGCATCGCCGGGAGCAGCGCGGCGGCGGCGAGCCAGCCGAGGCGGCGGCGCTCGCGCCGCAGCACCAGCAGATCGTGGATCGTCTCGATCGGGAGCCCCGGTAGCCGGCGCACCCGCACCGACCGGAGAACCCGGCCCCGCCACGAGCGGCGTTCCCGGAGATCGGAGAGGAAGGAGGGCTCGGCCGTGTAGGCCGCGTCCAGGTAGGAGCCGACGAGATTCGAGGCCTCCCGCAGTCGTGCTGCGGAAAAATCGTCGAGCCGGCGTACCGCGATCGCTGTTCCCAGGACCGCGGCGGCGACCGCCGCCAGCGCCGCGGCCCACAGGACCGGGACGGCGGGCGCGGCGATCGGCGGCACCGGCGCCATGGGGGCGAGCAGAGCCGCCGCACCGGATCCGAGCAGCAGCACGGTGACGAGAGGGTCTCGTCGCCGGCCCCATCCCGGGTCACGTTGGGCCCGTACGGCGGCCGCCGCGATCAGCACGCCCGCCGCGCCGCCCAGCGCCGTCCAGCCCAGCAGCATCGCCCCGTCGATCGGGCGCGCGGCGAATCGACCGACGCAGATCACGGCGATGGCGACCCCGACGGCGGCGGTGCCGAGCATCGTGCCGACCAGCGGCGGAAGCAGCAGCCCACGGCGGCGCACCGGCGCGGTGAGCAGCCAACTGGCGTCCGGGCGACCGATGACCAGTGGACCGAGTCGACGCAGCGCCGCCCACCCGCCCGCGGCGCCGAGGCCGAGCAGGGCGACGACCGCCAGCGGGTTCGGGTCGACGACCGGTGCGGCGGGCCAGAGGGTACGCGCCAGACCCGGCCCGAACAGCGCGACCGCCATGGCGACGGCCAGCACCGACACGTACATCGTTCCCACCGAGATGGTTCCGCGGGCGGACGCCTGCCGGCGGCGGATCCACCGCCGCAGGTCGACGGCCGACGTCTCCGGCTCGTCCCCGCCCGCGCCGTCGACCAGTCGGGTGGTCACGCCGCGCCGCTGGTGGTCGGCGTCGGCGCGTCGAGCGACAGGACGGGACAGCCCACGGCGGCGACCAGGGACGGGTCGTGGCTAGCCATCAGGATGCTGCCTCCGACGTCCAGGTAGTCGCGCAACTGCCCGGCGACCACCTGCCGGATGCCGGCGTCGAGCCGCTGCTCGGGCTCGTCGAGGACCAGCAGTTCACTCGGCCGGGACAGGACGACGGCGAGCAGCAGACGCTGCCGCTGGCCGGAGGAGAGGGTGTCGGGCGTGCTGTCGGCGAGCGGATGCAGCCCCAGCGCGGCGAAGAGGTGGTCGATCCGGCCGTCGCCCGGGTCGGCGCCGTTGGCCAGCCGGACCAGCTCGACGTGCTCGCGGACGGTCAGGCCCGCGTACCAGCTGGGCTGCTCGACCGTGGTGGCGACCCGCCGCCAGAACGTCGCGGTCTCGTCGGGCCGCTGCCCGAACACCCGGACCGTCCCCGCGTCCGGCTCGACGAGCCCGGTGACGCAGCGGAGCAGGGTGGTCTTGCCGGTGCCGTTCTCACCGGTGAGGCAGAGCGCGCCACCGACGGCCACGGTCAGGTCGACGTCCTGGAGCACGGGCCGGGCACCGAAGGCCACCCCGAGCCCGCGGATGGAGACGGCCGTTGAGGTCACGCCTCAGGTTAGTTCGCCGGGCTCGCGCGCGGGGGCCGGCCCGAGCCGTTCGGCGTACGCGTCACGCAGCCGCTCCCAGCCGAAGGCCATCGCCTCGGTGCCGCGGATCGGACCGACCGGGTCGCCGTCGAGCAGGTGGCCGGCGACGTCCAGGCAGAGGTGCCAGCCGGCGGCCGTCATCGGGGCGAGGTCGGGCTTGCCGATCCGGTGCCGCAGGGTCAGCCGGGTGCCCGCGTCGGTCGGGGTCAACTCCCAGCGCAGCAGGTCGTCGCCCCAGGTGTATTCGAGCAGCACCGGTCGTTCGGCGTGGCGCACGGTCGCGGGTGCCTCGAAGCGCCGCTCGCCGTCGAGCGTGGCGAGCGTGGCGTCCCCGGGCGTGCCGAGGTCGCGGCTGGCGAGGAAGGGCGCCCACTGGGCGAGCCGGTCGGGCTCGGTCAGCGCGGCCCACACCTTCTCGGGTGGGTGCCGCAGGTCCCGGACGAACACCAGGTCCCACCGGTCTCCGGCCGGTACGCGGGCGACCTCGGCGAGCGGGCCGGGGTGGAAGCTGTCGCGGTCCATCGTCACTCCTGACTGTCGAGATGGCGCTCCAGGGCGTCGAGGTGGTCCGCCCACATCCGCCGGTACGGTCCGAGCCAGTCGTCCACGGCCCGTAGCGGGCGTACGTCGAGCCGGTAGATCCGCTGCTGGGCGGCGGTGCGGAAGGTCACGAGGCCGGCCTCGCGGAGCACCTTCAGGTGCTTGGAGACGGCCGGTTGGCTCATCCCCAGCGCGTCCACCAGGTCACCGACGCTGCTCTCGGCTCCCCGCAGCCGGTCGAGGATGCGGCGTCGGGTGGGCTCGGCCAGGACGGCGAAGGCGTCGACGGACACCCACCCAATATGCCTCGCCGCTCATATGCCTGTCAAGGAATATAAGCAGGTGATGGCGCCCCGACCCGGCGAGGCGTCGACCACGGGCCCGACCTTTCGCGCCGGGCGGGCGAGGCGGCTCAATATGCTCGGGTCATGGAACTGCGGATCTTCACCGAACCCCAGCAGGGCGCCAGCTACGACCAGTTGCTCGCCGTGGCGCGCTGCGCGGAGGAGACCGGCTTCGGCGCCTTCTTCCGCTCCGACCACTACCTCAAGATGGGCCCGGTGACCGGCGAACCCGGCCCCACCGACGCCTGGACCACCCTCGCCGGCCTGGCCCGGGACACCACCCGGATCCGGCTCGGCACTCTGATGACCGCGGCCACCTTCCGCCTCCCCGGCCCGCTCGCGATCACCGTGGCGCAGGTCGACCAGATGAGCGGCGGCCGGGTCGAACTGGGCATCGGCACCGGCTGGTACGCCGAGGAGCACAGCGCGTACGGCATCCCGTTCCCGCCGCTGGCCGAGCGCTTCGACCGGCTGGAGGAGCAACTCGCCGTCATCACCGGCCTCTGGGAGACCCCGGCCGGCGCGACATTCGACTTCCCCGGCAAGTACTACCCGGTCAGCGACTCGCCCGCGCTGCCCAAGCCGGTGCAGCAGCCGCGCCCGCCCATCCTGCTCGGCGGGTTGGGCCCCCGACGCACGCCCCGACTCGCCGCCCGGTACGCCGACGAGTTCAACCTGCCGTTCGCCTCGATCGAGGACTCGGCGGCACAGTTCCAGCGGGTGAAGGACGCCTGCGCCGAGATCGACCGGGAGCCGTCCACCATGGTCTGGTCCAACGCCCTGGTGCTCTGCTGCGGGCGGGACGAGGCCGAGGTGGCCCGGCGTGCGGCGGTGATCGGCCGGGAGCCCGCCGAACTGCGCGAGAACGGCCTCGCCGGCACGCCCGCCGAGATCGTCGACAAGCTCGGCCGCTATGCGGCCACCGGCAGTGGCCGGGTCTACCTGCAGGTGCTCGACCTGGCCGACCTGGACCACCTGGAACTGGTGGCCGCCGAGGTCATGGGGCAGCTCTGATCCCCGTCGGCGGTGGGGCCGGCCGGTCCCACCGCCGACGCGCGCGGCCGGCCGTGCCTTGACACGGTGATGCATGATGCACCCGGACCACGGCACAGGATCGGGGGCACGACATGGAGCTGCACCGCAGCCGCGGCGCCCTACCACTGGCCGTCGCCTGCGTGGCCGGCGGGATGATGGTGCTCGCCATGGCCGGCGACGACGCCCTGCTGCGGATGCTCGCGGCCCTGGGTGTCGTCGTGGTCGGCGGCGCGGTGCTGGTCGGCGCGGTGCGGCCGTTCCGCTTCGTCATCGGGCCGGAGGGGCTGGAGGTGCGCCGTCCGGGCCTGCGTGGAACCTTCCGGTGGGAGCAGTTCGACGCGCTCGCCCTCGACGACGCGGCCCGCCTGGTCGGTGTGCCCGCCGCCGGCCTGCCGCCGGGCCAGCCGGCCTCCGCGCGGCACCCGGGCGACGGGCGGCCCGCCGTCGAACTGCTCAACCTCACCCAGGTACGCGAGCGCCCCGACGAGGTGGCGGCGGCGCTGGCCCGGTACTCCGGCGGCCGCTTCACCGACGCGCGTACCCCGTCGTCCGGCTGGCACGTGGGGATGCGGATCATGTTCACCACCGCCCTGCGGGGCTATGAGAAGAGGCAGGTGGACGGGCTGGTGGGCCGCGCCGAGAGCGCCCTGGCCACGGGTGACCGGGCCGAGCGAGGGGCCGCCCGCGCGGCGATCGAGCAGGCCCGGGCCGCCGGCATCGAGCCCGCGCTGCGCGGATACGACATCGGCCAGGTCGACGCCGCGCTCGACGCGCTCCGCGCCGCCCTCGCCGAGGAACCCTCCACCGACCGGGAGACCACCGCATGACCGGGATCGGCAGCAACTGGGCCGGCAACGTCCGTTACGCCGCCCGCGGGCGGCACGAGCCGTCCAGCATCGACGAGCTGCGCAAGCTGGTCGCCGGAGCGGACCGGATCCGGGCGGTGGGCACCGGGCACTCGTTCAACCGGCTCGGCGACACCACCGGCGACCTGGTCTCGGTGGCCGGGCTGGCCCCCACCGTCGCGCTGGACCGCGACCGCGGCACGGTCACCGTCGCCGCCGGCCTGCGTTACGGCGATGTCGCGACCCGCCTGCACGCCGACGGGTACGCGTTGGCCAACCTCGCCTCGCTGCCGCACATCTCGGTGGCCGGCGCGGTCGCCACCGCCACCCACGGGTCGGGTGCCGCCCACGGCAACCTGGCCACCGCCGTGGCTGCCCTGGAACTGGTCACCGCCGACGGCGATCTGCTCACCGTGGACCGCACCGACCCGCGGTTCCCTGGAATGGTGGTCAACCTCGGGGCGCTGGGCGTGGTCACCCGGCTCACCCTCGACGTGGTGCCCACCTTCGACGTCCGGCAGTACGTGCGGTTCGGGCTGCCGCGCGCCGCACTCGACGCCGCCTGCGACGCCGCGTACAGCGTCTCCGTCTTCACCCGCTGGCGTTCGTCGCGACTGGATCAGGTGTGGCTGAAGCAGCGGGCCGACGAGCCGGCCCCGCCGACGGACTGGCTGGACACCGTCGCCGCCGACGCGCCCTGCCATCCGGTGCCCGGGATGCCGGCGGAGCACTGCACCGCCCAGCTCGGCGAGCCCGGGCCGTGGTATGACCGGCTGCCGCACTTCCGGCTCGGCTTCACGCCGAGCAGCGGCGACGAACTCCAGTCGGAATGGCACCTGCCGCGCGGGTCGGCCACCGACGCGCTCGCCGCGCTCGACCCGGCCGCCGAGCGGATCGCCGCCGTCCTCCAGGTCTGCGAGCTGCGTACGGTCGCCGCGGACCAGCTCTGGCTCAGCCCGAACCACGACCGGGACAGCCTGGCGATCCACTTCACCTGGGTCGGCGACCCCGCGGCCGTGGCCCCGGTGCTCGCCGAGGTGGAGGAGCGGCTGGCGCCGTTCGCGCCGCGCCCGCACTGGGGAAAGCTCTTCCGGCGTGATCCGGCCGCGACGTACCCCCGCTACGACGACTTCCGGGCCCTGCTGGGCGACCTCGACCCGACCGGGAAGTTCCGCACCGACGAGCTGGACCGCTACTTTCCACGGTCCTGACGATCGGTTTCCGTCACCCGTCCGCTCCGCGCCCGCGGCCCGTCGACGGGACCCCGGCGCGTGCCCAAACTGACTTACCCTGAACCGGCCATCCATGATGGACCTTTTCGATGGGAGGGCCGGTGCAGGAGTTCGCGGAACCGGACGGGCTGGTACGGGTCGACAACCGCCAGCTCGCCAGGATCAGCGTCGTCGCCCAGTGTCTGGACAATCAGTGGGTGACCCGCGATCTGCTGGAGCACATGGTGACCCGGCGGCTGTCCTATGCGGAGGTGGAGCGCCGTCGGCGGCAGGACGCGCGGGCGGAATATCTGCGGTCGATCCTGAACGCCGAGCAGGTGATCGTCAACCGGGCGTACTTCTTCAACAATCCCGTCGTCTACCAGGACTTCGTCGCGCCCGGTCGGCAGCGTGAGGCGTTCCGGGCGCTGCTCGACGACAGCGTGCTGGTGCCGTTCCTGCTCCGCGAGGGCTCGCCCGCGGATGAGCCGAGGTTCACCGTCGACCCGGCCGGCTGGGCCGCCTGGCGGAGGCTGCTCGGCGACCTCGACACCATCCGCTGCCTGCGCTTGAGCTGGGACGACGCCGAGAACGAGGCGTACACCCAGCGGCTGATGTTCGAGGAGTTCCACCGGTTCCTCCTGCAACTGCGTGGCTTCAACCTTGACGCCCTGCGTCGCGACCTGGCACTCGGCCCGGAGAGTATCCCGACCCTGCGACAGAAGCTGCGGGAGGTGACCCTGTGGGCCGCGGACACCGACCGGGCCGACCGGGAGGGCTTCTACCGACAGTTCCTCGTCGAACCGGACACCGACCCCGCGCAGGGCCGCTTCCGGTCCGCGCCGCTGGTCGCCGAGCTCAAGCAGCTCGTCGACCTCCGGTACAACACCACGGTGCCGGACGCGGTGGAGCGCTTCGCGCTGATCCCCACCGCCTCGCTGCGGCGTACCGCCCTGCAGGAGCGACCCCCGGCGCGGGTGAGGAAGCCCGCCGAGGAAGGCGCTCCGCGGGGTGAGCTGACCCGACTGGTCGAGGTGCTGCGTACGCTGCGACCGCAGGCCTTCGACCTGGCCCTGTCGCCGCTGCGGATCGACCTGACCGGGCTGGACCTGCACCACGTACGGCAGGCGCGGGACACCGACGAATGGCGCGGCTACCTCGTCGCCCTGGAATCCCTGCTCGACGACCCGACCGACTTCGTGGCCCGCGGGCAGGTGGTGTACGACCGGTACATCGCCCTCGCGGGCCGGCTGGCGCAGATCGTCGGCGAGCGCCGGCAGGGCCAGATGCGGATCTGGGAACCGGTCGTGCGGGTCACCATCGAGGTCCTCGGCGCCTCCGCCTCGCTCATCTACGATGGCGATCCCCGGCTGGAGATCGTCGGAGACGTGGCCACCGAGGTCGCCGCCCGCGGCGCCGAGGCGGTGCTGCGCTTCGCGGTCATCGGGCGCGACCAGCGCCGGGCCGAGAATGAGCTCGCCACCGGCGTCGACGTGATGCGGGTCCGGCTGGAGCGGGCCCGCGAGGACTGGCGGGAACTCGTCGCCCGGCTCCGCGAGGGCGGCTTCCCGGTGACCGCCGGCGACGTCGGGCGGGACTCCGAGCCGAACATCGACAGACCCCGGGAGGGCGCGTGAGCGAGTACCCCGACGATTCGCACTACCGGGAGCTGCGCGCGCGCCTGCCCGAGCTGTTCGTCAACCCGTCCGGGGCAGCCGTGGAGATCCTCGTCGACCCGGCCGAGGTCGCGGCGGCGGAACGGGCCAAGGCCACGGCGTTGCGCGCCCGCGGGCTGCCGGCGGAGTGGGGCCGGACCGGCGTCGTGTACCAGGACGAATGGGTCACCCTGCTGCGTGATCCGGTCCGGTTCCCGGACGGTGGGCTCGGTACGTACATCCGGTCGGTCTCGGTGGGCGGCGCGCCCGGGGTGGTGCTCCTGCCGCTGCTCGACGGCGCGGTGGTGCTGGTGGAGCACTTCCGGCACGCGACCCGCCGGTGGCACCTGGAGGCTCCGCGCGGGTTCGGCGAGCCGGGCGTGCCGGCCGAGGAGCAGGCCGCCCGCGAGCTCCGCGAGGAGATCGGCGCGATTGATGCGCGACTGGTCGACCTGGGCGTGCTGAATCCGGACACCGGGACCTCCACCGACGAGGTCCGGCTGTTCCTGGCGGAGGTGCGGACGGTCGGGGAGCCCGAGGAGCGCGAGGGCATCCGGGCGGTACGGCTCTGCCGGCCCACGGAGGTCGGTGAACTCATCCGTGACGGCGTGATCAACGACTCGTTCACCATCGCGGCCTGGAGCAGGGCTTTCCTGCGCGGCCTGCTGGACGAGGCACCCGGGCCCGGCGACTAGCGGTGTCCGGCGGCCGTCTGATCGCGCATGCTGCCCCGCTGCACCGCCCGGCTGATGTCGCTGGGCGAGACGATCCCGACCAGCCGCTGGTCGGTCACCACCAGCGCCCGGCCGTCGGCGCACCCGCTGAGCCGGGGCAGCAGGTCGGTGAGCTGCTCGTCCGGGTTGGCGAGGACCAGGTCACCGGCCTGGCACGACACCTCGGCCAGCGTGGTGGACCCCCGCCGGTCGGTCGGGATGCCGCGTACCCGGTCCAGGGTGACCAGGCCGACCGGCCGCCCGTCGTCGGTGAGCGGCAGCGCCGTGTGCCGGTAGGCAAACAGGTAGCGGTCGACGAAGTCCGCGACGGTCATCTCCCCGGACGCGGTCTGCGGCTGCGGGGTCATCACCTCGCCGACGCGTACGCCGCGCAGCGCGCTGCCCATCCGGGCCTGGCGCTCCTCCATGCCGGCGGCCCCGATCAGGAACCAGCCGATCAGCGCCAGCCAGAGCCCGCCGAACCCGGCGCCCCGGAGGAACTGCCAGAGCCCGATGACGATCAGCAGGATGCCGAGCCCCCAGCCGGCGCGGGCGGCCACCACCGACGCCTTCGTCCGGTCCCCGGTGGCCTTCCACACCGCGGCGCGCAGCAGCCGCCCGCCGTCGAGCGGGGCGGCCGGCAGCACGTTGAAGATCGCCAGCAGCACGTTGATGCCGGCCAGCCAGGACAGCGCCCCGACCAGCAGGCCGCGCGTACCGCCGAGGCTGAGCAGCGCCGCGATCGCGCCGAAGAAGAGCCCGATCACCAGGCTCACCAACGGCCCGATCCCGGCGATCCGCAGCTCGGCGCCCGGGTCCCGCGCCTCGCCCTTCAGCTGGGACACCCCGCCGAAGAGCCAGAGCGTGATGCTGTCGACCTCGATCCCGTTGCGCTTGGCGATCACCGCGTGGGCCACCTCGTGGGCGAGCAGGCCGAGGAAGAACACCACGGCTGCCGCCAGCCCCGCCACCACGTACGCGAAGGTCGAATGGCCGGGGTACGAGCGTGGGAACAGACTGGCCGAAAGCGCCCAGGCGATCAGCACGAAGATGACCAGGACGCTCCAGTTGACTCCGATGGGTACACCCGCGATCCGGCCAAGCCGGAAGCTTGCCCTCATGTCCCCGTCATACCCGCCGTTCGCGAACCCATGCCAGGGCGGAGAGTCAGCATCCAGCGGACACGCTGTGCGTCCTTGGCGGTGCGGGCACTGTGAATGACCTCGATCTCGATCGCCCCGCACACTGCGAGTAGCCCCCGGTCCGAGAGTTCTTCGAGGATCGGAGCCACACGTGGCTTGGGCCAGCGGGCGAGGGCCGACTTGTCCAGCAGGTAAGGCTCGTGATTCACGCTGCGTCTGGCTTCGTCGTCTCGATCGGGCCGGTCAGATCGGGCAACCCGCCGCTCTTGAGCCAATCGGCGAACTGCCGTCGCTTCTCGCGGTCGACGACAGCCTTGAGCGCGGCGTTGACGGTGGCCTTCTTCGTCGTGGTGCCGAGGATCTTGCCCGCCTCGGCGAGCAACTCATCATCGACGTCAAGGATCGTCCGACTCATGGTGGCTCCTCCGGTAGACGAAACTCACCGAGTGATATCAATCTGACGCGTCTTTGATATCACGTCCTTCCGGGTCGCTGGTTCGACATGAGTCAGGCATGGGGGCCGCGACCCGGTAGCCCGCTCACTCGTCTGGCCCGGCCGGACGTACGCCCAGCGCCGTCGCCCGCAGCTCGTCGGCGCCGAACCGGCCGGTCGGGAACCTCACCTGCACCGCCACCCCTGGCTCGACCAGCCAGAACGCCTCGTTCTCGCCGATGAAGCCGGCTGCCTCGCCGGGCTGGAAGGCGCTGAGCGCCCAGGCGTCGGGGTCGCGCTCGTGATATTCGACGAGGAAGTCCCGCAGGGCGGCGGCGCTGGCCAGGCGCGGCCCGCGCAGCACCAGCACCTGCAGGTCGACCTGGTGGCCGCCGTCGACCTCCCGTTCCCACACCCGGGACGTGAACGCCACGTCGTCCCACTCGTAGGTGAAGTCCTCGACCGACTCGCCGGTGCCCGCCGGGATGTGGTCGAGCACGAAGCCGTCCAATTGCACCTGATCACCTCACTGGTCGGTGACGCTGCGCCGGATGTTGTTACAGGGGGTGGGCGCCGGGCGGGAGGTCGCGACACAGTTCACAAATAATAGACAGGCGTTAATCTCTGGTTCGATCTTTCGCCGAATCAGGCGACCAGTCTCCTGGGCAAGTCCGTTCCACGCTAGGAGACTCATGGTACGCACGTTCCTGCGCCACGCCATTACCGCGCTGTCCGCGCTGTCCGCCGCCACCGCCCTCGTCGTCGGGCTGGCCGAGCCAGCCTCGGCCGCCGTACCGCCGGGCATCCCGACCAAGGCGACCGCGCAGTCGCAGCTCAACAGCCTCACCGTCCGGGCCGAGGGCGCGTCGTCGGCGTACGACCGGGCGCTGTTCCCGCACTGGGTCGCGGTCGAGGGCACCTGCGACGCCCGCGAGTACGTCCTGAAGTACGACGGCTCCAACGTCACCGTCGACTCGACGTGCAAGGCCACCGCCGGCTCCTGGTACAGCGAGTACGACGGCGTCACCACCACCGACGCGTCCAGTTTCGACATCGACCACATGGTCCCGCTCGCCGAGGCGTGGAACTCCGGCGCCGACACCTGGACGACCGCCAAGCGGCGCGACTTCGCCAACGACGTGTCGTCCCCGCAGCTCTGGGCGGTGAGCGCGAGCAGCAACCGGTCCAAGGGCGACAAGGACCCGGCGAAGTGGATGCCGCCGCGTACGGCGATCCACTGCAGCTACGTCAAGTCATGGATCAACGTCAAGTACCGGTACGGCCTCGCGGTCGACTCGGCCGAGAAGACGGCCCTGCAGAACAACCTGAACAGCCGCTGCTGATCCGACCCTCCCGCAGCCGGCGTCCGACTCGGGCGCCGGCTGCGGCACGCGATGCCTGACTGCGGCTTTCACGAGCAGTCTCAATTCCATGATCGACGGCGTGCCTCCTCGGGGCGGTGTCGGGACGGAGGCTACTCTCGGCTCTCGCGAGGGGGCGGATCTGGCGAAGCTTGCACTGAGCCTGGCCGAGGCGGCGCCGTACGACATGACCGACGAGGGTGACATAGTGGTGCAGGGTTACCAGCTGACTGATCCGGAGGCGCTGGTGCAGCTGCGGGACGTGCTGCCGAACGAGACGTTCGTTGTGGTACCTCGTGAGTTGATGTCCTGGTTCGAGAAGAAGGGCTGAGATGGGGTCGCTCGTCACTGATCCGGACGCCTTTCAGCGCCTCTTCGAGGACTTTCAACATGCTGCCTTCAAGTTGGAGGTTCGCCGGTCATACGGCCTCCCTTCCGAGGACGAGCCATTTCAGAAGTTTCTTGCCGGGGGAGATCCGGGAATCGAATGGCTTCGGTCGTGGCTCGACTTGATGGAGGCGGAGACCTCGAAGGGCAAGAGGGTGGATCGGGTTCGGGTCATTGATGAGCCCCCGAGCGACTACCTCCGGTTCGAGATATCGGTGACGCCCCATAATCTGGCTGCGGGTGAGGACATCCGATACCTCGAACGTGGGCGCGCGGCCGAGCTGACTCTGCCGCAGTATGACTTCTGGCTGTTCGACTCGCAGGTTGTGGCGTTCCTGCACTTCACGGACGATGATCGGTTCGTAGGTTTCACCACCAGCCAAGATCCCGTCGAAGTGTTGAAACATTGCCAGTGGCGGGACAGGGCGTGGACGCGGGCCACCCGGTTCTCGGAACTCCCCGCAACCGTTACGGTTGCGACCTGACGGGCGGTTCCGTGTTCTCAAGCTGGTTGGGCAGCGTCGGCACGTCGCCCTGGCCCGCTCGTACGAGGGCGACGCCCACCTCAAGCGTCACCATCCACGCGCGGCGCGGGAAGCCCTGGCCGACGCCCTGCTGACGCTGCTTGAACTCGACGACCCCCTCGCAGCCGACGTGCAGCGACGACTGGCAGACGTCGACCGCGACAACGACGACACCGGAGCGGAACTGGGAGAGCCAGATGGATGAGCCGATTCTCGCGGCAATCGCAGTGAGCCATTCCGCGCAACGTTCTGATCACCGAAGGTGATCATGTGGTGCGGTCGTGTTCGGTGTGGAGCAGGATGAGTGCGGCGGCCACGATCTTGCCGATGCGCCATGGGTCGAGG